>NZ_AWWI01000047.1 GCF_002760615.1 Puniceibacterium antarcticum | reverse complement strand
CGAATGCCTCAACTACTTCATCGCCGCAGGATACAAACCCGATTGAACGCGACATCCTCTAGCCGACAGTTTCGGGGCGCCGAACGGTGACCGGCCTCACCCGTTTCCAATCCAGACCATCCACCAGCGCCATCAGCTGGACAGTGTTCAGCTGAACCCGGGCATGGCCAATCCGCGGCCAGCAGAACCCCGACTTTTCCAGACGCTTCGCATAGAGGCAGACGCCGCTACCGTCCCACCCGCTGCTGGGCAGGGCATTGTAAAACAAATCCCGAGAGGAGAACGATCTTGATCCGATCCGCACGTTTCGCGCGGAAGACATAAAGTGCCCCGCTGAACGGGTCGCTCCCCGCATCGCGAACCAGCGCAAGCAAGCTGTCCGGTCCTTTTCGCAAGTCGACAGGGTGGCTGGCCAGAAACACCTTCACGCCAGACGGGATCATGCTGTGCGCACGGCACGGATAATCCCACGCAGATCGGCTTCCGCGATATCCTGCCCAACACGAATGATGGCATCCCCGATCACGATCTCCATCAGCGCCTGCGGTGAAGGAAGCGCCGACGTAGACTCATCCTGGGTTTTGAGAAATGCCCTGCGCCAGCCAAATAATTGCCCAGGCGAAATCCCCAATCGACGCGCCAGAGCCGAAACATTGATGTCCGGTGCCATAGCCCCGGAGACAGCCTGCGCCTTGAACTCATCGGACCAGCGACGAGGCTCACCCACCGGCGCACCATCAAGCCGTTCGACAACGGCTTCGATCAATTGAAAGCTGCCATACGCAGGCATAGGCATAGAACTGGTCGTAGACATAGAACCCCGGCGCTTGCGTGAACTTCGCAAACCTACCCTGGAACAGGCAGCCCATTAAGCCACGGGGCAGCGTTGTCGCTTACCGAAAATCTATCAACCTAGTGTCATTATGGCCAGCACCTTTCCATGTGAATTTTCTGTCACCACAGGTGTTGCTGCATCCACGGCGAGAACTTCAGCGGGCCGTCAGTGATGTTCCTGAACATTTTATCATATTAAAATTGCGACCAATTTTCCGCACCTCAGTGTTTGGCTAAGCGATGATCGAGCGCCAGCGACCCCGAGGATCAAGTTTGAAACAGCTCTCACCTCTGCGTGACAACGCCAGTCAGACGTTGCCCGACTCTTGACCGATGTGATGCGATAAGGACATCCAAGGAGGACACAATGTTTCATGTAAAACTGTTAAAGCCCGCGTTGCTTGCGCTGATCGTCACGCTTGGGATTTCAGTCCAGTCGCAGGCTCTGCGCGCGGCAGAGATTGTTGTCGCCGGTGGGTGCTTCTGGTGTGTAGAAGCTGACTTTGAAAAGGTCAAAGGTGTGTCTGAAGTCGTATCCGGCTATACAGGCGGCACGCTCAAGGATCCAACCTACAAACAGGTCACACGAGGGGGCACCGGCCATTACGAGGCGGCCAGGATCACCTTTGACCCGGCGCAGGTTTCACTGGATCAGCTTTATGCGACCTTCTTCCGATCCGTTGATCCCACGGATGCGGGCGGGCAGTTCTGTGACCGGGGCGACAGCTATCGCACCGCCATATTCGTCTCTGATCCGGGGCAAAAGGCGGCTGCAGAGCAGGCCAGGGCCCAGGCGCAACAGGCTCTGGGCCAAAAGATCGTGACCCCGGTTCTGGACGCCACACAGTTCTACAAGGCCGAAGACTACCATCAGGATTACTACAAGGGCACGAACAAGATCCTGACCCGGTTCGGCTATATCGACCAGACGGATGCCTATCACCGCTACCGCGAAGGCTGTGGTCGTGACGCGCGGGTCAAGGCACTCTGGGGCGATGATGCGCCCTTTGTTCAGGGCTGACCCTGCCGCCCCTGACAGACACGATCAGGCTATTTAGGAAAACCGGGCGTCTTCCAGATCCTTGAGGTCGGGGATGACGTCCGCAGCCCCCGCCCGGGTGACCATGATCGCCGCCGCCCTCTGCGCCAATGTGATCGCCTGCGCCATGGGCATGCCCCGGTCCAGCCCGGCCACCAGATAGCCGGTAAAGGTGTCCCCGGCCCCGGTCGTATCCACCGCGGTGACCGGAATGGCGGCAAAATGCTGCGCCTCGCCGGTATCGGTGTTGTACCAGCGGCAGCCGTCGGCCCCGAGGGTCACAACCACATCGCGCACCGGCAGATCACTGGGGCCGAGTCCCGTCGCCTGTTCCAGCTGCGCCGCCTCGACCGCGTTCACCACCAGCAGATCCAGCAGCGGCATCACCGCCGCAACCGCGTCCGCCTCGAACGGAGCCGCTGCATAGGCCACGCGCAACCCAAGCGCAGAGGCGGTGCAGGCGGCAAAACGGCCTGCATTGGTCTCGTTCTGCAGCAGAAACGTATCTTCGGGGCCGGCCCCGTTCAGCGCGCTGAGGATATCTGCCTCGGGTATGGCCTGATTGGCCCCGGGATAAAGCAGGATCAGGTTCTCGCCCGCATCATCCACCGCAATGATCGCATGCCCCGTCGGCTCGGCCACGACCGAGATCGCGCGCGTGTCGACACCATATTCCAGCAGACGTTCCACCGCCCAGGCACCATCCGCCCCGACAGCGCCGATATGCACGACCCGGGCCGCAGCGCGCGCAGCGGCGACGGACATGTTCGCCCCCTTGCCACCCAGCCCGCGCGTATAGGACACCGAGGCCAGCGTCTCGCCCGCCGTGGGCAGATGCGGCACACGATAGACCAGATCGGCATTGATCGACCCAAGATTGTAAACCGCCATGACCTCTTACCCTTCTTCTCTTTAAAAATACGCCGGGGGGGGTGGGGGGCTGGCCCCCCACTGCGACCCCAGACCCGATCAGCCGACCTTGCAGGCGGCCAGAACCGCCATATTCAGGATATCATTTGCCGTGGCATTGGTCGAACAGATCTGGATCGACTGATCCACGCCTGCCAAAATCGGCCCGATCACCGTCGCCCCTGCCAATTCCTGCATCAGCTTGACCGAGATCGAGGCCGAATGTCGCGCCGGCACGACAAGGATATTGGCCGGCCCGGTCAGGCGCTGGAACGGATAGGCCTCTTGTGCATGGGCGTTCAACGCCACATCCACCGTCATCTCGCCCTCGTATTCGAAATCCACGCCGCGCGCGTCCAGCACATGCGGCGCACGGTGCATTTTTTCCGCCCGTTCCGACACCGGATAGCCAAAGGTCGAGAAAGAGACAAAGGCCACGCGCGGCTCAAGCCCCAGATGCCGCGCGACGCCGGCGGCGCGGATCGCGATATCAGCCAGATCATCCTCGTCCGGCCATTCGTGCACCAGCGTGTCGGAAATCAGCACGATCTTGCCCTTGTGCAGCAGCGCGGTCACGCCGGCCGCGCCGTGCTGGGCATCGGCGTCAAAGACGTGGTTGATCAGCTCCATCACATGGGCCGATTTGCGCGTCGCGCCGGTGATCAGCCCGTCCCCATGGCCATGGGCCAGCATCAGCGCGGCAAAGACGTGCCGGTCGCGGGTGGCCAGACGGTGGATATCGGTGCTGTCAAAGCCCTTGCGCTGCAGCCTGTTGTAGAGGAACGCCTTATAAACCTCAAGATGTGGGGTGTTTGCGGCATTGACCACCTCCAGCTCGTCCACGGCATCGCTCATGCCGGCCTCGTCCAGCCGGGCCTTTACATCCGCCGCGCGGCCCACGATCAGCGCATGACCCAGACCCGCGCGCTGATACATCACCGCCGCGCGCAGCACGCGGGGATCGTCGCCTTCGGCAAAGATCATGCGGGCCTGCGCCTTGCGGGCACGGGTGTTGATGCCGCGCAGGATACTGGCCGTCGGGTCCATGCGGGATTTCAGGGAAAGCTCGTACGCCTCCATATCAATGATCGGACGGCGGGCGACGCCGGTGTCCATGCCGGCCCGGGCCACTGCGGTCGGGATGCGGTGGATCAGGCGCGGGTCGAACGGCGTCGGGATGATGTAGTCGCGCCCAAAGCTCAGGGTCTTGCCATAGGCCAGCGCAACCTCGTCCGGCACGTCTTCGCGTGCGAGCGCGGCGAGCGCTTCGGCGCAGGCGATCTTCATTTCGTCATTGATCGCGCGGGCGTGGATGTCGAGCGCGCCGCGAAACAGGTAGGGAAAGCCGAGGACGTTGTTCACCTGATTGGGGTAGTCGCTGCGCCCGGTGGCGACGATGGCATCCTCGCGCACGGCGTGGGCCTCTTCCGGGGTGATTTCGGGGTCGGGGTTCGCCATGGCAAAGATCACCGGGTTTGGCGCCATGGATTGCACCATTTCTGGCGTCACCGCGCCCTTGGCCGAGACACCAAGGAAGACGTCGCAATCCTTCATCGCGTCGGTCAGGCTGCGCGCGTCGGTCATGGCGGCATGGGCCGATTTCCACTGGTTCATGCCCTCGGTGCGACCCTGATAGATCACGCCCTTGGTGTCGCACATGATGCAATTGTCGTGTTTCGCGCCCATCGCCTTGAGCAGTTCAAGGCAGGCGATGCCAGCGGCCCCTGCCCCGTTGAGGACGATCTTGACCTCGCCGATCTTTTTCCCCGACAGGTGCAGCGCGTTGATCAGGCCGGCGGCACAGATCACGGCAGTGCCGTGCTGGTCGTCGTGAAAGACCGGGATGTCCATCTGCTCTTTGAGCGTCTGTTCGATGATGAAACACTCGGGCGCCTTGATGTCTTCGAGGTTGATGCCGCCGAATGTCGGCCCCATCAGGCGCACGGCCTTGATGAATTCCTCAGGGTCTTCGGTGTCGAGTTCGATGTCGATCGAGTTCACATCGGCGAAGCGTTTGAACAGGACCGACTTGCCCTCCATCACCGGTTTCGACCCTAATGCGCCCAAATTGCCCAGACCCAGAACGGCGGTGCCGTTCGAGATGACCGCCACGAGGTTGCCCTTGTTGGTGTAGTCATAGGCCAGTTCGGGGTTCGCCGCGATCTCAAGGCAGGGCACGGCCACGCCGGGGGAATAGGCCAGCGACAGGTCGCGCTGCGTGGTCATGGGGACGGTCGCCGTCACCTCCCACTTGCCCGGAGTGGGGTCGAGGTGAAAGGCCAGAGCCTCTTCGCGTGTGTATTTCTGGTTCGACATATGGGGCGCTCCTCCCGTAGCGGTCTGACAGTTCTAGCCCAGCGGGGCCTATCGCTCAACTTCGGTTTTCGCCTTTCGCGTGCTGCACGGGATTTGATAGGGTTGCCCCAGAATGAACGGGGGCCCCATGAACGCAGTCACGCCAATGATGGCGCAGTATCAGGAGATCAAGGCGCAGTACAAAGACGCGCTGTTGTTCTACCGGATGGGCGATTTTTACGAGATGTTCTTTGACGATGCCGTGGCCGCGTCTGCCGCGCTGGACATCGCACTGACCAAACGCGGCAAACATGACGGCGATGACATCCCGATGTGCGGCGTGCCGGTGCATTCCGCCGAGGGCTATCTGCTGACGCTGATCCGCAAGGGGTTCCGCGTCGCCGTCTGCGAACAGATGGAAAGCCCGGCAGAGGCCAAGAAGCGCGGCGGCAAGTCGGTGGTCAAGCGCGATGTGGTGCGGCTGGTCACACCCGGCACCCTGACCGAGGAGTCGCTGCTTGAGGCGCGCCGGCACAATTATCTGGCCGCTTTGAGCAATGTCAGAGACGCATGGGCGCTGTCCTGGTGCGATATCTCGACCGGCGTGTTTCACGTGATGTCCCTGTCACAGGCCCGCATCGGGGCCGAACTGGCGCGGCTGGCCCCCTCCGAGGTGCTGGTGTCGGATGCGGTGGACGAGATCCTGCGCGAGGTGCTGGGGGATCTGGGCATCCTGCCGACGGTGCTGGGCCGGGCGTCGTTCGATTCCACCGGATCAGAGGCGCGGTTGTGCGGGCTGTTCGGGGTTGCCTCGCTGGATGCCTTTGGGCGGTTCGAACGGGTCGAAGTGTCGGCCATGGGCGCGCTGGTCGACTATCTGGACATCACGCAAAAGGGAAAGCTGCCGCTGCTGCAGCCACCGCGTCAGGATCAGGTAACGCGGCTGATGCAGATCGACGCCGCAACCCGGCGCAATCTGGAGCTGACCCATGCGCTGAATGGCGGGCGGGCCGGATCGCTGCTGTCGGTGATTGACCGCACCGTGACTTCGGGCGGTGCACGGTTGCTGGAGCGGCGGCTGTCGTCGCCGTCGCGTGAGCTGAGCGTGGTTCTGGCGCGGCAAGGGGCTGTGGCCTGGTGTCTGTCCAGCGTGGATGTGTCTCTGTTCCTGCGGGAGTCGCTGAAACGGGTGCCGGATCTGGACCGGGCCCTGTCGCGGCTGGGTCTGGATCGTGGCGGACCGCGGGATCTGGTGGCGGTGCGCATCGCGCTGGAACAGGCGGAGCGGATTGCAGGCCGGCTGGATGGCGAGGATCTGCCAGAGCATCTGGCGCATGCCTGCAAGGATCTGGGTGGGCACCACGCGCTTGTGACCCTGCTGGGGGATGCGCTGAACGCAGAACCGCCCTTGCTGGTGCGCGATGGCGGGTTCATCGCCGAAGGCTACGATGCGGCGCTGGACGAGGCACGGACCCTGCGGGACGAGGGGCGCAGCGTGATTGCTCGGATGCAGGCCGAATATGCGGCGCTGGCCGGGGTGTCTGGGCTCAAGATCAAGCACAACAATGTGCTGGGCTACTTTATCGAGACAACGGCGACCCATGCGGAAAAGATGCTCTCTTCCCCTTTGTCAGAGACGTTTATCCACCGGCAGACCACTGCCAATCAGGTTCGGTTCACCACGGTCGAATTGTCCGAAATAGAGACGAAAATCCTGAATGCCGGGGGCGAAGCGATTGAGATCGAAAAGCGGCTCTATGACGGGCTTAAAGGCTCTATTCTTGAGCGGGCGGCCGAGATCTCTCTGACCGCACTGGCGCTGGCCGAATTTGATCTGGCCTGCGGCATGGCGGATCTGGCGGCGGCGCAGGACTGGTGCCGGCCAGTTGTGGACGAAAGCCGCGCCTTTGACATCGAAGGTGGGCGGCATCCGGTGGTCGAACGCGCGCTAGCCGCACAGGGCGGCGCGCCGTTCATCGCCAATGATTGCGACCTGTCGCCCGAGAGCGATGCGGCAGCGGTGCAGCTGCTGACCGGGCCGAACATGGCGGGTAAATCGACCTATCTGCGCCAGAACGCGCTGATCGCCCTGCTTGCGCAGATGGGCGGCTATGTGCCGGCGAGTTCGGCGCATATCGGTCTGGTCAGTCAGATCTTCAGCCGCGTCGGGGCGTCGGATGATCTGGCGCGCGGGCGGTCGACCTTTATGGTCGAGATGGTCGAGACGGCGGCCATTCTGAACCTTGCCGATGACCGCGCACTGGTCATTCTGGATGAGATCGGGCGCGGCACGGCCACCTATGACGGGCTGAGCATCGCTTGGGCCACGCTGGAGCATCTGCACGAAGTGAACCGCGTGCGCGGACTGTTCGCGACGCATTATCACGAGCTGACGGTGCTGGCCGGCAAACTGCCGGGGGTGAGCAATGCCACGGTGGCGGTTAAGGAATGGGACGGCGAGGTGATTTTCCTGCATGAGGTGCGGCCCGGTGCAGCGGACCGGTCCTATGGTGTGCAGGTGGCGCAACTGGCCGGCCTGCCTGCATCGGTGATCAAACGCGCGCGTCATGTGCTGGAGCAGCTGGAAAAAGGCGAACGCGAAAAGGTGTCGCCAAAGGCGCTGATCGACGATCTGCCGCTGTTCTCGGTCATGGCACGCGAGCCTGCGCCGGCACCAAAAGCAGCCTCTTCGGATGTGGAGGACAGATTGGCAACGCTGTCGCCGGACGAGATGACACCAAGGGAGGCGTTGCAGGCGCTGTATGATCTGAAGGGGCTGCTGCGCGCCTGATCCGGGTCCCACGGAAGCATAGAAAAAGGGCGGGAATGATCCCGCCCTTTTGTCGTTCACTGTTTCACGGGAAACCTCAGCTGGCGGGCATCGAGCTCACACCAACCTGCGCGGGGCGCAGGAGGCGGTCGTAGAGCATGAAGCCCTCGGCCGAGACCTGAATGATCTCGCCGGCCTTTGTGCCGGGCAAGGGTGCCTCGAACATCGCCTGATGCTGCTGCGGGTCGAACTTGTCGCCGACCTGCGGTGTTATCGGCGTCATGCCGTGTTTCTTGAACACGGAAGTCAACTCGCGCAGCGTGAGTTCCACACCTTCGAGCAGGGCCGCCGAAATCTGTTTCTGCTCGTCGTTGGCGGTCGCCAGAGCGCGCTGCAGGTTGTCATAAACCGGCAGCAAATCTCGGGCGAGCTTGGAACCGCCGTAATTCTCGGCTTCGCGGCGATCCTTGTCGGCCCGCTTACGCGAGTTCTCGGCGTCAGCAAGAGCTCGCATGAAACGGTCCTTAAGCTCGTCACGCTCTGCGCGCAGGGAGTCTAGTTCCACGGCGGCATCATCCATCTCTTCAAGGTCTTGGGCATATTCCTCGGCGGTGGCGTCATCCACGTCGTCGAGGAAATCGTCATTTCTCGGGTCTGCCATAGTCATCCTTTACCTCCGGTCGGAGATCAGCTTGCCAACCAGCTGAGCTGTGTAGTCCACGATCGGCACGATACGTCCATAGTTGAGGCGCGTAGGTCCGATGACACCCACCGCGCCGATTATCTTACGATCCGCGTTCATATATGGAGAGACCACCAGAGAGGAACCCGAAAGTGAAAAAAGTTTGTTCTCTGAACCGATAAAAATGCGCACACCTTCGCCATCCTCGGTCAATTCAAGGAATTCAGCGATGTCGCGCTTGCGTTCAAGATCGTCAAACAGGCTGCGAATCTTGTCCAGCTCTTCATTCTGGCTGTCGCCACCCAAAAGATTCGCGCGGCCCCGCACAATCAAACGTTCGGAGCGGTCGCCTTCGGCGGCCCAGACGGCAAGGCCGGATTCCACGAGGTCATGGGCAAGGCTGTCGATTTCCTGACGCCGCGCCGCGATCTCGGTCGCCATGACGGTGCGCAGTTCCGACAGCGTCTTGCCCTCGATCAACGAGTTCAGGAAATTCGCCGCCTCGCGCATGGAGCTGGGGGTCTGGCCCGGCGGCGGGTTGAACAGGCGATTTTCCACGTGACCATCGGCAAAGACCAGCACCACAAGAGAGCGGTCATGGCCAAGGCTGACGAATTCGATGTGGCGGATCGGTGCCTCGTGCTTGGGTGTGAGGACAAGAGAGGCGCCGTGGGTGACGCCGGACAGGGCAGATCCGATCCGGTCCAGCAATCCTCCAACATCATCGGTGTTGTTTGTGAGCGTGGCATCGAGCTTTTCGCGGTCGGAATTGTCCAGATCCCGAACCTCAAGCAATCCATCCACAAACATCCGCAGGCCCAACTGTGTGGGGATGCGACCGGCGCTGACATGCGGGCTGTTCAAAAGGCCTAGATATTCCAGATCCTGCATGACGTTTCTGATCGTTGCGGCAGAGACCTTTTCGCTGAGCGTTCGGGTCAGAGTGCGCGAACCGACGGGTTCGCCACTGTCAAGATAGCCCTCGACCACACGACGAAACACCTCGCGCGAGCGGTCGTTCATCTGATCAAAGATAGTTCTGCCGTCGTTCATAAAAATTGGCCCATTGTGCGTCCCTATTAAAGGCCCCCACAGGGATAGGTCAATTGCGGTTTCGGTTGCGGAAGGGGGGTATGGCCCTATATCCCCGCGATGAAAGCGATAGGGGAAATACCATGCGACCGTCCGGACGAAAACTAGACCAAATGCGCAGCGTGTCCATCGAGACTGGCGTCACGAAACATGCCGAAGGGTCCTGCCTGATCCGCATGGGCGACACCCATGTGCTGTGCACCGCGACTATCGAAGACCGTGTGCCACCTTTCATCAAGGGCTCTGGCCTGGGCTGGGTCACCGCAGAATATGGCATGCTGCCAAGGTCGACCACCAGCCGGATGCGGCGCGAGGCGGCCGTGGGCAAACAGGGTGGCCGGACGGTCGAAATCCAACGTCTGATCGGGCGGTCGCTGCGGGCCGGAGTGGACCGGGTCGCCATGGGTGAACGGCAGATCACCATCGACTGCGATGTGATCCAGGCAGATGGCGGTACACGCTGTGCGTCCATCACCGGGGGCTGGGTTGCGCTGAAATTGGCCGTGAAAAAGTTGATCAAGGCGCGTGAGATCGTGACCGATCCGCTGATCTCCCCAGTCGCGGCGGTCAGCTGCGGAATCTATGCCGGTCAGCCGGTGCTGGATCTGGACTATCCCGAGGACAGCGAAGCCGGCGTGGACGGCAACTTTGTCCTGCGCGGCGATGGTCAGATGATCGAATTGCAGATGTCCGCCGAGGGGTCGGTGTTTTCGCGCGCCCAGATGGGGCAACTGCTGGATCTGGCGGAAAAAGGGGTGGCCGAGCTGGTCGAGGCCCAGATGAAGGCCGTGGCATGACCCGGAAGTTCGACGGCAAGACGCTGCTGATCGCGACCCATAATGCCGGTAAGCTGGAAGAGATGGCCGATCTGCTGAAACCCTACGGGGTTGAGGTTGTGGGCGCGGCAGAGATGTCGCTGCCCGAGCCCGAAGAAACCGGCACCACATTTGTCGAGAATGCGCGGATCAAGGCGCACGCGGCAGCACAGGCCACCGGCCTGCCGGCTCTGTCGGATGATTCCGGGATCGAGATCGACGCGCTGGACAAAGCGCCCGGTGTCTATACGGCGGATTGGGCCGAAACCGGATCGGGGCGCGATTTTGTCATGGCGATGCAAAAGACCCATGACCTGCTGGAGGCCAAGGGCGCCCCTGCCCCGCATACCGCGCGGTTCTGCTGTACGCTGGTGCTTGCCTGGCCCGATGGCCATGATGAAGTGTTTGCCGGCGTGATGGAAGGTCAGGTTGTCTGGCCGATGCGTGGCGCGCAGGGTCACGGCTATGATCCGATTTTTCAGCCCGCAGGCTATGATGTCACCTTTGGTGAGATGGACCGTTGGGAAAAGAACAAGATTTCGCACCGGTCTGACGCCTTTGCCAAATTTGTGGCCGGATGTTTTGACTGAACTCCTGAGCGAAGATTGGCGGAACGGCGGGTTCGGGCTTTATGTCCACTGGCCGTTCTGCGAGGCCAAGTGCCCCTATTGCGACTTCAATTCGCATGTGGTGGCGCAGGTGGATCAGGGCCGCTGGGCGCGCGCGCTGGTGTCCGAGGTGGAACGTGTCGGGCGGCTGACGCCCGGGCGGGTTCTGAACTCGGTCTTTTTTGGCGGGGGCACGCCCAGCCTGATGGCGCCCGAAACGGTTGCTGCCGTTCTGGACGCCGTGCGGCGGACCTGGACCCTGGCCAATGATGTCGAGATCACGCTGGAGGCCAATCCAAGGTCGGTTGAGGCCGGCCGCTTCCGAGGGTTTGCCGATGCCGGTGTGAACCGGGTGTCGATGGGGATTCAGTCCCTGCGCAACGAGGATCTGCGCCGGCTTGGCCGCCTGCATGACGTTGGCGAAGCGCAAAAGGCGTTTGATGTGGCGCGGTCGGTGTTCGATCGGGTGAGCTTTGATCTGATCTATGCGCGGCAGGACCAGTCACTCCAAGAGTGGCGGATTGAACTCAGCGAAGCGCTCAGCATGGCCGTGGATCATCTGTCTCTGTATCAGCTGACCATTGAACCGGGAACTGCGTTTGGGGATCGGGCAAAACGTGGCGGATTAAAAGGCCTGCCCGAGGAAGGCCTGGCTGCGGACATGTATGATGTCACTCAGGAGTTGTGTGATGCGGCGGGAATGCCCGCCTATGAGGTGTCAAACCACGCTGCGCCCGGATCGGAATCCCGGCATAATCTGATCTACTGGCATTATGGTGACTACGCCGGCGTGGGACCAGGCGCACATGGGCGGATAACCGTAGATGGGATAAAATATGCCACAGAAGCGTGGTCAGCGCCGGGCAAGTGGATCGATGCCGCTACAGAAGGTTCCGGAGATCGTCAGTCTGAAGCTTTGTCACCGTCGGAGCAAGCTGGTGAATACACGATGATGGGTCTGCGTGTAATTGAAGGACTAGATGTTGCGCGCATCCGGCAATTATCAGCCGACGCGCTGCCAGAGTCCGCGTGCCGGGAATTGCAGGAGATGGGCATGTTGTGGCAAACACATGAACGTATTGGGGCGACCCGGCAGGGACGCCTTTTACTGAATTCAGTGATTGCAGAGCTGCTGCCCTAGCGCCCTGAACTCAAAAGCATGCAGAGCGCATCGAGCTGCTCCAACGTATCGTAGCTTACGGTGACGCAGCCGCCCTCATGCCCGGGCTTGTGATTGATCGTTACACACATGCCAAGTGTGGCAGACAAGTCCCCTTCTAGGGATTTTGTGTCTGCGTCTTTATCAAAAGCAAAAGTGCCCTCGGATCGCCTACGAGCCGGACGATCTGGATCAGCGGCCTCTGAAGCTGCTCGGGACATTTTTTCTGCTTCCCTAACAGACAATCCCCGTTTTACGATGCTGGATGCGAGTGCCGAGGGGTTCGGCGCGGTAATCAATGCACGGGCGTGGCCAGCAGACAGCGTACCTTGCACGACATGGGTCTGAACATCTTCAGGAAGGTTCAGCAGGCGCAGCAGGTTCGCAATGTGACTGCGGCTTTTACCCAAAGCTTCGGCCATCTTTTCTTGGGTGTGCCCAAACTTTGTCATCAACTGCCGATAGCCAGCCGCTTCTTCAATGGCATTCAGGTCAGCACGCTGAATGTTTTCAATGATGGCGACTTCCAAAACCTCTGTGTCCGAGAAATCCCGAATCAGGACCGGCACTTCGTGAAGCTGTGCCATCTGCGCCGCGCGCCAACGACGTTCGCCAGCAACAATTTCGTACAACCCTTCCTCGCCGCCGGGCTTTGGCCGCACAATAAGAGGCTGAATCACGCCCTTGGTCCGAATCGAATTAGCAAGCTCTGTCAGATGTGCTTCTGTAAAACTGCGCCTTGGCTGATCGGGATTTGGAACGATACGCTCAACCGGAATCAAGCGATCCGGTCTACGCGATGCTTCCGCAAAAGCATCGCCTTGGATCGAGCGCGGTTCGACATCCGCCATGAGTGCAGACAAGCCACGGCCCAATCCACGACGAGGTTCTCTTTTTTCGGACATTTATGACCCCTGTGCTTAGGCAGCGATTTTTGTATTTTTCTTGAGAAGTTCTTGGGCCAGACTTCGATAGGCCACTGCACCTTTTGAACTGCTGTCATAGGCAAGGACAGGGAGCGCAAAGGAAGGCGCCTCGCTGACCCGAACATTCCTAGGTATGATCGAGGTGAAGACCAGATCCCCCAAGTTAGCGCGCGCATCCGCTTCGACCTGCTGCGATAAATTGTTGCGGGCGTCGTACATAGTAAGCACCACACCCTCAATCCGTAGATCAGGATTCGCTGTCTGACGGACCTCCCGAATGGTTAACATGAGCTGAGATAGTCCCTCAAGCGCGAAAAATTCACTTTGTAGCGGTACTAGAACGGAATGCGCTGCGACCATTGCATTAACGGTCAAAAGGCTCAGAGATGGTGGGCAATCGATCAGAATGTAGTCAAATCCAAAATCGTCCATCCCTTTCTGCCGCAGAGCATCGTGAAGAAGAAAGCTACGCTTTTCATTAGAAAAAAGCTCGATGTCTGCGGAGCTGAGATCCGTCGTTGCGGGAATAAGAAAAAGATCTTGAGTGTCTGTTTTCTGGATCACATCATGAAGGTCAACATTTTCAAGAAGAAGCTCATAGCTGGTGAAATCGCGATCATCCGGCACAATTCCCAGTCCTGTAGAGGCATTCCCCTGGGGGTCCAAATCGACCACAAGTATTTTAAGCCCTTCTTCCACAAGAGCGGCCCCCAAATTTATAGTTGTGGTCGTCTTTCCCACACCACCTTTTTGATTAACGATGGCTATGATTTTCGGGCCGACAGTGCGGGTTGAATCAGACATGATCAAGCTCTCCGATTTGCAGGATGACCGAATGGGGATCTGTTCGACTTTTATGCTCAATCAGAGAGAAAGACCATGCCGCACGCGCTTCCAGAAGTTCTTTTTTCCACTGTGCACCTTTAGGAAATAGCGCTGTTCCACCTTCTGAAAGATGTTTATGTGCATAGCTGCACAAAGACCCTAGATCCGAAAGCGCACGAGCACTTAACGTCCTTGCCTGAAGTGGTGGCACAGCTTCTATACGCTCCGAGAGGACCTTGGCGGATGTTCCCGTCTCTCGCAACACCTGACGAAGAAACGTTGATTTCCGCTGGTCACTCTCTACAAGCGTTACCTGTTGCCCTGGATTTCGCTCTGCTGCCAGAATGGCTATGATGATCCCCGGAAATCCGCCCCCGCTACCAATATCCACCCAATGTTCGGCCGGGTTTGGCGAAAGCTCGTAAAGTTGGAGAGAATCCAGAACGTGGCGGTTCCACACATCTTGGAGTGTACTGCGTGCCACAAGATTTATCTTCGGATTCCATTTTTCCAGCATTGCTACGAAATGTTGCAGCGCCTCGCCTGTTTCACGTGAAACATTTTTCAGTACGTCCGCAGCATCAGATGACCTCATGCTGACTTGACCCTTTGCGCCTGACGTAGCTTTGCAAGTATGAGCGTCAGCGCTGCCGGTGTCATACCCTCTACTCTGCCTGCTTGTGCGATGTTTGCCGGCCGAGATGCATTAAGCTTTGTTTTCAATTCGTTAGACAGACCCTCGATGCGCAGGAAGTCAAAACCACCCGGTATCTGCAACGCTTCATCTTTTTTCAATGCGTCAACGTCTCGCTGTTGCCTATCAATATAATTGGCGTAAAGCGCATCTTTTTCGAGCTGAGACTGAACATCACTCTGGATTTCAGCCAAGTCCGGATCCATAGTTTCAAGCTTCAAGAACGACATGTCAGGAAAGGACAGCAACTGGAACCCAGTTCTACGCACACCATCTTGGCTCACGGTCAGTCCCATGCCCTTGATTTGACTGCCCGTATAACTTTTAGATTCGAGCAAAGCCCGTCCGGAGGCAAGCCGCTCCATCTTGTTCTCGAACGCATGACGGCGCATTTCACCAACACAACCAACTTCTATACCCTTCGAGGTTAACCGCTGGTCTGCGTTGTCTGCACGTAACGAAAGCCGAAACTCTGCGCGCGAGGTGAACATCCGATATGGCTCGGTGACACCGCGCGAGGTAAGGTCATCGATCATCACCCCGATATAGCTGTCGGAGCGACTGAACAGAACAGGCTCTTCCCCGATCGCATGACGCGCCGCATTCAGGCCAGCAACAAGTCCCTGCGCCGCAGCTTCTTCATAGCCGGTGGTGCCATTGATCTGACCCGCTAAAAAGAAACCCGACAACCCTTTGACACTCAGGCGAAGGTCAAGGGACCTTGGATCTACATAGTCATATTCGATGGCGTAACCAGGTTGAACTATCTTAGCTTCGCTCAAACCATCCATAGATCTGACATAGGCTTCTTGCACATCCGCGGGCAAAGATGTCGAGATTCCATTTGGATATACCGTCGTGTCGTCAAGACCCTCAGGCTCAAGAAATACCTGATGAGAGGGTTTATCCGCAAACCGCACAACCTTATCTTCGATGGATGGGCAATATCGCGGGCCTACCCCTTCGATGTGTCCACCATACATCGCGGATTTTGAAAGATTATTCCGGATGATTTCGTGCGTGGCTTCATTTGTGTGAGTGATGCCACACGAGATCTGCCGCGCAAACGGTTTCGTATTCATAAACGAGAAAACAACTGGATCATCATCCCCGGGTTGAGATTGCAAATTCTCCCAGTCAATCGTTCGCCCATCAATCCTTGGTGGCGTGCCCGTTTTCAGCCGCCCCAATCGAAGCTCAAAACTCTCAATTCGCTCTGCCAGCCGAACAGAGGGCTTATCGCCCATCCTGCCCCCAGGGCGCGAAACGTCGCCAATGTGAATGACACCGCGAAGAAACGTTCCGGTGGTAAGAACAACAGAGCCAGCAAAAAGACGCTGACCTTCCTCCATCAACACGCCACAGACACGATCTCCATCGAGTATCAGATCGACGACTTCGCCCTCTAAAATGTCAAGATTTGGGGAGGAAACCGTCTCCGCAAGCATTTCTGTACGATAGATTTTCCGGTCGGCTTGGGCGCGTGGTCCCTGAACTGCCGGGCCTTTTTTCCGATTTAGCAGTCGAAACTGGATGCCGGCCTTATCTGCAACCCGCCCCATAACGCCATCCAACGCATCGATTTCGCGCACGAGGTGTCCCTTTCCAAGGCCACCAATTGCTGGGTTGCAAGACATAACGCCGATACCGGACGTTTTGAGCGTTACCAATGCAGTGCGCGCGCCTATGCGGGCGGAAGCATGCGCAGCCTCACAGCCGGCGTGACCACCGCCAATAACCACCACATCAAAGTCCAGATGTTTCACGTGAAACACTCCTCACTTACCTAGGCAAAAGCTCGAAAAAATCTCATCCAAAAGGTTTTCAACGTCCACATGCCCGATCAGCATGCTCAATCTACGAATCGCAACACGAATTTCCTCAGCTGCGATATCATACCTGTCCGGGCCCTCCGCCACCACGGGCAGCGCGACGTTGAGCGAAAAAATGCCCTCTTCAAGAGCTTGCCTGTGTCTTTCCCGCGTTACCAAGCTTGCCCTCCCGGCTTTATTCGAAAGCCTCTCCTGAATATCGGAGATTAGGGCATCAAGCCCCTGTCCAGTTTCGCCGGAAATCCCCTTCCCATCATTCCGTAAATCTCCCTTGGATTCAAGAATCAGGTCATCCGCCTCGGGCGACATATCAAGCTCTGAACCCTCTTCCACCAAAAATACGCGTAGGTCAGCAGCTGCAGCGCGATCTCTGGCACGGGAAACTCCAATTGCCTCAACACGGTCATGCGTCTCCCGTATCCCAGCAGTATCCAAAAGCGTAACGGCCAGACCGCCAATATCCATCCGAACCTCGATGACATCCCGCGTGGTGCCGGCAACGTCAGAGGTAATCGCTGCCTCACGGCCGGCCAGAGCATTAAGCAAAGTGGATTTTCCAACATTGGGTGCGCCAACAATGGCGACTTCAAATCCAGTGCGTATCCTCTCTGCGCCGGCAAAGCCTGACAGTTCCAGTTCAAGTGCCGCACGCACATTGGTAATAAGCTCAAGAACTTCCGGAGTCACATCAACAGGCACGTCTTCATCGGCGAAATCTAGGACTGCCTCCAGCAAAGAGGCCGCCCTGATCAAGTCGCGGCGCCAATCAGACACCCGCCGGCCCAGATCTCCAGACAGTACCCTCAATGCCTGCCGACGCTGAGATTCAGTTTCAGAGTCAATTAGATCTGCCAAGCCTTCCACCTGAGTAAGGTCAAGCCTGCCATTCTCAAGTGCACGACGTGTGAATTCCCCCGGTTCCGCCGGCCTCAAGCCGGCTTGAACCTTCAGTGCGGTCAAAACGGAACGAACCACTGCAATGCTTCCATGTAGCTGGAATTCGACCACTGCCTCGCCGGTAAAACTGTGCTTTTCCTCAAAACAGAGCACAAGTGCTTCGTCCAGGTATCCACCATCCGCATCAACAAGCCGGCGCAGGCCGGCGCGCCGTGGTTCGGGCAACACACCAGCCAGCGCGATACCAGACTGCCATGCAAGTGGACCTGACACACGCACTACAGCAACGCCAGATTTCCCCTGTGCCGTGGCAAGGGCGTAAATCGTGTCCATGCCCCCTACCCCTTCAGGTCAGGTGTTCATTGAATCAAAGAATTCCGAATTCGTTTTGGTTTGCTTGAGTTTCGACAGAAGGAATTCGATCGCGTCGGTCGTCCCCATCGGATTCAGGATCCGACGCAGCACAAAGGTTTTCTGAAGATCGCCCTTGTCGACAAGCAACTCTTCCTTGCGGGTTCCCGACTTGAGAATATCCATTGCGGGGAACACGCGCTTGTCTGCAACTTTGCGATCCAGAACAAGTTCAGAGTTGCCGGTGCCTTTGAATTCCTCGAAAATCACTTCGTCCATCCGGGAACCGGTATCAATCAAAGCTGTGGCTATGATCGTTAGCGATCCGCCCTCCTCAATGTTCCGTGCCGCGCCAAAAAACCGCTTGGGCCGCTGCAGCGCGTTCGCATCCACGCCACCAGTCAGAACTTTACCCGAAGATGGCACAACCGTGTTGAACGCCCTACCAAGTCTTGTGATCGAATCCAGAAGGATCACAACATCTCGTTTGTGTTCGACAAGGCGCTTGGCCTTTTCAATGACCATCTCTGAGACAGCGACGTGACGCGTTGCCGGCTCGTCAAAAGTTGAGGAGACGACCTCGCCTTTAACCGAACGCTGCATGTCTGTCACTTCTTCGGGCCGCTCATCGATCAGCAGAACGATCAAATAAACATCGGGGTGGTTCCGCTCGATACTCGCTGCGATATTCTGCAAGAGGACGGTTTTACCTGTCCGCGGCGGCGCCACAATCAGGCCGCGCTGTCCCTTACCGATTGGCGCCACCAAGTCAATGATCCGAGCAGAGCGATCTTTGATCGTCGGATCCTCAATCTCCATCTTCAGGCGCTCATCGGGATAGAGCGGCGTCAGGTTGTCAAAGGCAATCTTGTGACGCGCCTTTTCGGGGTCCTCAAAGTTGATCCGGTCGACATCGGTCAGCGCAAAATAGCGCTCTTCATTTTCAGGTGCGCGAATTTCACCTTCAATGGTGTCACCAGTCCGCAATGAGAACTTTCGCGTCATCTCGGGTGAGACATAGATATCGTCCGGGCCCGGGAGATAATTCGCCTCGGGAGAACGCAGAAACCCAAAGCCATCCTGCAGAACCTCAAGCACACCATTGCCAAAGATCTGCCAGCCGTCATCTGCGCGTTCCCGTAGGATCTGGAACATCATCTCGCCCTTACGCATGGTCGAGGCATTCTCGATTTCAAGCTCTTCGGCCATCGCAAGCAGATCCTTGGGGCTTTTTGCCTTGAGATCGGCGAGATCAAGTTTTTCGATGTCCATGCAAACTCCTTACAGGATCAGCAGCGCTGTCCGTCACGTCTTTGTCTTCGGGAAAATACCTTCGGACGAAGGTGAGGTGGTGAAATAGCCGCGCTAATCGCAAGAGTCAACCTGGACTATCCCGAGTGCACTGATGTGCCAGAGCCTTCCTTAATATAGAATTAAGATAAAAGAGATGATGGTGTGAGTAGTGTTGCATTTAGCGTGGGATAAGTCATTTACACCCAAGTTATCCTCATCGGAGCCAACTGTGGGCGAAATGAGGTACAACTTCTTGCGACGCGCATATCTTGGACACGTAAATATCTGTAACAAAATATTTTTTTCGTCAGAACTCGGATTTTTTGCCTGTGTATAACTCTGCGCAGAAGTTCAAAAATCAGCATCTTTCATCGGGGCTGACTTGTTCTTATCCATAGGCGCAAAACTTCGCCAGTTTGACGTGGACTGGCCGGCTTATACCCTGACTTGCATTGGCATCGCTTTTTACGCAGAAGAGACTCAGGTATCGCCACCAGGGTTGTCTACGGGTTTATCCACATGCTGCAGGAGATCATTCTCGCTTCTGGATCGTCCGTAAGGGCGGATTTGCTGCGCGCCGCTGGTGTTCAGCATCGAATCGTTGTTCCGCGGATCGACTCTTCGTCGATCCGTAACTCTTTGGCATTCGAACGGGCATCACCTAGAGATGTGGCAGATACGCTCGCCGAGATGAAGGCGCGCAAGGTCAGTGACCGCAATCCTGGTGCGCTGGTTCTGGGCTGTGATCAGGTGTTGAACATTGAAAATGATATTCTTGGCAAGCCGGCGGACCTGTCAGAGGCCCGCGCGCAGCTAAAACGGTTGCGCGGCACAAAACACATGCTGTTATCTGCTGCAGTTCTTTATGAGGATGGCAACCCGCTCTGGCGCCATATTGGCATAGCCCGTCTGCATATGCGTGACATCTCGGATTCTTATCTTGAGGATTACCTCAATCGTAACTGGGACAACATCCGCCACTCGGTGGGTGGGTATAAGTTGGAGGAGGAAGGCGTGCGCCTTTTCAACCGTATCGAGGGTGATCACTTCACAATCCTGGGCCTGCCCTTGCTGGAACTTTTAAACCACCTGACTTTAAAAGGAGCCCTCCCCTCATGAGCGAGGACCGGATTCCCTTGGCCGGCGTCATTGGTGCGCCTATTCATCATTCTAAATCTCCCCGTCTGCATGGGCACTGGCTGCGCAAATATGGTTTGAAGGGCCATTATGTGCCGATGGAAATCGCGCATGACGATCTCGAAAACGCGCTGCGGATGCTGCCAAAACTAGGCTTTGTCGGGGTAAATGTTACCATCCCCTACAAGGAAAGGGTCATGGAATTTGCAGATCTGGTGACGGACCGTGCTGCGTTGATTGGCGCCGCCAATACGTTGATATTTCGCAAGGACGGCAAAATTCATGCAGATAATACAGACGGTTACGGCTTTATAGAGAATCTGCGTCAGAATGCACCGGATTGGGATCCCACTGCCGGCCCGGCCGTGGTTATGGGGGCCGGCGGTGCGGCTCGTGCAGTGGTTGCCAGTCTGTTGGACAGCGGCGTGCCTGAAATCCGGCTGACCAATCGCACGCGGAACCGTGCTGACAAACTGCACGAGGATTTTGGCCAGCGTGTGCAGGTGATCGAATGGGTTCAAGCCGGCAATGTGCTTGATGACGCAGTGACTGTGGTGAATAGCACCTCGCTTGGCATGACAGGGAAACCTGAGATGCGCGTGCCGCTAGATGGTTTGCGTGCGGGTACTCTTGTCACAGATATTGTTTACACTCCGCTTCAGACTCGCCTTTTGCGTGTTGCTTCTGAACAGGGCTGCATTTGTGTGGACGGGCTTGGTATGTTGCTGCATCAGGCGGTGCCTGGGTTCGAACGCTGGTTCGGTCAACGTCCCGAAGTCGATGTCTCTACGCGTGCCGCCGTTCTGGAATGAGGTTCAAGCTGGGCCTGACCGGATCCATCGGTATGGGAAAATCTACGACCGCCAAGATGTTTGCCGAGAGGGGTTGCGCTGTGTGGGATGCAGACGCCGCCGTGCATCGGCTTTACAGTACAAATGGGCCAGCTATAGCACCGATGCGCATGCTTTATCCCGAAGCAGTGACTGATCAGGGTGTAGACCGCTCCAGTTTGCGCGCGATCCTGAGCCTGGACCCCGGAGCTTTCAAGAAAATCGAAGAGATCGTACACCCCCTCGTGCAGCAGGACCGACAGGGCTTTGTCGAATCGCACCCAACGGAAATTTGCGTGTTTGACATCCCTCTCCTTTTTGAAACTGGCGCGGAGGCTGGGATGGATGCCGTGGCTTGTGTGAATGTTTCACGTGAAATACAGCAACAACGGGTGCTTGAGCGTAACACGATGAGCTTGGATCAGTTCAAACAGATCCTTTTACGGCAGATGCCGATTGCTGAAAAACTGACGCGGTCAGACTATGTCATCGAAACTGACACACTTGAGCATGCACGTACAGCTGTGCAGGATGTGCTGATAGATATCGAAAGGCGGCTAAGCGATGCGTGAGATTGTTCTCGACACTGAAACCACTGGATTTGATCCGGAATCCGGCGATAGGATCGTTGAAATCGGCGCGGTAGAGCTGATGCACCATATGCCGACCGGCAACACCTATCATGAGTACATCAATCCCGAACGCATGATGCCGAATGAGGCCTTTAAGGTGCATGGGCTGGGCGATGATTTCCTGCGCGACAAACCTAAGTTCGCGCAGATTGCGGATGCCTTTCTCGATTTTGTCGGGAATTCAAAGATGGTCATTCACAACGCCGCATTTGATATGAAGTTTCTGAATGCCGAACTGCGCTGGCTTAACAAGCGCCAACTGCCGTGGGAACAGGCCATCGACACCTTGGCCATAGCGAAAAAAAGATTTCCCGGCTCGCCGGCCTCTCTGGACGCGCTCTGCCGTCGGTTCAACATCGACAATTCCTCGCGCACGCTTCATGGTGCCCTTCTCGACTCTGAAATTCTGGCAGAGGTCTATCTGGAACTCGTCGGGGGCAAGCAGCCGGATTTTGGCTTGTCTGAGGCACGGCCCGAAACGCGCGCCACTCAAACTCAGGCGTCGAACTGGCGTCCATATCCCCGTCCCGAACCTTTGCCTGATCGTTTGACAGAGTCGGAAAAGGCGGCACATGCCGCCTTTGTCACAAATCTTGGGGGCAATGCCCTATGGTCAAAGGGCTGACGACTCAGGCGTTTCCGACGGGAGCCTGTGCCTGTTCTGCCTGACGGCGCGCAATTTCGTTCCGGTAAAGAGAGACAAAATCGATCGTTTCCAGATTCAGTGCCGGGAAGCCCCCGTCGCGTGTCACATCGGAAACGATGCGGCGTACAAATGGAAACAACATGCGCGGACATTCAATCAGCAGGAACGGGTGAATCTGGTCTTCGGGCACGTTTTCGATATTGAAGACGCCAGCATAGTCCAATTCCATCAGAAAAAGCTGGTTGCGGCTTTCCTTGGCTTTGGCATCAACCTTGAGCTTCATCACCACTTCGTACTGGTTTTTGGCCGAGCGTTTGCGCGCGTCCAGATTCACCTGAACCTGCACGTCTGGGACCATTTCGCCGCCTGTCCCCTTTTGTGCCAGAATGTTCTCGAACGACATATCGCGTATGAATTGTGCTAGCACATTCATCTTGATCTGCGGCGCAGCTGCTGCTGCACCGTTTGCTATCGGTTCATCGGCCATCGTCTTCTCCCTTGAGGTCAATTTTGCACAGTGCTTATCAGCATGGTGGGCGTCCCTCAATGGTCAGACGAAGCCTTCCTCCGCGCTAAATCAGTGCTTTGTCCAGCCTGACCCAGAATGTGTTGGCTGCTTTGGTGGCAGGACGTCATCGGGCGATGTGACATCTTCGTAGTCCCCGTCGATCACATCACCGGGACCCGGGCGCCGTTGCGGTCCGGGTCCCCCACCCATCTCGAAGCGCTGAACCTTGACGTGTTTGCGTAGGTAGTTGATCACCGCAGACCGAACCGGGGGGGCCAAAAGCGCAAAGCCCATTGCATCCGTGAAAAATCCGGGTGTCAGCAGTAAAACGCCGGCAACAAGGATCATGGCACCATGGGCCAAAGGTTCGGTTGGGTCACGCAGGTCGGAAAATGACCGGCGGACGTTGTTCAGTGCCTGCGCCCCTTGGGAACGCACCAGCCAGGTGCCCAAAACAGCGGTCAGCACCACAATCGCGAGGGTCGGCCAGAGGCCGATCAGCCCACCCACTTGGATGAACAATGCAATTTCTATGATCGGGATTGCGAGAAAAGCCACAAATAGCCACATCAGTCCGGTCTCCTTATCATGTCGTGCGGTGGACTAAACCACTCGCAGCACCTACATAAGGACTTAACTGAACCTTTTAAATGCATGCTCCACCGCGAGGTCTCGATGAACTCACCGATTATCCAGCTTCTGGTTCTTGCCGGAGTGGCCGTTTTCCTTATTTTGCGCCTGCGTGGTGTGTTAGGTACCCGGGAAGGCTTTGAGAAGCCCACCGCCCCTGCGCCAGAGGTCAAAAGCAAGTCGCGCCCCGATTTTGAAGTGATCGAAGGTGGTCCAGACCGCGACATCATCGATCATGTCCCCGAGGGCAGCCCCGCTGCCGATGCGCTTGCCAGGATGAAACGGGCTGAGCCAAGTTTTGGCGTCGGCGATTTCCTTGGTGGCGCTCGCGGTGCTTACGAGATGATCCTGATGGGGTTTGAGCGTGGAGAATTGGCGGAAATCAAGCCGTTTCTTGATCAGGATGTCTATGACTCCTTTGCAGAGGTCGTTGCATCGCGCGTGTCGCAAGGGCTCAAGATTGAATCCGAATTTATTGGCATTCGTGAAATGGCGCTGCAGGACGCCACGTTAGACGCGCAGACTGGCCTCGCCGAGTTGACAGTGCGTTATGTTGGCGAACTTACGTCGCTCGTGCGCGACGCATCGGGTGAGATCATCGAGGGGAGCGCCAAGCAGACCAAGAAGCAAAAGGACATCTGGACCTTCGCGCGCACCATGGGCAGTGACGACCCCAATTGGCAGCTCGTCGCCACGGGCGAATGATCCGGGCGTTTTCAAAGCGAGTGTTTCCGGAATTTCACCCATGAGCCGGCGCCGTGTGCGCCCCGAAGAGCTCGAGCTTTGGCGAGAGGTGGCTCGCAGCACGGAAAAGCTGGGGCGCAGAGATCACTTTGCGCCCATAGGGCCGACGCCGGTCACCCGCGATCCGGACCCAGTGCTGACGCCAAAGGCTGTTGAAGCTTTGGCACCGTTCACCCTTGGTCAGAAATCCAAGTCTCAAACCAAGGACGCAACCCTGCCCCGAACCACTGCGCAACGTCTGAATGGCGATGCGGTTCAGATGGACAAGAAGTCGCATACACGGCTCAAGCGTGGCAAGCTGATGCCAGAGGCGCGCATCGATCTTCACGGGATGACTCTTGACCAGGCTCATCCCACCCTGACGCGGTTCATTCTGACGCAGCAATCAAGGGGCGCTCGGCTGGTTCTGGTGATTACTGGCAAGGGTCAGCGCGAAGACCCCTATGCGCCCATGCCGCATCGCCGTGGTGTACTGAAACAGCAGGTGCCGATGTGGCTGCGCATGGCCCCTGTCGCTCAGGCGATTTTGCAGGTGACGGAGGCGCATATTCGCCACGGCGGTGCTGGCGCCTACTACATATACCTGCGTCGTACGCGGTAAATCGGTTTTCACGCCAGCCATTGGCGGATGCGCGCCGCAACCCGATCAGGCGCTTCTTCGTGCATCAGATGGCCCAGCCCGTCAAAGCTTTCGACTGACGCGTGTGGCATCCGCGCCGCCGTCTCGACCGCTGAAACTGGCGGGACGGTGCGGTCTTTGCTGCCGGTGAGGAACAGGCACTCGACTTCCATTTGAGGCAGATCCGCCAGCAATCCGTCCAGTTTCCATTGCGCCATCATCAGCAGCGCCCCGTCCACATGTGGGCGATTTCTGAACAGCTTTGAATATAGCGCAAGCCCCTCTCCATCTATGCGCGATCCCGTGCTGGCCAAAAGTGTGGCGACCCGCCCGGGTGCGGCCATGCTGCGCAGGGCGATATCCACCAGCATCGGTGCAATGGCAAGAACGCGCGCGGCCACGGGAAAGAATGCGCCGGCCAGCCCCTGAAACGGTTGCAGCGCCGGGTTGATCCCCACGACTTTGGGTTTGTGTTCCAGCAGGTTGCTGAGCCGCAGCGCCACAGCCCCGCCGGCGGAATGCCCGATGATGCAGACCGGGTGCCAGCCCTGATCCGTGCACAGCGACGCCAGATCCTGCGCCATGGTGTTCAGCGCGGACCGGTGCCGCGAGCCGAGCCGCGTGAAGCCATGTCCAGGCAGATCAACGGCAACCACATGGTAACTGTCCGCCAGCAGCGGCATCAGATCGCGCCAGCTGTGGGTCGAGCCACCGGTTCCGTGCAGCAACAGCAGCGTCGGCCCCTGCCCCATTTGTTGCACGTGCCAGTCATGCGGACGCACCCGGATCAGCGTGGAACATGCGCTGTGCGGCCAGCCTGCCAGATCGCGGGTGAAATCCATGATGTCAGTCCGCGATGGCCGCGCCGATGGCACGGCTGAGCCCCTGTGCATCGGCCCGGGGCAGCGGCACATAGCGCGCACCCATGAGGCCGGCGAGCTTGCTCAGTTCCGGACGGGGCCGCACCGAGGTATCGACCACCGCCGCGGGAATGTTCAGCCGACGCACGAGTCCTGCCATGATTTCGGCATCCTCTGTTGCCGCCGCGCGTCCGGTGCGGCCGGGCAAGGGCACATTTGCGCGCCCGTCGGTCAGGAGCGCCAGAGCCGGCGACAGCCCCTGCCCCATGACCCGCCGTGCCAGTTCGGCGCTGGCCTGAAGGCCGGCCGCCAAAGGTGTGCCGCCGCCGCCGGGCAGGCCCGACAGGCGGCGTTTGGTTTGCACCAGAGATCGTGTCGGCGGCAGGATCAGATCTGCCTGCTCACCGCGAAAGGCGATCAAAGCCACATGATCGCGGCGGGCATAGGCTTCGGCCAGCATCAGCTCGATCGCGCCCTTCGCTTCGGACAGGCGCGCCATGGCAGACGAGCCGGAGGCATCGACGGCAAAAATGATCAGGCGGTCCGACATCTCTTGATACCGCCTGACATGGATGTCCGAGGGGCGGATCAGCAGGCCGGCCCGGTCTGGCGTCTGGGCACGGCGCAGCATCTGCCAGGGCGCGGCGGCGCGCAGGGTGGCAACGATGTCGATCCGGGATGAACCGTCAAGCTTGCCGGGGCGCGAGGGCAAGGGCCGCCCGCGCCGGTTTCCCTTGCGCCGCTGGCCGGCCCCGCCCGAACCTTTGCCACCGCCTTTGCTCTTTTGCGACAGAGCGGACAGAATTTCGGGCGGAAGAAATGCCTTGACCGCCTCGATCAGCATGTCCTGGGGAATGTTCTGCCCGCCCTCCTCGGACTCGACGTCCGGTTCCTCGGTCTGCTGATCCTTGGAGCTGTCCTCGGGATCCGCAGAGGTGTCTTCGTCTGGCTCTTGCGCTGCGTCCTCTTCTTCCTGTGGCAGCAGGGTCGCGCGGTGGGCAAACACCAGCTGCGCGGCGATCTGCGCGTCGTCTTCTTCAACCTCGGGGCGCCCTGACAGCGCGGCATGCGCCCGGGCCGCTGCAAGGGCTAGCAGCGGTGCGCGCAGCGAGTCGATGCCGAACCGTGCGGCAGTCACGACCATCAGGGCCAGCATGTCATCCGAAACCGTGACACCGGGCAGACACGCCTGAGCCGCGCTGATCTCGTCCGGTGCCAACGCCATTTCGGCCAGATCGACCGGTCGCAGCCCGTCGAGATTCACGTGAAACGCCAGCCGTTCGGTCAGAGTTGCGGGGGCGGTCTCATCCTCGTCACAGCCTTCGTCCATCAGGATCAGCGCCTGCTGCCGACCGGCATCCATCGCCTGCGCCAGCCGCGCGGCAAGGCCCGGGGGGCAGCGTTCGGCCATGGTCAGCATCAGCGGTACAGGTTCCGAGAGCAATCCGTGCGAGCGGACAACCTGCCCGGCGGCCAGGGTCGCGCTGATGTCGATCCCGCCGAACAGCTGCGTGTCCTGCACATTTGCGCCGATCTTGCGGGCCGTTTTCAAACCCACGGGCAGTGCGTCCAGAAATGCCGTCCGCACCGGGCCGGCCCGGGCGCGCAGGTGCAAGCCGCCCAGCCCGCCGGGATCAACGGCCAGCAAATGAACGGCCAGCTGCCCGGTCACCCAGGCTTCTGTCGCGTCATGCTTCATGCAAAGACATCTTCGACGGCGCGCATGACGCGGGTGCTTGACCCGGCCTCGTCCAGCGGATCGCGGCGCAGACGGTGGGACAACGCCATCGGCGCGACGGCGCGCATGTGGGTGCGTGTCACCTCGGCGTCGCCCTGATAGGCGGCCAGCGCGCGGGCGGTGCGCAGCAATGTCAGCTCTCCTCGCAGCCCGTCCGAGCCGAGGGCAACGCAGAGCTCGGCGCAGTCGTGCAGGGTCTTGTCCGATGTTGCGACCTTGGGCAAAGCGGCCCGTGCGGTCAGAATCTGATCGCGGATTTTGGCGTCCTCGGGGTTCCATTTGTCCAGAAAGGCCTGCGGATTGGTGTCAAAGGCGGCGCGGCGGCGGATAACCTCGACCCGTTCGGGGATGTCTGTGGGCGAACGCACCTCGACTGACAGGCCGAACCGGTCCAGCAGCTGCGGGCGCAGCTCGCCCTCTTCCGGGTTGCCAGAGCCGACAAGGACAAACCGCGCGTCGTGGCGAATCGACAGGCCTTCGCGTTCGATCACATTCTCGCCCGACTGGGCGACGTCCAGCAGCAGGTCGACGATGTGATCCTCCAGCAGATTGACCTCGTCTATATAAAGGTAGCCGCGATTTGCGCGGGCGAGCAGCCCCGGTTCGAATGCCTTTTCGCCACGTGTCAGGGCGCGTTCGATGTCCAGCGCGCCGACGACGCGATCCTCGCTTGCCCCCAGCGGCAGGTCGATCACCGGTGTGGGAATGTCGTGTATGTCGCCGGGCAGCGGATCGGCCCAGTCCGGCTGATCTTCGGCACTGGCAGCATTGGTCGAGCTGCCGGCCAAGACCGAGATCGGCGGCAACAGGGCGGCGAGCGCGCGCACGGCTGTGGATTTACCGGTGCCCCGGTCACCAAACACCAGAACCCCGCCGATGCCGGGATCAACCGCGGTCAGCACCATGGCCTGTTTCATTGCCTCCTGACCGACAATCGCGGAAAAGGGAAAGGGCTGTCTCATGCGGCGGTCTCCTTGATGTCTGTCAGAATGCGGGGGCTTACACCGTCCCACTGGCCAGCTTCGGCTGTGATGCGGAAGCGGGCATAAAGTTCTTCGCGGAACCACGCACCGTCGCGCACCGCCCGGATGGCGCGGGCATGTGGCCCGTCATGCCGGGCAAAATGGGCCATGGTTTCGGTATCAGGCCAGATGGAAAAGGTGATCTGATGCAGCAGCGGCAGTTCACCTATACCGATCTTGAACAACACGTTCGGATCAGCGCCGATGACCTGAGAAATGTCGGGCACCCGCGCCCAAAAGCGCAAGGCACGGCGCGGTTTGATTGTGGCGCGTGTCAGGGCGGCGATGGGGCCGGTCGAGTCGTCCTTTTGCGGTACAAAGGGGCTGGCACCTGACCATTCCCCCCGCGCAGAAATCGGGCTGAGAAACAGAGTCCAGGATTCGCAGGCGCGGCTGCGGTAGCGTCGGAACAGGGAGGCTGTGCCGGTCTGGCGCTGTGCGGTGCCAAGGTCGGGCCAGGTGGCGAGGATGGCATAGACGGCGGTGTTGGGCAGCGGGGTAAACCCCTCGCCCGTGCCGGACCCGCAGAGTTTCCAGAACCCGATCCCTGCGATTCGCGGCATCGACAGACGTGCCACCCCCATCATCCCAAGCGCCCAGAACCGCGCCAGAGGCGAGGCAAAGCGAAAGAAGCTGAGGCTGACGATCTGCATTGTTCACCATCAAAGTGTCAATTTAGTCTGACATGTATTCACTGTAATGAAAAGAAAGAACCACGCCAGACTAGACGTGATGAGAAAAGATTGTCAGATTAAGTTGACACATGTAGCGTTGAGGTATGATGACAAAAATCGACACATCCTTTTCGGTCGCATCAAAGATGTCCAAGGCCCCGCATGCGGTGGTCATCGGCGCCGGCCTTGGCGGTCTTGCCTCGGCCATGCGACTGGGCGCGCGGGGCTACCGGGTCACGGTAATCGACAGGCTGGATGTGCCCGGTGGGCGCGGGTCCTGCCTTTGGCGCGACGGACACCGGTTTGATCTGGGGCCGACCATCGTGACGGTCCCACAGGTGTTCAAGGAACTTTGGGCCGCCTGTGGTCGCGATTTTCACAAGGAGGTCGAAGTTACTGCGCTCGATCCCTTTTACGAGATTCGCTGGCCCGACGGATCGACCTTTTCCGCCCGCCAAAGTATAGAGGCGATGAAGTCAGAGGTGTCGCGCCTGTCCCCGGGTGATCTGGCGGGATACGAAAAATTCCTCGATGATAGCGAAAAACGTTACTGGTTCGGGTTCGAGGATCTGGGCCGTCGCTCCATGCACCGTCTGCGCGACCTGATCACCACCCTGCCAAAATTCATCCGTCTGCGCGCCGACCGCTCTGTTTATGCCCATGCCGCGCGGCGGGTCAAAGATGAACGGTTGCGCATGGCGCTGTCCTTTCATCCGCTGTTCATCGGCGGGGATCCGTTCAACGTGACGTCAATGTATATCCTCGTCAGCCACCTCGAAAAGAACTTTGGCGTGCATTACGCCCAAGGTGGTGTCGCCGCGATTGCCCAGGCAATGGCCGGTGTGATCGAGGATCAGGGTGGCCTGATGCGGATGGAGACCGAAGTTGACGAGATCCTGATCAAGGGGAATCGCGCTCATGGGGTACGCCTGAAATCCGGCGAGATCGTGACTGCCGATATAGTGGTGTCCAATGCTGACGCCGGTTTCACCTATGAAACCCTGATGCGCAATCATGACCGGCACCGCTGGACCCGTAAGAAACTGCACAAGGCGCGCTGGTCTATGGGCCTCTTTGTCTGGTATTTCGGGACCAAGGGCACTGCGCACAAATGGAAGGATGTGGGCCACCACACCATCCTGAACGGACCGCGTTACAAGGGTCTGATCAACGACATCTTTCTGAACGGCAAGCTGTCCGATGACATGTCGCTGTATGTTCACCGGCCCAGCGTGACCGACCCCGGCGTCGCGCCCGAGGGGGATGATACCTTTTACGTGCTCAGCCCGGTGCCGCATCTGGGCCACAAGACCCCGGTCGACTGGTCGGCTGAAAAGGACGCCTACCTCGCCAAGATGACCAAGATCCTTGATGAACAGCTCCTGCCCGGCTTTGCCGCGCACATCGGCCCGTCAGAAGTTTTCACACCCGAAACCTTTCGCGACCGGTATCTCTCGCCCTTTGGCACGGGGTTTTCGATTGAACCGCGCATCCTGCAATCGGCCTGGTTCCGCCCGCATAACGTATCTGAGGAGGTCGCAGGCCTCTACCTCACCGGTGCCGGCACCCATCCCGGGGCTGGCCTGCCGGGTGTCATCGCCTCGGCAGAGGTCCTCAGCCAACTGGTTCCAGATCCTGAAGTGGTGAAAACATGAGCATCCATCCCGGCGATATGCAGGCCTGTACCGACGCGATCCGTCATGGCTCCTTATCCTTTCACGCCGCGTCCCGGCTGTTGCCCGGGCGTGTCCGCAACCCGGCGCTGGCGCTCTATGCGTTTTGCCGACTTGCGGATGATGCGGTGGATCTGCAAGTGCACAAGGCCGCCGCCGTGCTGTCGCTGCAGGACAGGCTTGAGCGCGTCTATCAGGGCCGGCCCCGCAATGCGGCGCCCGACCGTGCCTTTACCGCTGTGGTCGAGGAATTCGAGATGCCCCGCGCCCTGCCCGAGGCCCTGCTTGAGGGACTTGCCTGGGATGCGACGGGCCGGCGCTATGCCACCCTGTCCGAATTGTTTGAATATTCCGCGCGGGTTGCTTCGGCTGTGGGGGCGATGATGTGTGTGCTGATGCGGGTGCGTGATCCCGATGCGCTGGCCCGTGCCTGCGATCTGGGCGTGGCGATGCAGCTGACGAATATTGCCCGCGATGTGGGCGAAGATGCGCTGGAACGGCGACTCTACCTGCCCACAGACTGGCTTGCCGAGGCCGGGATAGACTCGGAACACTTCCTCGACTCACCCAAAGCCACCAAACCGATCCGCCACATGACCCGCCAGCTGGTGAGCGAGGCAACGAGGCTCTACAACCGCTCAGAGGCTGGCATCGCCGCCCTGCCCGCAAGCTGCCGGCCCGGCATTTACGCCGCCCGCCATATCTATGCGGGCATCGGGCGCGAGGTGCAGCAGGTCGGCTATGATTCGATCTCAACCCGGGCACGCACCTCCAAGGCGCAAAAGATCGGCTGGCTGATGCTATCGGCAACCCGCGCGGCTACCACACTCGTGATGCCCCGCTCTGCCGTGCTTTATGCCCGTCCGTTGGACGAGGTTGCCTTCCTTGTGTCGGCCGCTGCGGAACGCAAGACTGTCTGGAGCCGGAAGGACGGGTTGTTCAGCACACTGACACAGTTGACAGCCACGGATCATGAAAGGCGTAAGGCCTTGCAAGGGGGATCGGCGCGCTCTACTTAAGGGCATGTTTTGGGCTCTGTTTGTCATATTCCTTGCCGCGTGTTTTTCAGCCGGTTCCACGGGTGGCCTTTTTGCCCCCGGCCAATGGTATCGTGATCTTTCAAAGCCGTCATGGACGCCGCCCGACTGGGCCTTTCCGGTTGTCTGGACGATGCTTTATGTCTGCATGGCGACAGCGGGTACCAGGGCCGCAATGGCGCCAGACAACAGCATCGCACTGGCGCTCTGGTCGCTTCAGATCGCTTTGAACGGATTGTGGACACCGGTGTTTTTCGGCCTCAAGAAGATCAAGCTCGGGATGATCGTGCTGTCTGCACTGTGGGCGTCGGTCGCGGTGACCTTGCTTGCACTATACCAAGTGGATTTCATCGCTGCGGCCTTATTCGTGCCCTATCTGGTTTGGGTCACTATTGCCGGTGCTCTGAATGCATCTGTGTGGCAACGAAATCCTGAAAAGGCCTGATCTGCGAAACCGAATGGACTCGATCGTGAAACGCCTTCCTTCGGAAGGGTGATTTAAAAACTCCGGACTTGCCTTGATCTGCCCAAAAATATCCGGGGCTTCGGGGGCTGGCGCCAGCTCCGGCGTTCCAATCAGAAAACCCAGCCGGCCCGGCGCGGCACCCGAATCGCAAGCATCGGCTTGATAAGGGGCGAGCGGAATCGTTTTAGATCAAGCGCCTCGTGGACACCCACACAAGGCTGGCCATCCAGAACGGTCCTGACCATCGAGCGGGAATAGAACGGCGCATCCAGCATGTTCATCACCTGCCTTGGCTGCGATAGCGGATCTCCACGTGTTTCGCGCTTTACCGCCCAAAGCGAGCGGGACAAAGGGCGTTTCGGTGGCAGGGCAATAGCGTCTGCTCTACCCTCGGCAGTGAAATGAAAGCCGGCGGCAAGTTCGGATCCGTCCAGCCGCTGCGCGTCGTAAAAGCATGTGCTGCCGCCGTGTGACGGGTACCGTCCCCAGGTCCAGACGGCAAAATCCTCTTCCAATGCGCGCGTGCCGAAATTTGCATCGAAATAACCATGCCCATCCCACTGCCAACCCTTTGCTTCGAGCACGACGGATATGTCTGAGACCGGTGAGAAGGGGCGCCAGATATGCGCGCCATCCGGGGTCAGGGCCAGTTCGCGATCTGTCACCGCGCGCGGGGACAGGCGGATTTCCCCCCGTAAGCGCGAAATGAGGGGTGGCGCCGATAGCTCGTTGATTTGGATCACCAAGGTGTTGCCGTCCCAGCGCATCGACGATGGGCCAATCTGCAAACTGTCTTTGCTTTGACGCAGGGCGCTGCGGCCTCTGTCGGTCATGGTGAAGCGTCCGCCGGGGCCATAGGTTGCGACATTCATGCACACATGATTTTCCGGATCGCGCCGCCCGGACCAGCGGTACCAGGGCGAAAACACCGATCCGATGAAGGCGATGACGGAAACGGCGCGGGTCCCATCGGCGCTTATGCCGTCGATATACCACCACGCGTAGCCGTTTGGCGGGACGGCAAGGTTGAAGTTCGGCCCCTCAATATCGCCTCTGCCGCGTGCCTGCCGGAAAGCGCCGCCATCGGCACCCCCGCGCCCGGGTGCACACCGCCCCCCGCCAGCACCAGCCCCGGCACGTGGGTCACGGCCACCGGCCGGTTCAGTGCCGCCGTCATCCCGTGCGGGCTCTGCCCGTAAAGGGATCCGGCTGTCCCGGGAAACAGTATCTCGAACCCCTCGGGGGTCGTCAGCGCCTCTGGTCCCGGCGATTGTGCGAAGGTCAGGCCGAAACGGGACAGGCTGTTGAAGGTCTGACTGTGACATATGGCGTAATCCTCTGGATGTGCCTTGCGCTGGCTCAGCGGTGGCGCGTTCATGATGATCTCGAACCGTTCCTGTTTCGGTGGCGTGACGCCCTGACCACGATCCTCGGCACAGATATAAAGCGTCGGATCGGTTGGGATGCGTCCCTGTGCGATATCGTTGAATTCAGCACGCGGGTCGGCGCAGAAGAATACGTTGTGATGCACCAGTTCCGGCCCGGTGAGGGGAGAGGAAAAGCTCCAGACATTGGCGGACAGGCTGCGCGGCGTTTGTGTTGTTCGCGGCGCGACAGATGTGACCTGCGGCCCTAAAAGGCCAAGGGAGAGCGCACGGGGATCGCCGTTAAAGACGATCTGGCGGGCGGGCAGGGTGCTACCGTCCGACAGCACCGCCCCGGTCACACCGTCGCTGTCTGTCTCGATCCGCGTGACATGACTGTTATAACGCAACGTGCCGCCGCGGCGTTCGATCAGCCGCGCGATGGCGCGGGCCAGGGCGTGCATCCCACCCTTGACGCACCAGACGCCTGCCGCCTCTGCCTGCCAGATCAGCGCGAGCAGGGCGGGTGAGTGATAGGGCGACCCGCCGACATAGGTGGCGTATCGGCCGAAAAGCTGGCGCAGACGGGGATCGCTGAAGGATCGATCCAGCAAGCCGGAGAGGGACGAGAGTGGTGCCATGGCGCGGATCAGCCCCGGGTCGCGCAGTACATGATATGCCAGCGCACCAAGTCGTAGGACAGGCGTGTTCATCACAGGGTCCTGAAACCCGTTGAAAAGCCTCTGGGCGCGTGCTGAAAAAACCCGGAACTCTTGCGCCGATTGTCGGCCTGACAACTGTCCAATCGCCTCGGCGCTGCGTTCGGGATTGGCGTATAGATCCAGCGGGCCGGTGCCGGGCCACCAGTGCCGTGCAAGGATGTCCTGCAGGATCAGGGTCACGTGATCCTCTGTCTTTTCACCGATATCGCTGAAAAGCGTATCGAAAACGTCACGCATGGTCAGCACTGTTGGGCCGGCATCAACCCCATTCACCTGCCGCATCTTGCCGCCCGGTTCGCCGTGACGTTCAATTATTGTGACGTCAATACCCGCATTAGCCAGTCTGAGCGCAGCGCAGAGTCCGCCAATCCCGGCACCGATCACAAGGACCGGGCCGATCTGGCAGTCTGACTTTGTATTTTTCAGCACGCTCATAACCGGATTGTTGACTCGGGACATGTGACTGTCCAGTATGATTTACACATTGGTGTCAGTAATTTTTGACACACGCCAAAAACAGGAGTCTGCTCATGTCCCTGAGCGCGCGAATTGATGCCGCCGTGCGAAATGCCGTTTTAATCGGGCAGGGGGGGATTGCTCCTGCGCAGCTTTCCGGGGCCCTGACTTATGCAACAACCCCCGGCGGGGCGCGGATCAGGCCGACAATTCTGATGTCTGTGGCCATGGCTTGCGGCGATGATCGCCCGCAGCTGACCGATGCGGCGGCGGCGGCGCTGGAGCTGATCCATTGTGCGAGCCTTGTCCATGACGATCTGCCTTGCTTTGACAATGCCGACATGCGGCGGGGCAAGCCGTCTGTGCATCGGGCCTATTCCCAGCCGCTGGCCGTTCTGGCCGGCGATTCGCTGATAGTTCTGGCATTCGAGGTGCTGGCCCGCGCTGCGCATGTGGCACCCGACAGGGGCATTCAGCTGGTGCTGTCGCTGGCGCAGAAGACCGGTATGCCCGGCGGAATCTGCGCCGGGCAGGGTTGGGAAAGCGAAACCGAGATTGACCTGTCCGCCTATCACCGGTCCAAAACCGGGGCGCTGTTCATTGCGGCAACGCAGATGGGCGCTATCGCAGCGGGGCAGGAGTCTGAGCCGTGGTTTGAGCTGGGTGCCCGGATTGGAGAGGCGTTTCAGGTCGCCGACGATCTGCGCGACGCCCTGTGTGATGCGCAGACCCTGGGCAAACCGGCGGGGCAGGATGATCTTCACGGTCGCCCAAATGCGGTAACCGCGCTGGGGGTCGATGGGGCGATGCAGCGGCTCAAGGATATTCTGGCCGGGGCCATTGCGTCGATCCCGTCCTGCCCGGGTGAGGCGCGTCTGGCGCAGATGGTACGGATGCAAGCGGAACAGATCATGCCGGTTTTTGCGCCCGTCCAAGCGCAGGCGTGATCGGTGGTCATTGCTGCGGATGAGCCACCCGTGCCCGAATCGCGGCGCGGGTCGGACTGGCGCACAGGGCTGGCACGGCTGGTGGCGCGCCCGGGTTTTCAACGCTGGGCGGCGGCGTTCCCGCTGACACGACGGTTCGCTCGGCGCGATGGCGATCAGCTTTTCGATATGGTGCAGGGGTTTGTGCGGTCGCAGGTGCTGTATGCGCTGGTGGATTTGCGCATTCCACATCAGGTGATGGAGGGGCCGCGCACGGTTGTGCAACTGGCGCAGGGTACGGGCATTCCGCCAGACCGCATGATCCGGTTGTTGCAGGCAGGTGCTGCGATGGGGCTGCTGCATCGCCACAAGGACGGCCGCTTTGGCGCGGCGCGACTGGGCGCGGCGCTGTTGGGGGTGCCGGGGCTTGAGCAGATGATTCGTCATCATGATATCCTGTATCGCGATCTGAAAGACCCGGTTGCGCTGTTGCGCGGCGAGGTGCAGACCGAGCTGGCCGATTTCTGGCCCTATGTCTTTGGCGCACGCGGGGCCGTGGATCCCGATGTCACCGCCACCTATTCCGACCTCATGGCACAATCGCAGGGATTGGTTGCGCAAGACACACTTGCCGCGATTTCGCTAAGGGGTACGCGCCACCTTCTGGATGTCGGCGGCGGCTTCGGCGCCTTTGTCGAGGCTGTGTGTCACGCCTATCCCGACATGAGGGTCAGCCTGTTTGATCTACCGCATGTGGTGGCGGGGGCGAGAGCGCGATTCGGGTCGCAAAATGTGTCAACTAAAGTTGACACTCATGCAGGATCCTTCCGGGATGACCCGCTGCCGGCGGGGGCGGATGCGATTTCTCTGGTGCGTGTCCTTTATGATCATTCCGATGAGACAGTGGCGGCACTTTTGGCCAAGGTTCACACGATTTTGCCCCCCACAGGCCGGCTGATAATCTCTGAACCGATGTCTGGCGGAACCACTCCAAGTGCTTCTGGCGACGTCTATTTTGCCTTTTATACACTGGCAATGCGCACCGGAACGGTCCGGTCGGCGTCGCGCATTTCAGAACTGTGCCGGGAAGCCGGTTTTGGGGATACGCGGGTCCACCGCGCGGCACGTCCCTACGTCACTCAGGTTGTCACCGCGCGCAAATTCTCTGAGTGACTCACAAAGGCTGTGTCCATTTATGTTGACACAACGATGTGTAAGTCTAAACTGACAGTGTGACATGCCACCGCACGGATCTTGAAAGATTCGGTTCCTGGCAGTCAGACACAGGGGAGGGACACATCATGCAGACACAGGCCATCCTTCTTAAAGGTCCACAGGATCTTGGGCTTGATATGCTGACCCTGACCGATCCTGGGGCCAACGATCTGGTCGTCGATATTTTGCATTCCGGCATTTCGACAGGGACGGAAAAGCTGTTCTGGTCGGGTCAGATGCCGCCGTTTCCCGGCATGGGTTATCCGCTGGTGCCCGGCTATGAGGCCGCCGGAGAGGTGGTCGAGGCCGGCGCAAACACCGGCTACAAGCCCGGCGACCACGTCTTTGTACCGGGGGCGAATTGCTACGAAGGGGCGTTTGGCCTGTTCGGCGGCGCGGCGCTGCGGGTTGTGACCCACAAGGATCGCGTGACGCGAATCGATGCGGGCCACGGCGCGCAGGGGGCATTGTTGGCGCTGGCCGCGACGGCGCGTCATGCGATGGCCGGCCTGAACAAGGCGGTTCCCGATCTGATTGTCGGTCACGGCGTTCTGGGCCGGCTGCTGGCGCGGCTGACCGTTGCCGCCGGCGCACCGGCGCCGACGGTCTGGGAAATCGATGAAAGCCGTCAAGCCGGCGCGGTGGGGTACGAGGTGATCCATCCTGACAAGGATACGCGCCGCGATTACCAAAGCATTTACGACGCGTCCGGAAACGGCGCGCTGCTGAACGATCTGATCACCCGGATCGCCAAAGGCGGAGAGATTGTGCTGGCCGGCTTTTACACCCAGCCGCTGCAGTTTTCGTTCCCGCCGGCCTTTATGAAAGAGGCGCGGTTTCGCGTCGCCGCCGAGTGGACGCATGCTGACCTCGCCGCCACACGCGCGCTGGTCGAGAACGGTGCGCTGAGCCTCGACGGACTTATCACCCATCAATCCGCAGCCGCGAATGCGCCCGATGCTTATCGCACGGCGTTCGAGGATGCGGCCTGCCTGAAAATGATTTTGAACTGGAAGGACGCAGCATGAAAGACGAAGTGACTTCGCGCGCCGTTGGGCACGACGTGCCGAATCTGAAAGACTTCGACCAGCGGTTGCGTGACGAGGCGAATGAAGACCTCGCAGATATCCTTCCGACCGAAGCCACCAAAAAGACGCAGATCATTGCGATCTACGGCAAGGGCGGCATTGGCAAATCCTTCACGCTCGCCAACCTCAGCCACATGATGGCCGAGCAGGGCAAGCGCGTGCTGCTGATCGGCTGTGACCCGAAATCCGACACGACCTCGCTGCTGTTTGGCGGCAAGGCGTGCCCGACGATCATCGAAACCTCGACCCGCAAGAAGCTGGCCGGCGAAGAGGTCAAGATCGGGGATGTCTGTTTCAAGCGCGGCGGCGTGTTCGCGATGGAGCTGGGCGGGCCTGAGGTTGGCCGTGGTTGTGGCGGACGCGGGATCATCCATGGCTTTGAGCTGCTGGAAAAACTGGGGTTCCATGACTGGGATTTCGACTATGTGCTGCTCGACTTTCTGGGCGACGTGGTCTGTGGCGGCTTTGGTCTGCCCATCGCGCGGGACATGGCGCAGAAGGTGATCCTGGTCGCGTCGAACGATCTTCAGTCGCTGTACGTGGCCAATAACGTCTGTTCGGCAGTGGAGTATTTCCGCAAGCTGGGCGGCAATGTCGGTGTTGCCGGCCTTGTCATCAACAAGGATGACCATTCGGGCGAGGCGCAGGCCTTTGCCAAGGCGGTCAAGATCCCGGTGCTGGCGGCGATCCCGCAGGACGATGACCTGCGCAAGAAATCCGCGAATTATCAGATTGTTGGGACTATGAAGTCGCAATGGGGTCCGCTGTTTGCCGAACTGGCCGAGGCTGTGGGCATTGCCCCGCCGGTCAAGCCCGCGCCGCTGGATCAGGACGGACTTCTGGGGCTGTTCGATGCCAAGGATACGGGCGGCGATTACCAGCTGGTTCCGGCCACAGCCGAGGACATGCGCGGCAAGAATGCCATGCCTCAAGCCTCTCTGGAGGTGGTTTATGATGACGCGTGATCGCAAGCCCGAACCGGCGCATGGCGAGACGCGCCAAGCCCTGCAAGAGGCCCGCCCCGAACAGATTGAGCGGCTGCTTCAGGACATCCTGAAGATCCCTGCGAATGATGATCACAAGCCGAGCACACAGCCATGAGCGATGAAGTGACATATGACACCGCCGCAACGGCTGATGTGACTATGGGCCACCCGCGCGAGGGCGAGGTTCCATCGGTCGGGATGCCTGCGGACGGTCTGGGATGCCATTCGGGATCCGAGATGGAAAAAGCCGCCCGCATGGCTGGCAATTCCGAGATGCTGGACAAGTTCGCCGCAGATTATCCGCAAGGTCCGCATGACAAGCCGCAGTCGATGTGCCCCGCCTTTGGGTCGTTGCGTGTGGGGCTGCGGATGAAGCGGGTGGCGACGGTTTTGTCCGGCTCGGCCTGCTGCGTCTATGGCCTGACCTTTGTGTCGCATTTCTACGGGGCGCGGCGGTCGGTGGGCTATGTGCCCTTCAACTCGGAATCCTTGGTTACGGGCAAGCTGTTCGAGGACATCCGGGAATCCGTGCATGAGATGGCCGATCCCGACCGGTTTGACGCAATTGTCGTGACAAATCTGTGTGTTCCGACCGCATCGGGGGTGCCGCTGCGGCTGCTGCCGGACGAGATCAACGGCGTGCGGATTGTGGGGATCGATGTGCCGGGATTTGGCATTCCGACCCATGCCGAGGCCAAGGATGTGCTGGCCGGCGCGATGCTGAATTACGCCCGCAAAGAGGCCGAGGCCGGCCCGGTGGCGCGGCCGGCGCAGGGCAAATCCGACCGTCCGACGGTCAGCCTGCTGGGTGAGATGTTTCCGGCGGATCCGATGATGATTGGCGCGATGCTGGCGCCCATGGGTCTCGCGGCGGGGCCGGTTGTACCGTGCCGGGAATGGCGTGAACTTTATGCCGCGCTGGACTGTGGAGCGGTGGCGGCGATCCATCCGTTCTACACTGCAGCGGTGCGGGAATTCGAGGCGGCGGGCCGGCCCATCGTGGGCTCTGCTCCGGTCGGATATGACGGAACGGCGGCGTGGCTGGCCAATATCGGCGAGGCGTTCGGGTTGCCAAAAGACCATGTGGCGGCGGCGCAGAATGCGTTTTTGCCGGCGATCAAGGGCGCGCTTGCGGGCAGTCAGATCAACGGCACGATCACGCTAAGTGGTTATGAGGGTTCGGAACTTTTGGTGGCGCGGCTGCTGGTCGAGAGTGGCGCCGATCTGCGCTATGTCGGGACCGCCTGCGCGAAATCCAAGTGGTCCGAGGACGATGCCGCCTGGCTGTCGGCCAAGGGGATCAAGGTGAAATTCCGCGCCTCGCTGGAAGACGATTGTGCGGCGATGGAGGCGGTCCGGCCGGACCTGGCCATCGGGACGACTCCGGTCGTGCAGAAGGCGAAACAGATGGCCATTCCGGCGCTCTATTACACCAATCTGATTTCGGCCCGTCCGCTGATGGGGCCGGCCGGCGCGGGGTCTTTGGCTGAGGTGATCAATGCCGCCATCGCCGGAAAAGAGCGCATGGAAACAATGAAATCCTTCTTTGCCGGCGTGGGCGAGGGGGAGACTGCGGGCATCTGGGAAGGGTCGCCAAACCTGCGGCCTGACTTTCGCGCGGCGCATCAGAAGAAGCTCGACAAGCAGGCGCGCGCGGCCAAGGCGGAGCAGATGATATGACTCCGAATCGCCCTATGGAATGCGTATGGAACCCGTATGGTTTGCGTATGGCTGACGGCCAGACCGGCGGTGCGCCATGCTGATCCAGGATCATGACCGGGCCGGCGGCTATTGGGGCGCGATCTATGCCTTTTGCGCCGTCAAGGGATTGCAGGTGGTGATCGACGGCCCTGTGGGTTGCGAGAACCTGCCGGTGACATCGGTGCTGCATTACACCGACGCGCTGCCGCCGCATGAGCTGCCGATTGTCGTCACCGGACTGGGTGAGGGCGAGATGGGGGCGGGCACCGAAGAGTCGATGAAGCGGGCGTGGAAGGTTCTCGACCCTGCGCTGCCGGCGGTGGTTGTCACAGGCTCGATTGCCGAGATGATCGGCGGGGGCGTGACGCCGCAGGGGACCAACATCCAGCGGTTCCTGCCGCGCACGATTGATGAAGATCAGTGGGAATGCGCCGACCGGGCGATGACCTGGATCTTTACCGAATTCGGCATGACCAAGGGTCGTATGCCGCCCGAGAAGAAACGCGAAGAGGGCGCCGCGCCGCGGGTCAATATTCTGGGGCCGATGTACGGCACGTTCAACATGCCAAGCGATCTGCACGAGATCCGCCGTATGGTCGAAGGCATCGGGGCCGAGGTCAACATGGTGATGCCGCTGGGCGCGCATCTGGCCGAGATGCGCAATCTGGTGAATGCCGATGTGAACATCACCATGTACCGCGAATTTGGCCGGGGCCTGTGTGAGGTGCTGGGCAAGCCCTACCTTCAGGCGCCGATCGGGGTGGATTCAACCACCAAGTTCCTGCGCAAGCTGGGCGAGCTGACGGGGCTGGACCCCGAGCCGTTCATCGAGCGGGAAAAGCATTCCACGCTGAAGCCGGTCTGGGATCTGTGGCGGTCGGTGACGCAGGATTTCTTTGCCACGGCGAGTTTCGCCATTGTCGCGAACGAGACCTATGCGCGTGGCATCCGCAATTACCTTGAGGGCGATCTGGGCCTGCCCTGCGCCTTTGCCGTGGCCCGCGTGGCCGGCAAGAAGACCAACAACGAAGAAGTGCGCAGCATGATGCATGCCAAGCGTCCACTGATCGTGATGGGGTCGATCAACGAGAAAATGTATCTGGCCGAGATGAAGGCCGGGCACGGGCCACAGCCGACGTTCATTCCGGCGAGCTTTCCGGGGGCTGCGATACGCCGCCACACCGGGACGCCGATGATGGGGTATGGCGGTGCCACCTATGTTTTGCAGGAGGTCTGCAACAGCTTGTTCGATGCGCTGTTCCACATCCTGCCGCTGGGCACGGACATGGACCGTGCCGATGCCACACTGACACCGCTGCGCCGGGATTTCCCGTGGGACGGCGATGCACAGGCCGAACTTGACCGGATCGTCGCACAGCACCCGGTGCTGACGCGGATCTCGGCGGCCAAGAATTTGCGCGATGCGGCTGAGGCTGCAGCGCTCAAGCAGGGAGCAGAACGGGTCGTGTTAGAGACTGTTCAGGCGCTTTCGACTTCAACAGGAGGAATGACAACATGACGGACTTTACCACAAACGGGCCGCGCATGCGGTCGCACCACACAAAGCGTGGCGCCGAGTTCCATTTCTATTTCGCAATCATCTTTCTGGTGGCGATCCCGTTCGCAACCGCTGGATGGCTGCTGGATGTGTTCCAGAGACAGACGCTGAACCTGCATGGGCCGCTGGCGCGTGCCTGGGCCGAAGCGGACCGGATCACACCCCTGATTTTCTCGGCCTGAAAAGGCCGGGATCACGAGACTGACCGCCCTGGGAGGGGTGGACAGGCCAAGGGGGGCACGCCCCCGAGGACCCTGCCGCAGGGATTGCGGCGTCAGCACTAACATTCCGGAGGAAAGTTCATGGCTGATAATACCGACCTGTCGTTCACAGGTCTTACCGACGAGCAGGCACAGGAACTGCATTCCGTCTACATGAGCGGCCTTTGGCTGTTCTCGGCGGTTGCAGTGGTTGCGCACCTCGCAACCTTCATCTGGCGTCCGTGGTTCTGAAGGGGACATAGAAAATGGCAAAGTTTTACAAAATCTGGCTCATCTTCGACCCCCGCCGCGTGTTCGTGGCACAGGGCGTCTTTCTCTTCCTGCTGGCGGTGATGATTCACCTGGTTGTGCTGTCCAACGGCGTCAACTGGTTCGAGACCGCCGCACAAGCGGGCATGTAAACGCGCGGCCCCCTGCGGGGGGCACGCGGCACATCACGACATCTCTGCGGGCAGCCTGAGGCATCGGTTCGGTTGCCCGCAGTAGAACACCAAACAGCTTTGGAAATGACGGCATACGTCCCCGGGGGGAACGCGCCGCAAAACGCGGAGATCATGAAGATGGCTTTGCTCAGCTTCGAGAAAAAGTATCGCGTCCGCGGAGGGACGCTGATCGGCGGCGATCTGTTCGACTTCTGGGTGGGGCCATTTTACGTGGGCTTCTTCGGGGTCACGACTGCCTTTTTTGCCCTTCTGGGCACCATGCTCATATTCTGGGGTGCGGCCCATCAGGGCACATTCAACCCCTGGCTTATCAATATTCCACCGCCTGACCTGAGCTATGGTCTGGGTGCTGCGCCGCTGATGGAAGGCGGGCTTTGGCAGATCATCACCTTCTGCGCGACGGGGTCCTTCATCAGCTGGGCCCTTCGTGAGGTCGAGATCTGCCGCAAGCTGGGGATGGGGTATCACGTGCCCTTTGCCTTTGCCTTTGCGATCCTTGCCTACATGACGCTGGTGATCTTTCGCCCGCTGCTAATGGGGGCCTGGGGGCATGGGTTTCCCTATGGCATCTTCAGCCACCTCGATTGGGTCAGCAACACCGGCTATGCCTATCTGCACTTCCATTACAACCCGGCGCATATGCTGGCGGTGACACTGTTCTTTACCACCACCTTTGCCCTCGCGTTGCATGGTGGTCTGGTCCTGTCGGCGGCGAACCCTGAAAAGGGCGAAGACATGAAGACGCCGGATCATGAGGACACCTTCTTTCGCGACTTCATCGGCTATTCCATCGGCACGCTGGGCATTCACCGTCTTGGATTTCTGCTGGCGATCAACGCCGTGTTCTTTTCGGCGGTCTGCATCATCATCTCTGGCCCGGTCTGGACCAAGGGCTGGCCGGAATGGTGGAACTGGTGGCTCGATATGCCGATCTGGGGCTCTAACGTGGTGGGGATGTAAGACATGGCCATGATTGAATACCAAAACATCTTTACGCAGGTGCAGGTGCGTGGCGCCCCTGAGGTGGGCCTGGATGAACAGGGCACCCTGAGCGGAGAGCGGATCGGCACGCCGGGGTTTTCCAACCTTGCAGGCTGGATCGGCAACGCGCAGCTGGGCCCGATCTATCTGGGCTGGGCCGGCATGGTGTCGCTGGGTTGCGGGTGCCTGTGGCTGAACATCATCGGGATCAACATGCTGGCGCAGGTCAACTGGTCGATCCCGGAGCTGCTGCGGCAGGGGTTCTGGCTGGCCCTGGAACCACCAAGCCCGCAATACGGTCTGAAAATTCCGCCGCTGCAGGATGGCGGCTGGTACATCATCTCAAGCTTCTTCCTGCTTGTTGCGGTCTGCAGCTGGTGGCTGCGCAGCTACATGCTGGCGCAGGAGCAAAAGATGGGCAAGCACGTGGCCTGGGCCTTTGGCTCCGCGATCTGGCTGTTCCTTGTGCTGGGCCTGTTCCGTCCCATCCTGATGGGCAGCTGGTCCGAGATGGTGCCCTATGGCATCTTCCCGCACCTTGACTGGACCACGGCATTTTCGATCCGATACGGCAACCTTTACTACAACCCGTTCCACTGCCTTTCGATCGTCTTTCTTTATGGTTCGGTCCTGCTGTTCGCCATGCATGGCGCGACCATTCTGGCTGTGACCCGCTACGGCGGCGACCGCGAACTGGAGCAGATCGCTGACCGTGGCACGGCTTCGGAACGGGCGGCCCTGTTCTGGCGCTGGACCATGGGGTTCAACGCCACGATGGAGGGCATTCACCGCTGGGCCTGGTGGTTCGCCGTTCTCACCCCGATCACCGGTGGTATCGGCATCCTTTTGACCGGCACTGTCGTCGACAACTGGTTCATCTGGGCACAGGAACACCATTTCGCGCCGATGTATGACGGATCCTACGGATACGGCGAATACGGCACCTATGAAGGCTTTATCGGACAGGGGGGTAACTGATCATGCTACCGAACTGGTTCTTCAAATGGAATTCGGAGCGACCGGCCAATATCTACGGTCCGGCCATCCTGGTCGGCGCGGTCGGATCTGCGGTGATCGTGGTGGTGGCGCTGATAAGTCTGGGGCAGCCCTATGCCACAGCCTCGATCCAGACCGGGCCGGCCGGCACGGGCATGTCGCGGACCGAATTCAAATCGGACCTGGCAAAACCGGACCCGTCCATCGAAGCGATGTATTTCGATGAGCCCTATATCCCCGAGGGCGGTGAAAATCTGGCCAAGGATATCTATAAGAACGTCCAGGTTCTGGGCGATCTCACCGAAGACAACTTTAACCGTGTGATGGGGGCCATGACCCAGTGGGTCGCCCCCGAACAGGGCTGCGCCTATTGCCACGGCGACGTGGCGCTGGAGGAATACGGGGCGGATGACCTTTATACCAAGGTCGTTGCGCGCCGGATGATCCAGATGACGCAGAACATCAACGAGAACTGGGATGGGCACGTCAACGTCAACAAAGAGGTTGGTGTGACCTGCTTCACCTGCCATCGGGGTGAAAACGTGCCGTCGGACATCTGGTTCCGCATTGCCCCGGTCACCAAGGCGACCGAAGGCTGGTCGGCTGTGCAGAACCGCGTGACAGTGCAGTCCCAGTATACTTCTTTGCCGTCAGATGCGCTTGAGACCTATCTGCTCAAGACGGAATCGATCAAGGTGCACAATCTTGACGCGCATGCGGATGAATATCCCTCGGATCCGGATGTGCCGACCTGGCAGAATGCGGAACGGACCTTCTCGCTCATGAACTACATCAGCAATTCGCTGGGGGTGAACTGCGTGTTCTGTCACAACTCCCGGGCCTTCTACGACCCCGGTCAGGTGACGCCGCAATGGGCGACCGAACTGCTGGGCATCTCGATGGTGCAGGAGTTGAACAACGAATATCTCGTGCCCCTGACCGAAGTCTATCCGCCCGAACGTCTCGGACCGGTCTACCAGGACGCGCCCAAGGCCGCCTGCAAGACCTGCCACAAGGGCTATCAGCAGCCGCTGCAGGGCACGAATGTGATCGGAAACTATCCCGAACTCGCCGCAACGGGTGCGCCGGTCTACGATTGAATGATGGGCCGGGGCGGCTGTTCCTGCCCCGGCCCCTGCCAGATCTGGCCCGCGGTTTTCCAGCGGGTCGGATGTCGGGGGGTCCAGACACCCCGGTTCCCATCCTGTTGGCTACAGGATCCTGGCGTCACGTTCCTGTCGGCAATCCGATTGCAGCGTGGCGCCATTTCTTTCTCTGAAAGGATGCCTCAGATGAGCAATACCCCCACCCTTGACCGCGTCGCCGGCCCTGCCGATCTGCGCGCGATGAGCGATCCGGATCTGTCGCGCCTTGCCGGCGAGCTGCGACAGGAATTGATCGAGGTGGTGTCCGAGACCGGCGGGCATCTGGGGTCGTCTCTGGGGGTGGTCGAGCTGACCGTGGCGATCCATGCGGTGTTCAACACGCCGATGGACAAGCTGATCTGGGATGTGAGCCATCAGAGCTATCCGCACAAGATCCTGACCGGCCGGCGCGACCGCATGCGCAGCCTGCGCCAAAAGGGCGGGCTGTCGGGGTTCACGAAACGGTCTGAATCGCAGTTCGACCCGTTTGGGGCGGCGCATTCCTCGACCTCGATTTCCGCTGCGCTTGGCTTTGCCGTCGGGCGTGACATGGGCCGGCCCACGGGCGATGCGATTGCCGTGATCGGGGATGGCGCGATCAGTGCCGGCATGGCCTATGAGGCGATGAACAATGCCGGGGCCGAGGGGCGGCGGCTGTTCGTCATCCTCAACGACAATGAGATGAGCATCGCGCCGCCGGTGGGGGCGATGTCGTCCTACCTGTCGCGCCTTTATGCCAACGAACCGCTGGCCAAGATCAAAAGCCTGGCCGAAGGGTTCGAAGCGGCCCTGCCGGCACCCATGCGCGACAGCGCCAAACGCGCGCGCCAGATGGTGACGGGGGCCTTGCAGGGGTCCGGTACGCTGTTCGAAGAGCTGGGATTCGACTACATCGGCCCGATCAACGGGCATGACATGGACCAGCTGCTGCCGGTGCTGCGGGCGGCGCGGGCGCGGGCCACGGGGCCGGTGCTGATCCATTGCTGCACGGTCAAGGGGAAGGGCTATGCCCCCGCCGAGGCGAGCGCGGACAAATACCACGGTGTGTCGAAATTCAACGTGGCGAGCGGCGCGCAGGCGAAATCCAAACCCGGCGCACCGTCCTATACGGCGGTCTTCGGGCAGGCGCTGAGCGATGAGGCGGCCCGAGATCCCGATATCGTGGCGGTGACGGCGGCCATGCCGGGGGGCACGGGCCTCGACATCATGGCGAAACGCTTTCCGGGGCGGGTGTTCGATGTGGGCATTGCCGAACAGCATGGGGTGACCTTTGCCGCCGGCATGGCGGCAAGCGGGCTGAAGCCGTTCTGTGCGATCTATTCCACCTTCCTGCAGCGCGGCTATGATCAGGTGGTGCATGATGTGGCCCTGCAGGGTCTGCCGGTGCGCTTTGCCATCGACCGGGCCGGCCTTGTGGGGGCCGATGGCGCGACCCATGCGGGGTCCTTTGACCTGGCCTATCTCAGCAACCTGCCGGGATTCACGGTGATGGCTGCGGCGGATGAGGCCGAGCTGATGCACATGGTGGCGACGGCCGCGTCGCATGACGCCGGCCCCATCGCGTTCCGCTATCCGCGCGGCAATGGCACGGGGGTGCAGCTGCCCGAACGGGGTGAGGTTCTGCAGATCGGTCGTGGCCGGGTGCTGCAGGAGGGGACTGACGTGGCGCTGCTGTCGCTGGGCACGCATCTGGGCGAATGTCAGGCCGCCGCCGCGCTGCTGGAGGCGGAGGGGATTTCGGTCACCATCGCCGATGCGCGCTTTGCCAAGCCGCTGGATATGGAACTGATCACTCAGCTGGCGCGGCATCATCAGGCGCTGATCACGGTCGAACAAGGCGCGCGCGGCGGGTTTGGTGCGCAGGTGCTGCAGGAAATGGCGGCGCGTGGGTTGCTGGACCGGGGTCTGCGGGTGCGCACGCTGACCCTGCCGGATCGGTTCATCGATCAGGGCACGCCGGATGAGATGTACAGCGATGCGGGGCTGACGCGGCTCGACATCGCGCGCGTGGTGCAAGAGGCGTTGGGGCGCGAGAGCCGCGTTGTGCCGCTGCGCTCTGTCTGAAGGGTCTGGTCTTTTCCGTAGGGTTGGATGGGGGCTCTGCCCCCGTCTCCGGTGAACCGGAGACTCCCCCGGGATATTTTTGGGCAGATGAAACGGTGGAGTACGTTTCTGGACCCGCGTCTGTGGTTGGCCTTTGTTTAACGCGGGTTTGAAATGCGTGTGAGAGAAGGGGGGCAGGACCGTCCCCTGCTTCTTCTCTTTCCTAAATACGCCCTTACGACTCCAGAAACCGCCGCAGCCCTTTGGGTTGGGCGGTGATGCTGCAAAAGCCGTTTTCAGGGGTCAGGAATGGGCGAGCATCTCGGGCGAGAAGATGCGGCTGGCGTAGGTGTCGAGGTAGATCCGCAGCCAGGGGGTGAAGCGGGCGGGGTTTGCCGTCACGTCGCGGAGGAGCGCGTCATAGCTGAGCCAGCGGGTTTCCATCACTTCGGCAGGGTCCGGGTCGAGGCGGAGGTTGGCGGGCGCTTCGGCGAGGAAGATGTCCACCACCTCGTGTTCGATCAGCCCGCTGCCCACATCGGCGCGGTATTCCACGCGGTCGCGGTAATCGGGTGACAGGCCAGTGATGCCCAGTTCCTGCGCCAGCCGGCGGTTGGCGCAGTCCAGGCTCGATTCGTCCCATTCGGGATGGGTGCAGCAGGTGTTGGCCCAGAGCCCCGGCGTGTGGTATTTCCCCATCGCCCGGCGCTGGATCAGAACCGTGTTCCCGTGGGTGACAAAGACCGAGACGGCCTTGTGGCGCAGGCCTTTGACATGGGCCTCAAGCTTGTCCACCGGCACCAGCGTGCCGTTCACCCAGGCGGGAATTTGGATCGTCATACATAGGTCTCCCGCACAAGGCCGGTGAGGTGGCTGAGGTTCTTGATCCCGATCTTGAGATGCGCCATGGGGCGCGCCGCGACCAGCTTCTTGTTCATATAGGCCTCGAACGTCAGCTTTTGAACGTCGATATCGTGGCAAAGCGACACAAACCGTTCGCGGCGGCTGTCAGAGCGATAATAGGCGTTCTGCATGGCGCCGAGAACCTTGAACACCTGCTTGTGCTCTTTCATGAACAGGCGGCGGGCGAGGGCGAGGTCGGTGATGCGCCCCGAAACCAGCGTGGCGGCAGCGGCAGTGGCGGCGACGCGCCCGCCGACCATGGCGTAATAGATGCCTTCGCCCGAAGACGGCGCGACGACGCCGGCCGCATCGCCGGCCAGCACCACGTCATTGGCATTGTCCCAGAAGCGCAGCGGTTTCAGCGGGATTGGCGCGCCTTCGCGGCGCAGCGTCTTGCAGTCGGCGAGGCCCGAGGCGAGGCGGAGCGCTTTTGTTGCCTCTTTCAGGTTCACCTCTGGCAGGATTGTGCCCATGCCGACGCTGGTGGTGCTGCCATGGGGAAAGACCCAGCCGTAGAAATCGGGTGAGATGGCGCCGTCATAGACCACGTCGCAGCGCATCGGATCATAGGTGTCTGTGGCCTCGGGCGCCTCGATGATCTCGTGATAGGCCAGAACGTAGGGGATGCGGTTGCCGCCGGGGACCTGCTGGCGCGCGACCTTGGAGCGTGCCCCGTCAGCGCCGATGATCAGGCGGGTCTGGAGTTTGCGTTCCTCGCCGCTGTCCTTGTCGCGGTAGATCACGAATCGCTTTTTGCCCTCGCGTTCGATGCGCAGATAGGTGCCGGTGAAGCGGTGCGCGCCGGCCTCTTCGGCGCGGTTGCGCAGGAAGGGGTCAAAATACTTGCGGTCGACCATGCCGACAAAGCCGTTTTCGATCGGGATATCGACCCTGCGCCCGCTGGGGGAAATCATGCGTGCTGTGGTGACCTTGGCCACCAGCTGATCGTCGGTGATGGCGAAATCCTGCATCAGGCGGGGCGGGATCGCGCCGCCGCAGGGTTTGATGCGCCCGTCACGGTCGAGCAGGGCAACAGCGTGGCCCGAGCGGGCCAGATCTTCGGCGGCAGTGGCGCCAGAGGGGCCTCCGCCCACGACGACAACGTCAAACATGGTCATTCTCCCGGTACGAGGGCAGATTTTGGCGCTGCCGTGGTGTCTGTGGTCAGGTTCAGGGCGAGGGTGGCGGCGATCAGGAATACCGCGCCTTCGGCGGCGAAGACGCTGCCATAGGCCAGCGGGTCCGAGGCGGTGAGGCTGCGCATGATGTCGGTGGCGGCGGTGCCGAGGAAGGAGCCGAGGCCAAAGGCGATGGCCTGAGCCGCGCCGAAGATGCCCATGCGGATGCCTTCGCGGGCATCGTCGCCTTCGCGCGCGAGTGTCATCATCGCGCCGATGGCGGCGACGGCAAAGCAGCCGTTGGCAAAGCCGAGGGTGAAGACATTGAGGGCCAGCGGCCATGTGGGGGCGTGCATCCCGCCCCAGGCCATGGCGAGCAGGGAGGCGCCCGAGAGCAGGCAGCCGCCGGTGATCCAGACGCGAATCGGCACGGTGACCCAGCGCGCGAGCAGGGTGCCCGAGAGGAGGACGGCGAGCATACCCATCAGCGCGCCGGCATGGTGCATGCCGCCCAGCTGCGTGCTTTGCCCGACGGTCATGCCAAAGACGTGGCCGGCGAAGGGTTCCAGGATCAGGTCCTGCAGGTTGTAGGCGAGCATGGAGGCGAAGACGAAGATGGTGAAGCGGCGCACGCGCGCATCGGCCCAAAGTTCGCGGGCGACCTGTGCAAAGCTGGCGTCGCGGTTGGGTTTCGGGCGGGCGCGGGCTGGTGTGCGTTCCTGTCCCCATGTGCCGATCACGGCTAGGATCAGGGCAATGGCGCAGACGCCGGCGGTGACGACGACCAGCCGGGTGGGGCTGTAGGGATCAAGCAGAATTCCGGCGGTGATGCCGGTTGCGGCAAGGCCAAAGATCATCATGATCCAGACGGCGCTGCCGGCGGCGGCCTGTCGGCCCTCGCCCACGCGTGACGCGAGCAGGGCAAGCAGGTTTGTGCCGCCCGCGCCGATGCCAAGGCCGATGAGGACAAAGGCCGGGATGGCCACGGCAATGCCGAGGGTGGTGGACTGGGCCATGAGGCCGACCGAAAGCGAGGCCCCAAGCGCGCCGAGGCCAAGGACAGCAACGCCGCCGATGATCCATTGGGTGCGGCGGCCGCCGGTGTCGGCGTCATGGCCAAAGCGCGGGCGCAGGAACTGCATGCCGTAATAGAGCGAGACGAGCAGGCCAGGCAGGATCGCGGGCAGGGCCAGCTCCACGACCATGACGCGGTTCATCGTGGCGGTGGTGAGCACCACAATCGCCCCGAGGGCCATCTGGACAAGGCCAAGCCGCAGGATCGAGAACCAGCTGAGGGTCATTGCAGCACCTCTATCGTGCGCAGGGCGAAGGCGGACACCATCATGCCGCTGACATACATCAGAACGCCGGTGCCGTTGTACCAGGGGGCCTTGGCCTTGGGGTCGCGCAGCATGACGGACATGGCCCAGAGCTGGCCAAGGGTCAGCGCCATGACGGCGGAGGCATGGGCGGGGTGGTGCCATTTGGCCAGTGCGATGATCACGAAGATCTGCGGAATGATCATCACGATGCAGGCGACCTTGGCCGCCTTTTCCGGGCCGAGGGTGACGGGGAGGGAGTTGACCCCCATCTGGCGATCACCCTCCAGCGCCTTGAAATCATTGAGGGTCATGATGCCATGGGCGCCGATGCCATAAAGCAGGGCGATGAGGATCACGGGGGTGGCTGGCAGGGTCTGGGACAACACGGCAGCACCGGTGAACCAGGGCAGTGTTTCATAGGACAGACCCACAAGGCCCGGGCCCCACCAGCCGGATTTCTTGAGCCGGACGGGTTCGGCGGAATAGGCCCATGCGGCAAGCACGCCGACCACGGTGGCGATGAAGCCCCATGTGCCGAGCAGAGAGCCGACGGCCAGCGACAGCACCGACATGGCCAGTGCGATCCACAGACCCCAGCGGCCCGGAATGCGCCCCGAGGGGATCGGGCGGTCGGGTTCGTTGATCGCGTCCACGTGGCGGTCGCACCAGTCGTTGGCGGCCTGGCTCATCCCGCAGACGATCGGGCCGGCGAGCAATATGCCCAGAATGACCATCGGCCAGTTGGACAACATCGGTTGCCCCGAAGCGATCAACCCGCAGACATAGGCCCACATCGGCGGGAACCATGTGACAGGTTTGATCAGCCGCAGCATGGCTGCAGGCTCGGGGTATTGGCGGGGGTGTAAATTTGTGCTGACACTCATGTGTAAACTAAACACGACATTTTGAGTCGCCGCAAGATTAACGATGTCAGATTTAGAATGTCGGCGGGGATGGGTCAGAGGGGTGTGTGCGTCTCGGTTCAAACCCTATCCGGATGTACGCTCTCCTCCTTTGATCGAGTGCGCGATCAGATGGGCTTTGTCCTGAGTCAAACCCGCAACGCCTAGGCGTCGCCATCCGTCTCTTTGCTGAGCAGGCCGTATTTGCGCAGCTTGACGTAAAGGCTCTGGCGCGACAGGCCCAGCATTTCGGCGGCGGCGACGCGGTTGTTGCGCGTCAGGCTGACGGCGGTTTCGATGCACATCTTTTCGACGACATCGGTGGTTTCCGTCACGATTTCCTTGAGCGTGGCAGAGCCGACCAGCTCCATCACGTTGCGGCTCGATTCCTCGGCGCCCTGTAACGGGGCTTTGCGCATGGCATCGACCCGGGTGGCGTCGCGGATGACAAAGCCAAGTTCGGGTTCGTTGCGGTCGTCGAGATAGGTGGCCGACATCTCGATCGCGGTTTTCGATCCGTAATCATTCATCAGCTTGGTGGAATAAAGGCGCATCTGACCGGAGCGCCGGGCGTTTTCGATCAGCACCGACATGTCGATCTGTCCGCGGCCGAGAAATTCCGACAGGTTGCGGCCCTTGATATCGACCAGATGCGCGGCATCTATGAGGTCGAGGAAGCTGTCGTTGCAGGCGTGAATGACACCGGTGATGCTGGTGAACAGAACCGCATCAGCCCCCTTGTCGAACAGCATGTTCAGATTGACGCTGAGTTCGTCATGTTTGGCGGAGACATCGCCCGAGGTGGTCAGGCGGCAGATCAGCACGCGTTCGCCGCCTGCGCGAAAGACCGAAGGTGTCACCACAACCTTCTTGCGGCTGCGGCGCGTCTGCACCTCAACCCCGGCTGCGGCATCGGAGAAGGACGTGTTGACCAGACCGTCGATGAATTCCTCGCGACGCTTGTCGCGGAATTCCTGAGCGAAGGAGGCGCCGACCAGTTCGTCCCGGGTGGTGCCCAGCAGGGCGGCGGCGGGTTCGTTGGCATCCTTGACCCGACCGTCGGTCACGGAAACGAAGACCACCGCATCATGCACCGTGCGCAGCAAGAGGCGATAACGGGCGTCAAATTCGCGGCGTGATTCGTAGCCCTGTTCCAGCGACATCTGCGCCTGAACCAGCTGCTGCTGGGTTTCGGCGATGGGGCGCAGGTCGCGGCCCAGCATCAGCAGGGATTGTTCGGCGCCAAAGGGATGAAAGCTGTAGCGGACCGGGAATTCCCACACGGCGTTATCGGTGTGATTGAGTTCAACCGATTTCGTCGGGGCCTTGCCGTTCTTGTAATCGCTCTGGATCGCGTCGAATTTCGGGATGCTGTCGATGGTCAGGAATTCCCGGATCGACCGGCCTTCCCAATGCGCGAGATTGCCAAAGGACGTCTCGTTGCGGTTCAGCAGAACCGAGAGGATGACGCCATTGCCCGAAACGACCAGTGCGATATCTGACGCCACACCAATGATGCTCGACAGTAGCTCTGGCTCGATCAGAGGTATGGAGCCATTGCTCCAGAAGCTGGATCTGGTGGAATTCATCATTTCGCCACGGTCTTTAACTTCGGCCTTTTCTTTTCGCAGAGTTTGTAGGCGACCCTGACATCAGAGGTCACCAGATCTGCACCCGTTCTTTCCTTGACGCGGTCCGTAAGGTCAAGGACCAATCCACCTAGCGCCACAGGGGGGCAGTCAGGGGTTAAATACCTGATCTGTCTAACCATTGTAGCGATAGTTGCAAGTGCACCGGTATCGGAACACGAAAACATTAACAGATCATATGTGTCTTCGCTGAGCATCTGCACAACTGTTTGGCTATCTGCGCCGAACAACACACGCACAGAGGCCCCCAGACGGCGCAACTGGGCAATCGCGACATGCGGCCCCAGCGTATGAGTGTCATCAACCTGCAGGCTGACAAGAATCGAAATCTGGTCTTCGGGGTCGGAAATACGCGTGAACCACGGGATCGCCAGAAGCGTCAGCAACCCCTGAAGCCGCGCAGTCGCGATGGTGACCTGCGCAAATGTGATTTCGTCCTCTGCCCACATGAGGCCAAGGGTGCGGGCCGCTTCGGGGATGTAGATGTCGATCAGCTGTTCGGGCACCAGCCGGTTGTCCCGCAGGTTCGACAGCAGCAGTTCAGCGTCATGGCCGGTTTTCGACAGGCAGTCACTGACCATCTTGCGCAGCATGCTGGGCCGAATGGTCTGGCTGCCCTCGTCCGATTTGTCGTTGATGACAGAGATGACGGTTGAGGCGAGGCAGGCAATGTCGGGCCTGCCCGTTTCCTCGATCGCGCGGTCATGGGTGAGTTGGTCGTGCGTCATGGCAGTATCTCCGCAAACCAGAACCGCATCTGTCAAACCGACCCGGACGGCAAGCTTGTCAAAACAACAAGTGAGACAGAGTGTGGTTCCGCACGCACAAATTGTCAAAGATAATTGACACTTTGCGATATACTGGTGTCTGGGGGCATGGCCTCGGGGGCGTTTTCTTTCTGAAATCTTGGAAATTCCCTGTTTTTCAGGTAAAATGCGGAATTCGGGGTTGGACAGATGGTCTGCGCAAATTGTGTAAGTTTTAATTGACACTTTTGCCAACCCGGAGTTAGGCTGACCTTACACTAGCCACGGAATCAACCATGACTCAGTCTTCCCTCCCTCCCGGAAAACCGGTGTTTCTCTACACTCCCGAACAGCGCCAGCGCCGGGATTCGTCGGTCTGGACGCTGATCCAGGGGGTTCTGGCGCCGCTGCAGTTCGTGGCCTTTCTGGTCTCTCTCGCGCTGGTTCTGCGCTATCTCGTGACCGGCAACGGATATGATGCGGCCACGATCTCGATCCTGGTCAAGACAGCCTTCCTGATGCTGATCATGGTGACTGGCGCGATCTGGGAAAAGGTGGTGTTCGGGCAGTATCTGTTTGCCCCGGCCTTCTTCTGGGAAGACGTGTTTTCCTTTGTCGTGATCGCGCTGCACACCGCCTATGTCTGGGCGCTGATGACCGGGGCGATGGGGCCCGACGGACTCATGGTGCTCGCCCTTGCGGCCTATATCACCTACGTGATCAACGCGGGTCAGTTCCTGTGGAAACTGCGTCAGGCCCGGCTTCAGCAGGAGGCCGCAGCATGACCGACCGCTTTGCCCCACCCCCAAGCCGTGGTTGCTCCGACACGCCTGTTCTCAAACAGCGCGGCCAGCACGAGGTGTTCTGCGGTCTGACCGGGATTATCTGGCTGCACCGCAAGATGCAGGATGCGTTCTTTCTGGTGGTTGGCTCGCGCACCTGCGCCCATCTGCTGCAGTCCGCCGCCGGCGTCATGATCTTTGCCGAGCCGCGGTTCGCCACGGCGATCCTTGAGGAAACCGATCTGGCCGGCCTTGCCGATGCCCAGGACGAACTCGACCGCGTGGTGGGCCAGCTGCTTGAGCGCCGTTCCGACATCCGCCAGCTGTTCCTTGTGGGCTCTTGCCCGTCCGAGGTGATCAAGCTGGATCTGTCCCGCGCCGCCGCGCGCATGACCGAGAAATTTGCGCCGCGCGTGCGGGTTCTGAACTATTCCGGCTCCGGGATCGAGACGACCTTTACCCAGGGCGAAGATGCCTGCCTCGCCTCGATGGTGCCGGTGTTGCCGCAAAGCGCGGCGCGCGAATTGCTGCTGGTCGGCGCGCTGCCCGATGTGGTGGAACAACAGGCCGTGGGCCTGCTTGAGGCGATGGGCGTCGGCCCGATCCGCGTGCTGCCCGCCGCCAGTGTGAATGACAGCTACGGCATCGGCGAAAACACCGTTTTTGCCCTGACGCAGCCGTTTCTGACCGACACCCATGCGGCGCTGGAACGCCGGGGGGCGCGCCATATCGCGGCGCCTTTCCCGTTTGGCGAAGAAGGCACCACCGCCTGGCTGCGCGCCGTGGCGTCAGAATTCGGCGTCTCGCAAGAGCTGTTCGACACAGTCACCGAAGCACCCCGCGCCCGCGCCCGCAAGGCCGTGGCGCAGGCCTCGCAAAGCCTGAATGGCAAATCGGTGTTCTTTTTCCCCGACAGCCAGCTCGAAATCCCGCTGGCCCGTTTCCTGACCCGCGAATGCGGCATGACGGCGATCGAGGTTGGCGTGCCCTTCCTGCACCGCGCGGTGATGGCGCCGGATCTCGACCTGCTGGCTCAGGGTCCGGTGATTGCCGAAGGTCAGGATGTGGACAAGCAGCTGGACCGCTGCCGCGCCGCGCGTCCGGATCTGAGCATCTGCGGCCTCGGCCTTGCCAATCCGCTGGAAGCCGAGGGTCTGACCACCAAGTGGTCGATCGAGCTGGTGTTTACCCCGGTGCATTTCTACGAACAGGCCGGCGATCTGGCGGGCCTCTTCTCGCGCCCGCTCCGCCGCCGGAACCTCCTGAAACTGGAGGCCGCCGAATGATGTTTCATCTGCCCACAAATATCCCGGGGGTGTGGGGGCTGGCCCCCACTGCGGCGCTGACATGAAACTGACGGTTTGGACATACGAAGGCCCGCCCCATGTCGGTGCCATGCGCGTCGCGACCGGGATGACCGGGCTGCATTACGTGCTGCACGCGCCGCAGGGCGACACCTATGCCGACCTGCTGTTCACCATGATCGAGCGGCGCAACCATCGCCCGCCCGTCACCTATACCACCTTTCAGGCCCGCGATCTGGGCTCCGACACGGCGCATCTGTTCAAGACGGCCTGTCTGGACGCCTACGAGCGTTTCAAGCCCGAGGCGATGATCATTGGCGCCTCCTGCACTGCCGAGTTGATCCAGGACGATCCCGGCGGCATGTCCGAAACGCTGGGCCTGCCGATCCCGATGATCCCGCTGGATTTGCCAAGCTACCAGCGCAAGGAAAACTTTGGCGCGGATGAGACCTTCTTTCAGATCTGCCGCCATCTGGCGCGCCCGGTGGAGAAGACCGCCCGCGTCAGCTGCAACCTGATCGGGCCGACCGCGCTTGGGTTTCGCCACCGCGATGACATCACCGAACTGACCGGGTTGCTGATGGAGATGGGGATCGAGGTCAATGTGACCGCGCCGATGACCGCGTCACCGTCGGATATCAAACGTCTGGGCGCGGCGCATTTCAATGTGCTGATGTATCCCGAAACCGGGGAATCCGCTTGCCGCTGGATGGAGCGGGAACTGGGTCTGCCCTTCACCAAAATCGTGCCCATCGGCATCGGGGCGACCCGGGATTTCATCGCCGAAGTGTCAAAACTGGCCGGTATCGCGCCTGTTCTGGACGAAAGCCGCCTGCGGATGCCGTGGTATTCGGCCTCGGTGGACAGCACCTATCTGACCGGCAAGCGGGTGTTCCTGTTTGGCGACGGCACCCATGTGGCCGCCTGTGCGCGGATTGCGCGCGACGAGATGGGTTTCGACGTCATCGGCATGGGCTGCTACAACCGCGAACAGGCCCGCATGCTGCGCGCCGTGGCCAAGGATTTCGGTGTCGAGGCCCTGATCAGCGACGACTACCTTGAGGTCGAGCGCACCATCGAGGCGCTGGCGCCCGAGCTGATCCTGGGCACCCAGATGGAGCGCCACATCGGCAAGCGGCTGGGCATCCCCTGTGCGGTGATTTCCGCCCCCGTGCATGTGCAGGATTTCCCGGCGCGCTATTCGCCGCAGATGGGCATCGAAGGCGCGAATGTGATTTTCGACACCTGGGTGCATCCGCTGGTCATGGGGCTGGAAGAGCATCTGCTGCACATGTTCCGCGATGATTTCGAATTCCACGACGCGGCCGGCGCCAGCCACCATGGCGGCAAGGCTGTGGCGCGCCCGCCCGAGGTCAGTGCGGAGGCCGAGGTCGCTGAAGGGCGTATTTTTGAAGAAGAGAAGCGGGGGGCGTTCGAGATTGTCTGGCTGCCCGCTGCCGAGAAGGAACTGAAGAAGATCCCGTTCTTTGTGCGGGGCAAGGCGCGGCGCAACACTGAACATTACGCCACTGAACGTGGTGTGGCCGAGATCAGTGTTGATACGCTTTATGAGGCAAAGGCCCATTATGCGCGATGATTTCACCATAACCCGCGCGGACAGCGCCTATTCCATCGTGATCCTCACGCTTGATTCCCATGCGGCCGGTCCGGTGGCGCGGGCCTCGGAACGGCTGAGCCGGGATTTTCCGGGGCTGATGGTCAGCGTGCATGCCGCCGCCGAATGGGGCGAGAACCCCGAGACCTTGGAGCAGGCCCGGGCGGCGATTGCGACGGCCGATATGATTGTGGTCAATCTGCTGTTCCTTGAAGAGCATGTGCGCCCGATCCTGCCGGATCTGCGCGCGGCGCGGGACCGGGTTGACGGCATGATCTGCGTGATTGCCGATGCCGAGCTGGTCAAGCTGACCAAGCTGGGTGGTCTTGATATGTCCAAGCCCGCCTCGGGCATGATGGCGCTGATGAAGCGGCTGCGCGGGTCATCCAAACCCTCGACCGAGAGTGGCGCGAAGAAAATGGCGCAGCTGCGCCGTCTGCCAAAGATGCTGAAGCTGATTCCCGGCAAGGCGCAGGATCTGCGCAGCTGGTTTCTGGTCATGCAATACTGGCTGGGCGGGTCGGACGACAATATCGAGGCGATGGTTCGTTACCTGCTGGGCAAATACGCAAGCCGGCCCGAATGGCTGGGCGCGGTTGGGGCGGCCCCGGTGGAATACCCGGATGTGGGTCTGTATCACCCCGATCTGCCAGAGCGGATCACCACCACTCTGGCGGATCTGCCGACGCCAAAGGACCCTGTGGGCACTGTCGGGTTGCTGATGATGCGGTCCTATGTGCTGTCGTCAGATACGGCGCATTATGATGCGGTGATCCGCAAGTTCGAGGCGCGCGGGTTGCGGGTCATCCCGGGGTTTTCCGGCGGGCTGGACGGCCGGCCGGCCATTGAGGCGTATTTCCTGACCAAAGAGGGCAGCCGGATCGACGCCATGGTGTCGCTGACCGGCTTCAGCCTTGTGGGCGGGCCGGCCTATAACGACAATGCCGCCGCGATCAAGGTGCTGAAGGCGCTGGATATTCCCTATATCGCCGCACACCCGCTGGAATTTCAGACGCTGGGCCAGTGGGCCGACAGTCCGCAGGGGCTGGGCCCGATCGAGACAACGATGCTGATCGCGCTGCCGGAACTGGACGGCGCGACCAACCCCACGGTGTTTGGCGGCCGGCACGGCCCCGATGGCTGTCAGGGGTGCCAGTACATGTGTCAGAGCCAGTCGGCGAGCAAGGCCATGGCGCCCTGTTCCGAGCGGATCGACAGCCTGGCGGAAAAGGTCGTGCGGCTGGCAAAGCTGCGTCAGAAGACGAATGCCGAAAAGAAAGTCGGCATCGTGCTGTTCGGCTTTCCGCCCAATGCCGGCGCTGTGGGCACGGCGGCCTATCTGTCGGTGTTTGAATCGTTGTTCAACACGCTGCATGCGATGAAGGCCGAAGGCTACCAGATCGAGCCGCCTGAGACGGTGGATCAGCTGCGCTCGGCCGTGCTTGAGGGTAATGCGGCGCAGTATGGGCAAGAGGCGAATGTCGCGGCCCATGTGAGCGCGGATACCATCGTGCGCACCACGCCGCCGCTCAAGGTGATCGAGGCGGTCTGGGGGCCGGCGCCGGGCAAGATCCAGTCGGACGGGCGCGGTGTGTTCGTGCTGGGCAAGCATTTCGGCAATGTCTTTGTCGGGGTGCAGCCGACGTTCGGGTACGAGGGTGACCCGATGCGCCTGCTGTTCGAACGCGGCTTTGCCCCGACCCATGCCTTTACCGCCTTTTACCTGTGGCTGAAGAACACGCTTGAGGCCGATGTGATCCTGCATTTCGGCATGCATGGCGCGCTGGAATTCATGCCGGGCAAGCAGGCCGGTCTGGGTGCGCGCGACTGGCCGGACCGGCTGATCGGCGAGATGCCGAATGTCTACCTCTATGCGTCGAACAACCCGTCAGAGGCGTCGCTGGCCAAGCGCCGGTCTGGCGCTGTCACGGTCACGCATATCACGCCGCCGCTGGCGCAATCGGGTCTGTACAAGGGCCTACAGGATCTGAAGGACAGCCTGACCCGCTGGCGCCGGATGGACCCTGCGGATGCCATGCGCGACGAGCTGCAGGCACTGATCGCCGAGCAGGCCGAGGCGGTGGATATGCGCGGGATCGGGCCGGATGCCCTTTGGCTCAAGCTGCTGGAGACCGAAAATGCGCTGATCCCCGATGGCCTGCATGTGATGGGTCGCGGGTTTTCGGATGCGCAGCGCGCCGACTACCTGGCGCTGATCGAAGGCCTTGATGACGAGACACGCGCACGGGTGGACGGGCTGCTGCAACAGCAGACCGAGATCCCGGCGCTGATGCGTGCCCTGTCGGGTCGGTATATCGAACCAGTGCCCGGGGGGGACCTGATCCGGTCGACCGACGTGCTTCCGACGGGGCGCAACATCCATGCGTTTGACCCGTTCCGGATGCCGACAGAATTTGCCTGCCGCGATGGTGCGAAACAGGCGCAGCTGTTGCTGGAAACCCATCACTCTGTGCCGCGCACCGTGGCGCTGGTGCTGTGGGGGTCGGACAACATCAAATCCGACGGTGCGCCGCTGGCGCAGGCGCTGGCGCTGATGGGGGCCAAGCCGCGGTTTGACAGTTTCGGGCGGATTTCCGGCGCGGATCTGGTGCCCTTGGCCGAACTGGGCCGGCCCCGGATCGATGTGATCATGACGCTGTCGGGGATTTTCCGCGATCTGCTGCCGCTGCAGACCCGGATGCTGGCCGAGGCCGCGCTGAAGGCGGCGATGGCCGATGAGCCGGTCGAGATGAACTTTGTCCGCGCCCATGCGCTGGCCTATGCCGAGAGCATGGGGGTCGATATGGAGACCGCCGCGTTGCGGGTGTTTTCCAATGCCGAGGGCGCCTATGGGTCCAACGTCAACCTGCTGGTGGATTCGTCTGCCTTTGGGGAAGAGGACGAGCTGGCCGATGCCTATGAGGCGCGCAAAAGCTTTGCCTATGGTGTGAACGGCAAGGCGAGCGCCAATCCCAAGCTGCTGCAGAAGGTGCTGAAGGATGTCGATCTGGCCTATCAGAACCTTGAATCGGTCGAGCTGGGCGTCACCACGGTGGACCATTATTTCGACACGCTGGGCGGCATTGCCCGGGCGGTGAAACGTGCCCGGGGGGGTGTCGAGGCGGCTGTCTATATCTCGGATCAGACGCGGGGGGCCGGCAAGGTGCGCACGCTGAAGGATCAGGTCGCGCTGGAAACCCGGTCGCGGTCGCTGAACCCGAAGTGGTTTGAGGGTCTGCTGAAGCACGGCAGCGAGGGCGTGCGCCAGATCGAGGCGCAGGTGACCAACACCATGGGCTGGTCGGCGACGACGGGGCAGGTGGACCCCTGGGTCTATCAGCGGATTTCCGAAACCTTTGTGCTGGACCCCGAGATGCGGGCGCGTCTGGCCGAGCTGAACCCGACTGCGTCGAGCCGCATGGCGAACCGTCTGCTGGAAGCACACGAGCGCGCCTACTGGACGCCCGATGCGGCGACGCTGGCGGCGCTGCGGGATGCGGCGGATGCGCTGGAAGACCGGATGGAAGGGGTGGCGGCAGAATGAGCAGCGTTTGCGACATCCGTGGCGTCGGACAGGCGCGTATTTGGAAAGAGAAGAAGCAGGGGCTTTGTGCCTTTGCCGAAAGGAGTTTCTCATGAGCCCATTGGATACCAGACAACCGCCGGCCGCGATGGCGAACATGCGTGAGGCGGCCGGGCTTGAGGCGCGGCGGATGTCGGCGCCGCCGGTGCTGAGGGGGCAGGACGGCGACGGGTCTGTTCAGGTGCATCAGGACGACGATCTGCGCATCGAGGGCGCGCAGGTTTTTGCGATCTATGGCAAGGGCGGGATTGGCAAATCCACCACATCAAGCAACCTGTCGGCGGCGTTTTCCATGCTGGGCAAGCGGGTCTTGCAGATCGGCTGTGACCCCAAGCATGACAGCACCTTCACCCTGACCGGGCAGTTGCAGCCCACGGTGATCGACATCCTGAAGGATGTGGATTTCCATGCAGAAGAGCTGCGCCCCGAGGATTTTGTGACCACCGGGTTCAACGGTGTGAAATGTGTCGAAGCGGGCGGGCCGCCGGCCGGTACGGGCTGTGGCGGTTATGTGGTGGGGCAGACGGTCAAGCTGCTCAAGCAGCACCACATGCTGGAAGACACCGATGTGGTGATCTTTGACGTGCTGGGGGATGTGGTGTGTGGCGGCTTTGCGGCCCCGCTGCAGCATGCCGATCGTGCGGTCATCGTGACGGCGAATGATTTTGACAGCATCTATGCCATGAACCGCATCATTCAGGCGGTTCAGGCAAAGTCCAAGAACTACAATGTGCGTCTGGCAGGCTGCATCGCCAACCGTTCGAAAGAGACCAACGAGGTTGACCGGTATTGCGACGTCGTCGGTTTTAACCGCATCGCGCATATGCCCGATATCGACGCGATCCGCCGGAGCCGTTTGAAGAAGAAGACTCTGTTCGAGATGCCGGACGAGGAAGATATCGTCATTGCCCGCGCCGAATACATCCGCCTGGCGCAGCTTTTGTTCGCGGGCACCGAAGGGCTGGCGCCGGAATCCTTGCCGGATCGTGAGATCTTTGAGCTGTTGGGGTTCGATTGATGACCTACGACGCCACCAGAGCCCGGGTCGAGGATTATTTCGACCGCACCGCGACCCGCACCTGGGAGCGCCTGACCTCGGACGCGCCGGTGAGCCGGATCCGTGAGACGGTGCGTCAGGGACGCGACCGGATGCGGGCGCGGATGCTGGGCGCACTGCCGCGTGACCTCGACGGGGTGCGCGTTCTGGATGCGGGCTGTGGCGCGGGGCAGATGACGGCAGAGCTGGCGGCGCGTGGGGCGCTGGTGACGGCGGTTGATATCTCGCCGTCGCTGGTTGAGATTGCGCGCAATCGGCTGCCGGCGGATCTGCAGGGCCGGGTTACTTTTGCCAGTGGCGATATGCTGTCGGCGCATCTGGGTGACTTTGACCATGTCGTCGCGATGGACAGCCTGATCTATTACACGGGCGCGGATATTCATGCGGCGCTGGCGGCGCTGAGTGCGCGCACCAGTGGCAGCGTGATTTTCACCGTCGCGCCGCGCACGCCGCTGCTGATGACCATGTGGTACGCGGGCAAGATGTTTCCGCGGTCCGACCGTTCGCCCATCATGATCCCCCATGCCCCGGCCACGCTGGCCCAGACGGTGCGCGCGACCGGCGCGTTGCGCGATCTGGGGCGGATCACCTCGGGTTTCTATATCTCGCAAGCGTTGGAGTTCACGAAATGATCTTCCGGGCCTCATCCCTTCGGTCGCTGACCATCCGGCTTTTGCCCTTTGCCGATGCGGCAAGCGAGGGTCTGCCGCTGAACCAGTTGCTGCGGCTGTCGCTGTTTCAGGTGTCGGTCGGCATGGCCGGGGTGATGCTGCTTGGCACGCTGAACCGCGTGATGATTGTTGAGCTTTCGGTGTCGGCCCTGCTGGTTGCGGTCATGGTGGCGCTGCCGGTGCTGATCGCGCCGTTCCGCGCGTTGCTGGGGTTCAAGTCGGACAACTACCGGTCTGCGCTGGGCTGGAAGCGGATTCCGTACCTGTGGTTCGGCACGCTGTGGCAGTTTGGCGGGCTTGCCATCATGCCGTCCTGCCTGCTGGTGCTGGGCGGGGATGTGACCCATGACGTGCCCTTTGCGGGCGAAGTGCTGGCAGGGCTTGCCTTTATCATGACCGGGTTCGGCATGCATATGACGCAGACGGCGGGCCTTGCCCTCGCGGCGGACCGGGCGACGGATGAGACGCGGCCGCGTGTCGTGGCGCTGCTCTATGTCATGTACCTGATCGGGATGGGGGTTTCGTCGATCATCATCGGCTGGGTGCTGCGTGATTTTTCGCCGCTGCTGCTGATCAAGGTGGTGCAGGGCACCGCCGTTGTGACCGTGGTGCTGAACGTTGTTGCCCTGTGGAAGCAGGAGCGCGTGCGCCCGATGACCAAGGAAGAGCGCGAGGCGCCGTCGCCCAGCTTTGGCGATGCCTGGCGGGATCTGACCGCCGGGGGCACGGCGGGCCGGCTGCTGGCGGTGGTCTTTGTCGGCACCATGGCGTTCAATATGCAGGACGTGCTGCTGGAGCCTTATGGCGGCGAGATCCTGGGCCTGTCTGTATCGGCGACGACGCTGCTGACCGCGACCTGGTCGCTGGGCGCGCTGATCGGCTTTGCGCTGGCGGGGCGGATGCTGCTGCGCGGGGCGAACACCTATCGCATGGCGGCGACCGGGCTGCTGGCCGGGGTTGTGGCCTTTTCCACGGTGATCTTTGCAGCACCTATGAATTCGCCGACGATCTTTTTCATCGGGGCGAGCCTGATCGGGTTTGGTGGCGGTTACTTTGCCGTCTCGACCCTGACGGCCGCGATGACGATGCCGGTCGAGGGGCTGGCCGGGCGCGGTCTGGCGCTGGGCGCCTGGGGCGCGGCGCAGGCGACGGCGGCGGGTGTTTCGACCCTGATCGGCGGCGGTGTGCGCGACGGCGTGAACCAGATCGTCGTGACCGGGGCCTGGGGCGCCGGCATGAACAACCCCGCGACCGGCTATTCGGTCGTCTATCACGGCGAGATCGCGCTGATGTTCGTCACGCTTGCCCTGCTTGGCCCGCTCGTGAGCCGCAGCCGCCGTACCTATCAACCACAGCAGAAACCGACAGGGCTGGGCCTTGCCGATTTCCCAACCTGACACGCACCCCTGAGGAGGACACATCTTATGGCCGATGGTTATATTTTTGGGAATGTCGACCTTGCCAGCATTTCCCTCTGGCTATTCTTCATCTTTTTCGCCGCCCTCGTGGTCTGGCTGCAGCGCGAGAACATGCGCGAAGGCTATCCGCTGATGGACGAGGATGGCACGCAGGCTGATGCCGGCGGGGTGTTCCCGCTGCCTGCGGACAAGACGTTCAAGCTGCCGCACGGCCGTGGGACGCTGACCGTGCCATCGGGCCAGCAGCCTGACCGCACCGATCTGGCGCTGGCGCGGACCCATGACAGCGGCGGGTTCCCTTATGATCCCACCGGCAATCCCATGGTGGATGGCGTCGGCCCGGCATCCTGGGCGACGCGCCGGGACGAGCCCGAGCTGGATGGCAAGGGTCACCCCAAGATCATCCCGATGTCGGCGACCGAACATTTCCACGTCTCTGCCGGGCGCGATCCGCGCGGCCTTCCGGTGGTGGCCGGGGATGGCAAGATTGTCGGCATGATCAGCGATCTGTGGATCGACGAGCCGGAACAGATGGTGCGTTATCTTGAGATCACGCTGGATGCAGGGTTCGGGACAGGCACGCGGCTGGTGCCGATGCCCATGGTGCGGATCTGGAAGAACCAGGTGTCGATCAAGTCGATCTTTGGCGAACATTTCGCCGCTGTGCCGACCATCGCGGCACCGTCTCAGGTCACCAAGCTCGAAGAAGACAAGATCAGTGGCTACTACGGCGGCGGTTACCTTTATGCCAGCGCCGACCGTCTTGAGCCGCAGATCTGATCCGCAGAGACCAGAAAGGAAGGTATCCCCATGTCACATGACGATTTCGCCTCTGAACCCGTGCTCGGTCTGCCGGAAACTCCGCCTGTGGGCGAAAAGATCCTGTGGCAGGGGCGCCCGGACTGGTGGGCGCTGAGCAAGGAATCCCTCAGCCTTAAATGGGTGGCCGGCTATTTCGGCGTTCTGGCCCTGTGGCGGTTCGTGTCGGTGATTGACCTGATGCCGTTTGGTCAGGCCTTTGGCGCGGCATTCCCCTTTGTCATCATGGGTGGTGTCGTGATCGCCATGCTGGTGATCGTCGGCGTCGTTCAGGCCCGCGCGACTGTCTATACCGTCACCAACCGCCGCGTGGCCATGCGGATCGGGGCGGCGCTGACCGTGACGCTGAACCTGCCCTATACCGAATTGGGGTCGGCCGACCTGGCGCTGCGCAAGAATGGCAACGGCACAATCGCGCTGTCGCTGCTGGGCAAGACCCAGCTGAGCTATCTGGTGTGCTGGCCGCATGTACGCCCCTGGTACATGAAGCGCACCCAGCCCGCGCTGCGCTGCATTCCCGAGGCCGCAAAGATCGCCGAGATGATCGCCGAGGCCGCACAGGCACGGGTGACGACGCCCCGGGTGGAACGCCGCGCGCCACAAATGGCCGCCCTGGCCGCAGAATAGGAGGAGGAGCTTTATGACAACTGCCCAAATACGCCCCCGCATCCATGCCCCGGAAAAGGATCTTGTTCCGGTGGTGCTGGTGCGGATGATGTTCAGCCTTGTCGGGCTGTGCCTGATGATGGTGTGCATCAACGTCTGGATCGGCCGGCCGGTCGTGTCGGCACCGCCGCAATCCCCCATCGCTGTCGAGCGGATGATGTTCCTGCATGGCAAGATGGACGGATCGGCCCGTGTGGTGGATGCCAACGGGACGCTGATCAAACAATTCTCAGCTGAAAAAGGTGGTTTTGTCGCGGGGATTTCCCGTGTGCTGGACCGCGAACGCACCAAGGCCCGCGTGGCCCTGGACGGACCGGTGCGCGTGGTGCGTGCCGAAAACGGGCGTCTGGCGATCTTTGATCCCAGCACCGGATGGGGCGCTGACCTGATGGGGTTTGGCGCGGATAATTCAGCCGTCTTCGCCAGTCTGCTGAAGTAAAGCAAAGGGAACCGGAACCATGGGACTACTGACAAAGGATATCGAGAGGGCGCCCTGCACCGTCGAGATCAGCCACAAGTTCGAAAGCCTGCACGCACACGTTCGTTTCAACAACGGTGCGGTCATTCACCCCGGGGACGAGGTCAAGGTCCACGGACCCGAGATCATGGCTCCCTTCGGTGAGATCGTGATCGAGGACCGGGAGGCGACGATTTACCGTGCCTCGAAACTGGAACGGCTCTGGACCCGTCTGACGGGGGACTTTGAAGTCATGGAGCTGTGCGAATTTTCGTTCTCTGAGGAGGTGAAGCTATGAACGTGCAGACCCCGCGCACCTCTGGTGCGACGAACGTGCAGACCCCGCGCACCTCTGGTGAGACGGACGTGCAAGTCAAACATACCGCGGATATCACCAATGCCGAGGAAAGCCTGGCCGTGCAGGAGGCGCAGTCAAAATTCGACAGCGATGATGCCACCGCGCTCGCCATGCAGAACACGCTGCTGACGCCACGGTTCTACACCACCGATTTCGACGAGATGGATGCGATCGATGTGACCCCGGTGCGCAAGGACTGGGACAAGCTGATCGCGCAGATGGTCTCAGACCCGAACAAGGGCCATTTCAAGAAGAACGAAGACTGGGATCATGTGGACTGGGACGGAATGGAGCCGGGTCTGCGCAAGGAGTTCATCGACTTCCTCGTCAGTTCTTGCACCGCCGAATTCTCGGGCTGTGTGCTGTATAAGGAAATGAAGCGGCGTGGGAACAACAAGGACATCACCCAGCTGTTCCAGCTGATGGCGCGGGACGAGGCGCGTCATGCCGGTTTCATCAACGATGCCCTGCGCGAGGCGGGGGTGGCGGTGAACCTGGGCTTTCTGACGCAGAAGAAGAAATACACCTATTTCCGGCCCAAGTTCATCTATTACGCCACTTATCTGTCGGAAAAGATCGGCTATGCCCGCTACATCACGATCTTTCGGCATCTGGAACAGCACCCCGAGCATCGGTTCCACCCGATCTTCAAGTGGTTTCAGGAATGGTGCAACGATGAGTTCAGCCATGGCGAGGCCTTCGCCCTGCTGATGAAGACCGACCCCAAGCTGACCAGCGGCAAGAATGTCTACTGGATCAAGTTCTTCCTGACGGCGGTCTATGCCACGATGTATGTGCGTGACCATCAGCGCCCGCTGTTTCATGCAGCACTGGGCGTCGATCCCGACTGGTATGCGCATGAGGTCTATACCAAGACGTCCAAGCTGACCCAGCAGATCTTTCCGATCACGCTGGATATCGAACACCCGCGCTGGCAGCCGACACTGGAGCGTCTTCAGCGCGCCAATCTGCAGATCGCCGAGGGCAAAGCGCAGGGTGGTCTGGGCGGCAAGGTCAAGACGCTGGCGGGATCCGCCAAGGCGGCGCTGTGTTTTGCATCGCTCTATGCCATCCCGGCGCTGAAGCATCGCGTGCCGGACAGCCCGCGTCTGGAGCCTGCATACTGAGATAAACAAGGTGGGGGCCAGCCCCCGTGGCCATTGTTTCCTGAATCAATGGCGCGACACGGCAGGCCCCCCGGCGTATTTGGAAAGAGAAGAAGGACAGGACCGTGCTGAATGATCCCTGGATCGCCGCTTTGTTCGCACTTTTCATCTGGTGGTTTTCCACCGGTGCTATCCTGATGGCGGTGCGTTATGCCGACCGTCGGGGGGCGCGGGCGGGGCATATGGCGACTGTCTTTGCCCTGCCGATGCTGGCCGCCGGGGTGGTCGGTATCCTTTATGAAAGCGCGCCCCTGATCGTGACCGACGGTGGCGAGATGGTGCACGGCGTCAACACGATCTATATCAGCTTTCTGTCAGCGCTGGCGATCTGGGGCTGGATCGAGATGGCGTTCCTGACGGGCACGGTGACCGGGCCGAACCGGCGCGTCTGCCCCGACCACGTGCCGGAATGGGAGCGGTTCATCCGCGCTTGGGGCACCATTGCCTATCACGAGATGGTGCTGGTGGCGGCGCTGATCGGGCTGTGGTTCTTTGGCCGGGAAAGCCACAACATCTTTGCCTTCTGGACCTTTGCGGTGCTGTTCTTTGCCCGGATTTCGGCCAAGCTGAACCTGTTTCTGGGCGTGCCCAAGATCAACACCGAATTCCTGCCCTCGGCCCTGTCGCATCTGCCGAGCCATTTTCGCAATGCGCGGCTCAACTGGCTGTTTCCAATGTCGATCACGGCGCTTTCCTTTGCGGTCGCCTGCTGGCTGGAGCGGATCTACTCCGCCACCACCACGGCGGATGTGATCGGGTTTGCCCTGCTTGCCGCCTTTACCGCCCTTGCTCTGCTGGAGCACTGGTTCATGGTCCTGCCCCTGCCGGACGAGAAGCTCTGGCGCTGGATGTTGCCCGCGCCCAAACAAAAATTACCACAAGACAGAAGATCGGAGGACGCCCATGGGCTTTGACAAACTTTTCAATGCGCAGCTTGATGCGCTCAAGCAGGAAGGCAACTATCGCGTGTTTGCCGAACTGGAGCGTAAGAGCGGGCAGTTTCCGCGTGCGCGCAGCCATGACGAGAATGGCCCCGAGGAAGTCACCGTGTGGTGTTCCAATGACTATCTGGGCATGGGCCAGCACCCGAAGGTCATCCAGGCGATGAAGGATGCGGTAGACAGCTGCGGTTGCGGTGCCGGAGGAACGCGGAATATCTCGGGTACCAATCACCAGCATTTGCTGCTGGAGCGTGAGATTGCTGATCTGCATGGCAAGCAGGACGCGCTGCTGTTCACGTCCGGTTATGTGTCCAACTGGGCGACGCTGAGCACGCTGGGCAGCCGACTGCCGGATGCGGTGATCCTGTCGGACGAGCTGAACCATGCCAGCATGATCGAAGGCATCCGCCATTCCCGCGCCGAGAAGGTGATCTGGCGCCACAATGACCCAGAGGATCTGGACCGCAAGCTGTCGGCCCTGCCTGCGAACAAGACCAAGATCGTGGCGTTTGAATCGGTTTATTCGATGGATGGCGATATCTGCCCGATGCAGGAAATCGTTGAGGTGGCCGAAAAGCACGGTGCGATGACCTATCTGGACGAGGTTCATGCCGTTGGCCTTTATGGTCCGCGCGGTGGCGGGATTTCCGAGCAGGAGGGGCTAGCCGACCGGATCACGCTGATCGAAGGCACTTTGGGCAAGGCCTATGGCGTTGTTGGCGGCTATGTGTCGGGGTCGGATGCGCTGTGCGATTTCATCCGGTCTTTTTCCAGTGGCTTCATCTTTACGACTGCTCTGCCGCCTGCGGTTGCTGCCGCTGCGCGGGTCAGCATCGCGCATCTCAAGGAAAGCCAGATCGAACGCATGCGTCAACGCGCGCAGGTGGCGAAGCTGCGCAAGCGTCTCGATCACCTCGGCATTCCGCATTTGCACAATGACAGCCACATCATTCCGGTGATGATCAAGGATCCGGTGAAATGCCGTCAGCTGGCCGATATTCTGATGCGGGATTTCGGGATTTATGTGCAGCCGATCAACTATCCGACGGTGCCGAAGGGGACAGAGCGGCTGCGCTTTACCCCCGGTCCGCTGCACAGCGATGCGGACATCGAACACCTCGTGCAGGCGCTGTCGACGCTGTGGAAACGCTGCGCGCTGGCGCATGCGGTGGCCTGATAAATATAGCGCTCTTTCGGTCGACACAGTTGACTTGGAAGGGCGCACGCTACGTAATTAAGTCTCAGGTGTTGAAGGGAGACTCACCATGAAGCTCAAACTTACAGCGACTTTTTTTCTGGCCACGATGGCCAGTTCGGCCTTTGCGGCCAGCCACACCGGCAGCGGGGATGCCGAGGCGGGAGCAAAGATTTTCAACCAGTGCAAGGCCTGCCATTCGATCACGGCAGATGATGGCACGGATGTGGTGCGGGGCGGCAAGATCGGCCCGAACCTTTACGGCGTGATCGGTCGACCGGTCGCGAGCATCGCAGATTTCCGTTATGGCGATGGCATCAAGGCGCTGGGCGAGACGGGCATGGTATGGGACGAGGAGTCCTTTGTGGCCTATGTGCAGGACCCGACGGCGTTTCTTGATGAAAAGCTGGGCGACACTTCGGCGCGTTCGAAGATGGCGTTCAAGCTGCGCAAGGGCATGGAAGATGTTTATGCCTATCTCGTGTCGGTCGGTCCGGCGATGTGATCTGACCGTTGCGGCGGTCTGAACGGATGAAAAGGCGCACCCGGTGGGTGCGCCTTTTGCGTTTCAGGGCGTTTCGCGTCAGTCGTCTGACGAGGGCGCGGCGTCAGTTGACCGAGAACGCCTGCGCCTGACGGGTCAGGCCGAAGACGCTGCCGATCAGGCTGAACACGGTCTGGGTTTTGGTCAGCGGGGATTCCGTGGCAAGCACGGTGTCCTGAGGATGGATCTGGAATTTGCGCGCGGCAAAGAGCCCGTCTGCAGAGGTCAGATCAAAGGTAAAGATTACTTGCTGCCTTCCCGGGCCGGTTTTGTCCATGCGCAGCTGACGGGCGGAATATTCCCGCAGAACCATCACGCCCTTGGGGTCGGCGCGCGTGTCCTGAATCCCGCCCATCAGCGACATCGCCTCTAGCGCGGTGATCTTTTCCTTGGGGAAATAGATCATATTTTCGGTCCCCGAGGCGCCCAGAGCGGTGAAGCTGCGCTGGTCCTCTTCCACCAGAACAGTGTCGCGGGCGCGCAGGGTCGTGTTGCGGCTTCCGGAGGCATAGAGGTCCCTGGCGGAAATCTGATAGGTCGCGTCCCCACGCATCAGTTTGACCACGGGGTTGCGCAGGGTCGGGGCAATGCCGCCACCCGTCGCGAGGAGTGACAGGATCTTGTAGTTGCGCGATGGCAGCGGATAGGTGTTTGGCCGCGCGACGCCGCTGACCAGATCAACGGAATTTGCCAGCCCGGGTTTCAGGCTGAGCTGGACCTGCACCGAAGGAACGATGGTGACCAGCTGCGACTGGACATGAGCGCGGGCAGAGGGGGGCGTCATGCCGCGCACAAAAACCTCGTTCACATAGGGCAGGAAAATCGCGCCGTCAGGATCAACCTCGACCCCGATCAGCCGGGTCACCTTTTCCTGGGGATTGGTGATCAGCGAATTTTCCTGGCTGTCCCAGATTGTCACGTCAAGCAGATCGCCCGATTCTATCACCGAAGAGTTCGCGCCGGTGGACGTGCCGAGCCAATGGGGGTCATAATCCTGCCCGGTCATCGGCCAGCCAGAAAGGCCGGGCATGTTTGCGCGGGTCACGGCAACGACCTGGAAGGTCGGATTCTTTGCGCCCGATTGCGCCAGCACCTCTGATTGCAGCGCTGCACCGCGTGGCAGGCTGCAGGCCGAAACAAACAGAAGCGCTGCGAAGATCTTAACGAAACGTATAGATTTCCGCACGTATCTTCCCCCCAGGACGTTGAGAACCTTGCCGATCTCATTCTTGGCTGATGGTCCCGATACGTAAATATTTCATTAACTACGATGGAAAGGGCCCGGAACAGTGTTGCAGAAACAGCATGGCGCAAGGGTTCTTGTTCTGGGGGCGAGCGGCAAGGTCGGCAGGCTGGTGCGTGCTGTCTGGGAGGCCGCTGGTGAGGGTCTGACGGTTGTGCCGGTTGTGCGGCGCGACAGCGGGCTGGAGGGACAGGTGATCTGGTCGCCGGGGGCGCCGCTGGACGGCCTGCCGCATGTGGATGTGGTGCTGGCGCTTTGGGGGGTCTGTCCGGGGCCGGGGGGGGACCTGGCCGCGAACAGCGCGCTGGCCCTGAGCGCCGCAGAGATCGCGCGCGCCACCGGGGCCGACCGAGTGCTGCACTGTTCCAGCGCTGCCGTTTATGCGCCGGGGCCCGAACCGCTGAGTGAGGATATGACGCCCCGTCCGCCTTCGGCCTATGGCGTCGCGAAGCTGGAGATGGAGCTGGCCCTGGCCGACGACATGGCCCGCCACCCGCAGGGCCCAAGGGCGGTGTGGCTGCGGATCGGCAATGTGGCCGGTGCCGACAGCCTGTTCGGTGCGATGATGCGGTCAGGGGATGTGCATCTTGACCGGTTTGACGACGGGGCCGGCCCCGAGCGCAGCTATATCGCGCCCTCTGATCTGGCGCATGTCCTTGCCCGGCTGGCAACCGTGCCGACCAGCGATCTGCCCGCGCGGCTGAACCTGGCAGCCCCCCTGCCAACCGCGATGGAGGCGATTGCCCGTGCTGCAGGCAGGCGCGTGATCTGGTGCCATGCGCCTGCCGGGGCGGTGCGCCGCGTTGCGCTTGATACAACACGGCTGACGACGCTTTGTCCGCTGCAGCCCGAGACGGCCCGGCCAGAGCATCTCGTCTCGGACTGGATGCGTTACAAAGGGGTCCAATGACCCCTCAGAAAAAGCTCTTTGACCTGCTGAGCGCGATCGGGCTGAGTGTGGTTCTGGCGCCGCTGATGATCGCCGTGGCGCTGGTGATCCTGTTGCGGGACGGGCGGCCGATCCTGTACAAATCAAAGCGGATGAGCACACCGACGCGGGCCTTTCTGCTGTGGAAATTCCGCACCATGACTGTTGTGGGCAAGGATGCGGGTGTGTCGGGCGGGCACAAGGCGTCGCGCGTCACGGCGACCGGGCGGGTGTTGCGGCGCTATCGTCTGGACGAACTGCCGCAGCTTTGGAACATCCTGCGGGGCGAGATAAGCTTTGTCGGGCCGCGCCCGCCGCTGCCGCGATATGTCCGCAAATATCCCGAGATCTACACAGATGTGCTGAAATCGCGGCCCGGGATCACCGGTCTGGCCAGCGTCGCGTTTCACAGACATGAAGAGATCCTGCTGGCGGACTGCGCGACAGCAGAGGATACCGAAGCGGTTTATTGCCGCCGCTGCATTCCGCGCAAGGCCCGCCTGGATCGGATCTATGCGCGGCAAAGCACGGTCTGCAAGGATTTCAAGCTGATGTGGGCCACCATCCTGAAAGGTGTCACGATGCATCAAAGACCGCGCGGGGTCCGGCGTCGCGGGATGCGCGCCAGCGATTAACCCGACATTTTTAGATGTTAAACCAGCTTTAAGACCGCCGCTGCTATCTCTTGCCCCGGGTGAGTATTGAGGGTGATGGAAATGGCTGCTGACAGCAATGTCGCACCGGTCATCATCAAGAGAAAAAAGATCGTTGGCGGCGGCGGGCATCATGGTGGTGCCTGGAAAGTTGCCTATGCAGACTTCGTGACTGCGATGATGGCCTTTTTCCTTTTGATGTGGCTGCTGAGCGCAACGACCGAAAAACAGAAAGCCGGTCTGGCGGATTATTTTTCTCCGACAATCGCGATCAGTCGCATGTCGAGCGGCAGCGATGGCGCTTTCGGGGGGGATTCTGTGTTATCGGAAAATACGTTGACCAAGGACGGTACTGGTGCGACGAGCCTTAATCCGACCGAGTCCGACAAGTCGCGCGGGCTGGACGGTAAGACCGAGACGGCCAGCGAGAAAACCGCCGAGGACGCACTGTTCGAGGAAGTCGAAAAATTGCTGGCGTCGCGGGGGGGCGAAAGCACCGTTGCCGATGCGTTGCTCCAGCATATAGAAACCCGCGTGACCGACGAGGGTCTTGTGGTGGAGCTGTTCGAAACCGAGGACGCCCGCCTGTTCGATCCCGACGGCGCGCCGACGGAGCTGTTGCGCCAGCTCTCTGGTGTGATCATGCGGGTCTCGGGGCTGGTGTCGAACCGGCTGGCCATCGAAGGCCATGTGCGCACTCCGCCAATTGTGGTGGCCCAAAATTTGTCCTGGCAGGAGTCAACGGAACGCGCCGCCATGCTGCGCGACCTTCTGAAGGAAGAAGGCATGCCTGACAGCCGGTTCGACCGCATCACGGCCCATGCGGATCGTGAGCCTATCAGCGAAAACCTGATGAATTTTCGCAACAGCCGGATCGAGGTCATCTTTCTGCGCCGCCTGTGACGGGCGGTCGCCGTCGGAATGGTTTGGATTTTATCTGTTAGCGCCCCGTTAAGCCGGGGCGCGTATCAAAGGCCTCGAAAGACCTTGATACAGCAGAAAGGCGTGTCCATGACGATCTCCTCTTCCCTGAATGCGGGCGTGGCGGGGCTGGCAACCAATGCCAGCAAACTTGCGACAATCTCCGACAATATCGCGAACTCAAAGACATATGGGTACAAGCGGATGGAATCGGATTTCAGTTCTATGGTCTTGTCGTCCGGCAAAGGGAAATACACCGCTGGCGGTGTGAGTGTCAGTTCCAAACGTCTTATTGATCAGGGTGGATCGCTGACCGGCACCAGCAATGCGACCGATCTTGCGATACGTGGACGCGGCTTTCTGCCGGTGACCAACTTGACCGAGGTCAAAGCCGGAAATGGCAGTCCTCAGATGATGCTGACCACGACGGGATCCTTCAGCACCAATGCCGAAGGATACCTCGTGACGGATTCGGGTCTGGTGTTGATGGGCGCGCCTGCGGATAAGGACGGTAACATCACGAGCTTTCCCAGAGATACCAGCGTCGGTCTGGAGCCGGTGAAGATTGCCGCGAACCAGATCATGGGTGAGCCGACGACGACAATGTCGCTTGGCGTCAACCTGCCCGCGGGAGAGACGACATCGACCTCTTCGGGCGACCCGAGAGAACACTCGGTCGAATATTACAGCAACCTGGGTGTGTCTGAGAAAATCACCATAACCTATACGCCGACCATTCCTGCGACCGGTGCGTCGAACGCCTGGACGATGGTACTGACGGATTCCTCTCTGGGTGGGGCGATCATCGGCCAATATGGTCTGACCTTTGATGATTCACGCACTTCCGGCGGGGGGCTGGCTACGGTGACCACCACCACGGGTGGGACTTATAACACGACAACCGGTACCGTCATCCTCACCACGGACAGTGGTCCCATTGAGATCTATATCGGACAGGTCGGGCTGCCGGAAGAGGGGGGGTTATCCCAGCTGGGCTACACCTTTGCGCCGCTCAACGTGTCCAAGGACGGCTCACCTGTGGGCAGCATGACATCGGTCAGTGTTGACGAAAGGGGAATCGTAAGGGCGACCTTTGATACCGGCATTTCACGCGTAATCTTCCAGATACCGCTGGTCGATCTGCCGAATCCGAACGGTATGCTTGCGATGAACAGACAAGTTTACCTGCCCACCCCGGACAGCGGCAGCTACTATCTCTGGGATGCGGCCGATGGTCCGACAGGTGATATCGTGTCCAATGCGCGCGAGGAATCCACAACTGACGTGGCCAAGGAACTGACCGATCTGATCCAGACGCAGCGCGCTTATTCCTCCAATGCAAAGATCATCCAGACGGTCGATGAAATGCTGCAGGAAACCACGAATATCAAACGCTGATCCGTCCTCGCCAGGCCATAGATTGACCCCGTCTTAGCAAAGGAAACCGCAATGTCCCTTTCAGGAGCTCTGTCCAACGCGCTCAGCGGTCTTACCGCAAATGCGCGCTCCGCCAGCATTGTGTCGTCGAATATCTCCAACGCCCTGACCCCGGGGTATGCGCGGCGCGCGCTGGAGACATCCTCCTCGGCCATGGGCGGCGTTCAGATTGACGGGATCACCCGCTTCGTGAATCCGGTGATCCTTTCTGATCGCCGCTTGTCCGATGCGGAAACGGGACGGGGGCAGGAGTTGCAGAGCTTTGCCAAGCGCATGGAGCTGATGGTCGGAGGCACGACAGAGAGCGGATCGCTGAGCGGACGCATGTCAGCGCTTGAAAATGCGCTGATCACAGCAGCAAGCAATCCTTCTTCTACGCAGCGTCTGGATACGGTTTCGCGGGCGGCGGACGATTTGGCCAAGACCTTCAACAGCCTCTCGGAGGGGATTCAGACCGCGCGCCAGGATGCGGACCGGGCGATTGGCTTTCAAGTGGAGTCCCTGAACCAAAACCTGGCGCAAATCGAGACGCTCAATATTCGCATCAAGAAGGCCGAGCTTCTGGGGCGAGATGCCTCGTCTCTGATGGATGAGCGCCAGAAAGCGATTGATGTTGTTGCCAAAGCGGTGCCGGTACGCAGCATTCAGCGTGATGATGGGCAAATTGCACTGTTCACGATGGCCGGGCAGGCTTTGGTGGACGGCCCTGCGGTTAAGATTGAGTATTCGAGCACCACAATCATCATGCCGCACATGACACAGGCCAGCGGTTTGCTGTCCGGCCTAAAGATCGATGGCAAGGCTTTGGACACATCAGAAAAAGGCCCGCTGTCCGGTGGAACGCTGGGGGCACAGTTTCAGATCCGGGATCAGGAGGCCGTGGCCTTTCAGGCGCAGCTTGACGGCATCGCGCGCGATGTGATCGAGCGGCTTGGGGCAGGCGGGGCTGACAGTACCATCGCGGTGGGAGCCAAGGGCATTTACCTTGATGAGGGCTTTCCCTTTACCGCCGCGGATGAGATCGGAATTTCCGGACGGATCAATTTGAACCCGGCTGTTTCGGTCAATGGTGGTGAAACCTGGCGTCTGCGCGACGGACTTTACGCGGCCACAACCGGAGAGGTCGGGGATGCCAGCCTGCTCAACACAATCTACCAAACCCTGAACACCGCCAAACTGCCGACTTCCGCGAACCTTGCCCCCACGGCGCGCAGTGTGTCGGGGCTTGTGTCGGAATGGGCTTCTGGTGTCGGAGCGTTCCGTGTCCGTTCGGACAGTCAGCTCAGTTATGCGCAGGCCCAGAATGTTGCCCTGAGCGAACTTGAGCTGGCTGAAGGCGTAGATTCGGATCAGGAACTTCAGTTTCTGATGCTGCTCGAACAAAGTTATCAGGCCAATGCAAAGGTCATGACAACCGTCGATCAGATGCTTCAATCCATCCTGAATATCTAAGGAGAATAAGATGCAAACCATCGGCGATATGGCGCAGTCCTTTCTCATGCGGCACCACCAGACGAAGTTGCGCGAACAGATAGGTCTTCTTGGGGTCGAACTCTCAACGGGTATCGTAAATGACAAGGCCGCGCATCTGGGGGGCGATCTGACCGTTCTGGCCACGCTGGATCGCTCGCTCTTGGCTTTGGAGGGTTACAGGGTCGCCACCGCCGAGGCGAGTTATGTTTCAGATGTGATGCAGAACTCTTTGGGCCAGGTGCAGGAACGCATCGAAGAATTGTCGCCGCGACTGATGAACGCTGAACTCATTGTTTCCGAAACGCTGCGCGCCGCGATGGGGAGGGATGCGGAAACCGCGCTTGGGGCGACGCTGAGGAATTTGAATGCCACGGCCGCGGGCCGGACAGTCTTTGGTGGGGTCGCCACCGACAGGACCGCCATCACCGATTCTGATACGATACTTGCGGCCCTGCGTGTCGAGCTGGCTGGTGAAACCACGCTCAGCGGGATCGAGGCGAAGTTGGATGCCTGGTTCGATACCCCCGGCGGCGGCTTTGAAACCACCGCCTATACCGGATCGACGACAAGCGTCGACAACACGCGTCTCAGCGCCACGGATTCTGCCAAACTTGATATCCGTGCGGATAACACGGTCTTCCGGGACATGCTCAAGGCACTCTCGCTCGCGGCGCTCAGCAGTGATTCCGCTCTTGGGTTTCCGCAGGATCTCACGAAGGAAATGCTCTTGTCGGCCGGGGCGCAGATGGTGAATGCACAGACATCGCTCACCGATCTTCGGGCGGGCATCGGAAACCTTCAGGCCCGGATCGAAGAGACAGAGACGCGCAATTCTTCGGAGAAAACGGCCACGGAATTAGCAAGGCTCAAGCTGGTTGGTACGGATCAGTTCGAGACAGCGGTCAAGCTTCAGGACGCGCAGGTGCAGCTAGAGGCGTTGTATTCCGTAACAGCACGGGCGGCGAGAATGTCCTTTGTGGAGTTCATGCGATGATGGCAGGCCCGCGCCTCGTCGTTGCGGTTGTGCTTGGGCTTCTGGCCTATGGTGGGCCTTTGACGGCCCAGAACGTCCGGATCAAGGATCTGGTGGAATTCGACGGGGTCCGATCCAACGATCTGGTGGGGTATGGCCTTGTCGTGGGTTTGAACGGGACCGGCGATGGTCTGCGCAATGCCCCCTTCACCGAGGAAATCATGTCAAACATCCTCGAACGGCTGGGTGTAAACGTTACCGGCGAACAGTTCCGCCCGAAGAATGTCGCGGCGGTCTTTGTGACTGGTCGTCTGCCACCTTTTGGCCGCACGGGCGGGCAGATCGACGTGACGGTTTCTGCCATCGGGGACGCCAAAAGCCTGTTGGGTGGTACGCTGATCATGACGCCGCTCAACGCAGCCGATGGTCAGATCTATGCCGTTGCCCAGGGCACAATCATTGCAGGTGGCGTTGAGGCGACAGGGCAAGCTGCAACGGTGGTGCAGGGGGTGCCGACATCCGGCGTCATTCCTGCCGGTGCGCGCATCGAGCGTGAAGTCGAGTTCGACTTTACGGAGCTGTCGTCCCTGCGTCTCGCTTTGCGGGAACCTGACTTTACGACGGCGGCGCGGATCGAAACCGCGATCAACCGCCAGTTCGGACGCGCCTCGGCTGTGATGCTGGACTCTGGTACGGTGAGCGTTGACCTCACCAGATCGGGGGCCAGTTCGCCCGCCCATGCAGTCGTCGCCATCGAAAACCTGCCGGTCGAGCCCGAACGCCGGGCCCGCGTGGTGGTGGATCAGCGCTCTGGGACCATTGTGATGGGAGAGGACGTTCGTATTTCGCGTGTGGCCGTGTCTCAGGGGAACCTGACGCTCAGAATTCAGGAAGCACCAATCGCGGTTCAACCGAATCCCTTTGCCCAGGGTGAAACTGTTGTCGTGCCACGAACGCAAACCGGGATCACTGAAGAACCCGGAATCGGATTGGCCGAAATCCCGGGCGGAACGACCCTCTCCGAGGTGATTGCAGGTTTGAACGCGCTAGGCGTTTCGCCACGCGACATGATCGACATACTCAAGAGCATCAAGGCAGCCGGCGCGCTGCATGCCGAATTCATTGTGATGTAAGGTCCGGGTGACCAAGGCGCGCGCTCAATAGATCCATAAAGATCCGCACAGAGATAATCTTAACTTTCGCATGACATCGTTGCGGTGTCAGACAACGGAGCTTTGACATGCTTGGAATAATTGGCATCGTCGTCATTTTTGTAATGGTTTTCGGGGGTTACCTTCTGGCGGGTGGCAAGATGGCCATCATCCTGAAATCCCTGCCCTTCGAAATGATGATTATCGGCGGTGCTGGCGTCGGCACGTTTATGATCGGGAATGACATAGGGGTCGTCAAACACACCTTCAAAGATATGGGAAAGGTCTTCAAGGGGCCAAAGTGGAAAGCCGGGGACTATCGGGACCTGCTGTGTCTGCTGTTCGAACTGGTGCGTCTTGCACGCAGCAGTCCTGTGGCGGTCGAAGAGCATGTGGAATCGCCTGGCGAATCCTCGATCTTCAGCAAATACCCCAAGATTCAGGCTGACCGGGAATCGGTCGAACTGATCTGCGATACGCTCCGCTCGGTTTCCATGAATTACGATGACCCCCATCAGGTCGAAGAAGTTCTGGAAAAGCGGATGGAGGCGTCTTTGCATCACGCGCTGGCGCCCAGCCATGCACTCCAGACACTCGCCGATGGTCTGCCCGCACTCGGCATCGTCGCCGCGGTTCTGGGTGTTATCAAGACCATGGCATCAATCGACCAGCCTCCCGAGGTTTTGGGCAAGCTGATCGGGGGGGCTCTGGTCGGGACTTTTCTGGGGGTGTTCCTTGCATATGGTCTGGTTGGTCCCTTCGCATCCAAGGTCAAGTCGGTGGTGGAGGAGGACAGTCACTTCCATCAGCTGATCCGTGAGGTTCTGGTGGCGAATCTTTACAATCACTCCACGAATATCTGCATCGAGGTTGGTCGCCAGAACACCCCGGCGCATTGCCGTCCAAGCTTTGTGGAGCTTGAGGAAGCTTTGAAGTCTGTCAAGCAGGATGCTGCATGATACGATTCCTCACCATGTTCTTGATGTGTCTCTGGGGCGGATCCGCTGTGGCCCAGACACTTCAGGTGCGCTCTGGCGAGCACGGTGAATTTACCCGTCTGGTGATTGATATCGACAGAGGAACCCGTTGGAATCTGGAGCCCGGGGAGGGTTCGTATGATCAGATCATCAGGTTTCCTGAAAAACAGTATTCCTTTGATACATCGGGGGTGTTTTCCCGTATAAACACCGATCGTCTTGCAGAAGTGGCCGGAATCGCAAACTCTGGAACTCTTGGTCTGAAATTGTCATGCGAGTGTAGCGTGGATGCATTTGTTCTCAACGGGACCATGCTCGTGGTAGATATCGCAAAGCTTGATCCTAACAGGCCGATCAGAAACCTTCCCACTCAACGCAACACGGCGCAGAGCATGCTGGGGCGCGACCAGTTGCTGATTGAGCCTGTCGCCCCAGCGATCAAAACGTTTGGCGCGTTGCCGCTGGACAAACTTGCAGAGGGCGCCGTGCGTAAATCTGAGGTGCCGCAGATCACAGGCGATAGGCCAGCGGAACCGAATGAGGCCGCCATTCTCGAGCTTGAGCGTGGCATAACAGAACAGCTGGCACGTGCCGTGACCAGCGGGTTGCTGGAGATATCGGCAAGCACGAAGCAGCCCGGCATGGAAACGAGGACGGGAAACTCTGAAGGTCAGGGAGACCAGCTGTCTGTGCCTGCGGATCAGCAGACCCGACAAGAGACACCAGTCCAATCCTTGCTGGAGGATGGCCGCATTCTGCTGAGCGGCGATCGCTGCATTGCTGATGCCGACCTGACACTGGCCGACTGGGCGGAAGATGCGGACTTCGATGCACAGCTGAGTGATTTGCGGCGGGGTCTTGTTGACGAACTTGACCGTATCGATGAAGCGGCGGCCTTGCGATTGGCAGAGTTCTACCTTCATTTCGGCATGGGACCCGAAGCGAAGGCCCATCTGTTGCTGGCGGACACCCCTAAGGCAAAAACACTGGAAGGCCTGGCCAATCTTCTAGAAGACCAGCCTGATCCTGCGGGCACTTTTTCCGGTCAGACACATTGCGATGGCGCTGCTGCCCTCTGGTCATTGCTCGACCTTCAGGGGGCAAAGTCGGATCATGAAATCAATACAAGGGCCATTCTGCGTGGTTTTGACGAGCTGCCTGATAACCTTAAAGGATATCTTGCAAACCGTCTTGTGAGCCAGCTTCTGGTATCGGGCGAAAACGCAGCGGCGCAGGATCTGATGAAACGGATCAACCGCGCGCAGCCAGAGCCAAGCCCCGCGATCGAGCTTGCCAAGGCCAGACTCGATATAGGTGAAGGCAATCTTGGGGCGGCCTCTTCGCGGCTGGCCGAGGTGGCCCGCAACAGTTCTGGTGAATCCTCGGCGCAGGCGGTCGAAGCTCTTATGGAGTTGAACGCCGAAAGCGGAAAAAAGGCAGACAAGGATATATCTGAACTGGCATCGGCATATTCGGTTGAGATGCGTGGCACCGAGGACGGTCCAACCCTTTGGCGTGCAAATGTGAGGGGCATGATTGGAAAGGGCAATTTTGAAGAGGCATTCGGTGAGTTGAATAGCCAGAGTTCCGGGGATCCCCAGATCGACGCAGAAACCCGCACTGAGGCCGCAAATGCGATGATTCGAAATTCCGAGGATCTTACTTTCATGCGGATTGCCCTTTCTCCAGCCCCCGAGCATCCGCTTGGGTTGGCCCGCCCAACACTCCTTGCGGCGGCAGAGCGGATGCTGGCCCTAGGTCTTCCGGACGCCGCATCTCAATTTTTGGCAAAGGTTGCGCCTGACCGCTCAGACCGCGAGGCGCGCGTCTTGAGCGCTCGTATCTTGCTTGCCCAAACACGCCCTGACGATGCGGAAATTGCGCTGATCGGCCTGCAGGGACAGGACATCCTCGAATTGCGGGCCGAAGCACGCGCCATGATGGGTGATTCCGACTTTGCTCAACAAGCCTATGACGAATTTGCTCAGCCCGGCGCACCGGTCGATCCGGCCTGGGTCGCCAGTGATTGGACGACTGCGGCAGATCCGGCGCAAGGGCCGCTTTCTGATGCGGCGCGAGTTCTGCGATCTGACCCGATACTGCCCGATGCCGCCAGAGCCGCAAGCATTGGCGGATCAAAGGCTCTGGTCGGGGACAGTGAAGCGGCGCGTGAAACGCTTCGTGCCCTGCTTGAGTCGACGCAGATCACACCTGACGGCTAGCGCCGCAGCGTGACACACCAAAAATAAACCAGATTCGCCTAAAACTGTCCCAGATGCAGAACGCAAGGGAAGAACAGAATGTCTCAGGTCACTGATCCGCTGACGCCTTTGCCACAAAATCGTTTTTTTCCGGAGCTGTCGCAAACGTCCGCGAGTTTTGTTGTCGCGCAACCATGTGCAGCCTCTGCGCTCTTTGACAGGACAAGAGCCTGCACATGAAGTTTGACCTGAAAGAGACACTGTTTCGTCCAACTGTGCTGCTTGCGGTAGCCTTGATGGCGGTCATCGTCATGATGATTCTGCCCGTTCCGTCCTGGATACTGGACGTGGGGCTGGCCGCGTCTTTTGCGCTTGCGATCCTGATCTTTACGGTCACGCTGTTCATCGAGCGCCCGCTGGATTTCTCGGCCTTTCCGACCATCCTGCTGGCGTCCCTGATGTTGCGTCTGTCATTGAACGTCAGTTCGACCAAGCTGATCATCGGGCAGGGACATGAAGGCACCCATGCGGCTGGCAATGTCATCCAGGGATTCGCCAATTTCGTGATGAATGGCAGCGTGTTCATGGGTCTCGTCGTCTTTGGCGTCCTGATGATCGTCAACTTTACGGTTATCACCAAAGGTGCCGCCCGAATGGCCGAAGTCGGCGCGCGCTTTGCCTTGGACGGAATGCCGGGCAAGCAGCTGGCCATTGACAGCGACATGAGCGCCGGGGCCATCGATCATGCCGAGGCCAAGGCCCGTCGCGAACGGGAACTGCAGGAGACGACCTTTTTCGGCTCGCTCGACGGCGCCTCGAAATTCGTCAAGGGTGATGCGGTGGCCGGCCTTCTGATCACCCTGCTGAACCTCGTGATGGGAATCATCATGGGGGTGTTCGTGCACGGTATGGCGGTCGGCAGCGCCTTTGAAACCTATGCCATTCTGACCGTCGGTGACGGGCTGGTGACACAGATTCCGGCCGTGATCATTTCGATTGCTTCGGCGCTTCTGCTGGCCCGGGGCGGCACCACCGGTGCGACAGATCTTGCGTTGGTGGCGCAGCTGGGCCGTTATCCGGCCGCCTTGGCCACCGTTGCGGTGCTTATGGCGCTGTTCGCCCTGGTCCCGGGGCTTCCGTTTATTCCCTTCATTGCGGGGGCTGGGGTTCTGGGCTGGGCTGCTGTTCATATGAAGCGCAAGGCCACGCGGGAACTGGAGGTTCCGATGGAGGAGGATGTCCGTGGGCCAGCGCAGCCAAAGCCGATTGGCGATGTGCTTGATCTGGACGACATCCATCTCGAATTTGCGCCGGACCTGGTGAACATGGTGCTGGATCCGGGCACGGGCCTTGATGTGCGCATTTCCAACATGCGCACACATATCGCCTCGACCTTTGGTGTCATCATGCCGGAAATCCGACTGACCGATGATGCTGCCCTGCCGACGGGCACCTATGTCGTGCGCATTCAGGGGGTCGAACTGGCGCGCGGGTCACTGCATCCGGATCTGGTGCTGGCCCTGGTGCCCGATGACCGGACGCGCCTGCCCGAGGGGCGCGATGTGAACGAGCCGGTCTATGGCGCCCCCGCCCGCTGGATCAAACAGGAGGATCAGGAACGCGCGGCGCTGACCGGTGTCACCATCGTCACCCCGACAGAGGTTTTGGCCACGCATCTTCTTGAGGTGATCAAGCGCAATTTCGGGCGTTTGCTGAGCCTGCGTGCCCTGCGCCGCATTCTTGACGAGATGGTTTCGCTTTCCAACCCCGCGCGCGCAGAGGCGAACCGGAGGCTGATCGACGAGCTGATCCCGGACAAGGTCCAGATCGACGTGCTGCATTCGGTGCTGCGTCTGCTTCTGGACGAACAGGTGTCGATCCGGAATCTGCCGCTGATCCTGGAAGCGATTGCAGAGACCCGTGGTCAGCAGGCACGGCCCGAGGCCATTTGTGAACACGTGCGCCAGCGGCTTGGTTTTCAGCTGGTTGCCGGAATGCGGCGCAACGACGGGACCATTCCACTGATCCAGCTGGCGCCCGAGTGGGAAGAGCTTTTCACCCATTATCAGATCGAAGGCGAGCGTGGCGGGATCGACATTGCCCTGCCTCCCGACTCGTTCGAGACGCTGACCAAAGGCATCGCGAAGCACGTCAGCGAAGCGGGGACCCGGGGTGTGTTCCCCGCGCTTGTCACATCCGGACGGCGGCGGCGTTTCCTGCGCACGATCATGGCGGCCAAGGGCATCAGTAACCCGGTACTGTCTTTCGAGGAGATCGGGATCGAAGCGCGCCCGTCGCTTGTGGGAGTCGTCGCTGCATGATGGCGCTGATCCAGACCTCGCATCAGGCGTTCTGGCTGGTGTTTGTGGTCTTTGTGCGCGTCGGTGCCGCCATGGCGGTGATGCCGGCCTTTGGCGAAAGATCTGTCCCCATGCGGGTCCGTCTGGTCCTTTCTTTGGCCATGGCTGTTGTTGTGGCCCCGGCGGTCTATGCCTCGGTCAGCGCGCCGGCACCAAGCCTGGGCGCACTGATCCTGATCCTCATGACCGAAACCATCGCAGGCCTTGCGCTGGGTATCGGAATGCGGCTGATCGTGCTGGCGCTGCAAACCGCAGGCGCCATTGCGGCACAGTCCACCTCGCTGTCGCAGCTCACGGGCAACTCTGCGATGGATCCCATGCCGGCCATCGGTCAGGTGCTGACGGTTGCGGCGCTGGCGCTGCTCATGATGACCGGCCTGCATGTCAAGGCGGCGGCCTTGTTCATCTTGTCCTATGATGCCCTGCCCATGGGCAGCTTTCCCGATGCCGCCGTTCTGGCGGATTGGGGGCGTTTACATGTCAATCAGGCGTTCCGGCTGGCCTTCACGCTGGCCGGGCCTTTTGTCATCATGTCGGTGCTGTATAATCTGACCCTTGGGGTCATCAACAAGGCGATGCCGCAGCTGATGGTTGCCTTTGTCGGGGCGCCGGTGATCACGTTGGGGGCCATTGCGCTGCTGTTCACCATCGCGCCCATTCTGCTGCGCGTCTGGAACCATGCGATGGATGCCTATCTGCTTAACCCCTTCGGAATGCTCTGATGGCCGGGGATGACGATGACAGCGACAAGTCACACGAGGCATCACAGCGCAAGCTGGATGATGCCCGCAAAAAGGGCGAGATTGCCCGCTCTCCTGATCTGCTGACGGCGACCGCATATCTCGGAATTCTGCTGATCTCGATCGCGCAGGGCCACGATTCACTCTTTGCGTTTGCTGAGGTGCTGCTTCCCCTCGTGGATCATCCGCATCAGCTGATCGCAAGTTATTTCGAGGACGGCAGCACCCCAACAGTCGGCGGGCTGATCGGCCGCAGCCTCGTGCCGATGTCGATCTGGCTGGTTGGTCCGGGGATTCTGGTCCTGGGCGTGCTGGTTGCGCAAAAGGGCATTGCCATTGCACCGGAAAAGCTCGCCTTCAAATGGTCCCGGCTGTCACCTGTCGAGAATGCGAAAAACAAGTTCGGGCGTCAGGGCCTGTTCGAATTCACCAAGAGCTTTATCAAGCTCACCGTCTATTCTGCCGTTCTGGCCCTGTTCTTGTCGGCAGAGATGGAATCGATCACCGGCAGCCTGCAAGGCGCGCCTGAAAATGTGGTGATGATCCTTGTGGCGCTTGCGATCAAGATGATGATGATTGTGGTGGTGGTGGCGGCAAGCATCGGGGGACTCGACTTTTTCTGGCAGCAACAGGAACACCTTCGCAAGAACCGCATGTCTCACAAGGAATTGCGCGACGAATACAAGGAATCCGAAGGGGATCCGGCGATGAAGCAACAGCGCCGTGCCCGGGCGCAGGAAATCGCCATGAACCAGATGATGAAGGATGTGCCGACGGCGGATGTGATCATCGTCAACCCGACCCATTATGCCGTCGCGCTGAAATGGAGCCGTGCCCCGGGCGAGGTGCCGGTCTGCGTGGCCAAGGGTGTGGATCATGTCGCTGCACGGATCCGCGAGGCGGCACAGGTGGCTGGCGTGCCTGTCCACAGCGATCCGCCCACAGCGCGTGCCCTTTATGCCACAGTGGAAATTGGGCGGTCGATCGAACACGAGCATTATCGCCCGGTCGCTGCGGCCATCCGTTTCTCTGATGCCATGCGTGAGCTGGCCAGAGAGAGGGGGCGCAGATGAGCACGGAGTTTGACGAGATGCGCGAAATTACTGCCCTGCTCGAAGATCGCGCCATTGCCAAACATCGCGGCATCCTTGCGCAGGAAACGACCCTGCGACGCGAACTCGAGGAAATCGAGAACCTGCGGTACCAGACCCTGCGTCAGGAGGAGGGCGCTCATGCCCGCCGCATGCTTGGCGCGGACAGTCTTTGGCAGGGCTGGCTCGCACAGAGGCGCATGCATCTGAACCAGGAACTGGCCGTGCTGCAGGTGCGCAAGGCGGACAGTCTGGAGGATGCGCAGACCGCCTTTGCCCGGCATCAGGTGACAAGCGATCTGGCTGCTGAGGCCCGTTTCGGGCAACGTAAAAGGCGCATCGAGCAGACAGAGAGGCGGCTTGAGGAGGACTTTCCGGCCTATCCCTTGGGGGACTTTCTGCCGTGATGCTGGGAGCTCGCGTTGCCGAAAGGGCCGACAGGGAGGGGCATAGCAGCGCCCGCGGGGATGTGAGCGCAGGGGCGCGTACAGAGATCGGGCTGCGCAGATTTCAGCGGTTTCTATGCCTTAGCGTCGCGCGCAAAGGATCTGCTGGGCTGACCGGAGGTCGCGCGTTCGGCATCTGCCCGCCGGATCGCGGTGTCGATCGCGGTTCGATCCGTGGTACCGGAGAAATTGGCGTGCGTTGGCAGGGCCTCGGCCACATGGATGAACCGTTCGTGGGCGACGTCGTAGAGCCGCCACAGTTCAGCCAGCGGGTCGGGATGGTCATCTGCGCGCAGGTCCAGCCATGGATAATCCTCGGTCCGGTGGATCACCAGCGCCGCTGATTGCGTACCGCGCTTGTCCCCTCCGGCCCGCGCTCCGGCCTCCATCGCGGTGATCAGCCGGGGGCCAAAGGGTAGATGCATATGTGCAAGATAGGCGGCCAGCGTGTCTGCAACGACCGCTTCGCCGGTCAGCATGTTGCCTGCCACAGAGACGCCCGGGGCGCATTGATGGCCGCACCAGTCGGTACAGCTTTCGCCGGTATGCACGGCGCTGCGTCCGTCCATGTCGATCATGTGGATCTGGCGGATCGCCTCACCCGCGTCGCGGGCCACCAGATCGCGCACCACATCCCGTGCCGTTTCCCCCAGCGCCAGCCTGTTGGCGGCCTCCATGCCCCAGATCGGGCTGACAAAGGCCTGTGTGGCGACAGCGCATTTTCCGCCACGCAGATGCGGGACAAGCGCGCCCGTGGCAAAGAAACGGCTGGCGACGATCACCCCATACTGACCGGTTTCGGGGTCCTTCGCGACGATGGAATAGGTCATTTCGACGTCTCCTGAGTTTCAGCGGCCGATGGCATAGGCCTGCATCTGACGTGGGGTTGCTGCCGCCCGCAGCAAGCCCGTGGCGCTGCGACTGGCAGCGGTCAGCCGACCCAGGCTCCAGGGTTCGGCCCGTTCCAGCCTGTGACCCCGCGCCTGCAGATCTGTGATCACAGCCTCTGAAAAGCTGGGTTCGACGATCAGATGTCCGGGCTCAGCTGGACGCGGATAGAAGGAGGCCGTGGCATGGGCGGTGTGGAACATCGGCGCATCCATCGCCTGTTGCAGGGTCATCCCGCCATGAATCAGACGCAGGAGGAAGATCAGCTGCCATTGATCCTGCTGATCGCCCCCCGGCGTGCCAAAGGCAAGCTGCGTGCCGTCAGGATCGCGCGCCATCGACGGCGTCAGGGTCGTGCGGGGCCGTGCGCCAGGCATCAGCGACCCGGGAAGGCCGGGCGACAGCCAGAACATCTGGGCACGCGAATTCAGCGCCATTCCCAGACCGGGTACGATGGGCGAGGACATGAGCCACCCCCCCGACGGCGTGGCCGACACCATGTTGCCCCACTGGTCGATCACGTCCAGATGCACCGTATCCCCGCGCTTTTCACTGGGGTGTTCTGGGCGCGCCATCGCCTTTGAGCTGCCCTTTGCACGTGTCACGGCAGCAGTGGCCCAGGCCTCGTATCCGGCAATTGCGCCGGGGCGCTGGTCCAGAGAGGCAGTCGGTTCAATCAGCGCGCTGCGGGTCCTGGCGTAAGGGTCTGACAGCAGCACCTGCAGCGGGATCTGGCTGAAATCCGGATCGCCATAATAGGCCTCTCGGTCGGCAAAGCCGAGCTTGAGGGTTTCTGTTACGGTGTGCACAAAATCGGCGCTGGTCGAGTCCATCGCGGCGATCCCGGTGCCGGACAGAATATCAAGAGATTGCAACAGCATGGGCCCCTGCGTCCAAGGCCCGGCCTTCCACACCGTCCAGCCATCATGCCCGGTGGACAGGGCGGGTTCATACCGCGCCTGCCAGCCGGCCATATCCTCGCCGCTCAGCACGCCCTTGCGGCGCTGGCCCGTCGCATCCATCACGCAGGCGTCACGCAGATATCGGTCGATACTCCCGGCGATGAAGCCCTGAGAGACGGCGCGCCGGGCGGCGTTTATCTGGGCCACGCGACCGGTTTCACATTCTGCCTCGGTCAGCAGTTTTTCCCAGGTGTCGGCCAGAGCGGGATTGCGTAAAAGGGCATCCGGTTCGGGCGCCTGCCCCCCGGGCAGCCATGTCGCATAAGAACTGGGCCATTCGCTATGAAAAAATTCGGCCAGATCGGCGATCGTCCGGGCAGTGCGGGCCAGCATTGGATGGCCGTGGCGTGCGTAGTGGATCGCCGGTTCCAGCACCACGCGCAGCGGCAGCGTGCCGTGATCGCGCAGCATTAGCAGCCAAGCATCAAAGGCGCCGGGAATGACCGTGGCCAGCAGACCCGATCCGGGGATCAATGTCAGACCTGTGCTGCGGTAATGGTCAATCGTGGCGCCGGCCGGGGCGGTACCCTGCCCGCACAGGACGGTTGGTGCGGGTTCCCCCGTTGGGTGTATCAGCGCCACCAGATCGCCCAAGGGGCCGTTCAGATGCGGTTCGACCACCTGCAGCACAAATCCCATGGTGCAGGCGGCATCAAAGGCGTTGCCACCACGTTCCAGCATCGACATGCCCACAGCCGAGGCGATTCAGTGGGTGGAGGTGGCAACACCAAAGGTGCCGGTGATCTCGGGCCGGGTGGTAAAGGTCATGACAGCGTCACAGATCCTTTGGGTCAAGCGCGTCGCGCAGCCCGTCGCCCAGCAAGTTGAACCCAAGCACCACAAGGAAGATCGCGATGCCCGGCCACATGGCCATCCAGGGAGCCTGTTCCAGGAAATTCTTCGCCACGTTCAGCATCGACCCCCAGGAGGGCGCCGGAGGCTGCTGCCCAAGGCCAAGGAAGGACAGCGATGCCTCGGCGATGATGGCGGTGGCGATGGTCAGCGTCGCCTGCACAAGGATCGGCGGAAAGATGTTGGGCAGGATATATTTGCGGATCAGCGCAACATGCCCCAGACCGATGGCGCGGGCGCTTTCGACGTAATCTTCTGTCATCACGCTCATCGTCTGGGCGCGGGCAAGGCGGATGAACAGCGGCATCGCCGACAGGCCGATGGCGATCATCGCATTCGACAGGCTTGGGCCCAGAAAGGCGGCAAGCGCGATGGCAAGGATCAGGAAGGGCGCAGCCAGCAACGCCTCGGTAAAGCGCGAGATCACTGCATCACTCCAGCCGCGCAGATAGCCTGAAACCATGCCCAAAGGCACCCCAAGCGCGACGGCGATCAGCACGGATACAACGCCGGCCATCAGCGACGCCTGCGCGCCCCAGACCATGCGTGACAGCACATCACGCCCGATTTCATCTGTCCCGAACAGATGCGCGGCCGAAGGCGCCTTGCGCACCGCGCCCCAGTCGGTTTCCGTCGGGCCGGGCAATGGCAGGATGGGGGCTGCAAGCGCGACCAGAACAAAGAATGCCACAAGGATTGCGCCAAGGATGGCAGATTTGCTGGCACGCATCTTGCGCCAGAAACGGCTGGGCGCGCGGGGGGCCAGAGTCGCAGAGGGATCGGACAGCGCGGTCATTTTTCGTTCATCCTTGGGTTCAGGACACGGTAGGCGGCATCGGCTAGGATGTTCATCGCGATGAAGGCGATTCCGGTGCACAGCACGATCCCCTGCACCACGGCATAGTCGCGGTTGAACACGGCATCGACGATCAGCTTGCCAAAGCCGGGGATGGTAAAGATCTGCTCGGTCAGCACGGCGCCGGCCAGCAGCTCTCCGAACAGCAGGGTGGTGACGGTGACAATGGGCACCAGCGCGTTGCGCAGGGCGTGTTTCACCAGAACCACCTGTTCCGACAGCCCCTTGGCCCGCGCGGTGCGCACATAATCCGACCGCAGCACGCCCAGCATGGCCGAACGTGTGTGCCGCATCAGCGTCGCGGCCAGCCCGGTGCCCAGCACAAAGGCCGGCATCAGCATGGTCAGGATGGATTGCAGTGGATCATCCGTCAGCGGGCGATAGCCCGAGGCTGGCAGCCAGCCCAGATTGACCGAGACCAGCAGGATCAGCATGATCCCCAGCCAGAAGTTCGGGATCGACAGGCCCGACAGGGCGATCAGATTGGCAAGCCAGTCCACCCATGTGCCTTTCTTGTAGGCCGACAGCACGCCCGCCGGAATGCCGATCACCAGCGCGATGATCAGCGCCATCACCGCCAGCTGCACCGTCACGGGCAGCTTTTCCGCGATCAGCTCGGTCACCGGTTGCTGGGTGCGCAGGGAAATGCCCAGATCGCCCTGCAGGGCATTGCCGACCCAGGTGAAATACTGCACCGGGATGGGATCGTTCAGCCGGTATTTCTCGCGCAGGAATTCGATAACCTGCGGATCACGCTCTTCCCCCGCCATGGCAAGGACCGGATCGCCCGGCAGCATCTTCTGCATCCCGAAGACAAAGACAGAGATCAGCAGGATGGTCGGAATGGCGATGAGGATGCGGCGTCCGAGAAAGGCCAGCATTGGGCAGGCTCCGAAATAAGGGTCAGGCCCGGCGATCCTGCCGCCGGGCCATGGTGTCGCGAGTTACTCGCTGAAGGACACACCTTCGAGCCGGATCATCCCGTCGGGGTAGGGGACAAAGCCGTCGATCTTGTCATCCAGCGCCCAGATCCACGCCTGATGGTAGAGATAGACGATCGGCATATCCTCCTGCAGGATCGCAAGGGCCGCGTTGTAGTTTTCCTTGCGGGTGGCCGTGTCATTGGACACACGCGCGGCGTTCAGCAGCTCATCGACTTCTGGGTTGGAGTAATGCGAGTCGTTCAGCCCCGCATCGGTCGTCATGAACTGGTGGATGTTGCCATCTGGATCGACCCGGCCCGACCAGCCGACCTGACTTGCGGTAAAGGCGCCGGCCGTCTGATCTGACAGCATGGTGGCAAATTCCTTGGCCTGCAGGGTGACGGTGATCCCGGCCTCGGATGCCATGGCCTGAACGACCTGCATCAGCTGCATCTGCACCGGGTTATTGGGCACCTGAATTTCGACCGATACACCATCGGGATAACCGGCCTCTGCCAGCAGTTCCTTGGCGGCGTCGACATCCCGCGCGGGCACCGGGAAGTCCTTGTTGTACCAGGGCGAGGTCGGCGGGAAGGGCTGGTTGCCGGCGGCAAACGCGCCTTCGAACACGACCTGATTGATCACGTTGCGATCAATGGCCAGTGACAGCGCGCGGCGCACGGCAGCATTTTCACCGATCGGGGTGGCGGCGCGGTCACCATTGGCGACGTTCACGGTGATGCCCTGATAGCCCAGCGACACCGCCTGTTCCATCAGGAGCGATCCATCTTCCTTAACCGAGGCCACATCAGTCGCCGCCAGCCGTTCCAGCATGTCGAGATCCCCCGAGCGCAGGTTCGCCAGACGCACGGTGGTGTCGGGGATCGGCAGGAAGATGACGCTGTCAAAGTTGAACGCATCGGCGTTCCAGTAATCAGCGAATTTGGACAGAACGATGCGGTCCTGCTGCACCCGCTCGACAAACTGGAATGGGCCGGAACAGACGGGGTTCAGCCCAAAATCAACGCCGGCCTCGCTGGCGGCGGTGGGGGACACCATCATGCCGGCCCGGTCGGCCAGCTGCGCCAGCAGCGTTGCATCGGGGGCGTCGAGGGTGAATTTGACGGTCATGTCGTCAACCGCCTCGGTTCCGGTGATTGAGGTCAGTTCAGATTTGCGGCGGCTTTCGTCCATGTTCTTGCTGCGGTCGATATTGGCGACGACCGCTTCGGCATTGAAAGGCGTGCCGTCGTGAAAGGTGACGTCGTCGCGCAGGGTCATGGTCAGTTCCAGCCCGTCGTCCGACCAACTCCAGCCGCTGGCCAGCTGCGGGATGATCTCAAGATCGGGGGTGATATCGACCAGCTTGTCGCAGAGCGAAGCATAGACGATCCGCCCCACAAAGGTGCGCGACTGATCTGGGTCCAGAATATCCGGGTCTTCCTGCAGGCCGATGCGCAGGTCTGCGGCGTGCAGCGCCGTCGCGCTGATCCCCAGCGCCAGGGCAAGGCCAAGTGTCTTCTTGATGGTCATGTCCGTGTCTCCTCTGTTGTGCTGTCTGTCTTGTCTGCGACGGCTGTCCCGTCCTCTTGCGCCCGCGCCGCACGATAGAGCGCAAAGCGGGCGGTGGTCGCGGGGCTGCGGGCCGCGTCGGCTCCGTCCAATCCGGTCAGCTCCAGCGTCTCGGCGAAATGGCAGGCCACCTGCCGACCACCCAGATCGCGCAGCGCGGGACGTTCTGTGCTGCATCTGGCCTGCGCATGCGGGCAACGGGTGTGAAACCGGCATCCGGGCGGCGGTGCTGTGGGGTTGGGCAAATCCCCATCCAACTGCGCGCGTTCCTGGCGCGGGCCGACCCGCGCACTCTCCCTGCGCGAGCCAACCCGCGCGATGGGGATCGCGGCCAGCAGCGTCGCTGTGTAGGGATGCTGTGGGGCGGTGAACAGATCCTCTGCCCGGGCAAGTTCGACAATCTCGCCCAGATACATCACCGCGACGCGGTCGGCCATGTGGCGGATCACGGCCAGATCATGGGCGATCACCACAAGGGTCAGGCCGAAAGCCTCTTTCAGGTCTTCGAGGATATTGACCACCTGCGCCTGAATGGACACATCCAGCGCGCTGACCGGTTCATCACCGATGATCAGCCTTGGCCCGGTCGCAAGCGCCCGCGCGATGCCGATGCGCTGTCGCTGGCCGCCGGAAAATTCATGCGGGTAGCGGTCCGCATGGGTGGGGATCAAGCCGACGCGGCTCAGCAGATCCGCCACCCTTGCGCGGCGCTGCACCTTGTCGCCGATGCCATGGGTGATCAGCGGTTCTTCGATCAGCGCGCCCACGGTCATCTGTGGGTTGAGCGAGGAAAGCGGGTCCTGAAAGATGAATTGCAGATCCTTGCGCAGATCGCGCAGGGCTCTCGGGTCCAGCCTCGCAATGTCGTCCCCTTCGTACCAGACCGACCCTGCGGTCGGCTCGATCAGCCGGACCAGCAGACGTGCAAGGGTGGATTTGCCACAGCCGCTTTCGCCGACGATGGCAAAGGTTTCGCCCTGCAGGATTGACAGGGTCACGCCATCGACGGCGCGCACCACGGTTGGTTTGCCGAACAGCGGCTTTTGTGTCACGAATTCGCGCCGCAGCCCCTCGGCCTTCAGGATCACATCCTGGCTCATGCGCTCACCGCCTTTGGTCTGGGGGCCTGTTCCAGGGGCGCGTGAAAGCAGGCGACGTCATGCCCGTTGCCGACGCTGCTCAGCGGCGGAACGGTGTCGCAGATCCCGCTGCGGAACGGGCATCGGCTGGCAAAACGACAGCCTGCAGGCATATCCGCCGCCTGCGGCACCACGCCGGGGATGGTCACCAGCCGGTCCGCCCGCGCCCCAAGTGACGGCATCGAAGACATAAGGCCGATGGTATAGGGGTGCTGCGGGTCATCAAAGATCTGTGCCACCGGGCCCTTTTCCACGATCCTGCCGGCATACATCACCGCGACCTGATCGGCCATTTCTGCCACCACCCCCAGATCATGAGTGATCAGGATCATCGCGGCCCCGGTTTCGGCCTGCAATTCGCGCATGAGGTCGAGGATCTGAGCCTGAATCGTCACATCCAGCGCCGTTGTCGGTTCATCTGCGATCAGCAGTTCGGGATCATTGGCCAGCGCCATGGCGATCATCACCCGCTGACGCATTCCCCCCGAAAGCTCGTGCGGGTAGGCGTCCAGCCGTCTGGCCGCAGCCGGGATGCGCACCCGTTCCAGCATTTGCAGCGCGCGGGCACGGGCGGCGTCACGCCCGACGCCCTTGTGACGGCGCACCGCTTCGGCGATCTGCTCTCCGATCTTCAGCGCGGGGTTGAGCGAGGACATCGGTTCCTGAAAGATCATTGCCATGCGGTCGCCACGCACATGGCCCAGCTCTTGACGGGTCATGGTCAACAGGTCCCGCCCGGCAAAGCGCGCCGTACCGCCTGTAATGGACAGCGGCGGCGTCTGCAGCAACCCCATCAGGGCAAGCGAGGTCAGGCTTTTGCCGCACCCGCTTTCTCCGACAATGCACAGGGTCTGGCCGGGGTCGAGGGCAAAGGAAATGCCGTCAACCAGCAGGGGCTTGACTCCGGCGACCCGGATCGACAGGTCGCGCACGTCCAGAAGGGGGGTGTCGGATTTCATGACGCATCCTTTTCGCGCAGAACCTGCAGGCTGCGGGACAGATGGCTCAGATGGTCGCGCATGTGCGCGCGCGCGGCGTCTGCATCCTGATCTGCAATGGCCGTGACAATGGACTGATGCTGCCGGGTATAAAGCTGGCGCTGTGCAGGCGAGCGTGCGCGGTCCCGCTCATCCTGCCAGTTCTGCGACGAACGCACCTCGTCCAGCAGGGAAAAGGCCGTCAGCAGGATCGGATTGCCCGCAATCCGCGCGATCAGCCGGTGCAGAGATCCATCCCAAAGCTCGGCGGATTCGGCATCCGAGGTCTGATCGATCCGCTCCACCAGCACGCGCAGCCGCGCGACATCCTCGGATTTGGCCCGCAGCGCGCAGAGGGCGGCCAGTTCCGGTTCGATGCAAAGACGCGCCTCCATCACACTCAGCGGATCCACCTCTGCACTGATCGAGGCGGCAAGCTTGCCCGTTGGATCCGGCGGCTGACCGATGAACGTGCCCTTGCCCTGCCGCCGCCAGATCAGTCCTTCGGCCTCAAGCGCGTCCAGCGCCCGGCGCAGCCCGCGGCGCCCGACGTTCAGCTGTACCGACAAATCCCGTTCCGTCGGCAGCTTGCCATCCGCTGGGAGTCCGCCTGCCTCGATCAGATGACGGACCTGTGCCAGCACCTCTGAGGCATTTTCGGCTTTGCGCAGATAAAGCGGCACGTTTTTGGGCATCCTTGTTGCGGTCACGGTTCCAGTCCCCGCATCTGATCGGGGTGAACCATTGAAGGATTGGTTCATCCGTGTGGCGTGTCAAACGATTTCGCACCTTGTGTCCGGTTTTGATGGCGCGGCTGCACAATGCGTTGGCAGAGGCTGCCGGTGGCGGCACCGGCCCGGCAATCCATCCCACAAAAAGACAGGCCCGGAACCTGCGTTCCGGGCCTGTCTTTCAACCTTTCTAAAGGTTTAGCTTTCCGGGCACATGGCGCCGGTGTCGATCCAGGCCTGAACCAGCTCGCCCAGCACCTGTTGATTGCCCGGGGCGGGGGTGCGCCCCTTTCCGGGCTCCCAGCCCCAGCCGACCAGACCATCTTCGGCCATATGTTCGTGAATTTCCGCCAAGGATCGATCGCCGTTGCGCGCGGGATCCTTGAGCTGGTCACAGATTTCCGGCGCGGTCTTGCCGACCCAGGCCATCTCGATCGGAGCCAGCTGCCAGGGCGTATGCCCGGGGATCGACCCAGCCCCGGTGGCAAAGGCGACGTTCTGGGAACCGTGGCAGGTGGTGCAATACATCCCCGGCGCGCCAAAGTCTGCGGCGCCACGCTGGACGGGGGGCATGTGCACATGCATGTCATCCCCCTGAAGCGGCGAATCCCCTCGGGGGTGGCAGTTCAGGCAGCGCGGGCTTTCGATGACTTTCATCATCTCCTGAAAGACTGCGACGGATCTTTCGGACTCGCTTTCGATTGCTGAAAATTCATCAACGGTCTTCAGGCCGTTCACGGTGTCGGCCAGCGCCGGACCGGTCAGGGTCAGGCCTAGGGCAAGGATAAGGCGTTTCATTCAGGCACCTGCAGCAGTAAAGGGAAGACGGCGCACGGCCTGTCCGGTCAGCGCGCGCCAAGCATTGGCGACCGCGGGGGCAATCGGGGGGGTTCCCGGCTCTCCGATGCCGGTGGGGTCGGCCAGGCTCTTGAGGATCGCAACCTCGACCTCGGGCATCTCGTGGATGCGCAGCATGCGATAGGTGTCAAAGTTCTTTTGCGCCACCTCGCCCCCGTCCAGCAAGGTGAGTTCATTGAACAGCGCCGTGCCCAGGCCATAGCCTATGGCCCCTTCGACCTGCGCGCGGATCACGTTTGGATTGACCGCAACGCCGCAATCTACCGCAACCCATACCTTGTGCACCCGGGGCAGACCATCGACATTGGACACCTCGGCAATCTGCGCCACATAGGTGTTGAAGCTTTCGACCACCGCCACACCATAGGCGCGGTCACCCTTGACCTTTTCGCCATCCCAGCCGGCCATTTCAGCCACCCGTTCCAGAACGGCGCGGTGCCGCCCGGCCTCTGAACTCAGCAGATCCAGCCGGCCCTGAACGGGGTCCTTCCTGGCCTTTTCCAGCAGTTCATCCAGGAAAACCTCTGTCGCATAGGCAGTATGGGTGTGCCCGACCGAGCGCCACCAGAGCACGGACATCGGGTTTTGCATGCGCACCCAGTTCACCCGTTTCGCGGGCAGATCATACGGCATATTGGTCGACCCCTCGTAAGAGGTCGGATCCTTGCCGCCGGAATTTCCCTGATCCATAAAGGTGTCGAGCATGATGGACTGGTTGGCGACGGTATTTTCCCAGCCGACGATGTTGCCATCACCGTCCAGACCGGCGCGCAGCTTGTGCACGGTCAGCGGGCGATAGAATCCGCCGGTCAGGTCATCCTCCCGGGTCCAGACAAGTTTCCAAGCCCCGTCGCCGCCCGCCGCCTTGGCGATGGCTGCAATCTCAAGCCCGATCTGCGGAATGGTCTGTGCGCGTCGGCCAAAGCTGCCGCCGGCCAGCATGACGTTCAGCGTGACATCCTCGCCGCTGACATCCAGCGTCTTGGCGACGGCCCCTCTGTCGATACCGGGGAATTGCGCCCCCATCCACATCTCGACCTTGCCGTCCTTCAGCTCCAGCACCGCGTCCAGCGGCTCCATCGGCGCATGGGCCAGATAGGGAAAGTGGAACTCTGCCTCGTGCAGTGTCTCGGCGCCCTTGATCGCGGTGCCGGAATCGCCCGTCTCCTCAACGACGATACCGCCGTCGCGCGTGGCCGCCTTGGAAAATTCGGCATAGATCTGATCGCTGGACCGCGTTTCGGCCTTGGACATGTCCCATTCCACCGTCAGCAGGCTACGCCCCTTGAGCGCGGCCCCGGTGGAGGTTGCATAGACCGCGATGCCCTGCGGGATCTGGCGGACGGCCTCGACCCCTTTGACCTTCAGCGCCTCCGTATCATCAAAGGAGATGACAGTGGCCCCGATCACATCAGGATGCTTGACCACCACGGTCTGCATGCCGTCGCGGTACACATCCATGGTGAAAATGGCCGTGCCGTTGGACTTTGCAGCGGTGTCGAGTTTGGGTCGATCCGTCCCGATCAGCTTGAACTCGCTGGGGTTCTTCAGGGCAGGTTCAACCGGAACCTGCTGTTGTGCAGCAGCTTCGGCCATTTCGCCAAAGGAGGCCGACTGTCCGCTGTCGCCGTGTAAAATTACACCATCAGCGACGGTGATCTCGGCGGCCGGCACTCCCCAGGTCTCGGCCGCTGCCGCGACCAGCATCGCGCGGGCGGCAGCACCGGCCTGACGCATCTGGGTGTAGGAATTGGCCATCGCCGTGGACCCGCCCGTGCCCTGCAGACCAAAGAACAGGTTCTTGTAAAGGTCATCATTGGCCGGCGCGGATTCGGCGCGCATCTGGTCCCAGCTGGCATCCAGCTCTTCGGCGACAAGGGTGGCAAGGCCGGTAAAGGGTCCCTGACCGAATTCGATATGCTTGATCATCACCGTCACGGTGTTGTCCGGCGCGATCCGCACAAAGGCATTGGGCGCAAAGGTGGCTGCGCCGACACCGTCCTTGGTCATGACAGCGGCGGCACCCGATTGCGCCCGCCCCTTCATCGGCAGGGCAAAGCCGATCACGAGGCCGGCGCCGGTGGCCAGAAATTGTCTGCGGTTCTGTAAAGTCATGGCTCAGCCCTCCATCGAATCGGCGGCGTCATGGATGGCCTGACGGATCCGCACATAAGTGGCGCAGCGGCAGACATTGCCGGCCATCGCCGCGTCGATATCATCATCGGTCGGTTTGGGAATTTCACGCAACAGCGCGGTTGCGCTGACGATCTGGCCCGACTGGCACCAGCCGCATTGCGGTACATCCAAGCCTTCCCAGGCGGCGGTGATCGCCGCGACCTCGGGGCCTTCAAGGCCCTCGATCGTCTCGATGCTGGATCCGTCGACGGTGCCGACCGGTGTGACACAGGTCCGGCGCGGCATGCCGTCGACCATCATCGTGCAGGCGCCACACTGCGCGACGCCGCAGCCGAACTTGCTGCCCGTCAGGCGCAGTTCGTCCCGCACCACCCACAAAAGTGGTGTGTCCGCTTCGACATCGACGGTGACGTCCTTGCCGTTGATCGTGAATGTCGTCATCACCCTATCCCTTGTTCTGGTTGTCCGTGTTCAGCCGACGCAACGCCGCTGCCCTGGGCAGTGAGGCGTAGTGCGGGATCTTCCAGTCTCTGTAAATACTGAATCCGAACTCGGGTTCAGTTTCTGCAAGTGGTTTATAGCCGTCAAAAGGCATAATAGCAGAAAACCTAGATACCGTCCGGCCCGGGGGAAGGGCGCTGCACATTTTTTTTGAGCTGCAGATAGGCAGAGGCGGCCCGGACCACCTCTGTTACAAAGATATCGTCGGGCGTGTCGGCCAACTGCAGGGGGTAAGGAAAGGCATTTGCGCGGTTCTTAAGCATGCCGACAAGCAGGTCCAGCACCAGCCGAATGGCCAGATCCGGGTTGGAATGCCCGATTTCGTCGCGCCGGTCGTGAAGGAGCCGGTAAAATCCATCCTGCATCTCTTGCTTGACCGCTATGATGCGGTCCGCGATGAATCCCGCCTGCCGGACCTCAGGCATGTCCATGACCCGCAGCCCGGGCCGGGTGTGCGCAACCTCCAGCGAGAATTCCAGATAGCCCTGAAGGATGGCGCAGATCGGGGCGCCCTTCCAGCGATCCGCAGAGATGGCCATCGCAATCGCGCTCTGGCTCTCTGACGCCAGCCGATCCATGATCGCATGCAGCAGGGCCGTCTTGTCGCGAAAGTGATGGTAGACTGATCCGACCGAACACCCCGCAAGCGATGCAATCTCGGCGACCGAGGCCGCGTCCACGCCGTGTTCGGAAAAAAGCGTTTCCGCTGCGTCAAGCAAGGCCGCGCGCGTGCGCTGGCTGCGTGTCTGCTGGCAGGCGCGCAACCACTTCAGATCTGATATCCAGTGGCTCTTTGTCAGGGCCTCCGCCTCCAAATGCCGGGCATCCGGCCTTGGCTCTGCCTATCGCCTTGCCCGGCAAAGTCAACCTGACGCGCGGACATAGCCGATGTGCAGGCGCCTTGTCATAAGCGCCCGCGGTGCGCACGTCCTACCCTCGTCGCCCGTCACGCTCCGGCCAGCGGATCGTCAGAAGGCGGCATTCGGGCCTACTGCTTGGGCACTTCGGCATTTCGTCCGGCCAGAATGACCGAGATCGTGTAGGCCGCCGTGGGGCTGAGGCCGGCCATGATGGCCGCCGCGGCGTCGGGCCGCATCCGGCCCAGAAAACCGGCTGAGAATTCCGGATCCATCTCCTCGAACAGGGCAGCGGCCTGCTTGGGTTTCATCGTTGCATAGACGTCGGTGAGTTTGGTCAGATCGTCCTCGGCCGCCGTGTCGGCAAGTGCGATCGTGCCGCGCAACTTTTCCTCGGCTGCGACCAGAGCGGACATTTTGCGATCGATTTCGGTTTCAGCCACCGAAAGCGCCTGCATCCGCTTGCGGATATCAGATTCGCGTTTCTTGAGGCCGTCCTCGCGTTCGTTGAGAGCCGCAAGGATCGGCGCGATATCAGCCTCCGAAGTGCAGGCAGCCGCCTCCCCGGCTGCCTGCTCCGTCGGGGGGGCGGTTTCCCGTGCGAAGGCCTGGCTGGCATCGCTGCCGATTCGCACCAGCGCCGAAGAGATCAGCAATCCGCCGATCACCGCGAGCGAACCGCGCATGCGCCGTCTGGGCTTGCGGGCTTTTTTCGGCTGTCCCTTCGCGCTCATCTTGAAGATCCTGACTGCATCATGCGGCGCGAAAAAACCGGTTCCTGTGACGGTGGTGTCGGCTCCGGTATGGGGTGCTGGGGCGGCAGATCGTGCATCGACGCCACCATCAGCTCAAGCCGTTTGGCCACATCCTCTGCCCGTTCGGTCAGTTCGGTCAGCGAAGACGAGGAGACCCCCGCGCTTTTCTGTGCGGCGGCCAGTGTCCGCGTCAGATCGTCCACCTGGGCAGAGAGCACCGCAACGGCGCCGCCGACCCCGGATTCCAGATCGTTGAAACGGGTCAGCCGGCGCGCCAGGACAAAGCAGTAGAACCCCGCCCCAAGCGCCCCGGAAACCAGCAAGATATCTGCGACAAGCTCCATTCTTGTCCCCTTTCAGTTCAGTACAAATTCCATGACCAACAGGTCACGCACACGGTCTTCTCCGGCAACAAGCTGTATGCGGCGCAGCATCTGGGCGCGCAGTCTGGCCAGGGAGGCAGGTTGTTCGAGGTCTTTTGGCTCCAGCGCCCGCAGGTAGCTGTTGAGAACATCCACCATTCGCGGAACGATCAGCTGGACATCCGCGACCTTGTCTTTCGGAACCTCGAGATCCGCCCGGAAGATAAGGTTTTTGCTTTGCGAACCGGGGGCCAGTGACACGACGACCTGCGGCAGCGACACGAAAGAAATGTCCGGCAGCGGACCGGACGGCACGATGGGATCTTCCTCCGCATGTGTGGTTTCGCCATGATCGCCGCCGCCGAACAACAGCCCAGAAGAGACTGCGAAGAATCCGCCACCTCCGCCCAGAACCGCCAGCACGACGCCGATGATCAGGGGCAGTTTGGACGGTTTCTTTTCTTTCTTTTCTTCAGGCACGGCGGCGTCAGTCATTCTAAACCCTTTCTGTCGTCGACTCCGTTATAGACTGGCAGGGACTAACTGATTGTTAAGTCTGATGCGCCAATGATGCCTCTCGAACAGAAGAAGAATTCATCTGACCGGAGGTAGGCATTGCAACAGATCCTGACAGTCTGGAACGCACTCAGTGCGGGGCGTCGGATTATGGTTATTGGGGCAACCCTGGCCATGTTCGCAGCCGTACTCGCAATGTCGCGCATGGCTGCGACGCCGAACATGGTCCTGCTCTATTCCGGCCTCGAAGCCAGCGCCGCAGGCGAGGTTGTGAGTGCGCTTGAGCAGCGCGGCGTGGTCTACGATGTGCGCGGCGGGGCGATCTTTGTGCCCAGCAATGAACGGGACGCCCTGCGCATGACCCTGGCCAGCGAGGGCCTGCCGGCCAACAACAATCAAGGCTACGAACTGCTCGACAAGCTGTCGGGGTTCGGCACCACATCGCAGATGTTCGACGCCGCCTACTGGCGCGCAAAGGAAGGCGAGCTGGCGCGGACCATCGTGTCCAACCCTCAGATCACCCAGGCGCGTGTCCACATTGCCAACAGCTCGGCGAATCCGTTCCAGCGGGATGTCACCCCTTCGGCGTCGATCTCGGTGACCACCACGGGCAATATCCTGTCGCCTCTTCAGGCGCGGGCCTTGAAGCATCTGGTCGCTTCGGCCGTGGCGGGTCTGGTGGCTGAAAATGTCACCGTGATTGACGGAAAAGGCGGGCTTATCGCTGCGGATGATGAAACCACTCCGGGGCGCGCCGCTGACGACAAGGCCGATCAGCTGCGCGACCGTGTGCAACGTCTGGTCGAGGCGCGTGTCGGGAACGGCAATGCGGTTGTCGAGGTCAGCGTCAACACCGATACACAGACGGAATCGATTGTTGAACGCAGTTTTGATCCGCAAACCCGGGTGGTGATCAGCTCGGATACCGAAGAGCGGTCGAACCAGACAAAAGATTCCGGTGGCGGCAATGTCACCGTAGCATCGAACCTGCCCACAGGCGCTGGCCAGAATGGCAGCGATTCGAGCAGTCAGAACAGTGAAACCCGCGAACGGGTAAACTATGAAGTCTCTGAAACCACGCGTGAAATCACGCGTGCCCCGGGGGCAATCAAACGGTTGACGGTGGCCGTTCTGGTCAACGGCAGCTTTGCCCCCGATGCGACGGGCGCGCTTGCCTTTGTGCCACTGCCTGAGGCGGAACTGACCGCGCTGCGCGATCTTGTGGCCTCTGCCGTTGGCTTTGACGAAGCGCGTGGCGATGAGATCACGATCCGCTCCCTTGCCTTCGAACGGCCCGAAGGCCTGGGAAGCGAGGCTATGGCACCTGACTGGCTGACCGCGAACCTTGATCCCTTGTCGCTGATCCAGATCGGCATACTGGCGCTTGTTGCCCTGATTCTCGGGTTGTTTGTTGTCCGTCCGATCCTGTCCGGTCGGAGTGGTGCGGCACCGGCGCTTGGGCGCAACGAGGCCCTTGCCATCGGAAACGACAATTCCAGTGACTTTTTGACGGGAGAGATCGATCCCGACGATGACTTCGGCAACTTGCCTGCCCTGTCCACCAACAATGACTTCAGCGACATGGGGATGGGGATGGACATGGGCGATTTCGGTTCGGTGTCGGAGGACCCAGTCCAGCGGCTTCGGAACTTGATCGAAGAACGCCGCGATGAAACCGTCGAGATTCTGCGAAGCTGGCTCGACGAACCTGAAGAGGCCAAATGATGCGTTTGCGTGATTTCCTCGAAGACTTTGACGGCACCCCCGTCATGGCCGCATCGCAGAACAGCCTGAGCGACGAAGAGGTCGAACACTTCAAGGTGGCCGCCTTTGAAGAGGGACATCGCGCAGGCTGGGATGACGCGATCAAGGCGCAGTCAGAGGACCGCACCCGTATTTCCAGCGACTTCGCCCAGAGCCTTCAGGATCTGTCTTTCACCTATAATGAGGCATATTCTCAGGTGCTCAATGCCATGACGCCGCTGCTTGAGGATATCGTGCAGAGCGTGCTGCCGAAGATCGCCCACGAGGCGCTGGGCGTGCATATCCTTGAATTGCTGCAGGCCCAGAGCCGCGCAATCGGCGCGCTGGATGTCGAAATCCTCGTGGCGCCGGAAAATGTCGAGGCGGTTTCCGGCATGCTCGATCAGGATTTCGGGTTTCCGCTGCAGGTGACAGGGGACAGCACCATTGAGGTAGGGCAGGCCGATATCCGATTTGGCGAAACGGAACAACAGATCGATCTGTCCGAGGTTCTGACAAATGTCGGCGCCGCATTGCAGGGATTTGTGCATGAAAACCGAAAGAAGGTGGTAAATGGATAACGCAACCCGAGAAACATCCGGGCGCAGCGACGGGGCGATGCCCTTCACCTCTGTCCCGATCGAGATCACGGTGTCAGTCGGCCGCGCCCGGCCTCTGGTGCGCGATCTTCTCAAGCTTGAGGAAGGCTCGGTACTGACGCTGGACCGACGGATCGACGATCCGGTTGAACTCTACGTGGGGGATCAGTTGATCGCGATCGGCGCGCTCGAAGTGATCGAAAGCGAAGGCCAGAGCATGCTTGCGGTGCGGGTGACCGAAGTGGCCGATTTCCAGGCGCCGGCCTGAGCATGTGGCACCGTCTTCTGAGCGTTTTGACGGTTGCGCTGATCCTGTCGGCGCATCCTGTTATGGCGCAGCAAGTTTCGATCGACATGGGGGGCGAGGGGTCTGTGACGGCCACCAGCTTGCAACTGATCGCTCTGATCACTTTGCTCAGCCTTGCGCCGGGCATCGCGATGATGGTCACCTGTTTCCCGTTTGTGGTGACCGTTCTTGCGATCCTGCGGCAGGCGATAGGGCTGCAGCAATCGCCGCCCAACATGCTGATCGTCAGCCTTGCGCTGTTTCTGACCTATTTCGTGATGGAGCCGGTGTTCCTCACCGCTTATGACAACGGGATCGAACCGCTGCTGAACGAACAGATCGACGTGCAAGAGGCTCTGAAGCGGGGGCTGGAGCCGTTTCGCGTCTTCATGGCGGCGCGCACCGACCCCGACACCTTTGCGGCCATGGCGGATTTGCGCCCCGATGCACGAGGCACACGCCTCGACCCTCAGGCAAATCTGTCCGTTCTGGTGCCCAGCTTCATGCTGTCAGAGATTGCGCGCGCTTTTCAGGTCGGATTTCTGATCTTTCTGCCCTTCCTGATCATTGATCTGGTGGTAGCCGCCGTCCTGATGTCCATGGGGATGATGATGGTGCCGCCGGCCATCGTGTCGCTGCCGTTCAAGTTGGCCTTCTTTGTCATCGCTGATGGATGGTCCCTGATCGCCAGCAGCCTCGTGCGCAGCTATTTCTAGGGTGCGTTGCGTCTGATCGAAAACGAAAAAGCTGCCTCTGCCTTCGGTCGAATGCGTTTTTCGCGACACTGTGAAAGTGAAGAGAAGCCACATACTGCAGGGTGCAGTCCTCCAAGGGGGCAGGCAGGCCTCCAAGGGGTCAGACGGGGCACAGCACGATTTCGGTATCCCAGTCGGCGCATTTTTCGACCAGCGCGGGGGGCGGTGCTGCGTCGGTAAAGAAGGTGTCGACTTCCGACATCGACGCAATGCGGGCCGGCGCTGTGCGCTGAAACTTTGACGCATCGGCTACCAGAAACGCGCTGCGGGCTTGTTCGATGATCGTCCGGCTGACCACGACTTCCTGAAAATCGAAATCGAGCAGATCGCCATCCGCATCCAGCGCCGAACAGCCAACCACGGCCACATCGACCTTGAACTGCCGGATGATCTGCATGGTCATGTTCCCCACCAACCCCCCGTCGGACCGGCGCAGGGACCCGCCGGCCACCACGATCTGACAATCCGGGTTTGCGACAAGGATATTGGCGACGTTCATGTTGTTGGTCACGACCAGCAGGTTCTTGTGGCGCAGCAGTTCGCGCGCGACCGCTTCTGTACTGGTGCCGATGTTCAGAAAGACCGAGGAATCCGGCGGGATCTGCGCCGCGCAGGCGCGGGCGATGGCAACCTTCGCATCCTCGTTCAGGGCGCGCCGGTCCTCGTATTCTATGTTCGATGTCCCCGACGGCAGGACGGCGCCGCCATGGACCCGCTCAAGCTGGCCTGAATCCGAAAGGTCGGTCAGGTCGCGGCGGATTGTCTGCTGGGTCACGCTGAAGTAATCCGCCAGCCGCTCGACGGTGACTCGCCCTTCGCGCCGGGCGATCTCCAGGATTTCAGGGTGCCGGAACGTCTGCGACATGGGTTTGTGTGGTCTCCGTTCGATGTTTTTTCTCCACTGGCATGTTTGACCCCTGCTGGGAACCGTCTTTGAAACACGCGCGTTTGGTTTCGTCTCTAAAACAGTATCGCATAAAAACGTACATTCTCGCGCATCTTCTTGGTCCGAAGGTGGCCTGTTTTCCGCATTTCCGCGTGAAGAGCAGAAAGATTGACCAATTTTTCATAAGGTTACAGCGCGCGATCATAAACGAAAAAAAACGAACACACAGGGCTTTCATTCGTGATCAAACGCTGTCATTATATGCTGCAAGCGAACAACGCCCGGGGAGGGGCCTATGTCCGAGGCGACGCACCAGAACGAGACGTTTGATCTCTTCATCATCGGCGGCGGCATCAATGGCTGCGGCATCGCACGGGACGCTGTCGGTCGCGGCCTTTCGGTCGCATTGGCCGAGATGAACGATCTGGCCTCGGCCACGTCTTCGGCCTCGACCAAGCTGTTTCACGGTGGCCTTCGCTACCTCGAGTATTTCGAATTTCATCTGGTGCGCGAATCCCTGATCGAACGGGAAACCCTGCTGCGCGCCATGCCGCATATCAGCTGGCCCATGCGTTTCGTGCTGCCCTATCACAAGGACATGCGGTTCGAGAATGAAACGCCGACCTCGAAACTGCTTAACACCGTCATGCCTTGGATGAAGGGGCGCCGCCCCGCCTGGCTGATCCGTTTGGGTCTGTTCATGTATGACAATCTGGGCGGTCGCAAGATCCTGCCCGGTACCAAGACGGTCGATCTGACACGGGGGCCCGAGGGCGCGCCGCTGAACGACAAGTTTGTGCAGGCCTATGAATATTCCGATTGCTGGGTGCAGGATGCCCGCCTTGTGGTGCTGAATGCCCGCGATGCAGAGGCGCGCGGCGCAAAGATCATGACCCGGACCAAGGTGATGTCGGCGGAGCGTGTGGATCAGCATTGGGCCATCACGCTGGAAGATGGCGACACCGGTGCGCAGCAAACCGTTCAGGCCAAAATGCTGGTGAATGCCGGCGGGCCTTGGGTCGGTGACATCATCCGCACCAAGATCCGCAGCAATTCCAAGGAAGGCGTGCGGCTGGTCAAGGGCAGTCACATCGTGACGAAAAAGCTTTACGATCACGACAAATGCTACTTCTTTCAGGGCGAAGATGGCCGCATCATCTTTGCCATTCCGTACGAGCAGGACTTTACCCTGATCGGCACCACAGATTCCGAACATCACGATCCTGCGGTCAAACCCACCTGCACCCCGGACGAACAGACCTATCTGTGCAACTTCGCCTCAAAATACTTCAAGACGCCGGTCACCACCGATGACATCGTCTGGACCTATTCCGGCGTGCGTCCCCTGTACGATGACGGGGCCAGCAGCGCCACGGCGGCGACGCGGGACTATACGCTGAAGGTGGATGACACTGGCGGCGCACCGGTGCTGAACATCTTTGGCGGCAAGATCACGACCTATCGTCGCCTTGCCGAAGGTGCGCTGGACAAGATGAAGCCCTATTTCAAAGATCTGCCGGATAAGTGGACCGCAGGCGTCACGCTGCCGGGCGGGGATTTCCCTGTGAGGGGCGCGATGGATCTGCAGCAGAAGCTGGCCGGACACTACCCGTTCCTGACCGAAAGCTGGGCACAGCGGATGATCCGGGCCTATGGAACCGAGGCGTTTGATATCCTGGGCGACGCGAAGTCATCCGAAGATCTGGGCCAGACCTTCGGTGGCACGTTGACAGAGGCTGAAGTTCGCTGGCTGATGGGCACAGAATATGCCCGCACGGCCGAGGATGTGGTTTGGCGGCGCTCCAAGCTGGGCCTGCGCATGACGACAGAAGAAATTGCGACACTTGATCGCTTTATGAAAGATACCCGGGCTGAAGGTTCGGCGCACGCCGCGCAGTAACCGGGACAGAGGGAGGAGGATGACATGACGCTTGCATTGCAAGGTGTCTCTAAGGTCGTGGGTGGACAAACCCATATCCACAAGACCGATCTGACATTGGAAAAGGGCACGATGAACGTGCTGCTCGGGCCGACGTCGTCGGGCAAGACGTCGTTGATGCGGCTGATGGCGGGGCTGGATGTGCCCAACACCGGCACGATTCACTGGAACGGCGAAGATGTGACTGGCATGCGTGTGCAGGATCGCCGCGTCGCCATGGTTTATCAGCAGTTCATCAATTACCCCTCAATGACCGTCTACGACAACATCGCCTCGCCCATGCGGCTGCTGGGCAAGTCGTCCGATGAAATTGATGCCGCCGTCCGCAAATCCGCTGATCTGATGAAACTGACCCCGATGCTGCAGCGCAAACCGCTGGAGCTGTCCGGCGGTCAGCAGCAGCGCTGTGCCCTGGCGCGCGCGTTGGTCAAGGATGCCGGGCTCGTCCTGCTGGATGAACCGCTTGCCAACCTCGATTACAAACTGCGTGAAGAGCTGCGGATCGAAATCCCCAAGATTTTCGAAGAGGCCGGCAGCATCTTTGTCTACGCCACCACAGAACCCGAAGAGGCGCTTCTTCTGGGCGGCAACACCGCCTGCCTGTGGGAGGGCCGCGTGACCCAGTTCGGCCCGACGCCGACGGTCTATCGCCAGCCCATCGATGCCACCACGGCCCGCGTGTTCAGCGACCCGCCGATGAACTTTGTGCAGATCCGCAAAAGCAGTCAGACGCTTACATTTGGCGATGGCAATTCTGCCCCCGCCACCGGCAGTCTGGCCGCGCTGGCAGATGGCACCTACACCGCCGGGTTCCGCCCCAACCATCTTGAGATTCTGCAGCACACCGCGTCAGCCGTGTCGTTCACGGCGAAACTGGTGGTGACCGAACTGACCGGGTCGGAAACCTTTGTACACCTGAATCACCAGGGCGAACGCTGGGTCGGATTGATCCACGGCATTCACAAGTTGAACATAGGCGAGGATATGAAGGTCTGGCTCGACCCCAGCCACGTCTATATCTTTGACAAGTCCGGCGCCCTGGTGGTGCCTGCCGCCTATGCGCAAGCCGCCTGAGGGAGAGAGACATGGCCAAGATCACACTCGACAACCTCGCCCATTCCTATTTCCCCAACCCGAAATCCATGGAGGATTTCGCGCTGAAAGAGCTGAATTACGACTGGGCGGATGGTGAAGCCTATGCGCTGCTCGGCTCTTCTGGCTGCGGCAAATCCACCTTGCTCAACATCATCTCGGGGCTGCTGCACCCGTCGCAGGGCCGTATCCTGTTTGATGGCAAGGATGTGACTCAATCCCCGACCGCCGAACGCAACATCGCGCAGGTGTTCCAGTTTCCGGTGGTCTACGACACGATGACCGTGCGCGACAATCTGGCCTTTCCGCTGCGCAACCGGGGCGTCGATGCCAAGATCATCGCCGAACGCGTGCAGAAGATCGGCAAGATGATCGACATGGAAAACATGCTCGACCGAAAGGCGCGCGGCCTGACCGCAGATGCCAAGCAAAAGATTTCGCTTGGGCGCGGCATGGTGCGCGAAGACGTGAACGCGCTGCTGTTTGACGAACCGCTGACCGTGATCGACCCGCATATGAAGTGGGAGCTGCGCACGCAGCTGAAAAAGCTGCACCATGATTTTGGTCACACCATGATCTATGTGACCCACGACCAGACAGAGGCGCTGACCTTTGCCGACAAGGTGGTCGTCATGTACGACGGCCGCGTCGTGCAGATCGGCACGCCCGAAGAGCTTTTCGAAAAGCCCGCGCATACCTTTGTCGGCTATTTCATCGGCTCTCCGGGCATGAACGTCCTGCCCGCCTCGGTGAGCGGGACATCCGCCGTGGTGGACGGGCACGAAATCCCGCTCGGGTCGGGCTACACCAGCCCGCAGGGCAAGGTCGAAATCGGCGTGCGTCCCGAATACTGCAGCCTCTCCGCGACCCATGGCCTGCCGGTCAAGGTGCGACGGGTCGAGGATGTGGGCCGTCACAAGATCGTCCGCGCGACTTATGGTACGCATGAGATCAATATCATTGCCAACGAAGGCGACAATATCGGCGCCGACATGACCCACGTCACCTTTGATGCGGATCACGTCAACGTCTATGCCGATGACTGGCTGGTCAGCCCGTCCGGTGTGCAAAACGCCAAGGGGGAGGCCGCGTAATGGAAAAGACCGTCAATCAAAAGGCCTGGTTCCTGGTCCTGCCTGTTCTGGTCCTCGTCGCCTTTTCCGCCGTGATCCCGCTGATGACCGTGGTCAACTATTCGGTTCAGGACACCTTTGGCAACAATCAGTTCTTCTGGGCCGGCCTTGAATGGTTCGATGAGCTTCTGCATTCCGACCGGATGTGGAACGCGCTTGGCCGTCAGATGGTGTTTTCGGCGATCATCCTTGCGATCGAGGTGCCGCTGGGCATCTTCGTCGCGCTCAACATGCCCAAGAAAGGCTTCTGGGCGTCGTTCTGTCTGGTCCTCATGTCCCTGCCGCTGCTGATTCCGTGGAACGTGGTCGGCACCATCTGGCAGATCTTTGGCCGGGTCGACATCGGCCTGCTGGGCTATACTCTTGATGCGATGGGCATCGACTACAACTACACGCAGGGTTTCATAGCCGCCTGGACCACGCTGATCGTGATGGATGTCTGGCACTGGACGTCGCTTGTGGCGCTTCTGGCCTATGCCGGTCTGCAGTCGATCCCTGATGCCTATTATCAGGCGGCCAAGATCGATCAGGCCAGCCGCTGGGCCGTGTTCCGCTACATCGAACTGCCAAAGATCACAGGCGTGTTGATGATCGCGATCCTGCTGCGGTTCATGGACAGCTTCATGATCTACACCGAACCCTTCGTCGTGACCGGCGGTGGCCCCGGCAATGCCACGACCTTCCTGTCCATCGACCTTGTGAAAATGGCGCTTGGACAGTTCGACCTTGGTCCTGCAGCCGCCTTCAGCCTGATGTATTTCCTTGTGATCCTGTTGATTTCGTGGGTGTTCTACACAGTCATGGTCAACCTTGAAAAGCGGGACGGAGTGTAAGATGACCGACGCCACAACAACCACACTTCCCGGCAACCTGACCGCCCAAGGCACCAAGAAGCGGGCCAAGGTCAAGGGATCGGCCATCGTCATGGGCCTCTACCTGCTGTTCCTGCTCCTGCCGATCTACTGGCTGGTGAACATGAGCCTGAAGACGAATACAGAGATCCTTGGCACCTTCTCGCTTTATCCGCACGATCTGACCTTCGCCAATTACATCACCATCCTCACGGATGAGAGCTGGTATATGGGCTATGTAAACTCGCTGATCTATGTTGTTATGAACATGGTCATCTCGCTTTCGGTCGCCCTGCCTGCCGCCTATGCGTTCAGCCGTTACAGCTTTATGGGGGACAAGCACCTGTTCTTCTGGCTGCTGACCAACCGTATGGCGCCGCCGGCCGTCTTTGCGCTGCCGTTCTTTCAGCTCTACTCCTCGGTCGGTCTGTTCGACACGCATATCGCCGTCGCCTTGGCGCATTGTCTGTTCAACGTGCCGCTGGCGGTCTGGATTCTCGAAGGCTTCATGCGCGGCGTGCCCAAGGAAATTGACGAGACGGCGTATATCGACGGCTATTCCTTTCCGCGCTTCTTCATCAAGATCTTCCTGCCCCTGATCGCCTCAGGCATCGGCGTTGCGGCGTTCTTCTGCTTCATGTTCTCCTGGGTTGAACTGCTGCTGTCGCGCACCCTGACCTCGGTGAATGCGAAACCGATTGCCGCGACGATGACCCGCACGGTCTCGGCCTCGGGCCTCGACTGGGGTGTTCTGGCGGCTGCCGGTGTGCTGACCATCGTGCCCGGCGCGCTCGTGATCTATTTTGTCCGCAACTACATCGCCAAGGGCTTTGCCCTGGGGAGGGTATGATGACCGACCGCCAAGACATATTACTGTCCAAGTATCGTAAACACATAGAAGATAGCATCTGGCGCATCGGAACCGGAAAGGCCTTTGTTCTCGAAGATCTTTTCTGCCCACAGGCATGGGCTGAGATGTCAGACACGGATCATCAGGTACTTGGTAAGGCCTTCTATGCCTCCATCAGGAAAGAACCTTTCGAAAACGTTTGCCCTACGGATTATCCAGTGAATCCTCAGGAATATGTGCGGTTTGAACCGCGCGGGAGGACCTGAACATGGCATGGATGGCATGGACCTGGCCCACGGCGGCCTTTTTCGGAGTGATCGCCCTGCTGCTGATCACCTTCTCGATCCTCGCGGTGAAATTCCCTGAAACGCCCCGCACGGGCATTCTCAGGATCGAAACGACACGGGGCGACCGCCTCTTTATCACTCTTCTTGGCTCGGCCTTTATCAATCTGGCCTGGCTCGGGATCGTCGGCGCAAGCCAACCTTATGCGCTGATCGTCTGCCTGATCTATGCCGTTGCGGTGTTCCGCTTCGTCTAGATCAACGGCGCCTCCGGGGAATTTGGAGACCTCGGAGACCACAAGAAACGGTTCAATACGGGAGGAACCACATGAACCTTAATCTGAGATCCACAACCGCGGTGGCCGCGGCGCTTGCCTGTCTGGCTGGCCCTGCCTTCGCTGACATGGACGCCGCCAAGGCGTTTCTGGACAGCGAAATCGGCGACGTGTCCTCGCTGACCCGCGCAGAGCAAGAAGCCGAAATGCAGTGGTTCATCGACGCCGCTGCCCCCTTTGCCGGCATGGACATCAAGGTGGTGTCGGAAACGATCACAACCCATGAATATGAATCCAAGGTCCTGGCCGAGGCGTTCAGCAAGATCACGGGCATCAACCTGACCCATGACCTGATCGGCGAAGGTGACGTTGTCGAAAAACTGCAGACACAGATGCAGTCGGGCGAAAACATCTATGACGCCTATGTCAACGATTCCGACCTGATCGGCACCCACTGGCGCTACCAGCAGGCACGCAGCCTGACCGACTGGATGGCGAACGAAGGCGCGGACGTGACCAACCCCGGTCTCGACCTGCCCGACTTTATCGGCACGCAGTTCACCACCGCACCGGATGGCGATCTCTACCAGCTGCCCGACCAGCAGTTCGCGAACCTGTACTGGTTCCGGTATGACTGGTTCAACGACGACAAGAACAAGGCCGATTTCAAAGAGAAATATGGCTACGATCTGGGCGTTCCGGTCAACTGGTCCGCGTATGAGGATATCGCCGAATTCTTCACCGGCCGCGATCTGTCGCACATGGATGTCACCGGCGAAGTCTATGGCAACATGGACTACGGCAAAAAGGACCCCAGCCTTGGCTGGCGGTACACCGATGCGTGGATGTCCATGGCTGGTATGGGCGACAAGGGTGAGCCGAACGGCCTGCCCGTCGACGAATGGGGCATCCGCGTCAACGATCAATCCCAGCCTGTCGGCGCCTGCATGACCCGTGGCGGTGCCACGAACGCGCCCGCCGCCGTCTATGCGGTCGATAAGGCCATCAACTGGCTGCAGAACTACTCGCCGCCCGCCGCCATGGGCATGACCTTCTCCGAGGCCGGTCCGGTTCCGGGGCAGGGCAGTGTTGCCCAGCAGATGTTCCTCTACACCACCTTTGTGGCGTCCCTCGTGGATCCGTCGCTGCCGGTGATGAACGAGGACGGCACGCCGAAATGGCGCCTCGCCCCGTCGCCGCACGGCGCGTATTGGGAAGAGGGCATGAAAGTCGGCTATCAGGACGTGGGATCCTGGACGCTGATGAAATCGACTCCCGTGGATCGTGCCAAGGCGGCCTGGCTCTATGCCCAGTTCGTGACCTCCAAGACCGTGGATGTGAAAAAGGCGCATGAAGGTCTGACCTTCATCCGTGAATCGACCATCCAGCACGAAAGCTTCACCGAACGCGCGCCGAAACTTGGCGGTCTGGTGGAATTCTACCGCTCGCCGGCCCGCACCCAGTGGTCGCCGACCGGGACAAACGTGCCCGACTACCCCAAGCTGGCTCAGCTCTGGTGGCAGAACATCGGCGACGCCATGTCCGGCGCCAAGACCTCGCAGGAAGCGCTCGACAAGCTTTGTGCGGACATGGAATCGGTGATGTCGCGTCTTGAACGTGCCGGCATCCAGGGCGACATCGGCCCCAAGCTGAACGACGAGGAAACCGCCGAATACTGGCTCGAACAGCCCGGCGCCCCCAAGCCCAAGCTTGAAAACGAACGCGAAGAACCCCAGACCGTCAGCTATGACGAGCTGATCGCGTCGTGGAAGTAAGAAACCATCGCCGGAGCCCCGCTTGGGGCTCCGGCTTTTTTATGCTTATCTCGCACCAAGAGATATTTTGAACCAAGCGGGTCAGATGACCAACCGGCCCCGTTTCGTCCAGAATAGACCAATCAAAAGGGGGAGGAGCGGCCATGCGCTATATCCTAGCCATCGATCAGGGCACCACATCCAGCCGGGCGATCCTGTTTGACGAGGCGATGAAGGTCACCGCCGTCGCCCAGGAAGAATTCGAACAGTATTATCCAGCCTCGGGCTGGGTCGAACACGAGGTGTCTGACCTGTGGTCTACCGTTGCGGGCACCTGCCGGCAGGTGATCGAACGCGCGGGCATCTCCGCGACTGAAATTGTCGCCATCGGCATCACAAACCAGCGTGAAACCACAGTGGTCTGGGACAAGGACACCGGTCAGGCGATCCACCGCGCGATTGTCTGGCAGGACCGCCGCACCTCGGACACCTGCGCCGAATTGCGCGATGCGGGCCATGAAGAGATGTTCACCGACCGCACCGGCCTGCTGCTTGATCCCTATTTCTCGGGCACGAAACTCAAATGGATCCTCGACCATGTGGACGGTGCGCGGCAGATGGCCAAGGATGGCAAGCTGCTGTTTGGCACGGTGGACAGCTTCCTGATCTGGAAGCTGACCGGCGGCGCGCAGCATGTGACCGACGCCACCAACGCCGCGCGCACCCTGCTGTATGATATCCGCAAAGGCCGCTGGTCGCAGACCATCTGCGATCTGTTCGACATCCCGATCCAGATGCTGCCCGAGGTCAAGGATTGCGCTGCCGATTTCGGCATGGTCCGCCCCGATCTGTTCGGGCGTGAAATCCCCATTCTGGGCGTGGCCGGCGATCAGCAGGCGGCGACACTGGGTCAGGCCTGTTTCCAGCCCGGTATGCTGAAATCCACCTATGGCACCGGCTGCTTTGCCCTGCTCAACACCGGTGACACGCCGGTGAAATCCAAGAACCGCCTGCTGACCACCATCGCCTATCAGCTGGATGGCAAGCCGACCTATGCGCTTGAGGGATCGATCTTTATCGCCGGCGCCGTGGTGCAATGGCTGCGCGACGGGCTGAAAATCATCCGCGACGCCAAGGAAACCCAGCCGCTGGCCGAAGGGGCGGATGAGAAACAGAATGTCGTGCTGGTTCCCGCCTTCACCGGCCTTGGCGCGCCCTACTGGAACGCCGAATGCCGTGGCGCGATCTTTGGAATGACGCGCAATTCCGGGCCCAACGAATTTGCCAAGGCCGCGCTGGAATCCGTCGGCTACCAGACCCGCGATTTGCTGGAGGCGATGCATGCCGACTGGGCACCCGAGGGTGGCAACCAGACCCTGCGCGTCGATGGCGGCATGTCAGCCAGCGATTATGCCATGCAGTTCCTGTCGGATATCATCGGAGCGCCTGTAGATCGACCACAGGTGCTGGAAACCACGGCAATGGGCGTGGCGTGGCTTGCCGGGCAGCGCGCCGGCGTGTACCCGGACATGGCGGGTTTCGCGGACATGTGGCGGCTTGATCGCAGCTTTGATCCCGGCATGTCGGACGCGGACCGCGCGACGAAGTATGATGCCTGGAAACGCGCGGTATCCGCCGCGATGACTTTTTGAGACTGTGATTTGAAAGGCCCGCCATGACCGCCATCACCCTGCGCCGCCATCTGACCGATGCCGGCCATGATTCCGACCTGATCTTCCTGCTCGAAGACATCGCATCCGCCTGCCGCGCCACCGCCTACGAGGTGCGCAATGGTCCGCTCAAGGGCAACCTTGGCGTCGCGGGCAGCACCAATGTGCAGGGCGAGGATCAGAAGCCGCTGGATATCATCGCCAACGACATCTTTGTGTCCACCTGCGCCAACAGCCCCCGTCTGGCCGCGCTGGTCTCGGAAGAGATCGAAGAGGTCGTCTGGCTGAAAGAGCCGAAAAAAGGCGACTACATGCTGTTCTTCGATCCGCTGGACGGCTCGTCGAACCTCGACACCAACCTGTCGGTCGGCACGATCTTCTCGATCATGCAGGTCGAGGCGGATGGCGACAAGAACGTGCTGCGCAAGGGCGATGATCAGCTGGTTGCGGGCTATGCGCTCTATGGTCCGGCCACGATGATGGTTCTGGCCGCAGGCAAGGGCGTGCAGGGCTTCACACTGCATCAGGGCACGGGCATTTTCCGTCTGACGCAGCCCAGCATGACCATTCCCGAAACCACAAACGAATTTGCCATCAACAGCGCCCGCCAGCGGTTCTGGGATCAGCCGATCCGCGACTATGTTGCAGATTGCGTGGCTGGTGCCGATGGTCCGCGCGGCAAGGATTTTAACATGCGCTGGGTCGCCTCCATGGTGGCCGAGGTGCATCGCGTGCTGATGCGCGGCGGTGTCTTCCTTTATCCGCTGGATGACAAGAACCGCGCGGCGGGTGGCCGTCTGCGCCTTTTATACGAAGTCGCGCCAATGGCCAAGATCATGGAAGCCGCCGGCGGCATGGGCTCGACCGGGACGGAACGCATCCTCGATCTGGTGCCGACCGAACCGCATCAGCGTACCGCCACGATCCTCGGTTCACGCGAAGAGGTCGAGCTGCTGAACCAGATGCACCGGCAGCCCGCAGAGGCGTGAACCACCGGAAGCTCCAACAATGAAGCCGTTTTCCCTCCAAGCTCCCCGGATCGTATTTGGCCGGGGGGCGGCCGCGAGCCTGCCCAAAGAGGTGGCGCGCCACGGCAGCCGCGTGCTGCTGGTCCGGGGCCGGTCCGTGGCTTTTGTCGACACAACCGTCACGCAACTTCAGGCGCTTGGCTGCACGGTCACGACGCTCTTTGGGGCGGGCGAACCTGATATCCCCCAGCTTGAAACCGCGCTGACCACCGCCCGCGCGGTGCAACCCAACTGCGTGCTCGCCATGGGCGGCGGCGCTGTCATCGACCTTGGCAAGGCGCTTGCCGCGCTGATCCCGGCGCCCCGCGATCCGATGGCGTATCTGGAAATCGTGGGCCAGGGCCTGCCGCTGGACGCTCCCCCGCTGCCCTTCATCGCCTGTCCGACCACGGCGGGAACCGGGTCAGAGGCAACAAAAAATGCGGTGATCGGCGTGCCGTCCCATCAGCGCAAGGTCAGCCTGCGCGATGATCGCATGCTGGCAAGCCTCGCGCTGGTCGACCCCGCCCTGACAGACCACTGCCCGCGCGGCGTCACGCTGGCCTCGGGCCTTGATGCGATCACGCAGGTGATCGAACCCTATCTTTCTGCCCGTGCCACCCAATTTACAGATACCCTGTGCCGCGATGCCATCCCGCGCGGGCTGAACGCGCTGGCCCATCTGATGCAGGGCGAGGATGCAAATGCCCGCGATGATCTGGCCTATACCAGCCTGACCGGCGGCATCGCCTTGGCCAATGCCGGGCTGGGCGCGGTGCATGGCTTTGCCGGGGTGATCGGCGGGCGCTATGGCACGGCGCATGGCGCGATCTGTGGGCGGCTTCTGGCGCCGGTCCTGCGGATGAACGAACGGGTGCTGCCCGATCAGGGGCTGAAAATTGCCCGCTATCAAGAGGTGCGCCGGTGGCTGGCCGATGCCCTCGGCGGGGCGCCCGACAGCGCCTTTCGTCGGTTCGAAGACTGGGTTGATGCCCAAGGACTGCCGCCGCTGTCTGACCTGCTGCCCCCCGATGCCGACCTCACCGACATCGCAACCGAGGCGCGCGCGTCGTCCTCGATGAAGGCAAACCCGGTGACGCTGGAAACCCATCAGCTGGTCCAGATCCTCTGGGAAACCCTGCACCGCTAGGGCGGCGCGGCCTTTCGCCTTTCCCCGGCCTGTGGACAGAAAAACAGCGCGCCGGGACCCGGCGCGCTGTCATTTTCGCATGGATCAAACCCTGAAAGGGTCAGCCCAGAACCTTCTTCACCGCGATGGCGGTCTTGCCGGCCACCTCGTCCGCCTCTTCATGGGTCAGGCAGAAGGGCGGTGCAAAGCCAAGGATATCGCCCTGCGGCATGGCGCGTGCGATCACGTTCTGCTCCAGCAGCGCCGCCGCCAGCTGCGGGCCGACTTTGTCACCGGCGTCAAAGAACGTGCGGCTGTCGCGGTCTTTCACAAATTCCACCGCGCAGAGCATGCCCTCGCCGCGCACATCGCCGACATTGGCGTGTGACCCCACAGCCTCGGTCATGACCTTGTTGAGGTAGGCGCCAACTTCACCGGCGTTCTGAACCAGGTTCAGCTCGTCTATCAGCTTGAGGTTGGCAACGCCCGCCGCCGCGCCGATCGGGTGCGCCGAATAGGTCCAGCCGTGGCCGATGGCGCCATTCTCATCGGTGCCGCGCTCAAGCACTTTCCACATCTTCTCGCTCACGATCGACCCGGACAGGGGCGCATAGGCGCTGGTCAGACCCTTGGCGATGGTGATCAGGTCGGGCTTCAGGCCATAATGCTCGGACCCGAACATGGTGCCCAGACGGCCAAAGCCGGTCACGACCTCATCCGCGATCAGCAGGATGTCGTGCTTTTCCAGAACCTTCTGGATGGCGTCCCAGTAGCCTGCGGGCGGCGGCACGATGCCCCCGGTGCCCAGAACCGGCTCACCGATGAAGGCGGCGATGGTGTCGGCACCCTCTTCCTCGATCATCTTTTCCAGCTCGGACACACAATGCGCCACAAAATCCGCCTCGGACATGGCAAGGTCGGGACGACGGAAATAGTACGGCGCCTCGGTGTGCAGCACTTGGTTCAGCGGCAGGTCGAACTTGTTGTGAAACAGGTGCAGGCCGGTCAGGGACCCGGTCATCAGACCCGAACCATGATAGCCGCGCCAGCGCGAGATGATCTTTTTCTTCTCGGGACGGCCGAGGATGTTGTTGTAATACCAGACCAGCTTGATGTTGGTCTCGTTCGCATCCGACCCGGACATGCCGAAATAGACCTTGGACATATGTGCGGGCGCGCGGTCCATGATCATCTTGGCGAGCGTGATGGAGGCCTCGGTGCCGTGCCCGACGTAGGAATGGTAATAGGCCAGCTCTTTCGCCTGCGCGGCAATCGCTTCGGCAATGTCCTGACGGCCATAACCGACGTTCACGCAATAAAGGCCGGCAAAGGCGTCGAGCATGCGGTTGCCGTCGCGGTCTTCGATGTGGCAGTTGGTGCCGCCGGTGATGATCCGCTGCGCCACATTCCCGCGCGCAAATTCCGCGAGGTGGGTCGAGGGGTGGAAAAAGCTTTCGCGGTCCCACTGTTCCAGCATGTCATTCTTCAGCATCGTCTTTTCCTTTTCTTGAAATATCCCGCAGCGCCCGACCCAGAATTTTTGTACGAAAATTCTCGGCGCCCGCTGCGCTGTTGCATCAGGCCCAGTGACATCAGGCCCAGTCGCGGCAGACGTATTTGATCTCGGTGAACGCCTCGAGGCCTTGGCGCGCCCCTTCGCGGCCCAGCCCGGATTGCTTCATCCCGCCAAAGGGGATCGGCGCACCGGTCACCTTGGTACGGTTCACCGCGACCATGCCGAACTGCAGCGCCTTGGCCAGCCGGTAGATCCGGCGCGGATCGACGGTGTGCACATAGGCGACAAGCCCGTATTCTGTGTCATTGGCCCGTGCGATCACCTCGTCCTCGGTGTCGAACGGCACAATCGCCGCGACGGGGCCGAACGTCTCTTCCCGCAGGATCAGCGCATCAGCGGGCACATCGGCCAGCACCGTCGGCTCATAAAACAACGGTCCCAATTTGTGCCGCTTGCCACCGCAGACCAGCCGCGCGCCTTTGGCCAGCGCATCGGCCACATGCTCTTCCTGCTTGGCCACGGCCTTTTCGTTCATCAGCGGGCCCATGTCCGGGTCATCCATACCGATGCCCAGCGTCATCTTCTGCGTCGCCGCCGTGAACTTCTCGATAAAGGCATCATAGATCGGGCGTTCAACAAAGATCCGGTTCGCGCCCAGACAATCCTGACCCGAGGTTGCGAATTTCGCCTTGATCGTCTCCTCGACCGCCTGCTCCAGATCGGTGTCCTGGAACACCAGCACCGGCGCATGGCCACCCAGCTCCATGATCAGCGTCTTCACGGTATCGGCGCATTGCCGGTAGAGCAGCCGGCCCACCTCGGTCGATCCGGTGAAGGACAGCACCCGCACCCGGGCATCCTTGGTCCAGGGCTCGACGATCACCGGCGCCTTGCCGGTCACCACGTTGAACACACCTGCGGGAAAACCGGCGCGTTCGGCCAATTCGGCCAGCGCCAGCGCGGAAAACGGCGTCTCTGCCGACGGATGGGACACAACTGTGCATCCCGCGGCCAGCGCCGCCGCCGCCTTGCGCGTCAGCATCGCGGCGGGAAAGTTCCACGGCGTGATCAGCGCGGCCACACCGACCGGCTCGCGCCAAAGCTCGACCTCGGCATCCGGCAGATGTGATGTGACGCCTTCGATGTTCGGGCGGCGCGTCTCTTCGGCATAGAATTCCACGAAATCGGCGGCATAATTAATCTCGCCCCGGGCTTCGGAAATCGGTTTGCCCTGTTCCAGCACCATGATCCGCGCCAGATCCTTGCGATGTTCGATCATCAGCTCGTACCAGCGGCGCAGCAGCCGCGCGCGGTCTTGCGGCAGGGTCGCGGACCAGCTGGCAAAGGCCGCCTGCGCCACATCCACCGCACGGCGCGATTCCGCCCCGGACAGGCTCGCCACTTCGCCCAGCCATTGGCCATCCGCCGGGTTGGTCACGGCAAAGGCCGCCCCGTCCTCGGCATTGCACCACTTGCCGCCAATATAGGAAAAACTGCGCACGAGGCGGGGGTCGGACACCTGGCTCAAGGGCGATTTGGGAAGCGTCTGATGGACGGTCACGGGCCATACTCCTCTGACTGGATTGCCCTTAACCTACCCGAGCCTCACCAGTGAAAGAGACCAAAGTCACCGCCTCGGGCAGAGGATTCCTCTGCCTGTTCCGCGGAACCCAGACCAAACCTTCGCCAGACTCGTTCTCCGCTTCTTCTCTTTGTCAAATACGCAAAATCCGCCCGTGCCGCAGGCGCAACACCTCAGTTCTCAAGCAACAGGCCCAAAGGCAGCCCGACCGAAGATTTCACCGGCTTGGTCACGATATAGGTGTAGTAGCGCGCCAACCCGATCCGCGCCTCAAGCAGCGCATCGATCAGCCGCTGATAGGCGTCGATATCCTTTGTCACCACCTGAAGCAGATAATCGAACCCGCCCCCCAGCGCCCAGCACCAGGTGACCTCGTCATGCAGCATCACGGCGCGCTCAAAGGCCTGAAAATGCTCGGCCTTGTGGCCCTCAAGCTCCGCGGCGACAAAGACCACCACATGCGGGCCAAACGCCTTCAGAGACAGTCGCGCGCCATAGCCTTCGATGATGCCCGCCGTTTCCAGCTTTTTCAGCCGCTCCCAGCAGGGCGTGGGCGACAGGCCCACCTGTTCGGCAAGCTCGGCCTTGGTGATGCGGCCGCGCTGCCCCAGCACGCGCAGGATTTTCATGTCGCGCGCATCCAGCTTCAGCATGGCAGGCCCAGCACATGGGTGGCAATCGCCGTATCCTGCGCGCCAGTGCCGGTCAGATCGGCGATGGTGATGTCATCGGGCGATTGCCGGCCGGGATGTGCGCCGGTGATCACCGCGCCCAGTTCCGGCGGCGTGCCCCGCGTCCAGATCCCCGCCTCGATCGCGGCGCGCAGCTCGCCCAGTCGTTCGACCTGTGACAGCCGGTCCGCCACATAAAGATCGGCCCGCAGCAGCGCCTCGGGCGCAAGTTCGCCTTTCCCCGGCGCGTCCGACCCCATCGCCGTCACATGCAGCCCCGGATGCAGCCATTCGGCCTGCAAAACCGGCGCCCGTGCCGGGGTCGTCGTAACCACCAGCTGCGCGCGCTGCACCAGAACGGCAGGGTCGCGCACCACCTCGGCCTCGATCCCCAAAGCCTCGGCCAGATCAGCCGCGCAGGCCGCAGCCTTTTCGGTGTCCCGGCCCCAGACCAGCACGCGGTCGAACGGGCGCACCAGATGCGCCGCGCGCATCTGCAGACGCGCCTGCAGCCCGGTGCCGATCACGCCTGCGGTTGTCACCTCGGCCGGTGCCAGATGCCGCGCGGCCACAGCCCCCGCCGCCGCTGTGCGCATGTCGGTCAGAAAGCCGTTGTCCAGCAGCACCGCCTGCACCTGCCCGGTGGTGGCGGAAAACACCGTCATCAGCCCGCCCAGACTGGGCAGTCCCTTTGCCGCGTTGTCAAAGAACCCGGTGCTGACCTTCAGCGCGAAACTGTCCAGCCCCGGGATATAGGCGGTCTTTACATCGACCTCCCCATGCACCGCCGCCAGATCCATCGACAGGATCGGCGGCATGATGACCTGCCCCCCGGCCAGCGCGACAAAGGCCGCCTCGACCACATCAACAAGGCCGGTGTCCAGCGGCACCATGGCGCGCAGCTCGGCCTCGGTCAGGATACGGATATCATGCGCCATAGGGCATCCCCTTCACGGTTATATCTCCCAGCGTCACATCCTGCCCCGACACGATGCGGGTGAACACGGACATGTCCAGATTGCGCCCGGTGATGATGGTCGCCGTCGGCCCGGTCAGTGTCAGCTTGCCGGCCTGCAGCGCGGCGATGCCGACAACACATCCACCCTCGGCCACCATGCGATCCTCATAATACAGCGTCTGCATGGCGCGATAGATCTCTGCCTCGCTCACCAGCACCACATCATCCAGCAGATCCCGGCACATGGAATAGCTGAACCGGTTCTGCATCCCGATGCCCCCGCCAAGGGAATCCGCAAGGCTGGCATATTCCTCGACCTCGACCGGATGCCCGGCGCGCAGCGATTCATACATCGCAGCCCCCCGGTCCATGCTGATGCCGATCACGCGGATCGACGGCTTCAGCGCTTTGGCGGCCAGCGCGACCCCGGCCGCGAGCCCACCGCCCGACAGCGGCACCAGCAGCGTCTCGATCTCGGGGCGCGCCTCAAGCATCTCAAGCCCGATGGTGCCCTGACCGGCAATCACAAATGGGTCGTCAAAGGGCGAGATTTCGGCCAATCCCTCCTCTTCCACCAGCCGGTGACTTTCCGCCTGCGCATCATCCTGCGAGCGGCCAATGATGCGCACCTCTGCCCCCAGCGCGCGGATGCCATCCACCTTGGCCTGCGGCACGAGTTCGGACATGCAGACCACGGCGCGGATGCCGCGCTCTGCCGCCGCATAGGCGACACCGCGCCCGTGATTGCCGGTGGAACAGCAGGTGACGCCGGCCGTACCCTCGGGCAGGTTCGCCACGGCGTTCAGCGCACCGCGCAGCTTGAACGCGCCAATGGGCTGCATGTTTTCCAGCTTGAGCCAGAAGGGATGCCCAAACTGCGCCTCAAGATAAGGCGAGGGTACAAGCGGCGTGGCATCAGCGACACCGCGCAGCACTTCGGAGGCAGCGCGGATGTCATCAAGGGTGAGGGGGGTGTGGGAAAGATGTGTCATCCTGAAACTATAGGACCGAGTGCGCGGGCATGAAAGGGAGTGTCGCGATCCCGGCATGATCCGGACAGTTTGATGCTGCCTCTCTGGGCGTTCCGCGCGAAACCGGTCGTAGAGCCTGCGCTGCGTGTAAGGCGTGGGCTGCTGAAACTGGCCCTGTCGGGAAAGCTTTCTGGCTATACCGCTGCGCGAAAACCGCCGTAGGGTGCGGCCCATGACGCAAATGCACACCCACCCCGACACATCGCCCTTTGACAGCCGCTATTCCTGGACCCGGCTGGGCATCACCCTGCTGATTGCCGTGATGGGCAATGTCGGCATGTGGGCGATCATCCTGATCATGCCCGAGGTCGGCGCAGAATTCGGCGCGGGCCGGGCCGAGGCGTCGATGCCCTATACCACGACGATGATCGGCTTTGCCTTGGGCAACTTGGTGATTGGCCGCGCGGTGGACCGCTGGGGCATGACCACGGCGCTGTCCGGCTCTGCGGTGCTGATCGCGCTCAGCTATGGCGTGGCGGCGCTCAGCCCGAATATTGTGGTGCTCAGCCTCGTGCAGGTCTTTATCGGCTTTGGCACGGCCTCGTGCTTTGGCCCGCTGATTGCAGATATTTCCCAGTGGTTCGAAACCCGGCGCGGCATTGCCGTGGCCATCGCGGCCTCTGGCAATTACCTGTCGGGCGCGATCTGGCCGGTGCTGCTGGGCTGGATCGCCGCGGATGCGGGCTGGCGCTGGATCTATGCCCTTCTCGCGGTGCTGACGGTGCTGCTGGTCCTGCCGCTGGCACAGCTGCTGCGCCGCCGCCTGCCGGTCGAGGCGACAGCCCAGGCCGAGGCGAAATCATCGGCGCGGGCCGTCGCAACCGGGTTCAGCCCGCGTCAGCTGCAATGGATGTTGGGGCTGGCCGGCATCGGCTGCTGCGTGGCCATGGCCATGCCGCAGGTGCATATCGTGGCGCTCTGCGTCGACATGGGGTTCGGCGCGGCGGTGGGGGCGGAAATGTTGTCGCTCATGCTGCTGGGTGGGGTGGTGTCGCGGCTTCTGTCAGGGGTCCTTGCCGACCGGCTGGGCGGCGTGCGCACCTTGCTGATCGGCTCGACCCTGCAATGCCTTGCGCTGTTCCTCTATCTGCCGGCGGGAGGCATGGTGTCGCTCTATCTCGTCAGCCTCGTCTTCGGGCTGAGCCAGGGCGGGATCGTGCCGAGCTATGCGCTGATCGTGCGGGAATACCTGCCCGCGCGTGAAGCCGGGGCGCGGGTCGGATTCGTGCTCATGATGACGATCCTCGGCATGGCGCTGGGGGGCTGGATGTCGGGCTGGATCTATGACGTGACCGGCAGCTACCAATGGGCGTTTCTGAACGGCATCGCCTGGAATGGGCTCAACATTGCCGTCATGGTGGTGATCCTGCTGCGCGGCCAGCGTGGCCAGAGGATGCGCGCGGTGTCTGTCTGAGGTGTGGCAGGGGGGCGCTGCCCCCCGTCCTTGCGGACTCCCCCCGGGATATTTGGGGGCAGATGAAACCCTTAGCATCCCGCCTAACACAGGCATCGCTTTTCGCGTTTGAGGCGCAGGTGACGGGCAGCGCACACGCGAGGCATGTGTAAGACGGGACGCTTTAGGGCTCTTCAGGGAGGTCCTGATGCAGGTGGCGTTCGCCACGCGCCTTTGACAGGGTGATCTGTTTCTGGCGTTCGCGAAAGCGGGCCTTGTCCTCGGCACTTGTTGCATTCGCGCAGAGGTGGCAGGCGACGCCTTCCTCGAACTCCGGGCGGGCGTGGTCGGCGGGCAGGATCGGGCGGCGGCAGGCATGGCACAGTTCATGTGGGCCTTCGCGCAGCCCGTGGCCCACAGAAACGCGGCCATCAAAGACAAAACAGTCGCCCTGCCAGGTGCTTTCGGCCTCTGGCACCTCTTCGAGGTATTTCAGGATGCCGCCCTTGAGGTGGTAGACATCTTCGACCCCCTGACCCAGCAGGTAGTTGGTGGATTTCTCGCAGCGGATGCCGCCGGTGCAGAACATCGCGATCCGCTTGTTGTGAAAACGGTGTTTGTTCGCCTCCCACCAGGCAGGAAAGTCGCGAAAGCTGGCGGTCTGTGGATCGACCGCGCCGTCAAAGCTGCCGATCGCCACCTCATAATCGTTGCGGGTGTCGATCACCGCCACATCGGGCGCGGTGATCAGCGCGTTCCAGTCCGCAGGGGCGACGTAATGGCCGGTGCCGGACAAGGGGTCAACATCCGGCTGGCCCAGGGTCACGATTTCCTTCTTCAGCCGCACCTTCATGCGGGCAAAGGGGCGTGTGGTGGCCGTAGACAGTTTCCAGCCAAGCTCGGCGCAGCCGGGCAGGGCGCGCAGGATGTCCAGAACGGCGGTGATCCCGGCCTCGGGCCCGGCAATCGTGCCATTGATCCCCTCGGGGGCCAGCAGCAGGGTGCCGGTCACGCGATTGGACAGGCAGGCCGCGCGCAGCGGCGCCTGATGCGCGGCGGGATCCGCAAGACGGGTGAAATGATAGAGGGCGGCAACAGTGAACATGCCCGCGATCTACGCCTGCCGACGGGGCGGATCAAGCCTGTGCTGCGCCGTCGTTGCAGGATGGTGCAGCGCCAGAGTGTTTTGGGTTAAATCCGAAACGCTCTATATCAGCGTGCAGAGCGCGACGGCGCAGCCCGTCAGGATCATCGCCCGCCGGTAAAGCGCCAGACCGCGCTGCAGATCGCGCGCCACCGGATCACGCGCGCCGCCGTTCAGCCAGGGCTCCTCAGCCACGTGATCGCCATAGATGCGCGGGCCGGACAGGCGGATGCCAAGCGCGCCGGCCATCGCCGCCTCCGGCCAGCCGGCATTGGGCGAGCGGTGGTGGCCCGCATCCCGCCACAGGGTGACCAGTGACAGGCGCAGCCGCCCCGACACCAGCGCGAACAGCAGCCCGCTCAGCCGGGCGGGCAGCAGGTTGACCAGATCGTCCAGCCGTGCTGCGACCATGCCAAAGCTTTCATGGCGCGGCGAGCGGTGCCCGATCATCGAATCCAGCGTGTTGATCGCCTTGTAGGCGGCCAGCCCCGGCAGGCCCAGCAGCAGCCCCCAGAACACCGGCGCCACCACCCCGTCCGACGCATTTTCCGCCAGGCTTTCCAGCGCTGCGCGGGCGATGCCACCCTCGTCCAGCCGTGCCGGGTCACGCCCGACGATCATCGACACGGCATGCCGTGCGTCGTTTGTCCGCCCCTCTGACAAGGGCCGGGCCACCGCCGCCACATGATCATAAAGCGAGCGGGCGGCGACAAGCGGCCAGGCAAGCACGCCGCCCAGAACGACCCCGACCCAGCCACCGGGCAGCAGCGCCGCGATCATCAAGGCCGGCACAACCACCGCACCCAGCACCAGACCCACCGCCAGCGCGCCGCGCAGGTTCTGCACCAGAACCCCGTCCCCCGGGCGATTGAGCCCCCTTTCGAGGGCAGAGATCAGCCGCCCGATCCAGGTCACCGGATGGCCGATCCGGCGGAACAGGGGTGCAGGCCAGGCCAGCGCCGCCTCGATCAACAGCCCCAGAAGCAGCGATGCGGCAAAGATCATCGCGCCCCTCCGGTGCAAAACCGCAAGGGGCTGTGCAGGCCCGCGCGCAGCAGCGCGGCCTCGGCTCCCTGCGGTGCGGTGCCGGGGGCAAAGAGAAAGGCGCGCGCCGATCCGGTATGGGCACGGGCATAGCCAAGCGCGCCGATCTCGTGGGCGATCCGGGCCGACGGGTCCTGCACTGGCCCGCGATGGCGGGTTGTGCGCTGCGCCGATACTGCGGCCAGTGCTGCGAGCTCTGGCAGGTCGCCAGCCCTCAGCGCCGCCCGCCAGCGCAGCACAAGGTCGGAAATATCGGGGAAATCATGGTCCGTGGCATCGGTGCGCACCGGCCCGCCCAGACAGGCGCCGATCACCTCGCAGCGCGGCGGCACCTGCAACTGCGCCATCACCTGCGCCGCGCGCGACGCCCAGAGCACGCCATCGGGGTGTCCCAGCATCAGCGGATCGCACGCCCCCTCTGCCGAAAGGCAAGCCGCGGCCAGCCGCTCTGGGGGACATCCCGCCGCACGGGCCAGCGCCACCAGCGCTGCGGTTGACGCGCCCGCCCCGGCACCGGGTGGCACCGTGCCGGACAACCAGAACAGGCCGCTTTCGGGCAAAGCTGCGCCGCGCAGCAACAGCCGCAGCTGATCGGGTGTCACGATCTCTGGCTGTGATTGCCGCAGATGCAGGGTGTGTGCCGGTTCAAACGACGCCTCGGCCTGAAAGGCCGTGCAGGCGAGTGTAACCAGAACGACCGGACCCTCTGGGCCCAATCGCCCCTGCAGCCATTCGCCGAAATGTCCGTACACGCGCGGCACCAGCCATCCGGCAGATCTGTGCTGAACCTGTGTCGGCATGTCATCCCCCGCAAAGGACCCCGACGCGGAATCCTGACCGCTTGTTATCGCCTGCGGGTCCTCGGGTCTATCCACAGGCACAGGCACTGTCTGTGGCAAAGGGTGCCTGCGGCCCGGCGGGGTTTGCCGGGCCGCAGCTCACGGGGTCACTTGTCGAAATGGCCCACCTGATGCCAGCGCCAGGCGTCGGCGATCATCTGATCCATGGT
>NZ_AWWI01000046.1 GCF_002760615.1 Puniceibacterium antarcticum | reverse complement strand
CAAAATGCCAATGATCTGGTCTTCGGTAAATCTGCTGCGCTTCATCTCTGGTCCTTTCGGTGGGGCCAGAGTCTATCTCAAACTGGATTAGCTCCAGGGGGCAACGTCAAAATCTGCAAGGTTTCGAATGCCACAATACAAAAACCTGCAGTTCAATGCCAGCATTTCAGCACGAACTGCAAATGAAATCAGCAGGTTGAGGATTGTTCAGGGAGAACTGTGAAATATCCTTATGAGTCTACAAAGGCCCTTTCTTGGGCCAGATAAATTTAAGACCAGGCGTGAGTTGTGTTCCAAATATAAACAGGCCTACCTTAAACCATTCTGCAAGCCCGGGCATTCCCCAGCCTCCGCCAATCATGGTGACGAAAACTACCTGAGGGCCAACTGACATCATTATTAGATATGGAAACCCATATATCTCAACTCCACGTCGTAATTTGATGAATGGTCTGATTAGCATGTATAAAGAAAAAACTAGAAGCGCACAAACTGCTAACGGCCCGGATTCATATAGAAGTGCGATATAAAAATTATGTGGATCCAAAGTGTTTGGTCGATCCATACCCAGAAATGTAAAGCCATCATTTATACGAAGATACATAGCCCACCGATCTGTTCTACCAGTACTTATATTCCCCCCGCTGAAGCGACCAAACCATTCAGCGTATAAGTCTGTATTGACAACCCATGGAATAGATATGGCAAATGCAATAAAAATTACGATCAAGGATATTATAAAATAGTAGTTCGTTCTGTAAACAAGATATGATGCACCACAAAACAACGTGACAATCAACAGCTCACCGAGAGCCTGCCCTGAAAGAAGGATAATGGACATTATTATCATGAAGGCGGATGATATTAAGTTAAAGGAATATTCAATCCATCCAGATTTCAGCTTTTGCCGTGCAATCATGCTCAGGGCACAGACAAAAAGCCCGTAGGTAAACATATGCTGCGCAATACGATTCTGAAAGCTGGAAAGATCCTCGGCAGAAACTCCACCTACGAAGCTGTATGGAGAAAACGCTCGCCGGGAATGCCAAACGGCAGCGATTGGATTTGTAAGGTTACTTACCATTCCAATCAAATTCTCTAATGGGGCAGTTGCGATCAAAAGAGTAAAGAAAGATAGGGACATGGCTGTAGAGAACTTCATTATTTTTTCAGGGCCATTATCCTGAAACCACAATTTACTCAATGAAAGTCCAACGCCAATTGCGCCAAGCATAAATACGCATTGAGCGATAAAAGGAAATAAAGAGCTCCTTACCCCAAGAAAAGCTCCCGATATCAAGTAAATTAATAAAATAATTATCCAAGGCACTATAATAAAAACGACAAGTTCCGCCCTTGCTAATGCCTCATTGAGGTAAATTAGCGTGACGCCAACAAAAATGAGCGCAGCGATGCCGTTCAAGTCAATGCCTGCGTACAAAGGTATAAAGAATATAGGCATAAGAGAGCCTGTAACAATAATCAGGCCTGTCTGTACCTGCTTTGAGGATATTCGCAAATCTGCCTCCGATAGCTACGCGTAATTTATAGACGGTAGTCTATATCTGAAGCCGATAAACTTCCATGAAGTGTCCTTGGGCTGGCGTCTTCGTCTTCCATAAAGGTATGTGAGTATTGATAGCCTCAGTTGGAAGTTTCGGTCACGCTTACTACTCTCACCGAGGCGTTCAACAGTCTGAGAAAAGTAGCAAGAAGCTATTTAACTTGATGCACCTAACTCCGTAAAACATGTCAATTCATATAATACTTCCGGCCATACGAGCCGTAGGCTCCATACTTTTCCCCATATCCATAGCGTTTCATACCTTTTGGGCTGATCTGGTTCAGGACAACACCGCTCACGGGATGGTTTACGCTCTCAAACATCTTCAGAGCTTCAATCACCTGTGTTCGAGACGTGCTGTCCCATTTCACAACTAGAACAAGCGCGTCAGCCATCTGTGCGATAATCCGAGCGTCTGGGACTACAAGAACTGGAGGGGTATCGATGACAATATAGTCATAGGTGACACGAGCTTCATCCAGCATCGCTTTAAACCGTTCCGAGGTGAAGATGTCTGCAGCGTTTGCAGAACCTTTTTCGCCAAGAAGAATATCGGCTCCTAAATTATTGTCGTGGACGACAGTGTCAGTCAAAGTCTGTGCGCCCGTCATCACCGAAATTATTCCCTTCGAAGATTTATTCTCTTCATTGAGGTAGGTTGACACAACCCTACGACGCATATCTCCTTCTATCAGCAATACCTTTTTGCCCATAGCGCTAAGGTTCTGAGCCAAGGACAGAGACAAAGTCGTTTTGCCTTCTCCCGGTATGGAAGATGAGATCGCAATTATTTGGGGCGGGTTGTCCACATTAGACAGCAGTGCCGAGGTTCTGAAGTTTCGGATTGCCTCGGCAGCTGCCGACGTGGGCTTCTCTGCAAGGTAGTTGATGGTATCCTTGCGCCGTTTGGACGGCAAAAGTGGGACTTGACCCATGACTGCGTAGCCAGTCATGGCCTCAACTGAGCTGGAGGTGCGGAAACGATCCTGCCCAGCTTCACGCAGGAGCACGAGCGCCACACCGAACATCAGCCCCAGAATACCACTTATCGCAAGGATCAGCGATTTGCGAGGTGCAGATTCGTTATTCGGTATAACAGCATCAGACAAGATGCGGCTATCAGCCTGCTGCACACCTTGCTGGGCCGAGGTCTCTTTCAGTCGCGCCAGAAAATATTCGTAAAGCATGCGGCTAGCCTCTGCTTCACGTGTCAGCTGCTGGAGAGCGATCAGATCGCTGCTCTGCCGGGCAATCTGGTTTTCCAACGCCACTCTGGAAGTGTTCAGAGCATCCAGCTGATTCTGGGCTCTCTGGACTTCGATCTCAGCTCGGTTCATCACTTGAGCATACCGGTCCTGAAAGGCTTGATAGGTCTCAGGTGTATCGATACTCGCAAGAAAACGCTGCAGCTGAGGGTCTCCACTGACCTCGGCCTGAGCCTGAGGCGTATCCGCTTCGCGGATGGCTACCAGCCGTTGATCTGCATTCTCTTTCGTGACGCGTGTCGTTTCGATGCGATCACGGATGTCCTTGATCTGGCGGTCCTGCGCTTCAAGAGATGCCTGATCCACGAGGTCAGTGTTTGCCTGAAAGTCACGCACCTTCGCCTCGGCTTGCTCCAACTGAGCCTGCAAGTCTGTCACTCGTTCGGTCAGCCAAGTGGTCGCCTGCTCGGTGGCATCAAATTTTACCTCAAGCTGGTTGAGAATATATAGATCAACCAAGGCATCTGCGATACTTGCAGATTTCTCCGGATCGGTTGTTTCTATGGTGATCTGAAATACTAGGCTCTGAGGGACGTTGCGTACCGACATCACACCAAGCAGCCTAGAGATCGTGGCTTGACGGATGCCCTGATCAGCTCCTTCAATGGCAGGGTTCTCTAGATTAAAAATGCCCTTCGCAACTTGTTGCAAATTCTCAATTGCAGACGGCGGACGTAATGATTCGTTGAACTCTGGATCTTCCATCAGATTAAGTTGATCGACGACCTTTCCCAGCAGGCTACGGCTTTGGATAACTTCGACTTCAGTATTCACCACCGAAGCGTCAGACCCCAGCCCCCCGATCACACTTTGAAAATCGATAACTTGCTCTTCACGATTATTCAACATCACCACAGCTGTAGAGCGGTACAATGGAGTGGCGACAAAGTATGCGTAGTAGCCACCAATCAAAATAGCCAAGAGAGTGGTTGCGAGTATAAGTAGTTTGCCGCGCCATAGCGTTCCGAAAACAGCCCCTAGATCAATGACACCATCATCACTAGCGCCGACTGAGGCGTTACCTGGAAGGCTTCTGTAACTCACTTTTTCAGAGTTCGTGCGCCGCGAAGGGGGAGAGTGTGTCTCGTTCATGCGTTACTTATCGCTTCTTGTTTAATGTTTGACACGTACTTATCCCCTTGGAGACCACTAGATCAGCCTCACTAGTAGCATCTTGATAGACCGATTAGAATGCTGTCTCATATAGGTCCGGTTTGTTTATTAGTGCATGGTCTACTTCTTGTGCAACGACACAAAGTGTGTCTGTCCCGGTTTTATACTGCCTTCGGAGCAATGCTTACCTTTCAGGGGGATACGCTCTTTGCACTAGGATGGTCATTATTAGTTTTAAAGAGGATTTACAGCTGGCTGGTCAAACAACAGCGTCGGCCCTTGGTCATCGGCGGTATCCTGCCGGCAGGGTTCGAAACAAGTGGTTGCGAGGCGCAGGAAATGCGCATTTCGGTCGCATAAAAACATAAATCAAGCTGCGGCAAACTTGGTGCGGTTCCTTCATATCCCGAGCATGATGACATCGGCAGACGCGCAAGAAGTGTCCAAGCTTTGCCGGGTGCGTATCTCGACATAACCCAACGCCGCCGGAACCCTTCCGGCGGCGCAGACAGTTTACGGGATCAGCCGTGCAATGATCAGATCAGCCGCCTCTTCGGGGCTCATCTCGGTGGTGTCGATCCGCAGTTCCGGGGCCTCGGGAGCCTCGTAGGGTGAATCGATCCCGGTGAAGTTCTTTAGCTCTCCGGCGCGTGCCTTAGCATAAAGCCCCTTCACGTCGCGCCCCTCAGCCACCTCGATCGGCGTGTCGACAAAGACTTCGACAAATTCACCCGGCTGCATCATGCCACGCACCATGTCACGCTCCGAACGGAACGGTGAGATGAAGGCAGTGATGACGATGAGACCCGCATCGGTCATCAGCTTGGACACTTCGCCGACGCGGCGGATGTTTTCCACCCGGTCGGTTTCGGTGAACCCCAGATCCTTGTTCAGACCGTGGCGCACGTTGTCCCCATCCAGAAGAAAGGTGTGGCGGTTCATGCGCGCCAGCTTTTTCTCGACGATATTGGCAATGGTCGACTTGCCCGAGCCTGACAGGCCGGTCAGCCACAGAACCGCAGGTTTCTGGTGCTTCATCGAGGCATGGTGATCACGGCCCATATCGGTGGCCTGCCAGTGGATGTTCTGCGCACGGCGCAGGGCAAAGTTGATCAGGCCCGCAGCCACCGTGTGGTTGGTGATCTTGTCGATCAGGATGAAGCCACCCAGTTCGCGGTTCTCGGCGTAGGGCGCGAACGGGATCTCGCGGTCGGTCGTGACATTGGCCACACCGATAGCGTTCAGATCCAGCGTCTTGGAGGCAAGCTGTTCCTGGGTGTTGACGTTGACCTCGTATTTCGGCGGCTGGACGGTGGCCGACACGGTCTGCGTGCCGATCTTGAGCCAATAGGCACGGCCCGGCACCATCTCGACCTCGTCCATCCAGACGATGGTGGATTCGAACTGGTCCGCCACTTCGAGCGGGGCCTGCGCCGCGACGATCACCTGTCCGCGCGAACAGTCGATCTCGTCCGTCAGGGTCAGGGTCACGGATTCACCTGCAACCGCCACATCCTTGTCACCGCCCAGGGTGACGATGCGCGCGATGTTTGACGTCTTGCCCGAGGGCAGCACCCGGATCGCATCGCCCGGACGCACCTGACCGCCTGCGATCATCCCGGAAAAGCCGCGGAAATCAAGGTTGGGCCGGTTTACCAGCTGCACCGGCATCCGGAAGGGGCCGGTCTGCTCGACCGTATCCTCAAGCGTCACCGTTTCGAGATGCGGCAGCAGGGCCGTGCCGGTGTACCAGGGCGTGTTCTCGCTCTGAGCGGTGATGTTGTCACCCTTGTAGCCTGAAATCGGGATCGGGGTAAATTCAGTGATGCCGATGCTGTCGGCAAAGGTCCTGTAATCCGCAACGATCTGGTCGAACACCGCCTGATCATAGCCCACAAGATCCATCTTGTTCACCGCCAGAACCACGTGGCGGATGCCCAGCAGATGCACCAGATAGCTGTGCCGCCGTGTCTGGGTCAGCACGCCCTTGCGCGCATCGATCAGGATCACCGCAAGGTCCGCAGCAGAGGCGCCCGTCACCATGTTGCGGGTGTATTGTTCGTGCCCCGGAGTGTCGGCGACGATGAACTTGCGCTTTTCGGTCGAGAAGAAGCGATAGGCCACGTCGATCGTGATGCCCTGTTCACGCTCGGCGGCAAGGCCGTCGACCAGAAGGGCAAAGTCGATCTCCTGGCCTTGCGTGCCGACGCGTTTGCTGTCGGCTTCCAGCGTGGCCAGCTGGTCTTCAAAAATCATCTTGCTATCATAGAGCAGTCGACCGATCAGCGTGGATTTGCCGTCATCGACAGAGCCGCAGGTGATGAAGCGCAGCATGGTCTTGTGCTGGTGGGTTTCCAGATAAGCGTCGATATTTTCAGCGATAAGGGCGTCTGTCTTGTAGATCGTGTCTTGGGTCGTCATGGGGATACCTGCTTGGAATAGGGTGCCAGGAAAAAAGAGCCGGGAAACGGGGGGCCTTAAAAATAGCCGTCCTGTTTCTTCTTCTCCATCGAGGCGGCTTGATCATGATCGATCGCGCGGCCCTGACGTTCCGATGTGGTGGTCAGCAGCATTTCCTGGATCACCTGCGGCAGGGTTGTCGCCTCGCTCTCCACAGCGCCGGTCAGCGGATAGCAGCCCAAGGTGCGGAACCGGATTGAGCGTATCTCTGGTGTTTCACCCTCTTCCAGCGGAAAACGGTCGTCATCCACCATCAGGATCATCCCGTCACGCTTGACCGTCGGACGCGGAGCCGAGAAATAGAGCGGCACGATTTCGATGCCCTCAAGGTGGATATACTGCCAGATGTCCAGTTCGGTCCAGTTCGAGATCGGGAAGACCCGCACGCTTTCACCCTTGGCCTTGCGCGCGTTATAAAGACGCCACAGCTCGGGGCGCTGGTTCTTGGGATCCCAGCGGTGGTTGGCCGAGCGGAAGGAAAACACACGTTCCTTGGCGCGGGATTTTTCCTCGTCCCGGCGCGCGCCGCCAAAGGCGACATCAAAGCCGTATTTGTCCAGCGCCTGCTTCAGGCCCTCGGTCTTCCACATATCGGTATGCAGACCGCCGTTGTCAAAGGGGTTGATGCCTTTCTCTTTGGCTTCCGGGTTCTGATAGACCAACAGCTCCATGCCCGCCTCAGCCGCCGCGCGGTCGCGCAGCGCATACATGTCCTGAAACTTCCAGGTCGTGTCCACATGCAGCAGCGCAAAGGGCGGCGGTGCCGGATAAAACGCCTTTTTGGCCAGGTGCAGCATGACGGCACTGTCCTTGCCGACGCTGTAGAGCATTACCGGGTTTTCGGCTTCTGCGACCACTTCGCGCAGGATGTGGATGCTTTCTGCTTCCAGGCGCTGCAGGTGGGTGAGGGAGCTATTGGTCATGGGAAAATCTCTGTCAGAACGCTGTTGACCCAAGACCTAGAGACGCGCAAATTGGGAATAACCCCCCATATGGGGGTAATTTGGTAAGGGAATCTGCATCATTCCGACAGAAACCGACATCATGAAGACGCTGTTCGCCGCTGCTTCGGGATTTTCCGAATCCGCCTCTGCGGGCGTGGACGCCCCCGGCGATCTCTGGTCGGCCTTCCTCGGACAGCTTGGCGCAGCACTCGGGGCAGAAAGTGTCAGCCTGCAGCTGATCCTTCAGGGCAGACAGGCGCAACTCTGGCAAGCTGGCGCCGCACTGGCCGTGCCCGAGATTGCAAGCCTTGAAAAGATGCGCAACGCTCGGGTCTATTCCCAACTGGACCTGCCCCACGCAGAGGGCGGACAACAGCCGCTGCGGGCCCTGCGATGGGCCGTCGGACCGGATGGTTTTGCCGCCTTGGTGCTGCAGCGCCGCGAACGGGATTTTCGCGCCGCCGATGCCTCACAGCTGTCGCGGCTTGTGCCCTATCTGGGGTCAGCCCTGGCCAGCTGGAACGCCCTTGGCCGGGAACGCGCCCGCGCCGCGCTGGAACGGCGGATGGCACAGGATCTGGGGGCGTTCTGGCTGCGGCTCACCCCGTCGGGGCGGGTGGTCGACATGGCCTCCGGGATGCGCAGCCAGTTCGGTGCTCTCGCGGCGCTGCGACTACAGCCCAATGGCTGGCTGGCGTTTTCCGACCCGACGGCCGCGCGGACCTTTCGTCAGGCGCTTGCGGCAGCCCTAGCCGACCCTGCCACATCCAGCCTTGTGGATCTGTCCCGCGCTCCGCCGGTGCAGATGGTGATCCGCTCAGACGGCCCTGCCGGGGAACGAACACTGGTCGCGATTCTGCGGCAGGCACCGCTTGCCCGATCCTTGCCCGTGGATCATGTGGCAGAGTACTTTGACCTCGTCCGCAGCGAGGCGCGCCTGACCCAACTGCTCTGTGATGGCTTCAGCCTGCAGGAAGCTGCGCAGGAACTGGGCTGGACCATCGAGACCGCGCGCAGCTGTTCCAAACAGATCTTTGCGCGGATGGGGGTCAGTGGCCAACCCGGCGTGCTGCGAAAAGTGCTGACCAGTGCCGTCTGGCTGCGGTGATCCGCAGAAAACCAGATTCTGCAGCGATCCGGGAAGGCGCAATGCCCTTGCTCAGGCAGACTTCGCTTGATCGGCTTCACGCCTTCAGCGGCCAGACCGAAGCCGCATCTGGTTTCGGACTGGCCACTGAATTCCCTTTGACCGAGAGACTAGACGAAGTCGAAAACCATGTCTGTCGGATCGAGGGTCAGATCGCTGATCAAATACGCGAGGCTGTCATCCACGGTTTGAAGGCTCAGTGCATGGGAGGCATCATCGCTGGCCATGCTGCTGTCATAAAGCAAACCTTCGGAAGTATCCGCAAGCGTCACGTCGAAGGCTGTCTGCGCAAACACGAATGTATCGATATGCGTTTGCTCGGCGCTGTTTACCAGCGCGAAGTCGTCTTCATTCATGCTGATGTTGAGGGCCGAAATCACCCCTTGGAAGTGGGTGCTGTGAAACTGATTGCCGAAGGTCATGTTGTGGTTTCCGACCGAGGCCAGCACGCCGGGCATCTCCTCGCTGTCCAGAACATTTCCATCAACCGAAATTGCCAGTATCCCATCGTTTAGTGTAATGCTGATGTCATGAGCCGCCATATCGCTGACATGCGCCCCCGCCGTCTGAAGCCGCACTTCGGTGCCATCCGTGGTGAAGGCCCTGAACATGAGCTCGCCCTTCGAATCGGCTGTCAGGATAAAGCTCTGATGTAGGCGCATCAGTTCGCCTGCGGTGGCCGGGGCATCCGCGGCCAGCGTCAGGGAAATGGCAAAATCGTCCTGCCCCAAGATGTCCGACACATATTTGCGATCAACGCTGACAATGTTGGCGGCATTCCCCAGCGCTATGCCTTCGGGATCGTCCGCGCCCGGCGTGTGGAGTGCAATTTCCGCACCATATGCATAGGCCAAGAACCCATCGAGTGACGTATAGGAGAGAAGATCCACGCCGTGCTCTGCCTTCAGAGATTCAACGTCTTGAACGGACTCGCTGGCGGGCTCAGATCTCGCAAGGGTGGCCGCCGCGGTCGCGGCCGCTGCGAAGTCGTCTTCATTCATGCTGATGTTGAGGGCCGAAATCACCCCTTGGAAGTGGGTGCTGTGAAACTGATTGCCGAAGGTCATGTTATGGTTTCCGACCGAGGCCAGAACGCCGGGCATCTCTTCGCTGTCCAGAACAGTTCCATCAACCGAAATTGCCAGTATCCCATCGTTCAGTGTAATGCTGATGTCATGAGCCGCCATATCGCTGACATGCGCCCCCGCCGTCTGAAGCCGCACTTCGGTGCCATCTGTGGTGAAGGCCCTGAACATGAGCTCGCCCTTGGCATCGGCTGTCAGGATAAAGCTGTTGTGCAGGCGTACCAGTTCGCCTGCGGTGGCCGGGGCATCCGCGGCCAGCGTCAGGGAAATGGCAAAATCGTCCTGCCCCAGGATGTCCGACACATATTTGCGATCAACGCTGACAATGTTGGTGACATTCCCCAGCGCTATGCCTTCGGGATTGTCCGCGCCCGGCGTGTGGAGTGCAATTTCCGATCCATATGCATAGGCAAGAAATCCTTTGGAAGAGGCATAGGACAGCACATCCGTCCCGGCCACAGCCACGACCAAACTGTTTTCACTTGTGCGCCCGTCGGGCAGGGTCAGAGTGAGGGTAACCTCATAGGTTCCCCCGGTCACATAAGCATGATTGATCTCGACTCCAGTAGAAATCGTGCCATCCCCAAAATCCCAGGCGAACTGTGTGCCTTTGGGAAGGTTGCCCATGTCGACAGAACTGAACGCCGCGTTAAAATGATAGAGGGCGGCGTTGTCTTCCACGTTGCCTACATGAAATTCGGCAGAAAGCTCGGATGTAGCGACGGGCGCAAGGGTGGGTGCAGCGCCGACCTGCAACGTGTCAAGCAGCCCTCCTTCTACCGCGCGAAAGTCGTGGAAACCGTTCTCTGAAACGAGCGTGCTTGTCACGAAGACATCGCTGTAAAAACCCTGTTTGGTGGGGTCCTGATCCTGCACGACCACATTGTTCGTCACGGACCAACCAGGTTGTCCTGTATTGCCGACAATGTCAGACGTCGCATTGTTTGCGATCGTCACATTCTGTGAGCTGCCCGCCACACTTATCCGGGGAATCTCGACCACGCTGTCCAGACCGTCCGGATCTCCACCATCGCTGTGCAGCACGGAATTGTTCCGGATGGTCAGCCCGTCTGTTTCACCGACCGTGATGCCATGGGCATGGCCATTCACAATGACATTGTCCTCGATCAGAACGTTCTGATAATACATCTCTTGCCCAGCCTGGCCTGTGTCTACCAGTTCGTTGCGCATGAAAATAGATTGGGTGTATGTGCCGTCGCCGATATCCAGCCGGTTGTTGCGGATGATGATGTCGGTGCTGGGCGCATCGGTGCCAGCGGTCCAGAACTGGATCATGTCCCGGTGATCGGCAGAATTCAGAGAGCCGAGGAAGTCGTGGATGTAGTTGTCTTCGATCACCAAACTCGAGACTTGGGCAAAATTCATGCCGTCCATCCGAATGGAATGCAGATCGTTGCCCTGCACCACGAGGTCACTGCTTTTCGAGACGACCATCCCACGGTGAAAATTGAAAATCTCGTTGTTTTCGATCGTCACGTTCGACGATCCACGGACCGAGAGGCCGATCGCATAGCCATAGCCGTCATCGATTTCAGAAACGCCGCTGGCCACATCCCCATTGAAGGTTGAATTGCGGATCGTGACATCGGATGAATCCGAGACGCCGAAAGGCCTGTCCGAGATCAAATCACCGCTGTGGAAGGTGTAGTCAAAGTTGATGCCATCGAACGTCAGGTTTGCAGCATTGCGCACATCCAGTCCCGTGACAGTTGCCGGGTGTTCCGGATCGGCGGACATGATGGTCACGTTCTCAGGATAGGTGATATTATATCCTGAATAACTTCTTATAGTGAGGTCACCATAATTGCCTTCCTGCAGAAGGATCGTTTCACCACCCACGGAATTTGCCAACGCAGTGTGGAGTTCTGAGAGCGAAGAGACGGTGATTGTTTTGGACATGTTGATCTCCGGCATGAAGGATGAACCTGATTTGGACTTGCCGGTTTGTGCGATAGTGCCGTGGTCCGTTGATGGAAGAAATCAGGCGAAAAAGGGAAAAACGGATACAACTTGTTACGTATTGCTATGTCCGACTGACTTTTATGCCGCGGAAAAACCAACTCATGCCGCTTCGGCACCACTCTCTTTTATCCTCTCACCGCCCATGGGCGTTGAGGGGATCATGCTTTGGGCAGAACGCATGCATATAGGGCCCCTAGAATGGTCCAGCAGCGTCATGCCCCAGAAGGAAGCATCAAACAAATTTCAGAATTTTTAAGACTTAACCTGCTCTGCCTAATGACTTATTAACCTTCTAGGCAGAAGATAAGGCATAGCTATGACAACAGTCTGTCATAATCCTGCCCATTATATAGAGATGTGCTCGGTTTGTGGCGAGCATAAGGCGCGATGTCAGATTTTCACTCTGTGTTTGGCAAATGCGCGCCGCGCCGCATCTTCTGACAGCTTGGCCCGCACATGTGCAGGCGGCGGAAGATTGAAGCTGGCTAACAGCAGCGTTACCGCTTCGCGCCGGTGCCCCCTCAGCGCAAGCTGTGCAGCCTTGGCGAGGGAATAAACAAGTGCGATCGGCAGACGAGCCGGAAAATACCGGCGCATGAACATCAACCGCGCACGATGCTTGAAGTAGATGGAAAAGGGCGAGGCGAGGCGATCTTGGGTTGGCGACCCGATGGACGCACCGGCGCGGTGATAGATGATCGCCTCAGGACAATATGCCAGCGGTTTGCTTTTGCAACGTTGCGCCCAATCAACCTCTTCATAGTAGAGAAAATACTCTTCGGGCATTGGCCCGGCTGCGTTGTAAAAGGTGCGGCTGGCAACCATGCTTGCTCCGGTAATAAAGTCCATGTCAGCCACAGATGGCGCAGCCGTCTCGGCATGCTTCCGGAACAAGCTGATATTGCCGGTCACTCCGGTGTTGCGGTTGATCGTGCCGCCGTCGATCTGGATCATCCCGGGTTTGTCATAATAAAGCACCCGGCCCCCGAGCAGCGAAAAATCCCCCGCCGCGCAGGTCGCAAAGGCCCTTGGTGTCGCGGGCGGCACGGCGCTGTCCGGGTTCAGGATCCAGAAACGATCAATACCGGGGCGGGCGGCCAGTTCGGCAAGACCCCGGTTCACCCCGGCCGCAAATCCCCCGTTCAGCCCGGTTTCGATCAGGGTCAGGTGATGGCCGCTGTTCTGCGGGCCCCGCGGCCCCGAAACCTGCAAGGGGACCGGTTTGGGAGCGACACCAAGCGCGAACGGCATCGTGTCCGGCACGGTGTAAGGTCGTGTCCCCGCAGCCCAGTCCCGCAGATCCGCGATGGTCGTGTCGTTTGAAGCGTTGTCGACCACGACGATATCCAGCCTTACACCGTCAGCGGCAAGCAGGCTTTCGAGGCAGTCCAGAACCACATCGGCCGCGTTGAAGGTGACGATGACGACACCGAGGGTGGGCAGAGTCATGGATTGAGTCTCCGTTCAGACACTATGGCGTTTTCGCCAGAAACAGATGGTCACTATGTGATTACCATCATTCGGACGGTCGGAAGATTGGCTTTTGGGGGCGTTCGGTTTCCTGGCGCCGCCCGAACAGGATCGCAGGTCCTTCGAAATAGCGAAAGGACAGGACCGCCTGCGCATAGGTGATGCCAAGAGCAAGCAGGACGAAGATCCAGAAGGGAATCTCGACACCGCTCTTTCGGGCGACAAGCGCCAATATCGAGATGTTGAAGTAGTGAAACAGGTAGATGAAATAAGAATAAAATCCGACGCTTGCCGCACAGTCGATGATCCGGTTGCGATAGCTCAGCAGATAGGTCTGGATGCAATAGATCACGATGCAGGTCATCAGGGTGACGTGAACAAAAAGAAGCGTCCTCCACAAGACGATGTTCAGATTGGCCAGAACCAGGCTGACAACGAGTGCTCCGGTCAGAATGCCAAGAATATACTTTTTCTGGCAAGAGACAGTCCAGGCCAGCAAGCCACCCATGGCGATGGCATCCAGACGCGCTGGCGGATAATAATAGGTGCGCGGCAAATCCTGCAGTTCAAGATAAAACCGCAGCGACAGCGAGAATACGGCTAGGACGAGCAGCCCGACAACCAGCCGTTTCCTGAGCAGCCAGGCGCCCGTCCCGATAAGGATATATGCAAATTCCTCTACCGACAGGGACCAGGTGATCGTGTAGGGGACCATTTCGCGACCGTTGTGAAAGATGGTCCAGCCGGTGATGAACAGGATGTTCTGCCAGATGTTGTGCAGGCTCTCGATGTTCTGCCCCGTCGTCAGACTTGCCAGCACGTAGACAGCCAGCGCCAAGAAGTAGAGCGGCAGGATGCGGAAGATGCGGCGGCTGAAAAAGGTACGGATGCTGGCTGTGTCGTGGTTTTTTAGCAGAAATCCGGTGATCAGGAAACCGCTGAGCGGAAAGAAGATGTCCACTCCGAGAAAGCCGTATTTTAGGAACCAGCGCGCAACCGGATCTAGGGTTTCAGGGCCATAGACGGCACAGACGTGAAAAATCAGCACCATCATGACTGCGTATGCCCGGATGCAGTCGATCGCGTTGGACCGCTGGCTGCGCAAACGTGAGGCGACAGGTTTCATGCTCTTTCACGACCTTTCTCGAGGGGCATCTCGCGCCGGGACAGGGACGTGGCGGTCCCGTTCGGGAAACGTGTGAACGCCAGTTTCCTGTTGTCAGGCACAGGGCTTTGCGCTGGTATGGACGTCGCGGGCTTGTATCCGATCATCCAGACTCCGCTGCCCAAGAACATGAACACGAGGGTTGCAATATCGGACCAGATGGCGACGGTGGCCAGGGTGAAAATCAGGCTGACAATGACCAGTGCCCAGCCCAGACGGATATCGCAGATTTGCGTTTCGCCAGAAAAGTCGGAATTTCCGACCTTTATCAGGGTATAAAGGAAAGCAGAAGACAGAAAGACAAAGGCGGGGATGCCATAGACCAGTGCCGTCATCAGCCAGTAATTGTCCAGACTGCCCGACATGTAGTTGGGCAATTCCCATTTATTGTATCCGACCCCCAAATAAGGGGTCCGGCCAATCTGCGCCAATCCGTATTCGAGAAGGATCTTTCGAACATAGGCCGTATGTGAATCGAAGGCCATACGTTCGGCAATTGCGAAATAGGCCGGTCGGGATGAAGATAGGTCGAGAATAATATACAAGAAGGCAGACACGCCAAGAAGGATCTTCCAGCGATTCCTCACCCCAAGGGTGAGCCTGCCGTAGGCGATCAGCATGACCTGCACCAGCATCGAGAGCACCGGGCCGCTGGACACGGACAGAAAACAACACAAGGCGATGCAGGCTGACCAGGCAATCCGGGACGGATATGACAGGATCGTTCGGAATCCAATGAAGATCAGGGAAAAGCACATAGAGCTGAACAGCCCGTAGTGGATCGGGTGGGTGAAGACCACCTGCACCCGATACAACCCCCTGCGCGGCGGATAATTGACATCGATGCTGGAACTGACCAGCGGGAGCTTGTCGATCAGCCGGGCAATGACCATGACGCTGGTCTGGCTTTCATAAAGCGCAAATGGCAAGGTCAGCAGGATGATCACACCGAAAAGCTTTATGAAAGAAATGAAGGCCATATGGCCCCTGATGAACACCCGGCCTGCCAGATATCCGCCAAGGATGATAATTGCGTTGGAGCCGACAAACGTGATGAAGACACTGCGGTTGTTCACGAATATCGAGGCGCCCAAGGCAACAACAAACAGCAGCATTGCAATGTCCGTCCAGACCACCCTGCCGCATTTGCCGAAGTAGACCTTGAAGAACAGATAAGGAAAGGCTGCAAGCAGAAGGAGGCGGGAAAACGAAAGGTACAGGCCGCCTAAGGTGAAGAACATCGGAACGCAGAGGGAAATAAAAATCAGGGTGAAATACCTAGACACCTTGTCGGCGCTCCCGTTCACCTCTGATCCCTGACCCGATCCGGTAGTGTATAACCTGTCACTCAAAAAAAAACTCCGGGCACACTATGTACGATGGCCTGCAGGGGCGACGTTGAGGCATAGTAGTTGGGGAGGCTGCAGGAATGCAATCCGTTCCCTGTTAATAATCAATCCATGCCCCCTACCCCCCTTTCACAGCCCACAAAGTGTTCACAAAGATGAAGCGGGCCATAGCTGCAGGGTCAGGGCCGCTGCAGACGGTCTGCGCCAAGACCCGTGCCATCCAGAGCACCGCCCTTCTTTGGCAGAAAGGTTGATAAATCGCCCGGGTCCCCGGTCAGCGGATTGACAAAAAGCATGCCGTAAAAGCCGGGTTTCATCCGACTGTGATCCTGAATCTCGAGGTTGCGCATCAGGGACCAGTCGCCCTGATTTTCAAAGCCCACGATCCGGCTCATGACATTGCGCGCGACCGTGACATTACGGGAGGAAGCTGCGACGCTGATCCTCGGTGTCCACAGGCTCCGATGGTCTTTGGCGCCTTCAGAGCGTGCATTGCGCAGCAGGCTATTGTTGGTGATCGTCAGCCCATCGGTCTCGCCTATCGTGATGCCATGGGCATGGGCATTAAGAATCACGTTGTTTGCGATCGTCACGTCACGATAGAACATTTCTGCCCCGGCGCGTCCGGTATCAACCAGTTCGTTGCGCATAAAGATGGACTGGGTGTACCAGCCATGCCCCGAATTCAGGATATTGTCCCGGATGACGATGTGCTGCGACGGCGCTGTGGTGCTGGCGGTCCAGAACTGGATCATGTCGGCATGATCCTTCGAGGTCAGTGACCGGGCAAAGTCGTGGATATGGTTGTTCTCGATCAGCACCTGTTCGACCTGGGCAAAGTTCATCCCGTCCATGCGGATGTCGTGCAGATCGTTGCCGCGCACAGTGATGTCGCCGCTTTCGCTCACCACAATGCCCCGGTAGAAGGTGCGGATTTCCGTATTTTCCAGCGTAAAGGCTGACACCTGTCGCACGGACAGCCCAAAGGCGGTGGGAAAGCCGTCATCCGCCTGGATCCGATTGCGGGCCAGATCGCCGTCGAACACAGTGTTGCGGATCGTGACACCGGAGCTTCTGATAATCTCGAAGGGGCGCAGCGACAGCGCATCGCCCTCCCGGAAGGTGTAGTCAAAGACCAGGTTTTCGAGCAAGACATTATGCACATCTCGCAAGGTCATGCCGGAAAACCGTGCCGGATTGGCCGGGTCGGCAGAGCGCAGCACCAGAGGCGATCCATCAGACGCCCGGACATCCCGCAGCGACAGCTTGCCGTAATCTCCCCCTGCAAGAAGAAGAACCCCGCCCTGCATGGCGTTGGACAGGGTCTGCGCCAGCTCGCCAGGCGATCTGACCCGAGAGGTTTGGCTGTCGGCGGCAACAGAGCCTAGGGGGGCAAACCACAGCACAAGACAGAGTGCGAGCAATCCGGATTTTCGCATGTTTCAACCCTTCTGCAGATGTCTGCATGCCACAGGCAAAGAATAATACGCCCTTGTGCCAGCGCAGAGTCAAGGTGTTGTGATCTCTGCCCACAGGACTGCGATGCCATGCTGCGCAGAGCTTGGTAAAGCAAAGCGTGTTTGGCCCCGGTTCATCTGATCACCGTGCGCTCTCCCGGTTATTCGGCAACACCCCCCTGGCCCATGTTAGCGTGCCGTTCGCATTCTGACATAACAACACCGGAGAGAGCTTATGCCTGCAGTCGACACCTTCCAGTCCCTAGCCACAGGTAAGGAAAGCCCCGTGACCCATGCGACGGCGATCACGCCGAACGACACCAGCGACCTAAGCACTCTGACACGGGCGCTTTATGTCGGCGGGGCAGGCGATCTTCGGGTGACCATGGCTGATGGTAATACGGTGACCTTTGCCGGGCTGCCGGTCGGCTGGCATCCGGTGCGGGTGGCCCGTGTCCATTCCACGGGCACGACGGCCAGCAATATCGTCGGGTGCTGGTGATGATCGGCGCTGGACTGGGCCTTGGGCGGCATTTTGCAGCCCTGCTGGGGGGCATCCCCGCCGCCCCCCCACCTGTCGCGGCCCCCGCCCTCCTGCCCGCATCCGCGACAAGCCGCTGGCATCCCGCGTTTTCCGAGGTCACCACCAGTGGCGGGCGGTTGGTGACAGCCAGCGATCTGGCAGGGCTGGCAGCCCTGAGCGCGGGTGGGCCCGGGATAGGCCCGAAAGCGATGACAGATGGTCAGGGACACAAGTTCTGGCGTTTCGAGGGCAGCCAGTTCCTGAATGTGGCGGGCAGCCTTGTCTGTTCAAGCCGGGACATGTCGGTCTTCATGGTCGGACGGGTGCCACGCCATCCCCCAACCTACAATCGGTTCCTGAGCATGGGAAATGTGGCCCAGGGCACTCAGGTCAACACCCTGGGCGGACCGCTGGAAAGCCGGGTCGTCAGCCAGAGTGCCGGACATGTCCAGTCCTTTGGAAAGCTTGCCTATACGGCGGCGTCCGGCTCTGAATGGCTGGTCCCGGGGGCGCAGAAGCAGGTCATCGGGGCGGCAGCCGCGGCTGGCGGCACACGGCTGTTCCTGAATGAACGCTTTGTTGATGTGGCCGTCGCATTGGCCGCAACGGGGGTTGGTGGCGCTGAAATCGGACGCTACGCTTGGTCGCCGGGCACGTCGGGCGGCTGGGGGGTGTTTGACCTTTATGAAATGGTGGTCTTCTCGCCGGGCCTGGCCAATGCCGCAGCCCTTGCCGTAAGCGAGGCTCTGATGAGCGCCCATGGAATCGTGCCGGTGCAGCATCAGCTGATCCTTGAAGGCGACAGCATCACCCAAGGCACCGGGGATGTCAGCGAGGCCCTCTCCTGCGCCGCCATTCTGACAAATCCCGGGACCACATGGGTGCCGCCCGGCTGGCGGGTGATCAACAAGGGTATTTCGGGCAATCAGGTCGGGGACCTGGTTATCAAGCGCGACACGGCCAATGGCTGGGCGACACAGAAACTGCCGGGGCAGAACGTGCTGGCCTTCGAAATCGGGCGCAACGACTGGGTCGCCGGCGGCAAGAGCGCGGCGCAACATTATGCCAATGTCGTCAGCTACCTGAACACTGCGACAACCGGTGTGCTGCAACGCGGCTGGACCGTGCGGGCGATGGCAAACATCGCTGGCACGTCCGGACTGATGCCCGTGATAGAGGCGCATCGCGCGAGCCTGCGCAGCCCGCAGTTCCTCACCGACACAGCCAGCGGGGCTGGGCAGGCCTTCGCTGGGCGGGTATCCATCGTGTCGACCGATCTGATTGGGCACAACGGGGACACGCGCCTCCTAGACAGCGACGATGCGTCAGACACGACCTACTATGCCGGAGACAGCACCCATCCGGGCCCTCTGGGCGCAGAGATCCGTGTCACCGGGGGGGAAACGCCCCAATACGCTGTGGCGGCGGGGCTCTGAGCGGAGATCAGTCATAGCCTTCCAGGTCCAGCGGGTGCGTGGCGAGGCGCGCGAGCCTCAGGTTGCTGTCATGGAACCGCCCCGCAAAGCGACGCCTCACATGATCCGAGACTGGTTTGCGCCCGGCCAAAAGCTTTGCCAAAAACGGGCGTTTCAGCACATATCCGGCGATCTTGTAGAGCCCCTTCGGCGTCGTGCCCAGGTTCAGGAGGGGCGCGGGGTTGAGGGTGCTTGACTGGACATGATTGATCCGCCTCAGGACCGGCGCGCCGTATTCGGGATAGCTTGCGGCGTCGACCCTGCGAGAGGCGGCCGACAGGGCCGCAAATCCGCCATTGCCCGCAAAGTCGGCAACGGCGCGCGCTGCGCCGTCCATGTCCTTCTGCAGCCTCTCTTGGGTCAGGACATGGACATTTCCGGCCCCGAAGAGGCTCTGGTATTGGGCCACGAGATGGTCATATTCGAAATGCTGCGGGGTGAAGCCAAAATAGCCAGGCTCATCCGTCCCTTCAAAGAACTGCTCCCAAGGCATGGTGCCGCCGCGCAGCAGATACTGCATATAGACCGATGGCAGGATCCGGAGCTGCGACCGGATCGAGATCAGGATACGCGCATCCGGCGCAATGCGTGCAAGGCGCTCTGCATAGACATCGCTTTCATGGCCGCCCTGAAACGGATGGCCTGACAGTATTTCCGAGGAAATGACCGGCACCTCACTCTCTGCAACGGTGCTCAGACGGTCGGAGATAAGCGCGCGCATCCCGTCCGGATCGAATTGCAGGCCATGCGGCTGCACGATGTGGGAAAAGACGTCGCCATGCCCGGCAATCTGGCGATAGCCATGTTCAGGCGTGAACAGCAGGCGCTGCATCCACGTGGTGGCCGTCTTGTGATAGCCGACGTGAAAGAGGATGGGCTGTGCCAATGTCTGCTCCTAAGTATCCGCCCGCCGCCGCATCACGTAGCGGAGCAGGTCTTTCATCGACAGGACCGTCAGAGCGATCCCGAGCGTGAGGCCAACCGGCAGGACCCAGTCCGGCAGCGATCCCAAAGCCGGAAGCACCAAGGCCAAGGCAAAGAATATCCCGGAGAACAGCACCGGCCCCAGCATCCGCAGCAAGGCGACGCCGGAGGTGCGCCGCACCAAATAGAGCGAGAGCGCAAACCCGAAGAGTTCGCCCAGCGTTGCGATCAGGATGACGATTCCCAGACCTGCGCCTTGCGTAATCACGTACCAGGCGAGCGGCAGCGTCGCGACCCGTGCAAGATTGGACTGCATGGCATTTCCGGTGCGCCCATCCGCCAAGGCGACGATCGCCCCGCCGGCCTTAGCGACACGCAGGGCCTGCATGACGGCCAGCGGGCCCATTAGCGCGAGAAGCGCCGCATATTTTGTCCCAAGCAGCAGATGCACCACAGGTCCGCCCACGAGGATGATGGCCAGGACCAGAATGGCGCCATTCAGCAGGCTGACCTGCATCGTCACCAGCGACAGATGCGTGAACCGCGCGGCGCCTTCGGGAGTCGTGCGATCAACCACGGAGATCTGCGGGAGAAAGAAGTTCTGCGCCGATTTCGCCATCACCAGCGTCGGCGTCAACGTCAGACTAAAGCCCATGGCAAAAATTGCCAGCGTCTCCATCCCCAACTCGCGCCCGACGATCATCTTGTCGCCGTTGAACACGCCGAACAATAGGATGCCGTTGACCAGCAGCGGCCAGCCAAAGCGCAGCGACTGTGTCATCACGGCACGGTCCAGCACTAGCCGGTAGGGGCGGCGTGCGACCAGCTGCGAGGTCACCGCCGTCATCAGCGCCTGCACGACGATGGCATAAAGCATCACGCGGTAATCGCCATAGACCATCGCCAGCGGCCAGACCGCCAGAACCGACAACAGCGCCGGAACCGCACCGGTCAGGATCACCGGCAGAAACACCATGGAGCGGTTCAGACGGTGCACGTCGAAATGGGTAAAGGCATTCAGAACCGGCACCAGCGCCATGACCTGATACGCCCAGGCCGCCTGCGGCACGTTCATGAAATCTGCCAGCGGTCCAGCCAGGGCAAACAGCGCAATCCCCGCGATCACGCCCCGCAAGACCTGAAAGCCCTGAAGTGCCGCCTGGAACCGCGGATCTTCGCCGTTTTTGGCCTGAACGATCTGCTGCTGCAGACCCAGTTGCGACATCATCTCGACCACCGCCATCGCAATGGCAAAGGTGGCGGCGATGCCGTAATCCGCCACCGGAATCAGCCGCGCCACAATCAGGTTGCGGGCCAGCAAAAGCAAAGAGGCCGCCGCATTGCCCGACAGGATCACAAGGGCAGATCGGAGCATCGCGTGCAGGACCTTTCAGGACGGGGGACGCGGAAGTCTGCACATAGCCTTGGCAGAATTACCACGCTTTTTTCCTATTGGCGGGCTTCGGTCAAGTTCAAAGCCCCTGAGGCTGTATTCCTTGCGCAATTTCTGTTTAACAAAAGCTTCTGTGCCCCCCATCCGCCGCCCCCCATCC
>NZ_AWWI01000045.1 GCF_002760615.1 Puniceibacterium antarcticum | reverse complement strand
GTTGGCGGGATAGTTGCGTCCAGCAGAAGTCTCATCTCGCTTCCCCCAAAAGTTTGCGACATAACCTGATGGGCGGGGTCTGCACGGAGACCCGCGGCGCGGGATCGCCGGTCTGCAAAGACCCTCGCAGCCTATCCGCAATTGGCCCATCGCCGCATGCGCGACGCGGTGTTGCGGCGCTTTGTGCGGGGCCCCTCGCCCTGGCAGGTTGTCTGCACGGTCATCGCCCTGGGGTCCTGCATCCTCTTTTTCGGGGATATTAACGGCAACACGGCCGAGACCGATCTTGCTATGTTCATCCGGACCTACGACGACAGCGACCAGGTGGATTTCCTGCTCAGCCGGGTTGATCAGTGGTTCTGACGCCGCTTGCGTCTCCACATCTCCCGCTTTCATCAGGCCGAATAACGACAGCATTTGTGCCGGAACAGGCCTGCTGTCCAAAGTCCGCTCTGCAAGAGCCGGGCACCGGCCTCTCTCAGGCAGAATCAGCAATGCCAGCAGGACCCTTCGACCTGACGCATCGTCGCACAATCTGCACTCTCTCGCGAACCCCCTCACGCCGTCACTGACCTCGCCCCTGCGGCCTGTCACTTTAAAGCAGGCCAGAGCTGCAGGACCACCCGGCCCTGAAATCTGTTTTTGCCCTGCGACGGGACAAAATAGGCAAGATATTGATTTTCCAAAAGACCACAGTTTTTTGATCCCGAAATCGGGGACATCACCGATAGCCAATTCGATTTCCGAAACACCGCTATAAAAGCGTTCCGGAACGGATAACCGGTGGCCTAAAAACGTTCCAAACACCATAAACCAATAGTTGACACATAATTAACAGAAAGTTTACCTTTCGTTATAAACAAAAATAAACTCGAAAACCAGGGACGGAGACATCGTGAAAAGACTATATCTTTCCGCTGCGGCGTCGGCGCTGGCCTTTGCATTTTCAGGACCGTCTTCGGCGCAATCAACCTCCACCACGATCTTCCTCGTTGACGAATCTGGATCTATGGCGGGCGAGCAGACCTTTTTGCAGCAATTCGTTCTGGATTTGGATCCGGCACTTGCAATTGCGGGGATAAGCACCCGAAACTATGGCCTAATCGGGTTTTCCGGGCCGGGCACCGGGCCGGCAAACCTGCGTGAATTCACAATTGGCACGACCCAGCTTGGCACGGCCCAGGATTTCTCGATCGCGGCTCAGTCGCTCGTTACCACAGGGAGTATAGAAGACGGTTACTCCGCAATAGATTACGTCCTGAAAAACTATCCGGTCTCAAATGGCGCGACCTTTGTTCTGGTCACGGACGAAGACCGCGACGACACCGATTCCAGCCTGTCTTACGCCTCCATCCTGTCAAGCCTGCAGGCGGCGGGGGTCAATCTGGTCTCGATGCTTGATGTGACCATCCTCAATGCCAATGGCGATGTCGCCATAGCGACGGACGGCACAGATGCGCTGACACAGGACGGGGTCACCTTTGACTCCGTCGCTTTCGGCTCCTTCAGCGACGGGTTCGGCACGACGATTGCCGATTATGCCAATCTGTCGCTAGCCGCCGGTGGCGGCTGTGTGGCGGACCTCAATCAGTTGCGCCTTGGCGGCGAGGCCGCAGCGGCCTTCGCAGCCGCCTTCCAGACCTGCGTCGTCAATGCCGTCACAGATTCCGGAATTGTGGCGATCCTCGCGCTGCCGATCCGCGACGCCTCTCTGACGGTCGCTCAGAACATCCGCCTGCAGCTTCGGATGTTGGCCCAGGCGATGTCCAACAACGGCACGGGCGGCATCTTCTCAACGCAGGGTGCCGATGTCATAGACGACATGTTCGGTGTAAAGGGCCTGCGCGGTTATGGCATGGCCAACGCCAGCTTCGGCTCGGTCAATGGTGGCGATGACGATTTGAACTCGCAAGGTCTTTCGGTTGGTCTGGACTACACCTATTCCTTCGGACAAGGGATCGCACGGTTTGGTGGTGCGGTCAGCTTTGTCGATGCGACGGTGGACGGTGACGGATCAAACATCAACACCTCGGCGCAGCTGGGCCAGCTTTACGGGGTATATCGCACTGCAAGCGGTCTGCAGTTCACCGGCGACATGCAGTTCGGCACGATCGACAGCGACACGGCCCGCCGGATCGGCGCGACCTCGGTCACAGGGTCCGCCGAAAGCGATTATCGCTCGATCAGTTTCGAAGCCGGCAAACGGTTCCAGTTGCAGAATGCAAACGCCGTGCTGATGCCCTTCGGGGGCCTGCAATACGAGAAGCTGGATCAGGACTCCTATACAGAAAGCAACGGGGGCGAGATCCCAGATTTCACTCAGGCCCTGTCCACAGCCCGCCTCGGCCTGCGCTACGAGGTCACCTCCATCACCTCGGCCGGGACATGGAACACGATGATCGACGCCTCGTTCAATCACATCTATGCACAGGATATCGACGTAGGGTCCGGCACAGTGCCCTTCTCCCCGGGGGATGTGGATGAAAACCGGTTCGATCTGGGCGTCAATTTCGGCCTCGAAGTCAGCCCCACCAGCCGTGTGATGGTCAGCCTCGGTGGCTCGAAAAGCGAGGATACGGTGATCGGTTCTGTCGGTCTTGGCTTCCAGATGACATTCTGATCCTGCGCCGCGCCTGCAAGATCGACAGAAAGGCCCCGTCCTAGCAGGCGCACGGAGCAGTTTTGTCGGCGCGACCGCTGAGGGTAAGACACTAGGGGGCTTTGGCATTCTGATTGCGGCACAGATCCTTGCCGTGTTCACCGTTAGGAAACGTCGGTTGCGGCATCAATGTTCCGAACGTCGCAACCTCTGCTTGACTTTTGATGACGCGGCCATTCGTACGTTAAATCCCGAAAGGCACGTATCTATCACGTTGATCTGGAATGCTTTCCTGCTGATGATGCCGGTCGATCTCAGTCCCGGACAAAGGCTGCAATGGCGCGCAGGCTTTTCCGGGCCTGTGGCAGCGCCTGGGGCCACAATGTCCACATGTGAAACAATGACGGTAGGACATCCAGTCGAACGGGCACACCCGCCCGCGCGGCGGCCGACGCAAACAGCAGCGTATCGTCCAGCAAAACCTCGTTGACGCAAGCCGTCATGTAGATCGGGGGCAGTGCGGACAGATCCGCCAGCAGCGGCGATACCTCTGTGTCATGGGCGTCGCGTGCGCCAAAGGCCATTTCGGACAGGGCACGGTCGGTCGCGTCGTCGTTCATCAGATCGTCCTGCGCGCCGCGGGTGGTGCTTTGCCCGCTGCGGTCGGTGTTGGGCGAGATCAGGACAAGATGCGACACCCGGTTCGGGCGCCTCAGCGCCGTCGTGATGGCCAGATGCCCCCCGGCGCTGTCCCCGGCCAGTGCCACGCGACCAGTCAGGGCATCCACAACCGCGCAGGCATCGTCGCGCTGCGCGGGCCAGAGGTGTTCCGGCGCAAGTCTGTAGTCCGGCAGGATGATCCGCCAGTCCAGCAGGTCGGCAAGCGCCTGCGCACAGGATCCATGCGACAGGGCCGAGCCGAAGACATAGCCGCCACCATGCAGGAAAATCAGCGTGCGATCCGCATCGGGGTTGAGGATGCGGACAGGGACGCCGCCAATCTCTTGCGCTGTGCCGACGCTTCGCGCGTCGGACAGTTGCAGAAACTGGTGGCGCAGTTCCCAGGGTGTTCCCTGCATTGCGACATGCGAGATGCGGCGTTCGACAGCCGCGCGGCCAATGAGCGGCCCGAGGTTGCTCATACGTTGATCGACCCGACCGCGCCGCCATCCACGCGCCAATTCGCCCCCGTGACGAAAGAGGACAGGTTGCTTGCGAGGAACGCAATGACCGGAGCCACCTCTTCGGGCTGACCGCGCCGACCAACGACCAGATAGGGGCGCTTTTCCTTGAGGAAGCTTTCCACCGCCTCGTCAAGGGACACGTTCTCTTCCTTGGCGCGCTTCTTCATCATGCCATCGGTCATCGGCGTCTCGATGAAGGCCGGGGCCACGCAGTTGACCAGCAGCCCCTTGTCTGAATGCTGCATCGCCACGCTTTTGGCAAAGCTCAGCAGCGCCGATTTGGAACAATTGTAAACCGTTTCGTCCGGGTAGGGCTGTGCAACATTCTCCGAGGTGATGAAGACCATACGCCCCCAGCCCTTGTCGATCATGTTGGGGCCGATATGGCGCGACAGGCGCACAGCGGACAGAAAGTCGATGTCGAGCGCGTGCTGCCAGTCCTCTTCTGCCATCTGCAGCGGATCGCCCTTGGCGCCGGTGACACCCGCAAGGTGCAGAAAAATATCGAAATCCGCGCCAACCTTGCCGATGAAGTCATCGACACCCGCCTGTGAGGACAGATCACCGACCTGAACGTCGCAATCGAGCAATTGGCCCAGCTCGGCCAGCGGTCCCTGATCGACATCGGTGAGGGTCATGGACACGCCCGCATGGGCGAGCAGCTTGCAGGTCTCGCGGCCGATACCGCCGGTTGCACCCGTGACCAGGGCCGTCTTGCCTTGAATTCCAAGATCCATCTTTGCGTCCTTTCAAATTTCGGTCCGGGGTTTCCCGGCTGTCTCCATCGAAACAGATGGTGGCGGCTTCCGTTCCAAACTGTCTGGGTATTCCGTGATTGCGGGCTGCAACTGACAGCTGCACCTGAAGGCCTGCGGGAACCGGCGTCACTCCCCGGTGTTTGGATGATGACGCATATCCCATTCCATAGGAAAGGATCCCAAGATGACCACAGATGTGAAAATCCCCGCCCAGTCGCAGAACAGCATGCCCGGAGACGAATACAAGATGGACCCCGCGCCGGATTATGCGCCCCGCCATCCAGGCATTGGCAAGCTCAAGGGCAAGGTGGCGCTGATCACCGGCGGTGACAGCGGGATCGGTCGCGCAGTGGCTGTTCTGTTCGCCCGTGAAGGCGCGAAAGTAGCCATCGCCTATATTGACGAAACGCGGGATGCCGAGGAAACCCGCAAGCTGGTCGAGGCGGAAGGCAGCGAAGCACTGTTGATCCCGGGCGACCTGGGCGACAAGGCGCATGCCTTTGCCGCGGTCGCGCAAACCATCGACAGGTTTGGCCAGCTCGATATCCTGATCAACAATGCCGCACAGCAATGGCTTGACGAGGACATCACCGAGCTTGACGAGGAGACGCTGCGCAGGACTTTCGACAGCAACGTCATGGCGCTTTTCTTCGTGACGCAGGCCGCCCTTCCGCATCTGGAAGAGGGAGCCGCCATCGTGAACACCACGTCTGTCAACGCGTTCAAGGGCAATGCCTCCCTCGTAGCCTATTCCACGACTCGGGGCGCATCGCTGGCCTTCTCGCGCTCCATTGCAGAGCAGCTGGTCGCCAAGGGCATCCGCGTCAATTCGGTCGCCCCCGGTCCGATCTGGACACCGTTCATCCCGAGCTCGATGCCCCCTCACATGGTCGAGGATTTCGGCAAGCAGGTCCCGATGGGCCGCGCGGGACAACCGTGGGAGGTGGCGACAGCCTTCTTGTTCCTCGCATGCAGCGACGGGAGCTACTTCAACGGTCAGACGCTGCACCCCAACGGTGGCGTGATCGTCGGGGCATAAGCCCTGAACACGCAGTGCGGAATCAGGTTGCCCGGGCGATGGTAGAATCGCCGCGCCCGGGGGGCAGAACCGTCACGCCCGGGCGCGACGCACCTACATGCAGCGGCACAAGCCGCAGTGATCCGCTACACCTGACACGGGCCAAATGTCACGCCTGTCCCGCAGAAACTTTCAGGGTGTCGCCAGCTTGGATTCCACTCAAGAAGCGTGGCTGAGACATCCCTCAGGATCGCATTTTTCTCATTGCTGATCCTGGAGGACAGGGGCATCGGGTGGCGCGTCACCTCGGGCCAAAGGTGCCCGCATTTGCTGCATCGCACCAGCCACCAAAGCGGAACTTCCGTAATACCTTCAGGCGGCCCCTCCTCTGTCATGTCGAATGCCTACGAACCTCCCCGACCAATCCCGTAGGTTGGAGGGGGTTTCGGGTCAGGCTGCTGCCTGACCCACGACCGTCCCGGCCGTGCTGATCGTTTCCATGCGCTCTTCGTTCAGACGCTGCGCTTCCTGCAACCCCCATTGAAGAAGCACGCGCGCTGCCGCCTTGTCGCGTCCCAGGCTGCAACCACATCCGCACCGGTGCTGACGCTCGGAGAGCCCCTTATTGCACAGGGTGCCGCAGTCTGGGCAGCGTTGCGAGGGCTTGGGGCGCGCTTCAAAGAACTCCGAACCAGCTTCTTCCGCTTTGTATCGGAGCATGTTGAGGAATACGGCCGGGGCCGCATCTAGGGTCGACCGGTTGAGCCCGGCCTTCTGGACGACGTTGCGCCCCGGGGTCTCGAGAGTGCCGCGGGCAGAGCGCGTCATGCATTATAGTTCAAGGGACTTTGATGGCGCAACGAGCCCACTGTCTCCAAAACATTCATGTATCCCTCGCCCTCCTCAAGGAAGGGGCATCCCGGGCACACTAGTGGGACGTCCGAAGTCGGCCGCGACCGCCTTCGCCTGCGAGCCTCACCAGATCCGCGACACCACGTCATCGCCGGATGCGGCGATCGTCCGGGACGCGCGTATCGGTTGTCCGGGTTCTTCGACAGCTTCCGTGGGGACATCCTAATCTGTTGCACCGACGGAGCTATCCTTTGGCCAAAGTTTCTCAGGTTTTTTGGAACTTCCGGCGGGGGGGCGACCGTTACTTCCCCAGAACATACAGACTACTGAGGAGAAACTGATGACCAAGTTCACAACAGCAACCGCAATTGCATTGACCCTCGTCGGCACGTCGGCGCTCGCACAAGACCAGAACAGCGGCGACACGATGTCCAGCGAGATGACGAGCGTGCAGCTGGCGAACATGCAGGGCGACCTGATCCGGACGCGCGACATCACCGGCGGTACGATCTACACCACGAACGAAGCGGACGACGAAAGCTGGGATGCGACGGCGCAATATGATGCCGTGGGCGCGAACTGGAACGAGATCGGGGAGATTGAAGATGTCATCCTTTCGCGTGATGGTAAGATGATCGGGATTGTTGGCGAAGTCGGCGGCTTCCTTGACGTTGGTGACAAGCATGTGGCGATCGCCGTCAATGACGTGAGCCTCGTGGCCGTTGATGATCAGGAATATGCCTATGTCACGCGCCTGAATGAAGAAGATCTCGAAGAGCTTCCGGGCGTGGATGAAGGCTTCTGGAACTGATCTCCAAGGCCTCTCTTTTAGTGGGGTGATATCATCCCCGAAATAGATAACGGCCCGCAGCCTGAGTTGCGGGCCGTACGCATGAAAATGTCCGCATCTTTAGCTAACATCCCCACATTTTCACCTCCCGCCCGGTTTCAAGCTCGCGCAGGCGTCGGTCGGGCCGCCACCAGAATTGTCCAAATCTATCGCGACATGACGCAGCTGTGACGAACATGCACGGAACGCGGGATGGATCACACGGTTCACTCTCCAAGTACGCCATTGCGTCGAGAGGAGCGACCCGTGACCCGACTGACCATCTTCCACACATTTATAGTCGCGACGCTCTGCGCCGCCGCAAGCACGGCTGCCGCGCAGGAAACCGGCGATATCGAGACGCTGCGCCAGCGCGCGCTGGAACTGGTGAACGCCTCTCGCAGCGAGGCAGGGTTGTCCGATTTGACCCTCGGCCCAATCCTGAACGATGCCGCGCAAGGCCATGCAGCCGACATGATCGCGCGGGACTTCTATGCCCATGTTGGGCCCGACGGGGGCACGCCCTTCGATCGCTTCCTTGCCGCGGGAGGAAGCCGCTGGGGTCTCAGTGGCGAGAATATCGCCACATGCTCAGGCTGCACGCTCCCGCCAGATATCGAGCGCCTCGAGGCGTTTCACGAAGGCTGGATGCAAAGCCCAGGTCATCGCGATAACATCCTCTCCGAAGGCTTCAATCGTTTTGGTTTCGGCATCGCGGGCTAGGACGACGAGATCTACGCCGTGCAGACTTTTGCCGGACCCGGTGAGAAGTCTGACACGACGACCCTGACGGCCGATGATAGTCGCGCGACCGCGCTCGAAGAGATGAATATACGCCGCGAAAGTGCGGATCTGGCCCCCCTCGAGGAGAGCGAGCCGCTTGACACAGTGGCTGGACGGATTCTTGATGCGCGGCTGGCGGGGGAGGAGCCATCAGAGGATATTTTCGGCCTCCTTCCTGACGGGTCGACAGGCTGGACGAGCATCTCGATCCGAAGCGGAAGCCGGGGCGCCTCCGGCGCAACCCTATCGGCCAACGATGTGAATGCTTTTATCGACGACTGGGAGTCGTCCGATAACGAAGCACCTTTCGGCGGGGCACGCGCCACCTATCTTGGCTTCGCAGCACTGGCGCAGGACAGCGGTCGCTCCACTGCGGTCGCGGTGTTTGGCGGGCGCGAGTGATCGAAGCCCTGCGCAGCGGTTGCATAGCTCGTCCGGCAAGGCCAGAACCAGTGCGCGCGCAGGAGTCATGGGAAAAATGTGGATAACCCCCACAAGACCAAGCTAAACGGGACTTTTGAAATAGAGATTTGCGAAAAATACTTGTAATGGGCAACTCCAAACCCAACAAGGCTTCCGTCGATGATTAAGGTTCTAAAGAACTCCTAGGCACTCCTGTGTTGTATTCTGAGACTCAGTGCAAGATGCGATGGAGTTTTTCACCGATATCCATGGTTTTAGGCGCCCTTTTTTTCAGGTGACAGACCGGGCATCCGGTTGCGCAAAAGCGACGACTTGACGATTGATGTGTGCGTCTCGGCGCGCTCATGAAGCGGAAGCAGGATATCATCCAGTTCCGCGACGCTCACCAAAGCCAAGCGAGCAATGAAGCAGTCGTCCCCTGTAACCCGGTCGCAGGATGTGAAGCGTGTCTCATCCCGGATCATCCGCTCGACGTTATGAAGCTGTTTCGAGCGCGGTTTGATACGGACAATGGCCTCCAGCGTATAGCCAAGGGTTTGAGCATCAACACGCACGGTAAATCCCTCGATCACCCCGTCCGATTGTAAGCGCCGCAACCGTTCACCGACTGCTGGTCCAGAAAGGCCGACGACTTTCCCGATCTCGGCCAAGCTAGCTCGTCCGTCATGTTCAAGGGTAGAGATGATTCCCCGGTCAATTTCATCAATAGCTTTTATCATAGTGGCTATTTACGGGAAAAGACTGTCAATGTGAATGAATATAATGGATCAGACTTACGATATCGCCGAGACGCCATACGATAGCAGAGTGTATGCTCTGACCATAATAAAATGGAGAACCAGACATGGATATTCAGCGCATCGCAGCATTCAGCACCAACGGCAAAGGCGGCAACCCCGCCGGGGTCGTTCTGCTCGAAAACGCAGCCCCCGAGGCGGATATGCAAAGGGTGGCAGCAGAGGTCGGATACTCTGAGACAGCCTTTGCTGTTCCCGTAGAAGGGGCAGATCGGTCGTGGCGCGTCCGTTATTTTTCGCCAGAGTCGGAAGTATCGTTCTGTGGGCACGCGACAATTGCACTCGGGGCCGCCCTTGGACAGCGCCATGGTCCGGGAACCTATAATCTGGATTTGAACAACGCTTCGATCACGGTCGATGCGGCGACATCGGCTGAAGGCATGGCGGCAACGCTGGCCTCGCCGCCAACCGAAAGCCGCGCGATAACCAACGATGAGTCGGAGGATGCGATGGCACTGCTTGGTCTGACCAAGGACGATCTGGATGTGCGCCTGCCCCCAGCCCGCATTCACGGCGGTGCCGATCACCTCGTGTTCGCGCTCCGTGACCGTGCCCGGCTGGCCGCAATGGCTTACGATCTCGATGAAGGACGCAACATGATGCGGCGGTACAAACTCGTTACGATTATGCTCGTTCATATCGAGGGTGATCGCGCCTTTTCCGTTCGCAATGCTTTTGCGTCCGGGGGTGTTCTGGAAGACCCCGCGACTGGTGCAGCGGCAGCGGCTTTTGCCGTTTATCTGCGTGATTGCGGCTGGCCCCATGGTGGACAGTTCACAATCCGGCAGGGCGAAGACATGGGCGCCCCATCAATCATCGAGGTTCATTTGGACGGTGAGACCGGGTCGTCGGTCCGTGTCTCGGGCAACGCACGTTCGATGCGGCCAGCTTAGTGATTATCTGCGCAACGCGCCGCTGCGTGTTGCGCATCCATTACCGTGCAAAAAGCCTGGTTTGTGAACGTTCGAAAACGGTTCTTTTTGGAATGGTTACAACGATACGGTAAAGGGATGAATTGAACTTTCCCTGACATTTGTGTTTTCAAATTGTTGTATGGAAATACATAGGCGAGAAGCGTTAGCGGCTTTGACGGAGGGGCACGATGAGTTGGGGTCTAATCGTTTTCGCGGCTAATACTCCGATGGAAGCCGACAGTGATGGGGTCGCCACCTTCGCTGACGGATGGACGCCTTCCGATATCGGAACGCTATCGGAAGTTCAGCGGTCGATTTCATCGGTATTTTCTGAGGTAGACTGGTCAGCTCCAAATAGGGGTTTGCTGATTGGCGACAGATTCTCACTTGAATTTCCTCTTGGTTCTGAAAAAAAACAACACCTTTAGTATCTACGCGCGCGGTGAGGCCACTCCAGCTGTGATGAAAATGGTCGCCGCAACGGGTTGGCGAATATTAGAAGTTTCGACGACTACTTGGCTTAACAATTTATCTGATCCTGATAGAGGCAGGAAGCAGTTCCAAGGCTATTTGGATACAGTTATGGAACAGCACTACAAGCCAGCTAAACGTGGATTTTTAGCCCGCATTTTTTTGGGCCGTTAATGTCTTAAGTTCGAAAACAAGCGCGCCAAAAAAAAGCCACTATTAGTGTTTTCCATAAACCCTGCAGACTGTGTGGAAAATCCCCGCCCTATAAAGGCGGGCGATTTTCGCTGATTTTGCGTGATTTCGGATTCCCTGTGGGGAGCAGAAATAGTATATTTTTGCATGACACACATCCAAGGAACGTCCCGCGCACAGATGCTTTTACTGCCTGCCTGCGTGGATGATTATGTTGGGCCTGACAACGTCGTCCGGTTCATTGAGGCCTTTGTCGAAAGCCTTGACCTCACGGCGGCGGGCTTTGAGCGTGCTCGCCCCAAAGTCACCGGCCGGCCTAGGTATGATCCAACCGACATGCTGAAGCTTTACATTTACGGGTATCTGAACCGGGTGCGCTCCAGTCGGTGCCTGGAAGTCGAGACACACCGTAATTTGGAAGTGATCTGGCTGATGCGACAGCTGCGGCCGGACTTTAAGACCATCGCTGACTTTCGGCGCGATACCAAAACAGCCTTTCGGAAGGTGTTCCGTGAGTTTGGGTCTTGTGCCGTAGCTTTGATCTGTTTGGCCGTGAGCTGATTGCCGTCGATGGGACGCGACTGAAAGCTGTAAACAGCGGCCAGCGCAATTTCACCAAAGCCAAATTGGCCAAGGCCATAGCTGAGAGTGACGAGCGTCTTGCCCGCTATCACAAACAATTGGATGAAGCAGACAAGGACGATACGACGCCTTCGGCGCGGGTGGACAATCTGGAAGAGAAGATAGCTGCCATCAAAGAACGCCGCGCCTGTCTTGAGCAGCACCGCGCAGAATTGGACGCCAGCGGCGATGATCAGATATCCCTGATCGATCCGGATGCGCGTGCGATGCATTCCTCAAGCCGTATTGGGCTTGGCTACAACATCCAAATTGCCGTTGATACCAAGCACAAACTGATCGCCGAGCAGCAAGTTCACAACAAGGTCAGCGATTTGGGGATGCTTGCTGAGACGGCTGATGCCGCACGGGACGCTTTGGGCGTTGATCAGATCGATGTCGTTGCTGACCGCGGCTACGACAAAATTGAAGACATCGAGGCGTGTGAGGCCGTCGGTGTGACGCCTTATGTTGCGGAGCCGTTACGGGGCTCCACCGTCAAGAACGGGTTTTTCACAAAAGAGGAGTTCCATTATGACGCTGATGCTGACGTTTTGATCTGCCCCGGCGGCCAAAAGCTGGAGCCCAAATACAAAAAAAGATCCGCGACAATGACGCCGTCGGCTTCGTAAATACCAAAGCCTGCAAGGGCTGCGACCTACGGGCACGGTGTACAAATGCCGCCTTTCGAAAGATCACGCGCTACACGAATGAAGCCATTCTGGACCGGATGGCGGCACGGCTTGCCGCAAGGCCTGAGGTCATGGACCTTCGCCGCGAGAGCGTCGAACACCCGTTTGGCTCGATCAAGCAGTGGATGGGGCAGAGGACCTTTCTCACGCGCCGTCTGGAGAATGTCAGATGCGAGTTCAGTCTGACAGCGCTGGCCTACAATATCCGCCGCGCCTTGACCCTTGTCGGCATGGTTGGCCTCATGCGCGCCATCAGCGCCTGATGGGGGCTCATTCCCGCCAATTTCGACTAAAACCGTCCCATAATCGCACCACAGAGGGGTTCCACGGGGCTTGGGGAGCCCAAGCTGTCAGATCAGTCCGAAATACAGATGGGCAATAGACGCGGCCATTTTATGCTCCGCGGGAGGCGCGTTTCCACACGGTCTGGCTCGTTTTTGGTACATATGCAAACCGTCTCGTTTGACGCTGCCACAAACCCCGTTCAAAACCGATACAGTTGTTGAAGGTTTGTCGAAGATAGCAGAAGCCACCTTTGTGCGCTCATCAAATGCCTGAAGTGCGCTGAGCTTGAGCGGCAGCATTGCGCAGGGAGCTGCCCTTGCAAACTCAGCCTGCTGACGAGATCGGGCGGCGTTTCATGCTGCGATGCCACGCGCAGAAGCTGCCTTTCGCTGCAGATGGATCATTCAAGCGCACCCGACCGGCAACAGTGCTGGACGAAGCTGCGGCTCGCTGCAAGCGCACCGAAATCTGTTTCTGACGATGCCATCCCAACCCATTCATCGGGCGCCCATCTCCATATTTAGGAAAGGTTCGGGGCTTTCCACTTCTTCAAGCTTTGTGCCCTTGATCAACCAAAACCGATTGCCGACATTGCGTAGAAAGCTGCGGTCGTGGCTGACCAGCAGGCACGATGCATCATGTGAAATCAGCTCATCCTCCAGCGCTTCCTGCCCTTCGATATCGAGATGGTTCGTCGGTTCATCAAGCAGGTAAAAATTCGGGTTCCTCAGCCGCAGAACCAGCATCGCCAAACGTGCTTTCTGTCCACCGGACAATGCGCCGATCTTGGTATCCTGCATCTGGATCGTCACGCCCGCCCCCGCAAGTACAGCACGTGCGCGTTGATCTCCGATGTCAAATTGCCCCGCTACAGCAGTCATTGGGGTGTCGCTGTCAGAAAGTTGACTTAGATGCTGGTCGGAATAGGCGGGTATGACCGAAGGGCCAGATTTCACTGCATCCATAGCCCCATCAAGAGCTTCCTGAATCAATTTGACCAGTCGGGTTTTTCCGGTGCCGTTGGCGCCGAGCAACACAATGCGGTCACCAGGTAAAATCCACTTTTGTCCCGTCTTATATAGCAACCTGCCATCCGGTGTCTCCACAGAGACATCCGTCAGTGTCACCAGCGCTTTCGCATGTGTGCCACTGTTGGCCAGCTTGATGTCGCCTGCGCTGCGGTCTTGATGAGCAGGCATTGCCGCCGCCTCCATGCGTGCCGCGCGCTCGTTGAGTTGCTTGGTCTTTGTGATCAGCAGGTCAGACCCGGAATTGATACCGATATTCTTCAACTTCGCAGCTTGTCTGCGCAACTGCTGCGCCTTGTTCAGATCATTCGCGAAGCGACGTTCGTCAGCAGCGTCTGCTTCGTCCAGCGCGGCGCGGGCCGCCGTGAAAGGAAGTTGAAACACGCGTGACTGTTCGGCACGCAAAAACAGAGTTCGGTTGGTTGTAGCGTCAAGAAACGCTCGATCGTGCGAGGTCACCACAACCGATACAACGCGCGGCAAACCGGTGAGCCATTTTTGCAGCAACCCTATGCGATGCAGATCCAGATGGTTGGTCGGTTCGTCCAGCAGCAAAATATCGGGTTCGGTGATCCATGCCGCTGCCAGCATCGCCGTGCGTTGCCATCCACCGCTGAGCGCATGTAACGGTTTGTGCTGAAACTCATAAGGCACACTCAGATCGCCAAGCACGACATCCACGCGCCAGCTTTCATATTCTGCCTTTTCAGAGGGAAGGGCTGCAAGGACCCACTCATATAGCATTCGGGTGACCGCGCGCTACACCCACGTCGCGACAAAGACAAGCCGTTCGTAGCAGCCGTTGGGTTTTGAGTGTCAGATAGAGTCATGGGGACGGTCCTGTGTGAGGAGAATGAATGGTATGGTGGCTGGGGCGCAAAGAGTGGCACTGAGACATGTCGTGACCATCGCGCAGCGGAACTGAACCTGCAGTGTCCGGGCGCGATCTGCCTATGCCGCCTCAGAAGTCGAACTTGACTCTGTTGCGGCGATGAACGCGCGGAGTGCGTCGGCATAACCGTCCGCTGCAGCGGACAGGCTGGAGGGGTCCAGTTTGCCAGCGTTGTAGACCACGTGAGGCGCGTGCCAGGGCAGACCGCAGCGATAGGCGGTCGCCTTCAGCGGCGTCAGAAGGGCGTCGATGTCATAGTAGTTCTGTCCTTCGGGCGTGTAGGCGTTCGGGATGTTGCCGGCGGTCACGGCAACCATGATGGGCGTCCCGAAAAGGAGGTCACCTTCCGTAGCAGCGTTGATGTAATACATGCGGGTCAGCACGGCGTCCTGCCACGCCTTCAGCAGGGCAGGCGTCGCATACCACTGCAACGGAAATTGCAGCACGATCCGATCTGCATCCAGCAGCATTTGGGCGTCCACCTCGGCATCCGTAAACATGTCGATGACGCCGTCCGGATAACGGGCCTGCATGTCGACGACGCTTACGCCTTCGACGGCTATTGCTGATTTGGCAAACGCCGCATTTGTGGTCGATGCTGCCAGATTGGGGTGAAACAGAAGGACGAGTGTCTTGGTCATAGGATGTTCCTTTGGGCGGATGTGACTTCACCCTAAGAACGCCACAGAAATAACTCCAACAGATATAAAATATAGTCTACTATTCATATTATGAATTTACGCGCGAT
>NZ_AWWI01000044.1 GCF_002760615.1 Puniceibacterium antarcticum | reverse complement strand
GGCCGGGACCGGGGCGCGGGGCGCTGCGGGGGCCGCAGCCTTGGCGGGGGCTGCTGAGGCGGCGGCGAGGGCCTTGGCCACATCATCCTTCATCACGCGGCCATCGCGGCCCGTTCCGGTGACCTGATCGCGGCTGATGCCGGCCTCTGCCATGGCTTTCTTGGCGGAGGGGGCATCTTCGATATCGGTGCCGGGACCTGCATTGCCGGCGGGGGGCGTGTCGTATTGTGTGCCCTCAGCGACAGATGCTTCGGTCTTGGCCGGGGCGGCGGCGCTGCCCGATCCGCTGATCACGGCAAGCTTGCCATTGGCCTGAACGGTCGCCCCTTCTTCGGCGATGATTTCGCTCAGCGTGCCGGCGGTGGGGGCAGGAACCTCTACCGAGACCTTATCGGTTTCCAGCTCGCAGAGCATTTCGTCCTGCGCCACGGTGTCGCCGACCTTCTTGAACCACGTCGAAACAGTCGCTTCAGAGACGGATTCACCAAGGGTGGGGACCATGACATCGGTCGTAGACGCTTTGGCCTCGGTGCCCGCGTCTGCCTTGGCGGTTTTCTTCTGCTCGGAAGGGCGCGGTTCGGTGGTTTCGGGGCCGGCATCCCCCGCTTCGGCGATGTTCGCCAGAAGGGCGTCGACGCCGACGGTCTCGCCTTCCTGCGCGACGATATCGGCCAGCTTGCCTGCGACGGGCGAGGGCACTTCGACTGTCACCTTGTCGGTTTCCAGCTCACAGAGCATTTCATCCACAGCGACAGCGTCGCCGGGCTTTTTGAACCAGGTGGCCACGGTGGCCTCGCTCACGGATTCACCCAAGGTGGGCACGCGGACTTCGGTTGTCATGGCTTATTTCCCTTCAATCGTCAGGGCGCTGTCAACGAGCGCCGCTTGCTGTGCTTTGTGCATGCTGGCCAGACCCGTTGCGGGCGAGGCCGATGTTTCGCGACCCACATAGCGCGGGCGGGCGTGCTGTGCCTTGATCCGACCCAGAACCCATTCAAGGTTGGGTTCCATGAAGGTCCAGGCACCCTGGTTCTTGGGCTCTTCCTGACACCAGATCATTTCGGCCTGCGGAAAGCGTTCCAGTTCCTTCACTGCGGAGATCGCCGGGAAGGGGTAAAACTGTTCGAATCGCAGGATGTAGACATCGTCGATGCCACGGGCGTCGCGTTCTTCGAGCAGGTCATAATAGACCTTGCCCGAACACATCACGACGCGCTTGATCTTGTCATCCGGCGCCAGTTTGGTTTCGGAATGGCCCTGTTCGGCATCATCCCACAGCACGCGGTGGAAGCTGGATCCGGTCTGGAACATGTCGGCATTGGACACGGCCAGCTTGTGACGCAGCAGCGATTTCGGTGTCATCAGGATCAGCGGCTTGCGGAACGACCGGTGCATCTGGCGACGCAGGATGTGGAAGTAGTTCGCCGGGGTGGAGCAGTTGGCGACGATCCAGTTGTCCTGTCCGCACATCTGCAGAAAGCGTTCCAGACGGGCGGAGGAGTGTTCCGGCCCCTGACCTTCGTAGCCATGCGGCAGAAGGACCGTCAGGCCCGACATGCGCAGCCATTTTGATTCACCCGAAGAGATGAACTGGTCGAACATGATCTGCGCGCCGTTGGCGAAGTCGCCAAACTGCGCCTCCCACAGGGCGAGGGCGTTGGGTTCGGCCAGCGAGTAGCCGTATTCAAAGCCCAGAACCGCATATTCCGACAGGGCGGAATCGATGGGTTCAAAGCGCGCCTGACCTTCGCGGATGTTGTTCAGCGGGTAGTAACGTTCTTCGGTCTCCTGGTTGATCAGGCCCGAATGACGCTGGCTGAAGGTGCCGCGAGTCGAATCCTGACCGGAGAGCCGGACCGGATATCCCTCTGTCAGCAGCGAGCCGAAGGCGAGGGATTCAGCGGTTGCCCAGTCAAAACCCTTGCCGGTGTTGAACATCTCGGCGCGGGTTTCAAGCAGACGGCCCACTGTCTTGTGCAGTGGAAAACCCTCGGGCGCTGCGGTCAGTGCGGCACCGATCTGTTCCATCGTCTCGGGTTTGATCGAGGTCTTGCCACGCTGATATTTGCCATGCTTCTGCCGGTCGAGATGCGACCAGCGGCCATCCAGCCAGTCGGCCTTGTTCGGCTTGTAGGTTTTTCCAGCCTCGAATTCGTCATTCAGCTTGGCCTGAAACGCGGCTTTCATATCCTCGATTTCGCCTTCGGGGATGAGACCGTCCTTGACCAGACGTTCGGTGTAAAGCGTCAGCGTGGTCTTCTGTTTCTTGATCTTGGTGTACATCACCGGGTTTGTGAACATGGGCTCATCGCCCTCGTTATGTCCGAACCGGCGGTAGCAGAAGATGTCCAGAACGACATCCTTGCCGAATTTCTGGCGGAACTCGGTCGCGACCTTGGCGGCATGCACCACGGCCTCGGGGTCATCGCCGTTGACGTGGAAAATCGGCGCCTCGACCACCAGCGCGTTGTCGGTGGGATAGGGGGAGGAGCGCGAGAAATGCGGCGCAGTGGTGAAACCGATCTGGTTGTTCACAACGATATGCATGGTGCCGCCGGTGCGGTGACCGCGCAGGCCCGAAAGGGCGAAACATTCAGCAACGACACCCTGACCGGCAAAGGCTGCATCGCCGTGCAGCAGGATCGGCATGACCTGCGTGCGGGTCGGATCGCCGAACTGGTCCTGCTTGGCGCGGACCTTGCCCAGAACGACCGGGTTCACGGCCTCAAGGTGGCTGGGGTTGGCGGTCAGCGACAGGTGGACCGAATTGCCGTCGAAATCCCGGTCGGAAGAGGCGCCGAGGTGATATTTCACGTCGCCCGAACCATCCACATCCTCTGGCTTGAAGCTGCCGCCCTGGAATTCGTTGAAGATGGCGCGATAGGGTTTGTGCATCACGTTGGCGAGCACTGACAGACGCCCGCGGTGGGGCATGCCGATGATCATTTCCTTCACACCCAGCGCGCCGCCGCGCTTGATGATCTGTTCCATTGCGGGGATCAGGGATTCGCCACCATCAAGGCCGAACCGCTTGGTGCCCATGTATTTCACATGCAGGAACTTCTCGAATCCCTCGGCCTCGACCATCTTGTTCAGGATGGCCTTGCGCCCTTCGCGGGTGAATTTGACTTCCTTGCCGTAGCCCTCGATCCGCTCTTTCAGCCAAGCGGATTGTTCGGGGTCGGAGATGTGCATGTATTGCAGCGCGAAGGTGCCGCAATAGGTCCGTTTCACGATATCAAGGATCTCGCGCAGGGATGCGATCTGCAGGCCCAGCACGTTGTCGATGAAGATCGGGCGGTCCATGTCGGCATCGGTGAAGCCGTAGCTCTTGACGTCCAGCTCGGGGTGGTGGGTCGTCTCGCGCATGCCGAGCGGGTCAAGATCGGCGGCAAGGTGGCCCCGGATGCGGTAGGCGCGGATGATCATCAACGCGCGGATGCTGTCCAGAACCGCGCGCTTGACCTGATCGTCGGTGAGCGAGACGCCTTTTTCGGTGGCCTTGTCCGTGATCTTCTTGCCGGCGGCCTTTGCCTCGGGGGCCATGGCGGGCATGGTCCATTCACCGGTCAGCGCGGCGGTCAGATCATCACTGGGCTGCAGCGGCCAGTCGGCGCGCGCCCAGCTGGGTCCAGAGGCGTCTTTCTTGACTTCGATCCCGTCATCCCCAAGCGCCTTGAAGAAGGCCTGCCAGGACTCGTCCACGGCGCCGGGATCGTTGGCGTAGCGCGCGTACATCTGTTCGAGGTACTCGGCATTGTGTCCCTGCATGAAGGAGGAGGCGTGGAACTGGTCGTTCGGGGATTGGTCGGTCATGTTGGCACCTCGGGCGAGATTGAACCTTAAATGGGCAGAACCGGGCAGCCTATGCTGCCCGGTCCGTGGGGTAGGAATATGCCTACCCCTGTCACTTTAGCCGATTGCCTTGAGCACAGCTTCGCCCAGCCCTGCAGGGCTTTCGGCGACGATGATCCCTGCGGCTTTCATGGCTTCGATCTTGTCTTCGGCACCGCCCTTGCCACCGGCGACGATGGCACCGGCATGGCCCATGCGACGCCCGGCAGGCGCCGTGCGACCAGCAATGAAACCGGCAGTCGGCTTCCAGCGGCCTTTTTTGCGCTCATCCGCAAGGAACTGTGCTGCGTCTTCTTCGGCAGATCCGCCGATTTCACCGATCATGATGATCGAGTGGGTTTCGGGATCGGCGAGGAACATTTCGAGCACGTCGATATGTTCGGTTCCCTTGATGGGGTCACCGCCGATGCCAACTGCTGTCGACTGGCCAAGGCCGCTGTCGGATGTCTGTTTCACAGCCTCATAGGTAAGCGTGCCCGAGCGCGACACAACCCCGACGGAACCACGTTTGTGGATGTGGCCGGGCATGATGCCGATTTTGCAGGCGTCCGGCGTGATCACGCCGGGGCAGTTCGGGCCGATCAGACGCGACTTGGAATTTTCCAGCGCGCGCTTGACCTTCATCATATCGAGCACCGGAATGCCTTCGGTGATGCAGATGATCAGCTCCATCTCGGCATCAATCGCTTCGAGGATGGAATCGGCAGCGAAGGGTGGCGGCACGTAGATGACACTCGCATTCGCTTGTGTCATGTGCTTGGCCTCGTGGACCGAGTTGAAGACCGGCAGATCGAGGTGGGTCATGCCACCTTTGCCGGGAGTGACGCCGCCGACCATCTTGGTGCCATAGGCGATGGCCTGTTCGGTGTGGAACGTGCCCTGCGAGCCGGTGAGGCCCTGACAGATCACTTTGGTGTTTTCGTCGATTAGGACTGCCATGTTTTCAGTCTTCCCTTGTGTCTCGGGCGGATCAATGCCGCTCCGCTTGCGCCGTCAGTATTCGGCGCTGTCATCATCCACGAGTTCATCGAGTGCCCGGACCGCGATCAGCGCGCCGCCCATGAGCATCAGGGTCCGGCCCAGCGAGCGGGTGAGATTGCGCGGAATGAACCCGGCAATCCCGTCGCGTGCTGCACGGGCGACATCGCGGCCACCCCTGATATCCTTCAGGCGCACATGATCTGCCGGTTCGGGCAGACGAAGTACGTCAGGTTCGATCCGGCGGGCGGCAATGCCGATTCCCACCATCGCGAGCCCTAGAAGGATAGGGCCGTATCCCGGATCCCGGTTCACCCCTTGACTGCTTTCACGATCTTTTGCGCGCCGTCTTTCAGGTCGTCCGCAGCGATCACGTCGAGGCCAGAGTTACGGATGATCTCCTTGCCCTTTTCGACGTTGGTGCCTTCGAGGCGCACAACCAGCGGAACCTTGAGGCCGACTTCTTTCACCGCAGCGATCACGCCTTCGGCGATGACGTCACAGCGCATGATGCCGCCGAAGATGTTGACCAGGATGCCTTTGACCTGCGGGTCAGAGGTGATGATCTTGAACGCTTCGGTCACTTTCTCTTTGGTGGCGCCGCCGCCGACATCGAGGAAGTTGGCAGGTTCGGCACCATAAAGCTTGATGATGTCCATCGTTGCCATGGCGAGACCGGCACCATTGACCATGCAACCGATTTCGCCGTCTAGGGCGATGTAGTTGAGGTCGTATTTGGAGGCCTGCAGTTCCTTGGCATCTTCTTCAGTGGTGTCGCGCAGCTCTGCGATGTCCGCGTGGCGGTACATGGCGTTGCCGTCAAAGCTGACCTTGGCATCAAGAACCTTGAGGTCGCCGCCGTCGGTGACGATCAGCGGGTTGATCTCAAGCATCTCCATGTCTTTTTCGATGAAGGCTTTGTAGAGCAGACCCATGAGGCCAACGCATTGCTTCATCGCCTTGCCTTCGAGGCCGAGCGTAAAGCCGATGCGGCGTCCGTGGAACGGCTGGTAACCGGTCGCGGGATCCACAGAGAAGGACAGGATTTTTTCGGGAGTCGCTGCTGCAACCTCTTCGATGTCCATGCCGCCCTCGGTCGAGCAGACAAAGGATACGCGGCTGGTGCCGCGATCCACCAGCAGGGCGAGGTAGAGTTCGGTTTCGATGCCGGAGCCGTCTTCGATGTAGACGCGGTTGACCTGCTTGCCTGCGGGGCCGGTCTGGTGCGTGACCAGCGTGCGGCCCAGCATCTTTTTCGCTTCCTGTGCGGCCTCTTCGACCGACTTTGTCAGGCGCACACCGCCCTTTTCGCCGGCATCGGCTTCTTTGAAAGAACCCTTGCCGCGTCCACCTGCGTGGATCTGCGCCTTGACGACCCAGAGAGGTCCGTCGAGTTCGCCTGCGGCCGTCTTGGCCTCGTCTGCCTTAAGGACTACGCGGCCATCGGACACCGGAGCGCCGTAGCTGCGCAGCAGGGCTTTCGCCTGATACTCGTGGATGTTCATTAGAAACTGTCCCGTCTTGCTGCGATTGCATCGTGTATAGGCATAGAGTTTCCCCATGTTTAATGGAAAAATCATCGATGAAGCGCATTTGCGATATTTTTCGACTTTTGTGATCACACGATTGACGGCTGTGATCACAAATTCCACCCGAGCTTTGTTCACCGCCTCCAAAGTGATCCAGAGCAGAGATTCGCGGCGCCATTGCCCTGTTTCGGGAAGGCGACGGAATGTGAGAAGCGTGCGGGAGGGGGAGTTGTGGCTGCGTTTGGCGGTGCAATGCAAGACTGGACGGGGCTGATCGGAGGTGTGCCGTGCAAATAGGGGCAGCCGGTTCTCGTGCCCGGGCTGGATAAGGTCTGATGTTGCGTGGGACAGGGGGGCCTGAATGTGGTCTGGAGGTCAGGCCGGGCATCAAAAGACAGTCCACGTCCTGAGCGTTGTCGGCACCGGGGGCATCTGCGCTACAATTTCGGGGCCGCAGATACAGAAACGGCCCCGGGGATTTGCACCCCGGGGCCGCAGCAGATGGATTTAGGCCAGCGAGGGGTCGATGCCTTTGCAGGCTTCGACCAGACCTTTGACGGCGGTGACCGAATTGTCGAACATCGCCTGTTCGTCCTTGGTCATCTTGATGTCGACGACCTTTTCGATGCCACCAGCGCCGATGATCGTCGGCACGCCGACGTAAAAGCCCTTGAGGCCGAATTCACCGTCACACCAGGCCGCGCAAGGCAGCAGGCGTTTCTGGTCTTTCAGGTAAGCCTCGGCCATTTCGATGGCGCTGGTCGCGGGGGCGTAGAAAGCCGACCCGGTCTTGAGCAAACCAACGATTTCGGCGCCGCCGTCACGGGTGCGTTGCACGATGGCGTCCAGTTTTTCTTGCGTGGTCCAGCCCATCTTGATCAGGTCGGGCAGGGGGATGCCGCCAACGGTCGAATAGCGGGTCAGCGGCACCATGGTGTCGCCATGTCCGCCGAGCACGAAGGCGGTGACATCCTTCATCGAGACGTTGAATTCAAGGCTGAGGAAATGGCGGAAGCGTGCGGAATCAAGCACACCGGCCATGCCGCAGACCTTGTGCGCGGGCAAGCCCGAGAACTGCTGCAGTGCCCAGACCATCGCATCGAGCGGGTTGGTGATGCAGATCACAAAGGCGTCGGGGGCGTTTGCGGCAATGCCTTCGCCCACGGATTTCATGACCTTGAGGTTGATGCCAAGCAGGTCATCGCGGCTCATTCCCGGCTTGCGCGGGACACCTGCGGTGACGATGCAAACATCGGCACCGGCGATGTCGGCGTAATCGTTGGCACCCTTCAGCGAGGCGTCAAAGCCTTCGGACGGCCCGGATTCGGCGATGTCGAGCGCCTTGCCCTGCGGCGTTCCCTCGGCGATGTCGAACAGGATGATGTCGCCAAGTTCCTTGATGGCTGCGAGGTGGGCAAGAGTGCCCCCGATTTGTCCTGCGCCGATAAGGGCAATCTTCGGTCTGGCCATGGATGCTGTCTCCGCTCCGTTGGAATTTCCCGCAATGGCTAGTGCGTTGCGCCGACCGGTGCAAGAGTGCCGCAGAGCAGCGTGGCAGCGACGGGGGGCTGTTTTCGCGAGTGCCAAGCGGATAAGCCTAGGTGAACAAGGCATTTTGAGGGCTGCGACGTGGACCTGTTGACTCTTTCGATTCTGGCTGTGGCCATCCCCGCTGTGCTGTTTGCGGGCATTTCCAAAGGGGGATTCGGATCGGGGGCGGCGTTTGCCAGCTCTTCGATTCTGGCGATCGTTCTGGATCCGGGGCAGGCCTTGGGCATCATGCTGCCGCTGCTGATGCTGATAGATGCGACAAGCCTGCCTGCCTATTGGAAGAAATGGAGCTGGCCGGATGCGCGGGTGCTGTTAGTGGGGGCGGTGCCGGGGACGATTCTGGGGGCGGTGTTCTATCGGATGGCCAATCCGGACGTGATCCGCTTTCTGATCGGGGCCATCGGGATTGCCTTTGTCGCATGGCAGATGGCGCAGAAGGCGGGGCTGATCCAGTTGGCGCAGCGGCGGCTTGGCGCGCGGACTGGGCTGACTGCAGGTGTCGCCATCGGGTTTACCAGCTTTGTCAGCCATGCCGGGGGGCCTGCGGCAGCGGTCTATCTTCTGGGGCAGCGCCTGCCCAAGACAACCTATCAGGCCACCACTGTGCTGGTGTTCTGGGCCGTTAATCTGTTCAAATCGGGGTTTTATGCCTTTATGGGGATCTTTACGCTGCAGACCCTCACGCTCGACCTTGCGCTGGCGCCTTTTGCCGTGCTGGGCACATGGCTTGGCATTCGTGCCCATTCAATGGTGCCCGAACGCCTGTTCTTTGGCCTGACCTATGTGATGCTGACTGTCACCGGTGCAAAGCTGATCTGGGACGCGCTGAGCTGAGCCGTCACGCCCCGATGCGCGCCCTTTCAGGCGTCTTTGCCATCGGGTGGAAGCATTTCGGCCAAAGCCTCAAACGCCTGACCGCTGGCGACAAGACAGGTCATGCCATCGGTGCGTGTGATTGTGATGGTCCAGGTTCCGGTATCACTCGACGCAAAAACCTCGACCACGGAATTGTTGGTGCCAAGGCCCATGGATTGCCGGGTTTCCCCGTATTTCGAGGCGAGCCGGTCCACGACCTTTTCGCGTGGCGCGCAATTATTGGCCTGCGCCAGCGCAGGTCCTGAAATGCTCAGGGCCAGAACAGCGCCGGTCAATACAGCCTTCAACATTCGGTTCATGACGTACCCTTTCGGATCGGGGGCAGGGGCGCGGTGCGCAGGCCTGCCCGAATGATGTCCCTGTTTCCGAAATGCGCCCTTTCCCGTCGCAGGCGTTCCGGCCCTGTACAGACTGCGCCCAAGACGTTGAAATAAAGGTTAAGGCTGCGTCCTGCCGTGCAGCTGCAGTATGATTGCTGCAATGCAGCACTTTCTCGCTTGATCTTTTTGGTAAAAAATGGCCAAAACTGCGCAATATTGTTTCAATAGGATATCCCGATGGACATGCGTGCCCGCCCTTTCAGATCTGTCCTGTACATCCCGGCGTCGAAAGAGCGTGCCTTGGAAAAGGCGCGCAAGCTGCCGGTGGATGCGATCATCTTTGATCTGGAAGATGCCGTAGCACCCGACGAAAAGCTTCGCGCCCGCGACACCCTGCGCGCCGCCTTGGCGGAGGGTGGTTTTGGGCATCGCATGAAGATCGTGCGGATCAATGGATTTGACACCAAATGGGGTCGTGACGACGCCGCCGCCGTGGCGGAGATGGCTTGTGATGCGGTGCTGCTGCCCAAGGTGGACAGCCCCGAACAACTGGACGCACTGGCCGCCGCCACCGGTGATCTGGATCTTTGGGCAATGATGGAAACCCCGCGCGGCATGCTGAACGCCGCCGCCATTGCGGCGCATCCGCAGTTGCGCGGCATGGTGATGGGGACCAACGATCTGGCGCGTGAGCTGAACAGCCGCGCCAATCCCGAGCGCACGGCGATGATGCCGGCGCTTGGCCTGTGCCTGCTGGCCGCCAAGGCCGAGGGGATCGTGATCATCGACGGTGTCTACAACGCCTTCAAGGATGACGACGGGTTGCAGGCCGAATCTGTTCAGGGCCGCGACATGGGGTTTGATGGAAAATCCCTGATTCACCCGGCGCAGATCGATGTGGTTAACGCGGCCTTTGCCCCAAGTGCGGCAGAACTGGATCTGGCGCGGCGTCACATCGCCGCGTTCAATGCCGCTCAGGCCGACGGGCAAGGCGTTGCGGTGGTCGATGGCCGGATCGTGGAAAACCTACACGTTGCCACGGCACAGGAAGTTCTGGCAAAAGCGCAGGTAATAGAAAAAATCGCAGCGGAGTAATTCATGCCCTTCCTCGTCTTCGGCCTTCTCCTCTGGGTGGGCGCACATATCTTCAAACGGGTGGCCCCGGCCCAACGCGACGGTCTTGGCGCATCGGGTAAGGCGATTATCGCTGTTCTGATCACCGCCGGGCTGATCCTGATCATCCTTGGCTATCGCGACTCGCCGTTCATCACGGTGTGGACGCCGCCTGCCTTCATGGTTCACATCAACAACCTGCTGATGCTGATCGCGGTCTTTGTCTACGGGATGAGCGCGACAACCGGGCGTCTGCGTGGCAAGTTGCGTCACCCGCAGCTGACGGCGGTCAAGATCTGGGCTGTGGCGCACCTGCTGGTGAACGGCGATCTGGCGTCAATCCTGCTGTTTGGCACCATGCTTGGCTGGGCCGTGTCCGAAGTGATCCTGATCAACCGCGCCGGACCATGGGAGCGCCCCGCGCCGGGTCCTGCGAAAAAGGATATTGTGCTGGTCGTCATCACCCTTGTGATGTTCGGGGTGATCACGGGCATCCATACATGGCTCGGCGTGTCGCCGTTCCCGGGGTAAGGGCATGAAACTTTACAGATTTCTCAGCGAAGACGACACTTCAGCCTTTTGTCACAAGGTCACCGTGGCATTGAACAGAGGCTGGGCGCTGCATGGCGCGCCCACCTATGCCTTTGATGCTGCCAATGGCGTGATGCGCTGCGGGCAGGCGGTGACCAAGGAGGTCCCTGGGGAGTATACGCCCGAGACGAAACTGGGAGAGCAGTGAATGCTTAAGACCGTGCAGAAGACCAATGCAGGGCGGTTCTTTGAGGATTACTGCATTGGTCAGATGATCGACCACGCCGTGCCGCGCACCGTCGGCACGGGAGAGCGGGCGATGTATCATGCGCTTTATCCCGCACGGCATGTTCTGTATTCGTCTGATGCCTTTGCGCAATTCAGTGGTCTGGCTGCCAGCCCGCTGGACGACATGATTGCCTTTCATGTGGTGTTCGGCAAGACCGTGCCGGATATCTCGCTGAATGCCCGCGCCAACCTAGGTTATGCCGAGGGCAGGTGGCTGAAGCCGGTCTGGCCCGGCGACACCCTGCGCGCCCAGTCCGAGGTGATCGGTCTGAAACAGAATTCCAACGGGCAGACCGGAGTTGTCTGGGTGCGATCGCGCGGTCTGAACCAGCATGACGAGACGGTGCTGGAATACGTCCGCTGGGTCATGGTCAAGAAACGCGACCCAGAGTCGCCCGCACCAGAAACCATGGTGCCGGATCTGGCCGAGGTGCTGGAGCCTGCCGCGCTTGTGGTGCCTGCCGGGCTGGATTTCACCCGCTACGACAGCACGCTGGCGGGGGAGCCGCATCGGTTGCGTGACTACACCGTGGGTGAAACGATCGATCATGTGGATGGCGTGACGATCGAGGAAGCCGAGCACATGATGGCGACGCGGTTGTGGCAGAACACTTCGAAAACCCATTTCGACGGCACGATGCGCGATGATGGATCAAGGCTGATCTACGGCGGACATGTGATTTCCATGGCGCGGACGCTATCGTTCAACGGGCTTGCCAATGCACAGATGATTGCCGGGCTGAACGCCGGAAGTCATGCCAACCCCTGTTTTGCCGGGGATACGGTGCGGGCCTGGTCCGAAGTGCTGGACCTGGCCGAGACCGCGGCACCGGGCGTGGGCGCGATCCGGCTGCGGCTGGTGGCGACCAAGGGCGGCGCGCCGTTCACGCTGCGGGATGACGGGGGAAAATACCTGCCGCATGTGCTGTTGGATCTGGATTACTGGGCGCTCATGCCCTTGTGATCAGATGCGGCGCGGGGGTGTTACAAACAATCGATAATGCTGCCGTGCAGCATTATCAGCGCCCACTGCTTTGAGTCCGTTGAGCTCTTAACCGGATTAAAAACTCTCGCCTTTACCAATCGGAATGAAAGCGGCTAGGCTTGATCAGCTTTCCTTTGAAAGGCGATGATGACAACAGATGAGAACCTTCCGAATCTGATCCTTCAGGCCATCGGTGCGGGTGCTTGGGACTGGGATATTTCTCGCCAGAAGTTTGTCGCCAGCCCGGTCTTTGCCACGATCTTCGGACTTGACCCCGACAAGACGGTCTATACCGATGAGGATTGGCGCCGGAGTGTCCATCCGGATGATCTGGCCCGGACCGAAGCGCATCTTACCGAAGCGGTGGCGGCGCAGACTCCCTATGTGCTGACCTATCGTATCATCAGACCGGATGGAAAAACCGTCTGGGTCAAAGGGCAGGGTCGGGTGATCGAGACGGATGCGTCTGGGCGGGCGACGCGCATGGTGGGCGCGTTGCGGGACGTCAGCGACAGCAAGGATCTGGAGCAGACCCTGGCAGAGTCCGAGAGTCGGCTCATGGATATCGTCGAGAGTGTCCCGGGGGCGATCCTGCGCCATGAGGTGGTTGCGGGCGGTCTGAACCAATTCGTCTATCTTAGTCAGGGGTGCGCCGAGCTGTTCGATCTGCCCATGGAGACAATTGCAGCAGACAAGGGGCGGATCCGCCAAGTTTTCTCGTCCGGGGATCTGAATGTGTTTGATGCACTTTACACGCATCAGGCGAGCGATGCACTGCCGTTCGAGCGCAAGGTCGATATTCTGACGGCCCAGAAGACCCGCAAACGTGTCCATGTCATCGCACGGCCCAAGGTGCGACCGCAGGGTGGGGTGATCTGGACCACCGTCATTCTGGACATCACCCGTCATGCAGAGCTGGAGGCGGATCTGCTGAAGTCGCGAGAAATGCTGCTGCATACGCAGAAGATGGAAGCCATCGGCGAGCTGAGCGGCGGTATGGCACATGATTTCAACAATCTGCTGACCGTTATTCTGGGCAATCTTGAATTGCTCAAAGAGGACGTCTTGATCGAGCATCATGGCGACTATATCGCTGAAGCGATCGCTGCGACCAGACGTGGCAGCGAGCTGACACGCAACCTGCTTAGCTTTGCGCGGCGGGCGCCGCTGCGGCCCCAGACCCTTGATATAAACGAAGTGATACAGGGCCTGCATAGCATGATGCACCGGACGCTGCCTGGGCATATCGAGCTTCAGACCAGTTTGATGGGCGGGCTATGGCTTACTCGGCTGGACCGAAGCCAAGTGGAAAACGCGGTGCTGAACCTTGTCATCAATGCGCGGGATGCGATGAGCCAAGGTGGCAAATTGACGATAGAGACCGCGAATATCCGCCTCAACGACGACTATATCCAAGAGCGGCAGGAATCGATTCCGTCGGGTCGCTACGTGATGGTTGCCATCACGGACACCGGCACGGGGATACCGCGCGAAATTCTTGAGCAGGTGTTCCAGCCGTTTTTCACGACCAAAGCGGCGAACGGTGGAACCGGCCTTGGATTGTCGAGCGTTCTGGGATTTACGAAGCAGTCGGGAGGTACGACGCAGATCTATTCGGAGCCGGGCGTCGGTACCTCGGTCAAGATGTATTTCCGGGCGGATCCCAGCGCGACGGCCTTTGTGCCGCGCACACCCGATGCACCGCAGGCGCGGGCCGGCCAGAAGATGCGTATCCTGCTGGTCGAAGATGAGGCCGCAGTCCGCAAGGTCATGCGGCTGCGTCTGGAAGCAGAGGGCTGTCAGGTCATCGAAGCGCGCAGCGGTGATGAGGGGTATCGCATCTTTCTGTCCGAGCGGCCCTTTGATCTGATCGTTACCGACATTGTCATGCCGGGCAAGCTGATGGGCACGGGCATGATCCGGGAGCTGCGCAAGATCGACGACAACATCCGAGTCATATTCATGTCCGGCTATCCGACCGAGGCCGCGATCCATGGCAATGGCGTCCACGCCGAGGATCTTCAGATAATGAAGCCGGTGTCACGCGATGACCTGATCCGTGCCATAGAGAAGGTGATGCGGAGCACTCAGGCGGGTTGACGCAGCGCCACCCGGTTCCGCAAGGCTGAGAATCAGCAAAAGGGGCAAGTCTTGGCTAAGGAAAACTTTACATCGCGCATCTTGTGATCACACTTTTATTTGTGTGATCACAAAACTCTCGCATTTGCAGCATTTGTTGTAAAAAACCGGCCTTTGCGGCGGCTCGTCCCGTGACAGGACGGAAAAAAGGATTAGAACGATTGCAAGGAACCGAAAAGGACAGACACATGGCCGACGTGAACCGGGGCAACCGCCCGCTGTCACCGCACCTTACCATCTATGCACCGCAGCTGACGTCGATGACGTCGATCCTTACCCGGATCACCGGGAATGCGCTGATCTTGGGGATGATCCTGATTGTCTGGTGGCTGATTGCCGCTGCGTCGGGCGCAGAGTCTTTCTCAACCGCCGATGCGGTGCTCACCTCCTGGTTTGGCGATCTTGTCATGTTCCTGTCGCTCTGGGCGCTTTGGTATCACACGCTGGCCGGTGTTCGGCATTTGATCTGGGATCAGGCCGTGGGTCTTGACCTCGATACGGCCTACAAACTTGGCTACGCCGTGATCGCCGGATCGGTGATCCTGACCATCCTGACCGTCATAATCCTCTGAAGGAGCGCAAAATGGCTTATCTGACCGACCGTAAGCGCGCCACTGGCTGGGGGTCCGCCAAATCCGGGACGCAGCATCACTGGTCCATGACAATATCCGCAGTAGCGCTGCTGATCCTCATTCCGCTGTTCATCTTCACCTTCGGCAGCATCCTCGGATCTTCATATGAAGAGGTGAGCGCCTATTATTCCCGCCCCTTCCCGGCGATTGTCGCTGCCCTGACGATCCTGGTGTCGTTCAAGCATTTCAACAGCGGTTTCCAAATCCTGATCGAAGACTACGTACATGGGCCAATGGAAAAGGTCTGCATCATTGGCATGACCATCATCTCTTACGGCGCCGCGGCAACTGGCCTTTTTGCCATTGCCAAGCTGGCCCTTTGAACGAACACCGGAGCAACAGATAAATGGCTGCATACGAATACGAGACGCATGATTATGACGTCGTGGTTGTCGGCGCCGGTGGCGCGGGCCTGCGTGCGACCCTCGGCATGGCCGAACAGGGCCTTCGCACCGCTTGCGTTACAAAGGTTTTCCCGACCCGCTCCCATACCGTGGCGGCACAGGGCGGCATTGCGGCGTCCCTGTCCAACATGGGCCCCGACCACTGGCAGTGGCACATGTACGACACCGTCAAGGGATCGGACTGGTTGGGTGACACGGATGCTATGGAATACCTCGCTCGGGAAGCGCCAAAGGCGGTTTACGAGCTGGAGCATTACGGTGTGCCGTTTTCGCGCACCGAAGAGGGCAAGATCTATCAGCGCCCCTTTGGCGGTCACACGACGGAATTTGGCGAAGGCCCCGCCGTGCAGCGCACCTGTGCCGCTGCTGACAGGACCGGCCATGCGATTCTGCACACGCTGTATGGGCAGTCGCTGAAGAACAACGCGGAATTCTACATAGAATATTTCGCCATCGACCTGATCATGACCGATGGTGCCTGCACTGGCGTTGTCTGCTGGAAGCTGGACGACGGCACGATGCACGTCTTCAATGCCAAGACAGTCGTGCTGGCAACTGGCGGCTATGGCCGCGCCTATTTTTCGGCCACTTCCGCCCACACCTGCACTGGCGACGGTGGTGGTATGGTGGCGCGCGCAGGACTGCCGCTGCAGGACATGGAATTCGTGCAATTCCACCCGACCGGCATCTACGGTGCGGGCTGCCTGATCACCGAAGGCGCGCGGGGCGAGGGTGGCTACCTCACCAACTCCGAAGGCGAGCGGTTCATGGAGCACTATGCGCCCAACTACAAGGATCTCGCGCCGCGCGACTATGTTTCGCGATGCATGACGATGGAGATCCGGGAGGGTCGCGGCGTTGGCAAGGATGCCGACCACATCCACCTGAACCTGAGCCACCTGCCCAAAGAGGCGCTGCACCTGCGCCTGCCGGGGATCTCCGAATCCGCGCGCATCTTTGCGGGTGTGGATGTGACCAAGGAACCGATCCCGGTTATCCCGACCGTGCACTACAACATGGGCGGTATCCCCACCAACTATTGGGGTGAGGTGCTGAACCCGACCGAAGGCAATGCCAACGCTGTGGTTCCGGGCCTGATGGCCGTGGGCGAGGCGGGCTGTGCCTCTGTGCATGGAGCAAACCGTCTTGGGTCGAACTCGCTCATCGACCTTGTGGTCTTTGGCCGTGCCGCCGCGATCCGCGCAGGCAAGGTTGTTGACAGCGACGCCGCTGTGCCAGCAACCAACACCGCCAGCGTGGAAAAGGCCTTTGACCGCTTCGACGGGTTGCGCAACGCCAAGGGCAGCATCGGCACCGCCGAACTGCGGCTTGAGATGCAGAAGACCATGCAGCGCGACGCAGCCGTTTTCCGCGAATCCAGTACGTTGGAACATGGCGTCAAGGAAATGACGGCCATCGCCGGCAAGATGGCCGATATCAAGGTCACGGACCGCAGCTTGGTCTGGAACTCGGATCTGATGGAGACTCTGGAGCTGACCAACCTCATGCCCAACGCTCTGGCGACGATCTATGGCGCCGAGGCGCGCAAAGAAAGCCGTGGCGCCCATGCGCATGAAGATTTCGGAACCCGCGACGATGAAAACTGGCGTGTTCACACGATCAGCCGCGTCGACGGTGCCAAGGTCACGCTGACCCATCGCCCGGTGATCACCGAGCCGCTGAGCACCGAGGCCGATGGTGGCATTTCGCTCAAGCGGATCGCGCCGAAAGAGCGGACGTTCTGATGAGACTTCTCGCGCGCCGCTGGATCCTGTTGTCTTTGCTGCCTGTCGCGTTGAGCGCCTGCACCGTCGAGACACAGGACCAGCTGGCGCGCAGCGCGGCGCGGTCGACCACGTCCAAGGTTCTGGCCCAGCGTTTGCCCGGGGTACCGCTGCAGCCGGCGGCGAACTGCGTGATCGACAATGCCAATGCACAGCAAATCTTGGCGCTGGCTGCGGATTCCGTGACCGGGCCGACGGAAGCGACCTATCAGGTCGTGACCGGCATCCTGCAAAAACCCGAGACCCTGCGTTGTTTGGCGGCCAATGGCCTGCCCGCGCTGTTGCGATAGGAGAGAGACATGGTTGAACTGACACTCCCCAAGAATTCCCGGATCCAGACCGGCAAGACCTGGCCCAAGCCCGAGGGTGCCAAGAACGTTCGCAAATTCAAGATCTACCGCTGGAACCCGGATGACGGCAAGAACCCGCAGGTTGATACCTATTTCGTCGATATGGACACCTGCGGGCCGATGATCCTGGACGCGCTGATCAAGATCAAGAACGAGATTGATCCTACGCTGACCTTCCGCCGGTCCTGCCGCGAGGGCATCTGCGGGTCCTGTGCGATGAACATTGGCGGCATCAATACGCTGGCGTGCATTTATGGCATGGACGAGGTGAAAGGTGATGTGGCGATTTATCCGCTGCCGCACATGCCGGTGATCAAGGATCTGATCCCGGATCTGACGCATTTCTACGCCCAGCACGCCAGCATCATGCCATGGCTCGAAACCAAGACCAACCGCCCCGCCAAGGAGTGGAAGCAGTCGATCGAGAGCCGCGAAAAGCTTGATGGGCTATATGAATGCGTGATGTGCGCCTGCTGCTCGACCTCGTGCCCAAGCTACTGGTGGAACGGCGATCGGTATCTTGGACCCGCAGCCCTCTTGCATGCGTATCGCTGGATCGTTGATTCCCGGGACGAGGCAACAGGCGAGCGTCTGGACGAGCTTGAGGATCCGTTCAAGCTGTACCGCTGCCACACGATCATGAACTGCGCCAAGACCTGCCCCAAAGGGCTGAACCCCGCCAAAGCGATTGCCGAGATCAAGAAACTGATGGTCGAACGCAGGGTCTGAGCAAAGCACAAGATAATTTGGAGCAGTACGAAACGGGGTCGTCTTTGACGGCCCCTTTTTCTTGGTCATGCGGTTGTTGCATGGCGAGGATGCGCAAAGGGCGGGTGACGGATGGTACCCGGGGGTTTAGTTGAACCGGTGTGGGGGGATACTGAGAAAGAGAAAGTCAGTCCGATGACCGAAATCACACAGCTTCAGACCCCCGCCGCGCGCGAGGCGCTTGAGTTTCTGGAACAGGCTTATGCCTATTCCACGCCAAAACAGGAACCGCGCATCTCCAAAGACACTGCAGAGAGTGACGCGTATCTCGCTTATTTCGAAGCGGCCTGAACCCCATCCTGGATTGGCCGGGCTCGTCCGGCCTGCTTCATGGTGCGTGACAGGTTGCCGCTGACTGTAAGGGCGATATCATCGTCTGACAGAACCATTTAACGGACAGGAGAGCGCATGATTGCCGTTGTCGGGCTGATCCTTGCCTTTGTCCTTGTCGCGATCTTTTCAAATCGCAAGACGCGTCTGTGCCGCTGGCGCGAGAATCGCAGCGATGGGCAGGCAAGCTATACCTGCGTCTATTGTGGCGCAGTGACCTCTGGCCCCGTGGGTCAGCCACCCAAGGTCTGCCTGCGTGACGTTCCCCTATCCGGCAGTTGAGGCGTGACCCTGCCGGGTTGCAAATCGGTCTTTTCAGGCGTCACATGCCCCTGACAGGAGCCTGAACATGACACAGCCTTTCGACGCAGAAGCCCGCCGCGCCGTTGCCCCGGTGATCTGCTATCCTACGGAAACCCTGCCACAACCGGATATGGCCCTCTATGCCCGCGCTTTAACCAACGCCCGGAAAGTCGATGAGGTTGTCGTTCCGGCGCGGGATGCCGGGGTGTTTCAGGTCCGCTCAGGCCAGTTCTTTCGAATCGGCTGCATTGAGGGCCCGCAAGTTGGGGATCTGAACCTCTGGAATGCCGGGGATCTGACCGAAAGGTTCTACTCGGGCAAGACCCGCGCCCTGCACGGCAGTCATGTCGGCACCGGTGATCGTCTGTGGTCTGCCTTTCCACATCTGCGGCCCATGACGACCCTTCTGCAGGACAGTCTGGACTGGTACGGGATTGATGCTTTTGGTGGCGCGGTACACGATGTGATCGGGACGCGCTGTGATCCCTATACCGGGCACCTGCTGAACGGTGGGCAGTATCATCATTGTTGCCATTCAAACCTGACCCGCGCGCTGGCCGACCACCTTGGCATATCCCTGGCCGAGGCCGAGCCACATGTGCATGATGTGCTGAACGTGTTCATGTGCACCGGGTTTACGCGCGGCACCGGCCAGTATTTCATGAAGGCTAGCCCAGTGCGGCCGGGGGATCATCTGACGTTCTTTGCCGAGATTGATCTGCTGGGCGCTCTGAGCGCTTGTCCGGGCGGCGATTGTTCGTCCGAGCATTCCAGTGAAAGCGCGGTGTGTCATCCCCTTGTGGTGGAGATCTTCGCACCGCAAGACGGGATGCTCGAGGGGTGGATGCCGCCCGTGACCAGCGGATATGACCGCAGCCACGGGAGGTAAAGGATGTGGTTCCGGCCCCGAAGGGCCGGGCTTGTCTTTGGGTCAGGCGAAAGCTGCCTCAAGCGCGATTTCGACCATGTCGCCAAAGCTCTTTTCACGATCTTCCGCGGGCAGCGCTTCGTGCGTGATCAGATGATCGGACACGGTCAGCAGGGCCAGCGCTCGCACGCCGTATCGGGCCGCAAGGTTGTACAGCTCTGCCGCTTCCATCTCGACCCCCAAGATGCCGTGACGGATCATCTGTTCATTCAGATCCGGGCGTTCATCATAGAACACATCCGCCGAATAGATTCCGCCCACATGGGTCGGGACCTTACGCGCCTCTGCGGCCAGAACGGCGGCCTGCAAGAGCGACCAGTCGGCACAGGGCGCAAAATTGAGTTCCCGGAAGATGCCGCTGGAGGGTGTGGAAAACGAGCTGGCGGTCATTGCGACAATCACATCGCGGATCTTGACCTTGTCCTGCATCCCGCCGCAGGATCCGATCCGGATCAGCGTCTTTGCACCAAAATCACGGATCAGTTCATTTGCGTAAATGGAAAGCGATGGCATTCCCATTCCCGATCCCTGAATGGTAACCGAATGTCCACGCCAAGTGCCGGTGTATCCCAGCATTCCGCGCGTTTCATTTACCAGTTCAGGGTTTTCGAGAAAGGTCTGGGCCGCCCATTTCGCACGATAAGGATCGCCGGGCATCAGAACCGTTTCTGCGATCTGGCCCGGCTTCGCGCCGATATGGATAGTCACGCGATCAGATCTTCATCTCGTCCAGGGACTGACCCGCGTCCAATGCGGAAATAATCCAGTTGGGTTTGCGCCCGCGGCCGGTCCAGGTCTGGCTTGAGTCAGCGGGATTTGCGTATTTCGCGGCGCTTTTCGATCCCTTGACGGTTCCGCCCAGCAGTTCATCAAGCGAAAAGCCATATTCTTTTGCAGCATGTTCTGCTGCCTTCTTGGCTTCGGCCTTGCGACGTGTATCGATCGTCTTCAGGGCTTTGTCGACATCTGCTTTCAGCTTTGTCAGGTCGTCTTTGGAAAGTGTATCAAGATCTATTTGCATTGAAGCCTCCTATATGGCCCCGCTTATTTTAAAAAGATTAATTATTGGCAAGCGTCTTTTTGTGTCAGGCTTAGTATTGTGCTGAGATTAAGCGAAAGCACGCTCAACTATTGCGCGAGCGCGCTTTGTAGAGGCAAGTTTTTAAAAATCGCTTATTCAGCGGCAGTTGCCTTAGCGTCAACTAATGAAACTATGTCTTTCATGATGGTGTTCAATTCGAAATCCTTGGGGGTATAGACCTTGGCAACACCCATTGCTTTCAGCCTTATTGCGTCGTCATCAGGAATAATGCCGCCAACAATTACCGGAATGTGACTCAATCCGGCCTCTTTCATGCGTCGCATCATGTCTTCAACCAGCGGTATGTGACTGCCTGAAAGAATGGACAAGCCCACGACATGCGCGCCGTTTTCTGCAGCACGCACGATTTCTTCGGGAGTGAGGCGAATTCCTTCGTAGTCAATTTCCATTCCGCAGTCGCGTGCGCGAAAGGCAATCTGTTCTGCGCCATTGGAATGCCCGTCCAATCCGGGCTTGCCCACCAGAAACCGCAGGCGTGCGCCCAGACGGTCACTGACGACATTGACCGCCTCGCGGATCTCTTCCAGGCCTTCGGTCTTGTTCGAGATGGATTTGGACACGCCTGTCGGTCCACGGTATTCGCCGTAGACTGCACGCATCTGTGCGGCCCATTCGCCGGTGGTCACACCCGCCTTGGCGCAGGCAATCGACGGCTGCATGATGTTGCGCCCTTCTGCCGCAGCAGCCCGCAGATCGGTGAGCGCTGAAGCGACTGACCCACCATCACGTTCTGCTTTCCAGGCGTTCAGCCGGTTGATCTGATCCTGTTCCATTGCGGGGTCGACGACCATGATGCCGCCATCCTCGTCCATCAGAGGAGAGGGTTCGGTTGCCGTAAAGCGGTTGACGCCGACGACGGTTGTTTCGTTCCGTTCGATCCGGCCCAGACGTTCGGCATTGCTGTCGACCAGACGGCCTTTCATATATTCGATGGCGTTGATTGCCCCGCCCATGGATCCGAGGTTTGCAAGTTCGGCCCGTGCGCCGTCTTTCAGCGCTTCGACCTTGCGATCTACCGCGGGGTTTCCGTCAAAGAGGTCGTCGAATTCCAGCAGATCGGTTTCATAAGCCATGATCTGCTGCATGCGCATTGACCATTGCTGATCCCAAGGGCGGGGCAAGCCAAGCGCCTCGTTCCAAGCGGGCAATTGCACGGCACGGGCGCGGGCGTTTTTTGAAAGTGTGACAGCCAGCATCTCGATTAGGATACGGTAGACGTTGTTTTCCGGCTGCTGTTCGGTCAGCCCCAATGAATTCACCTGCACCCCATAGCGGAAGCGGCGATGTTTCGCATCGGTGATTCCGTAGCGGTCGCGCAGCAATTCGTCCCAGAGATCGACAAAGGCGCGCATCTTGCACATCTCGGTGACAAATCGGATGCCCGCATTGACGAAGAACGAGATACGCCCGGCGAGAGCCGGGAAATCCTCGGCTGCGACGCGGGGCTGCAATTCATCCAAGACGGCTGTCGCGGTGGCGAGGGCAAAGGACAGCTCTTGTTCTGGCGTCGCTCCTGCCTCTTGCAGGTGGTAGGAACAGACGTTCATCGGGTTCCACTTGGGGACATGCGTGTAGCAGTATTCGGCCACATCGCCGATCATCTTGAGCGAGGGTTTCGGCGGGCAGATATAGGTGCCGCGCGACAAGTATTCCTTGATCAGGTCGTTCTGCACTGTGCCCTGCAATGCGGAAATATCGGCGCCCTGTTCTTCGGCCACGGCGATATAGAGCGACAGCAGCCAGGGCGCTGTCGCATTGATCGTCATCGAGGTGTTCATCTGATCGAGCGGGATATCGTCGAACAGTGCGCGCATGTCGCCCAAATGGCACACAGGCACGCCGACCTTACCGACCTCGCCCCGTGCAAGGATGTGGTCGCTGTCATAGCCGGTCTGGGTCGGTAGATCAAAGGCGACCGACAGGCCGGTCTGCCCCTTGGCGAGGTTTCCGCGATAGAGCGCGTTCGACGCCTTTGCGGTGGAATGTCCCGCATAGGTCCGGATCAGCCAAGGCTTGTCAGGCTGGCGGTTGGACATGCCTGTCGATGTGTCTTTGGTCGTATCGCTCATGGGGCCACCCTGTTTCAGTGAAGCGGTCGATGTGTTTGGGATGCAATTTTATTACGTTTAGATATCCATATGAGAAATTTTATGAGTATGTCAATTCGCTGCGTTGCGGCACGACGAAGCAGCAAGAGCGATGTTATCACTCGGCTGAAGAAAGCGGAGGGGATTCATCCGTCCCGTATTGTTGTTAGCGCCAACTCCTTCCTTGCGCTGCAAAAGTGCGACCATATCGGTCACGGCCTGCCCTTGCCGCATTGCGTGTTTCTTGCGAACACTGGCGCATGACCTCAACGATATCCTTGCCGCTCTGGCTGTTTGTTTTGATCCTGCTGTTTGCGTGCGTGACGTTTGCGTCGCACTTCCTGTTTCCGTCCGTGCGCTGGTTTTTTCGCCGTCGCGCAGAACGGGTTGTGGCCCGGATCAATCAGCGACTTGAACGCCCGATCCAGCCTTTCAAGCTGGCGCGCCGCACGGACATGATCCAGCGACTGTGTTATGATCCGGAGGTGACCCAGGCTGTCGTGGACCATTCGCGGGTCAACAAGGTGCGCGAGGATGTGGCCTTTGAACTGGCGCGGCGCTATGCGCGGGAAATCGTGCCATCCTTTTCTGCCACCGCCTATTTCGGCATTGCGATCCGGCTGGCCCGCGTGCTTAGCAACGCGCTTTATCGGGTGAGGGTGGGGGATCATGACAGTCAATCCACGCAAGAGGTCGATCCGGATGCGACGGTGATCTTTGTGATGAACCACCGCTCGAACATGGATTACGTGCTGGTGACCTATCTGGCGGCCAACCGGTCGGCCCTGTCCTATGCGGTGGGGGAGTGGGCACGGGTCTGGCCACTGTCTTTTCTGATCAAGGCGATGGGCGCTTATTTCATACGTCGCAAGTCGCGCAATGCGCTTTATCGCCGGGTGCTGGCACGCTATGTCCAGATGGCCACGCAGGGCGGCGTCACACAGGCGCTGTTTCCTGAGGGGGGGCTGAGCCTGGACGGGGCCATCGCGCCGCCAAAAAAAGGTCTGCTGAAATATATCCTTGATGGTGCGGATCTGACGGCGCGGGATGTCGTCTTTGTGCCTGTGGCGCTTAACTACGACCGCGTGCTTGAGGACCGCATCCTGATGGCTGCGGATGCGAGCGGCACGCGGCGGTTCAGGGCGGGTCTTGGCGTCATTGCGGGGTTCGCGCTTCGGACGCTCTGGCAACGTATCAACGGAAGGTTTCACGGCTTTGGCTATGCGGCGGTGAACTTCGGGCCTGCGCTGTCTCTGCGCAGAAACCCGGAATTCGCGCAGGATGCGGATGCGCTTGCATCCGAGGTCATGCACCGCATTGCCAGTGTCGTGCCCGTGCTGCCGGTACCTATTGTGGCGCTTATGCTGCGCCTTAGCGGCCCGCAGACCCGTGTCCAGATGGAACTCAACTTTGCACAAAGCTTCCGGGGGCTGGGGGCAGATCATATGAAGTTGCCCCGCAACAACCGGGGCTATGTGGTGGAATACGGGCTGGATCGCCTTTTGTCGCGCGGGATCATCCAGGAACGCGATGGTGTCTATTCCGTGATCCCCGGGCAGGGCGCGGCGCTGGATTTCTATGCAAACTCGATCCGTCATCTGTTCTGACATAATTTCAGGCAGGGTTTGTAAATGCTGCATCCGCTCGGTCATAAAGTTGCAAAATAGAACTGTATGTTGTTGCAATGTTGCGTGATCACCTATATTCCAAGGGAAAAAGTCGCGATTCTGCGTTGCGGCACGGCATCAAACGTTAACCCGATAGGATGGAGGCCCCCAGATGGCTCTGGATACGCACCCCGGCATCATCAGCTACGATGCACCCGAAAAAGACCTCTACGAAGTGGGTGAAATGCCGCCGATGGGGTATGTGCCCAAGAAAATGTATGCATGGGCCATCCGGCGCGAACGCCATGGTGAACCGGACAAGAGTTTTCAGGTCGAAGTGGTCGACACCTGGGAGATCGACAGCCACGAAGTGCTGGTGCTCGTCATGGCCGCAGGTGTGAATTACAACGGTGTCTGGGCAGGCCTCGGCGTACCGATCAGTCCCTTTGATGGTCACAAGCAGCCCTATCACATCGCAGGCTCCGACTGCTCTGGAATCGTCTGGAAGGTGGGCGACAAGGTCAATCGCTGGAAGGTCGGCGACGAAGTGGTGATCCACTGCAACCAGGACGATGGCGACGATGAGGAGTGCAACGGTGGTGATCCGATGTTTTCGCCAAGCCAGCGGATCTGGGGCTATGAGACCCATGACGGATCCTTTGCGCAATTCACGCGCGTGCAGGCCCAGCAGCTGATGCCACGCCCAAAACATCTGACCTGGGAGGAATCCGCCTGCTACACGCTCACCCTTGCGACGGCTTACCGGATGTTGTTCGGGCACGAACCGCACGAGTTGAAGCCCGGGCAGAATGTGCTGGTCTGGGGCGCGTCGGGTGGGCTTGGGTCCTATGCGATCCAACTGGCCAACACCGCCGGGGCCAATGCGATCGGCGTGATTTCGGACGAAAGCAAGCGCCAGTTCGTGATGGATCAGGGCGCTAAAGGGGTGATCAACCGCAAGGAGTTCAACTGCTGGGGTCAGATGCCCACGGTCAACACGCCCGAATACAACGATTGGCTGAAAGAGGCGCGCAAGTTCGGCAAGGCGATCTGGGACATCACCGGCAAGGGCGTCAGCGTCGACATGGTATTCGAACACCCGGGCGAGGCGACCTTTCCTGTTTCGACTCTTGTGGTGAAAAAGGGCGGCATGGTTGTGATTTGCGCTGGCACCAGCGGGTTCAACTGCACCTTTGACGTGCGCTATATGTGGATGCACCAGAAGCGGTTGCAGGGGTCGCACTTTGCGAACCTCAAGCAGGCGTCGTCGGCGAACAAGCTGATGATCGAACGGCGGCTTGATCCCTGCATGTCCGAAGTGTTCCCTTGGGCCGAGATTCCGAACGCGCATATGAAGATGCTGAAGAACGAACATAAACCCGGCAACATGTCCGTGTTGGTGCAGGCCCCGACCACCGGATTACGCACGCTGGAGGATACGCTGGAAGCACGCAAGTAACCTCGCGCGATCAGTCTGATCGTGACCGCCCGCGAATCGACAATGATTGCGCGGGCGGTTTTGCGTCCGCTGCTCGGTTTTAGGTAAAACAAGAGGTTCGAAATCGCGCCCTCGCCATTTCTGGGGAGGTGTAATTCGCGAATATGACCGCTTCGATGGCCGTGATACTCTGAAATTAAGAGTTCATTAACCACTGTAAAGCGAGGATCGAGATGGCACACGACTGGATTATTGACGTTCTGATCGATCTGAAAAATTTCGCACGGTCCAACGGGTTTAACAGCCTTGCAGAGAATCTGGATGATGCCCAGATCCTTGCTCAGATCGAGATTGCGTCGCACGCCAAAGGAATGGCCTGTGGATCACGCACTAACAAGCTCGTCGCTGGACGAGATACTGGAGCAGCTCGAATGCGCTCAGGCTTTTCAGGGGCTTCAAGCCGCTTCTGAGGCTTTGAGAACCTACTATAATGTGGGTCATATTGTCTATCACTGGGTCAACAGCAATGGCGAGCCGATCGGATGCGGCACCTATGACAGAGCGTGGATAGACCGCTACGTTGAGAAAGGATACCTGCGCGCAGACCCGGTTATCCTTGGATGCAGTCAGCGCTTTCAACCCGTAGACTGGAAGCTTCTGGACTGGTCAAGCAAGCCATCGCGCACGTTTCAGAAGGATGCGATTGACCACGGCGTAGGAAATCAAGGGTATTCCATTCCGATCAGGGGGCCAAACGGGCAGTTTGCCTTGTTCACGGTCAGCCATACCTGTGACGACGATGAATGGTCGAAGTTCATCGAGATAAACCGCAAAGATCTTCTGTTGCTCGCGCATTACTTCAATAAAAAGGCACTGGAACTTGAGCCGGGGCGCAAACCCGACGCAGCACAGCCCCTGTCACCGCGAGAGATCGAAGCGATGACTCTGCTCGCAATGGGGCACAGCAGGGCGCAGGCTGCCAACATGCTGGCGATATCTGAAAACACCTTGCGGGTTTACATAGAAAGCGCCCGGCACAAACTCGGGGCAATGAACACGACACACGCCGTTGCCCGTGCTATGGCACGGGGTGTGATCGTTGTTTAACTGTGTGTTAACCATGCCGCACGGTGGCGTCGGAGAGCGTTAGTTTTTCAAGGCGAGACTTTCTTCATAAACCGAAGGGAGCCTTACAATGATCCGGTATCTTTATGCAGACCAGCTTGACCAGTTTCCTGTCCTTCGCGACAGCATGTTCCGCGACCGTGCGGACCAGTTTCGCACTCGTCTGGGCTGGGAGGTGACAGTCGACAACGACGGGTTTGAGAAAGATGAATACGACACACTGAACCCGCTTTATGTGATCTGGGAAAAGCCGGATGGTCGTCATGGAGGGTCCATGCGCCTGCTGCCGACCCTCGGGCGAACAATGGTCAATGACCATTTTGGTCATCTGACTGATGGCGTGCGGATCGAAAGTCCCTTGATCTGGGAATGTACACGCTTCTGCCTGGCCCGTGAAACATCCCCGCGAACCGCGCCATCCCTCATGCTGGCTGGCGGAGAGGTGATGCGCAGCTTTGGTATCGATCATTGCGTCGGCGTTTTTGATGCAAGAATGGTTCGGATTTACCGCATGATCGGTGCGTCGCCGGATGTTCTTGGTACGGAGGGTACGGGCCGCGAAGCGATCAGCGTAGGCCTATGGAATTTCTCTGCAGAGGCCGAGGAAAGAGTTGTGGAAAGTGCTGGCGTTGATCCTGTGCAGTCGCGACTTTGGTTTGAACAGGCCTTCGGTGCGGCGAAGCAATGTGAAGCTGTCCAAGCTGCTTGAGGCTGGCGTCGGCTGAGGCGGGGCGTTAGTGTCCCGCCATGACTCTGCCTACACTCACCTTCTCTGACGATCAGGCCGAAGCCTATGACCGGGTGGCCGACATGCTGCGCGCTGCCGGCGTCAATCTGAACGATGGGATGGTCCTGCCCGCAAAAGAGGGCAAGGCGCAGGTGATGGCGCTGATCGGCAAGGCGGGGTCAGGCAAGACGCTGCTGCTGGCTGAACTTTACAAGGCGCTCGAAGGCGCGGGGATCGAGATCGTTTCTGGCGATTTTGAAAGCCGCAAGCGCCGGGAAAAGCGCACGCTGGCCATTCTGGCCCCCACGAACAAAGCCGCAAGCGTGCTGCGCATGCGCGGCGTGCCGGCCACAACAATTCACCGCATTCTGTATACGCCAGTCTATGACCCTGAATATGAACGCATCGCCGAATGGCTGACCGGCAGCGGTGAAAAACCCGAGACAGAGGCCCTGACGGAAGAGTTGTTGGACCGTGCCTTTGTGGCCTATCAGGGCCATAAATCCGTACCTGCGGCGCTGGCATCTGCGGGTTTGCGCGGCTCGGATTTCATCACCGGCTGGAAGCGGCGAGAAGAGCCACTGGACATCGGTTTTGTCGACGAGGCGTCCATGCTGGATGAGCGCCAGTTCGAAGACCTGCAAGAAATTTTCCCGAATCTGCTGCTGTTCGGTGATCCGGCCCAGTTGGCGCCGGTGAACGCGCCCGGCGGCATGGTCTTTGACGGGATGAAACCAGAGCAGAAGATGGAATTGCAGCGTGTCCACCGGCAAGAGGCGGACAACCCAATTCTGGATCTGGCCCATGCTCTTGCCGATCCGGACCTGCAATTCGCGGATTTTGAACGCATGGTCGAAGAAAAATCCAAACAGGACGACCGCGTCGTCTGGGGGCAGCGGGTCGAGGTCGATCTGATGGCCCGCTCACCCGTGCTCGTCTGGCGCAACAACACGCGGATCCGCCTTATCCATGCCTTTCGGGCGGTCCACGGCGCGCCGGACACCGAGCTGCTGGAAGGCGAGCCGCTGATCTGCGACGGGCTGGAACTTCCGCTCAAGCATCGCAAGAAACGGCTGGATCTTGAGGCGCGTGGCTTGATCAAGGGCGCGCAGGTCATCTATCTGGGACCGGGACGCAAGCCAGGGTTTTCCCGGTTGCACGTGATGGGGGCCGAAGATCCGCAGGTGTCTGCTGCCTCTATCGTTAAAATCGAAAAGCCGGATGAGGAAGAACCGTTCATTCCCTTTGCCGCGCGCATGGGGGCGACCTTTCTGCACGGCGCGGCGGTCACGATTCACAAGGCGCAGGGGTCACAATGGGACACGGTGCAGGTTTTTGCCCCGGATCTGTTTGTCGCCGCGCGCATGGGGCGGGTCGAGGCGGGACAACCCCTGTGGAAACGTCTGGCCTATGTGGCGATCACCCGGGCGCAGGAGCGGTTGATCTGGGTGGTACGCAACCGGCTGTCGAAACCGACAGGGCCCTTGGTGGTGGATGATCTCAAGGCCTCTGCTGCCCCCAGGCTGATGCTCGAGTCGGAGGAATTCGAGTGAAGGCCATCCTGATCACCGGAGCGAGTTCCGGGATTGGTTGTGCCGCGGCACAGGCCTTTCTGGACATGGGATGGCAAGTGGGTCTGCTCGCGCGGCGGGCCAGCGCCCTTGCCGATGTGGCGGGCGGGGCTGAAAACGCCCATGTGCTGGTGCTGGTGGCGGATGTGAGCGATGCTGAGCAGGTGCGCGAGGCCTTTGATCTGTTTCAGCACCGTGTCGGCAGAATCGATGTCCTGTTCAACAATGCCGGAATGTTCGGCCCCTCAGCAGCGATTGACGAGGTGCCCCTAGATGCCTGGGAGCAGGTGGTGAACGTCAATCTGCATGGCATGTTCCTGTGCGCGCGCGAGGCCTTTGGCCGGATGCGGCGGCAGGACCCTAAGGGTGGGCGGATCATCAACAACGGGTCCATTTCTGCCCATGTCCCACGCGAGGGGTCGGTCTGTTATACGGTGACCAAGCATGCCGTGACCGGGCTGACCCGGTCGCTGAGCCTCGACGGGCGACCTTTCGACATTGCCTGCGGGCAGATCGACATCGGCAATGCGCGCACCGACCTTCTGGAGGATCTGGTCGCGCGGGCGCGGGCGGCAGGCCAGCCTGAACCTGCGACCATGGATGTGGAATCGGCGGTCAAAGCGGTGCGGCTGATGGCCGAAATGCCGCTGAGCGCGAACGTGCAGTTCATGACCGTGATGGCGACAAAGATGCCCTATATCGGGCGAGGCTAGAGGCCCCGATTGGGGGAAGCCTCTTTTCCCCAGCAGGCGACCCCGTCGCTCAACCTTCTATCAGCAGACTTTTGGTGCTGCCGTCCTTCGGTGCTGGGCCTATGCTGATTTCGAGCGAGATATTCAACGGCTCTGACTGGCTCTTGTGGCGGCGGGCGAGTGCGATTCGGTACATGGGATCCGGCTTCTGTCGGAACGTCATCGGAAAAATCTATTGCGTCCGTGGCCTTGGGTTGCACAGAGTGTCACAAGGCCCAAAGCAGAAGGTTGGGGAGGACCAGATGCACGGAATGATGATGAACCAACCGCTGTCGATCATTGAGATCCTGCGGTACGCATGTGGCGCACATCCGGGGGCGGGGCTTGTGTCGGTCCGCACTGAGGGCGACATTCACCGCGAAACCTATGCCGAGGCTTACGGTCGCGCCGCGCAGCTTGCGCATGGGCTGGGCAAGCTGGGCATCGGGCCGGGGGATCGTGTCGCGACACTGGCCTGGAACGGTTACCGGCATTTCGAGATTTACTATGGCGTCTCTGGCATGGGCGCTGTCTGCCACACGATCAACCCGCGGCTGTCGGCTGAACAGATGCTCTACATCATCGGCCATGCCGAGGATAAGGTGCTCTGTGTCGATCTGACCTTTGTTCCGCTGATTGATGCACTGGCCGACCACCTGCCCAAGAGCCTGCAACTGGTGGTGCTGACCGACCGGGCGCATATGCCCGACAGCGCGCTGAACCTGCTCTGCTACGAAGAGATATTGGCGGGCGAGGCGACGCAGTATGACTGGCCCATTCTGGATGAGCAGACGGCAGCTGCGCTCTGTTATACCTCGGGCACGACGGGCCATCCCAAGGGCGCGCTGTATAGCCATCGTTCGACCGTGATGCATGCCATGACCGTCGCGATCACCCTGAACAAGAGCCTCAAGGAAGGTGCGAACATCCTTCCGGTGGTGCCGCTGTTTCACGTCAATGCCTGGGGGCTGCCCTATGCCGCGCCACTGGTTGGGTCTTCGCTGATCATGCCGGGGCCGAAACTGGATGGTGCGTCGCTTTATGATCTGATGGAGGCCGAGACTGTCACCTCGGCCTGGGGGGTGCCGACGGTCTGGATGGGTCTGCGCGCCGAGATTGAAAAGCGTGGTCAGCCGCCCAAGGGGTTCGAGCAGGTGATGGTTGGCGGCTCTGCTGCGCCGCGCAGCATGATCGAAGGCTTTGAAAAGGACGGCGTCGATGTCTGCCACGCCTGGGGGATGACCGAAATGTCACCCGTTGGCACACATGGCCAACTGTCCGAGCCGATGAAGTCGCTGCCCTGGGACGAGCAGATGCGCCTGAAATCGCTGCAGGGGCGGCGGCTGTTCGGGGTCGAACTGAAGATCGTGGATGAGCAGGGCAACCCCCTGCCGCATGATGGCAAGGCGATGGGAGAGCTTTACGTGCGCGGCAACACCATCGTGTCGGGCTATTTCAACAACCCCGCGGCAAGTGCCAAGGCGCTGGACGCCGAGGGCTGGTTCGGCACCGGCGATGTGGCCACGATCAACGCGCTGGGGTTCCTGAGCATTCAGGACCGTTCAAAGGATCTGATCAAGTCGGGCGGCGAATGGATCAGCTCGATCGACCTTGAGAATATCGTGATGGGATCGCCCAAGGTGGCCGCCTGCGCCGTGATCGCCATTCCGCATCCCAAATGGGACGAACGCCCGCTGCTGGTTGTCGTGCCCAAGGGCGAGGACAAGCCGACGCTGGACGAGCTGCACGAGATGCTGTTGGCCCATGTCGCAAAATGGCAGTTGCCGGATGCGGTGGAATTTGTTGCGGATCTGCCGCTGACGGCGACGGGCAAGGTGTCGAAACTGACCCTGCGCAAACAGTTTGAGGGCTATCAGCTGCCGGATGTCGTCTGAGGCATCGGGGTTCGTCCAACAGGCCGCTACGCGCCAAAAGGAGAAGATATGGATCTGGGAGTAACCGCCCGAGTCGCGCCGCTGATCGCGCAGGTGCGCGAGATGGTCGAACGTGATATCGCGCCGCTGGACGCCGAATTCCACGCTGAGGTGGGCAAACATCCCTCGGGCGACCGGTTTCAGCATACGGACCGGCAGTTGGACATCCTCAACGGTTTGAAAACGCTGGCAAAAGAGCGCGGCCTGTGGAATTTCTGGCTGACGGGGTCGGAGCGTGGCTATGGGCTGACGACTGTGGAATATGCCTACCTTGCCGAGGAAATGGGCAAGGTAGGCATCGCCGCCGAGGTGTTCAACTGCAACGCGCCGGACACCGGCAATATGGAGGTGCTGGAGCGTTACGGCACAGAGGCCCACAAAGAGCGCTGGCTGGGGCGGCTGCTGGAGGGCGAGATCCGGTCGGCCTATGTGATGACCGAGCCGGATATCGCGTCATCCGATGCCGCGCAGTTGAAATTCCGCGCCGTGCGGGAGGGCGATCACTACGTTCTGAACGGTGAAAAATGGTGGATTTCTGGGGCGGGTGATCCGCGCTGCGGGCTGTATATCGTCATGGCGATGACCGATCCTGAGGCAGCCAAACACGCGCGGCATACGATGTTCGTGATGGATGCCGACACGCCGGGCGTGGAAAAACTGCGGCCCATGCAGGTTTTCGGTCAGGATGACGCGCCGCATGGCCATTTACACTTGCGGTTCACGGATGTGCGGGTGCCGGTGGAAAACGTCGTGCTGGGCGAAGGGCGCGGGTTCGAGGTGGCACAGGGCCGTCTGGGACCGGGACGCATTCACCACTGCATGCGCGCCATCGGACAGGCGGAAAAGGCGCTGGAAATGATGTGCAAGCGCGGTCTGGCGCGCGAGGCCTTTGGCAAGAAGCTGGTCGAGCTGGGCGCGAATTACGACATCATTGCCAATGCGCGGATGGAGATCGAGATGGCGCGTCTGCTGTGCCTCAAGGCGGCGTGGATGATGGACACCAAAGGTGTGCGCGAGGCGCAGCCGTGGATTTCGCAGATCAAGGTGGTGGCCCCGCTGATGGCGGGCAAGGTGATCGACGAGGCGATGCAGATGCATGGCGCGGGCGGAATTTCGCAGGATTTCGACCTGGCGTATATGTGGACGCACGTGCGGACCCTGCGCTTTGCCGATGGTCCGGATGCGGTGCACCGCCGTCAGGTCGCCCGCGCCGAGCTGCGCAAATACGTCAACGACAAGGTCTAGGGCATGGAGGAGAGCCAGCTTGCCGCCGTCGCGACCTGGATGCGCGGGCAGGGGATTGCGCTGGACGGGCCGCTTGCTGCGCAGAAATTCGATGTCGGGCAGTCCAACCCGACCTATCGGCTGGTCTCTGGCACGCGGTCTTTCGTGTTGCGGCGCAAACCGCCCGGCGTGCTGCTGAAATCCGCCCATGCGGTGGACCGCGAATTCCGGGTGCAGCGGGCGCTGGCGGTAACAGATGTGCCGGTGCCTAGGATGCTGGCGCTGTGCGAGGATGAGGCCGTTCTGGGCGCGATGTTCTATGTGATGGAGCATGTCAGCGGGCGCAATATTGATGACCCGTCCATGCCGGGTATGGATCATGCAGCGCGCGCGGCGATCCTGTCCGAGATGAGTCGCGTTCTGGCGGCGGTGCATTCCGTAGATCTGGACACGGTCGGGCTGAGTGATTACGGCCCCCCGGGCAATTATTATGAACGTCAGTTGGCCCGCTGGACCAAGCAGTATCGCGCATCCGAGACCGGCGAGATTGCGATGATGGATGCGCTGATTGACTGGCTGGGTGCGCATCTGCCGCCCGAGGATGGTCAGAGGACTTTGGTCCATGGGGATTACCGAATCGATAACCTGCTGTTCGCACCCGACGGGCCGGGCTGTGTGGCCGTGCTGGACTGGGAGCTGTCGACGCTGGGCCATCCCTATGCCGATCTGGCTGGCGTGATCATGCAATGGCAGCTGCCCCCGGGGCCCGAGGGTCGGGGCCTTGCCGGGGTGGATCGTGCGGCGCTGGGCCTGCCAAGCGATGCCGAATTCGTCGCGGACTATTGCAGGCGGCGCGGGATTGATCAGATTTCAGGCTTTGGCTTTTACGTAGCCTTTGCATTCTTTCGCATGGCGGCGATCCTGCAGGGTGTGAAGAAGCGGGCGCTTGACGGCAATGCCTCGAACCCGGACAAGGCCTTGCGGCTCGGCTCCTTTGTGCCGCGTTTCGCGGAACTTGGACTGGAGGCGGCAGAGGCATGACTGAGATGGACCCGAGATTTCAGGAGGCGGAATATCCCTATTCCGCCCATCTGGGCATGAAGATGACCGGCTGGACCCAAGGCTGGGCGCGGTTCCAGATGCCGCTGGCGCCTTTCCTGTCGAACCGGCATGGCAATCCGCATGGCGGGGCACATGCGTCGCTGATCGACACGGTGATGGGCTATGCCGGGTGCTGGACGGGCGACCCTGAGGTCAAGCAGATGGCGCTGACCCTGTCGCTGAACGTGCAGTACCTGTCGCGGCCCAGGGGTGAATTGCTGATCGGTGAGGGGCGTCAGACCGGTGGCGGCAAGAGCACGTTCTTTGCCGAAGCGACTGTGTTGGACGAGACCGGAGAGCTGATCGCCTCGGGCACCGGAGTGTTCCGGTATCGCAGGGGCCAGTAGGCGTGGTGCCTGTGGCCCCTGTTGGATTTGCGTATTTTTGAAGAGAAGAAGCCGGGGTCGTTATGACTCTGCAGCCGTGCGGATGGCACGAATGTTGTCGCCGTAAGGGGCGGGGTTGCTGACCGAGCCACCCTTGAACGCGGCGGAGCCTGCGACCAGCACATCGGCCCCGGCGGCGCGCACAAGCGGTGCGGTCATGGGATCGACGCCGCCGTCGATTTCGATATGGATTTCACGATCGCCGATCATCGCGCGCAGGGCGCGGACCTTGTCGACGCAGGCATGGATGAACTTCTGCCCGCCAAAGCCGGGGTTCACCGTCATCACGCAGACCATGTCGATCATGTCGAGCAGGGGGGCCACAGCCTCGGCCGGGGTGCCGGGGTTGAGGGCGATGCCGGCCTTGCACCCCGCGCCGCGGATCGCCTGAAGCGTGCGATGGATGTGGGGGCCGGCCTCGACATGGGCGGTGATGATGTCGGCGCCGGCGGCGGCGAAGGCGTCGATATAGGGATCGACCGGGGCGATCATCAGGTGAACGTCCATCACCGTCTTGATATGCGGGCGGATGGCGGCGCACATGGCCGGGCCAAAGGTGAGGTTGGGCACGAAATGCCCGTCCATCACATCCACATGGATCCAGTCGGCACCCTGCGCCTCGACCGCCTGAATTTCCGCGCCAAAATTGGCGAAATCGGCGGCGAGGATCGACGGGGCGATCTTGAGTGAACGGTCAAAGGACATGGGGTTACCTCCTGCTGGCGCGGTGGGCGTATCAGTATCCGGCGCTGCGGTCCACCAGATGCAGCAGGCCCTTGCCTGACTCATTGCCGCGGATGTTTTCAGCGATCACACGCGAGGCGCTGTCGGGGCGGGTTTCCGAGGCGATGTGCGGTGTGACCGTGACCTTGGGGTGTGCCCAGTAGGGATCATCCTGGGGCAGGGGTTCGACGCGAAACACATCCAGCGTGGCATGGCCGATCTGGCCGCTGTCCAGCGCGGCCAGCAGGGCGGAATCGTCGATCAGCGGGCCACGTCCGGGGTTGATGATGGCGGCACCTTTGGCAAGCAGGGCGAGTGTGTCAGCGTTCAGCGTGTTTTCTGTCGCGGCGGTTGCGGGCAACAGCAGGACCACGATCTGTGCATCGCTCAGCGCCTTTGGCAGGCCGTCGGTGCCTGCATGGGTGGTGACGCCCTGCATCGGTTTGGGCGAACGGCTCCACCCCGTCACCGGGAAACCGAGGTTCAGCAGGGCGGTCGCGCAGGCCTGCCCCAGTGCGCCAAAGCCGAGGATCGTCACCGGGCGGTCCTTGGAAAGCGGCGGCGGGGAGTGGTCCCAGATGTGACCGGGGTTCACGATATGGCGGTCCATCTCAAGATGATGGCGCAGCACATGGCCGGTGACCCATTCGACCATGCCCTGAGTCAGCCCCTCTTCGTCCACCATGCGGGTCAGGGGCACGGTGAGGGTTTCGTTCTTCACCACCCCTTCGACACCGGCCCAGAGGTTCATCACCGCCTTGAGGCGGGTGTAGGGTGTAAAATCCTGCACGGCGCAGTTGGGCGCGTAGACGATGTAATCGACCTCTTGCGGGGCAAACTCCGTGCGCAGGTCATAGGCGAGGCCGGTGGCATTCAGCGCCTCGGTCAAAGGCGTCTCGTATTGCACCCAGCGGTCGGGCTGGGCGGCGAACAGGATGTTGACGGTCATGTTACCTCGGTCTGTGAATATGGGCACTTTGCACAAGGCCAAAGGCCGCCATGAGGACCAGCATGGCGGATCCGCCGTAGCTGACCAGCGGCAGGGGCACGCCGACCACGGGCGCAAGGCCCATGACCATCGACATGTTGATGGCAAAGTAGAGGAAGAATGTCATGCCGACCCCGAGGATCAGCAGGGACGAGAAACGGTCGCGGTTCTGCATGGCCGAGACGATGCAGAAGATGATGATCAGCACATAGAGCACCAGCAGCGACACCGCGCCGACAAAGCCGAATTCCTCGGCCAACGTATTGAAGATGAAATCGGTGTGCTTTTCCGGCAGGAAGTTCAGGCGTGACTGCGTGCCCTGCATGAAGCCGCGGCCGGTCCAGCCGCCCGAGCCCATGGCGATCTTGGCTTGGGTGATGTGATAGCCCGCGCCAAGCGGATCGGAATTGGGATCCAGAAAGGTGTCGATCCGGCGGAACTGATATTCCTTGAGCATCTGCCAGTCGGTGCCGCGGCTTTTCAGCACCGTTGCGACAACACCCACCCCTGCGGCGAGGACTGTGGCGAAATAGGCCCAGTGCACCCCGGCCAGGAACATCATCAGCGCGCCGCCGAACACCAGCAGCAACGCGGTGCCAAGGTCGGGCTGGGTCAGCACCAGCCCCGTTGGCAGCAGGATCAGGATGACCGGTATCAGCACCCAGAAAATGCCGGATGTCTTGCGGATCGGCAACCAGTCGTAATAGGCCGCCAGAAGCATCACCAGCGTGATCTTCATCAGCTCGGACGGTTGCAGGCGCATGAAGCCGATATCGATCCAGCGCTGCGCGCCCATGCCGACGGTGCCGAACAGTTCGACCACCACCAGCAGCGCGACGGAGACAAGGTAGGCGACCACAGCCATGTTGCGCCAGAACCAGATCGGCACCATGGCGACGGTGAACATGGCCGCAAGCCCCAGCAGATAGCGTTTCATTTGCGGCTCTGCCCAGGGCATGAAAGAGCCGCCCGCAACGGAATAGAGCATCAGGAACCCGACCGAGGCCACTGCCGACAAAAGCAGCACCAGTGGCCAGTTCAGGTACAGGATCTTGCGCAGGCCGGAGGGGACTGTTTTGACGGAATATTCAAGATAGCTCATGCGCGGCTTGGCCCTTTGGCATCAGGTACCTGACGTTCCTGGCTGATCCGCTCTTGCTGAGCCTTGATATGTTCGTGATCCTTTGAGGGATAAGCCGAGAGCGGCGGGTCCCCCTTGTACAGCGCCTGCAGCGTCACATCCCGGTTGATCGGTGCGGCCGCAGACGAGCCGCCGCCGCCATGTTCGACCACAACCGAAACCGCGATCCTGGGATTGTCATAGGGGGCAAAGTTCACGAACAGACCGTGGTCGCGCCGGTTCCAAGGCAGATCGTTGTTGTTGATCACACCGCGTGCACGTTCCGCCGCGCTGATGTTGCGCACCTGGCTGGTGCCGCTTTTGCCGGCCATGCGAAAGGTCTCTTCGACAATGCGCGATCCATATCCGGTGCCGCGCCGGTTGTTGGACACGGCAAACATCGCACGGCGAATCCAGCGCAGGTGGTTTTCGTTCAGGCCGAGACTTTCACCACCCTGCGAGGGTGTTTCAACCCCTGCGATGGATTTGATCAGCCGTGGCGTGATGCTGCGCCCGGTCGCCAGACGCGCGGTCATCACCGCCTGCTGCAGCGGTGAGGTCAGCACGTAGCCCTGACCGATGGCCACGTTCACCGTATCACCGATCACCCATTCAGAGCCGCGTTCGCGCCGCTTCCACTCCATGTCCGGGACCAGACCTGCCGTGACCGCCGACATCGGAATGTCGTGGATGGCGCCCAAGCCCAGACGGCGGGACATGGCCGCGATATTTTCGATCCCGACCTTGAGCGCGAGGTCGTAGTAATAGACATCGCAGCTTTCGCGCAGCGAGGTTTCAAGGTTCATGTGCCCGTGGCCGGCATGTTTCCAGCAGTGGAAGCGCCGCCCGCCCACTTCGAGATAGCCGGGGCACCAGACCGTATCCTCGGCGCCGATGACGCCCGCATCAAGGGCGGCCATTGCGGTGACCATCTTGAAGGTCGAGCCTGGCGGATAGGCATCCTGCACCGTCTTGGAGGCCAGCGGGCGACGATCGTTTTCGCGCAGTACGCTGTAATCCGCGACCGAGATCCCGCGCACGAACTTGTTTGGATCATAGGCAGGGGAAGAGGAGATGGCGAGCACATCGCCATGTTCGAGATCCATCACCACCACGCTGGCACTTTCGTGGCCCAAACGCGCGCGCACATAGTCCTGCAGGCGGCCATCGATGGTCAGCTGCAGATCTGCGCCCTCTTCGCCCTCGCGGCGGTCGAGTTCACGCATCACGCGGCCCACCGCATTGACCTCGACCCGCTTGGCGCCGGCCTTTCCGCGCAGCATCTCTTCGTATTTCGCCTCGATCCCGACCTTGCCGATCTGGAAGCGTGGGATGCGCAGAACCGGTTCGGGGTCTTCGTAACGGGCCAGATCGCGTTCGCTGACCGGGCCGACATAGCCTGCCACATGGGCAAAGGCAGTGGTCATCGGGTAATGGCGCGACAGGCCAACCTCGGGGGTGACACCGGGCAGGGCGGGGGCGTTCACGGCGATGCGGCTGATATCCTCCCAGCTGACCCGGTCGGCAATTGTAACAGGCAGAAACGGAGCAGAGCGTTTCATCTCGGCCAGGGCGCGGTTCAGTTCATCCTCGTCCAGCTTGACCAACTGTGCGAGGCGCGCGATCACATCATCCACGTCGCCCGCGTTTTCGCGCACCATCGAGATGCGGTAACTTGGCGCGTTTTCGGCGATGATGATGCCGTTGCGGTCAAAGATCTGGCCACGTGCCGGGGGAATCAGCCTGAGGTTGATTCGGTTTTCTTCGGCCAGCAGGCGAAATTCATCGGCCTGTTCGACCTGCATGAACTGCATCCGTGCCGCCAGAATTCCGGCAAACCCCAGCTGGACGCCGCCCAACATCACGCCACGGCGTGAAATCTTACGCGCGCTTTCTGCGGTGTCCCTTGGGGTGCGTCTCATAATGAATGTCCCAACCTGTCCACCTCACCGGGGGCCGAGCGTCGGACGCCGAAGATCAGATGCGACAGCACAACCACCAAAGGATAGATCAGGATGGTCAGGGCGAGCTGCATCAGGGTCAGGAACGGCGTGCCGAAGGGCACGATGAGGATCAGCAACACCAGTCTGTATAGCAGAGTTATTGTGATCAGACAGCCCGTCACGGTAAACCATTCGAGAAGAAAGGTTGTTTCGCGCTGCCGTCTTTCGCGCGATTTCAGCCAGTGCACGGCCATCACCACCAGCGCCGCCCAAAGCCCCGGCGGGCGCTGGAACATCAGATCCGCGAGCAACATGACCCCCGCAACGGCCAGCGTCGGTACATAATCGGGGCGGCGCAGGGCCCATGAAAGGCACAGGCAGACAATCAGGTCGGGCGCGGCCCAGCGGCCGGGAGTGGTTTCCAGCGGCATCAGATGAAAGAACATGATCAGCAGGCAGACAGCGATGAAGGCCGCGCGCATGGTCCAGATCCGGGCGGCGCTTTGATCAACCATTTTCTTCGGGGTCGCTTTCTGCGGGCGTCTCTTCCACGGGGGGCGTGCTGCCTGGTGGCACGCTGGGCAGGATCAGTGCGCTGGGCTGATCGACCTTGCGCGCGCCGTGATCACGTAGCACGCGCAGGAATTCCAGCCGTTCGTAATCTGCGGCCATACGCGTGCGCAGCCGTCCGCCCGGATCCTGTGCCACCTGTCCGATCAGCAGGCCGGGGGGAAACACCTCTCCGTCGCCACTGGTCACAATCCTGTCGCCGGGGCGCACGAGATCGGGATTTTCAAGGAAATCAATCGGCGGTGCGGCGGTATTGTCGCCCACAATCAGCGCCCGCTGGCCCGAGGGCTGGATGATTGCCGGAATGCGGCTGGTGGAATCGGTCAGCAGGATCACCCGGCTGGTGGTGTCACCGACCCCCGAAATCCGCCCGACGAGGCCGATACCGTCCATCGTTGCCCAGCCATCAACGATCCCGTCGCGCGATCCGACGTTGATCAGCACGGTCTGGCGGAAGGGCGATCCGGAATCCGCCAACACCACCCCGGTGATATAAGTAAGCCTGGGGTCCAGCCGGACGTTGTTGAGGTCACGCAGGCGCGCGTTCTCTTGTTCCAGCTGCAGCGCTGCCTCTTTCCAGGAGGTCATGTGCCGCAGTTCGCGACGCAGTTCCTGGTTCTGGTCATAGATGCTTTGATAGCTGCGGAAGTCGCGCATCAGCTTGACGCTGGCCGTGACGGGGGCCATCGCCCAGTCGAAACTGGGCACCACCGTATCCAGCACCTGCGCGCGAAACCGTTCCACCCTGGGCGAATCAATTCGCCAGACCAGAAACAGACCAAGCAGGCACAGGATCAGGACCGACAGAAGCAGACGCTTCAGCGGTCCTGTATATTCTGCGCCATTGGAGCGGTCGCGTGCCACCTGTCCCCCTTATCCCTTAAAGGTGAGAGGATCAGCTGTCGTAGTCAATCACGTGGCGCAGCAGTTTTTCGTATTCCAGTGCCTTGCCGGTGCCCAGAGCGACGCAGTTCAGCGATTCGTCGGCGATAGAAACGGCCAGACCGGTCTGTTCGCGCAGCGCCAGATCCAGATCGCCGAGCAATGCGCCACCCCCTGTCAGCATCACGCCCCGGTCGACGATATCCGCCGCCAGATCCGGCGGGGTCGCTTCGAGCGCGGTCATCACCGCCTCGCAGATCGCCTGCACGGGTTCGGCCAGAGCTTCGGCCACCTGAGCCTGGCTGATCTCGACTTCCTTGGGCACGCCATTCAGCAGGTCGCGGCCCCGGATCTGCATCGAAGAGCCACGCCCGTCATCGGGCATGCGCGCCGTGCCGATCGAGGTCTTGATACGTTCGGCGGTCGATTCGCCAACCAGCAGGTTCTGCTGACGGCGCAGGTAGTTGATGATCGCCTCGTCCATGCGGTCACCGCCGACGCGGACGGAGCGGGCATAGACGATGTCGCCAAGCGACAGAACGGCCACCTCTGTCGTGCCGCCGCCGATATCGACAACCATGTTGCCGGTCGGATCGGTGATTGGCATCCCCGCGCCGATGGCCGCTGCGATGGGTTCGGCAATCAGGCCCGCACGGCGTGCACCGGCGGACAGTACGGACTGACGGATCGCGCGCTTTTCAACAGGGGTTGCGCCGTGGGGGACGCAGACGATGACCTTTGGCTTGGAAAAGGTGGAGCGTTTGTGAACCTTGCGAATGAAATGCTTGATCATTTCCTCGGCTACGTCGAAATCGGCGATCACCCCTTCGCGCATCGGGCGGATCGCCTCGATGCTGCCGGGGGTGCGGCCCAGCATCAGTTTGGCGTCTTCGCCGACGGCGAGCACCTTCTTTACGCCGTCTTTGATGTGGTAGGCTACGACCGATGGCTCTGACAACACGATCCCACGACCCTTGACGTAGATCAGCGTGTTCGCTGTCCCAAGGTCAATGGCCATGTCTGCAGAAAACAGGCCTAGGAGTTTTTCAAGTCCAAACATTATGTCGTGCCCCAATATCGTTTTGGGCCCGCGACTCTCCCGATGCAGGCCGGTGGTCGTTATAGGCGCGGTTTATCTTTAGCGAAAGGGTCTGTGTCGGGCAATTCAGCGTGAAACTGCCAGACGCCGGTTTCATGCTGAAAAGTGGTCTGTTTTCCGGGGGCTGGACAGGGCTGTTGGGCCGTGTCGCTTTCCCGCCATGACAAGTCGGGCCAAGTCGTTGTCTTCGTCCGCGCTGCGCTATGCAGGGCGCGAAGCCTGCGGGAGTAGCACATTCATGAAAACCCACGTCAAAGCACTGGTCGTCGGCGGCGGCGCTGTCGGCACCTCGATCGCCTATCATCTTGCCCGGGCCGGGTGGGACGATGTCATGCTGCTCGAACGCGATGAGCTGACATCCGGCAGCACCTGGCATGCCGCCGGCCTGTTGCCCTATTTCAACATGTCCTTTGCGACGACCCATATCCATGACTATTCGATCAAGTTCTACAAGACGCTTGAGGAAGAGACCGGGCTGAACGCCGGTTTCGCCGTGGTGGGCAACCTGCGCATGGCGCAGACCGACGCACGGATGGATGAATATATGCTGTATGCCACGACCGCAGAAACCTGCGGCGTGCCGTTCGAATGGCTGACCCCGGCGCAGATCAAGGACCGGTGGCCGCTGGTGCGCACCGATGACCTCAAGGGTGCGATCTTTCACCCGACCGATGGCTATATCAACCCCGCCGACGTGACGATGGCCATGGCCAAGGGCGCCCGCCAGCGCGGTGTGGTGATCGAACGCAAGTGGCAGGTCGACAGTTATATCTGGATGGGCGACCACTGGGACGTGGGCATCACCAAGATGGTGGAAAAGGGCGGCAACCTTGTCCCGTCCGAAGAAACTGCGGTGATCCATGCCGAACATGTGGTGACGGCGACGGGCAACCATGCGCAGCGCACGGCAAAGATGCTGGGGATCAAGATCCCGGCGATTCCGGTCGAACATCAGTTCATCGTGACCGAACCCGATCCCGCGCTGGTGGAATATCGCAAGACCCATGACCAGCACCCGGTCCTGCGTGACGCCGATGCCAAGTGGTATGTGCGCGAAGAGCGCGGCGGCTGGATCCTGGGGCCTTACGAAAAAGGCGCGCCTGCGAGGTTCGAATACGGCGTTCCCGACAGTTTCCGCGCCGACCTGTTCCCACTCGATCTTGAGCGGATCGAAGAGGAATATATGGCGATGATCCACCGGATCCCCAGCTCGGAAACCGTTGGTCTGAAAGATGATTTCAACGGTCCGATCTGCTATACGCCCGATGGAAACCCGCTGGTCGGCCCGGCGCCGGGGTTGCGCAACATGTGGCTGGCCGAAGGGTTTTCCTTTGGGATCACCGCAGCGGGGGGCACGGGGTATTACCTCGCTCAGATGATGACACAGGGAGAGGCCGAGATCGACATGGCCTCGCTGGATCCCAAGCGCTACGGGTCCTGGATGACCACCGAATATGCGGCCCGCAAGAACGAAGAGGCCTATGAGAATGTCTTTGTCCTGCATCATCCGGATGAAGAACGCCCGGCCTGCCGTCCCCTGCGCACCGTCCCCGCCTATGACCGGCAAAAGGCGCGTGGCGCGCAATTCGGGCATGTGAACGGATGGGAACGCCCCAACTATTTCGGCCCGCTGGATGCACCGGACAGTTTTGACCATGATTCACGGTCTTTCCGTCGCGGTGGATGGTGGGAACACGCCGTGTCCGAAGCGAAAGCAATACGCGAAGGCGTCGGGTTGATCGACGCCTCCGCTTTTACCAAGCAACTCGTTAAAGGTCCCGGCGCCACTGCGTTTCTCGACTGGTTAACATGTAACAAACTACCAAAAGTGGGCCGCATCAACCTGACCTACGCGCTGACCAACGCGGGAAGCACGCGCACGGAATACACCATAGTAAGGTTAACAGAGGGTGAATTTTATCTGGTTTCTGCGGGGGCCTGGACAGATTACGACGCGGATTTCCTGCGCAAGGCGGCCGAGGACAAGGCGGGGGAATTTGGCTATATCGAGATCCAGAATGTCACCACCCAATACGGCGTCTTTGCCATCGCGGGGCCGAAATCCCGCGAGGTACTGTCGGCGGTGATCAAGGATGCCGATCCGGCTACTGCGCTGAGCAACAAGCGTTTTCCGTGGCTTACCATGCGCGATATCGAACTGGGCATGTGCCCGGTGCGCGCCATCCGCGTCGCCTATACCGGCGAGCTGGGCTGGGAGCTGCACCACCCGATCGAGATGCAGAACTACCTGTTCGACCTGCTGGAAAAAGCCGGTGAGCCCCACGGGATGAAGCTGGTCGGGGCGCGGGCGCAGAACTGGTTGCGGCAGGAAAAATCCTATCGGGCCTTTGGCAATGAGCTTGGGCGCGATGCCACGCCGCTTGAGGCGGATCTGCCGCGCTTTGTGGATTTGTCAAAGGATTTCAACGGGAAAGAGGCGATGGAGGCGGTGGGAATCCGCTCCAAATGCATCACCCTGCTGATTGACGGGCCTGCGGATGCGGACCCCTGGGGCCGTGAGGCGCTGTATGCTGAGGATGGCACACGGGTTGGGCGTCTGACCTCGGGCGGGTATTCCGTGGCCTTCGGCAAGAGCATTGGCATGGGCTATGTGAAGCCGGAACATGCGGTGGTTGGCAAGGTGCTGAAGGTCAAGATGTTGAACCAGTTGTGGGATGCGACGGTGACCGAGGACAGCCCCTACGATCCGCAGAACGCGACGATCCGCAAGGACGGCTGAAGGGATGACAGGGCGGGGGAGACCCCGTCCTGTGGCCTGCTGGAACGCGTATGGTTTGCGTATGGAAAGCGTATGGCGGGCATAAGGCGGTGAGCGATCCGCCAAAATGCAAAACGCCCCACCGGCTGGACCGGCGGGGCGTTTTTAATGGTTAACGTGAAGCGAATATTCGTTAACAAATTACCCCAGCAGGCGGCGTGCGATCACCTGAGCCTGAATTTCGGCGGCGCCTTCGAAAATGTTGAGGATGCGCGCGTCGCACAAGATGCGGCTGATGGTGTATTCCAGCGCGAAACCGTTGCCGCCGTGGATCTGCAAGCCGTTGTCGGCGCAGGCCCAGGCGATGCGAGCGCCCAGCAGCTTGGCCATGCCGGCCTCTAGATCGCAGCGGCGTCCTGCGTCCTTTTCGCGGGCCGAGAAATAGGTGAGCTGGCGGGCCACCATGATTTCGACCGCCATCATGGCAAGCTTGCCTGACACACGCGGGAAGTCGATCAGCGCCTTGCCGAACTGCTTGCGGTCCTGTGCGTATTTCATCGACACGTCGAGCGCCGATTGCGCGACACCTATGGCGCGGGCGGCGGTCTGGATGCGGGCGGATTCAAACGTCTCCATCAGCTGTTTGAAGCCTTTGCCGGTTTCGCCACCCAGCAGGTTTTCGCCCTTTACATGGAAGTTGTCGAAGGCCAGTTCGTATTCCTTCATGCCGCGATAGCCGAGCACCTCGATTTCGCCGCCGGTCATGCCCTCGGTCGGGAAGGGGGCGTCGTCTGTGCCGGGGGTTTTCTCGGCCAGGAACATCGACAGGCCCTTGTAGTCGGTCGTGTCGGGATCGGTGCGGGCGAGCAGGGTCATGACATGGGTGCGGGCGGCGTGGGTGATCCAGGTCTTGTTGCCGGTCACCTTGTAATCTTCGCCGTCCTTGACAGCGCGGGTGCGCAACGCCCCGAGGTCAGAGCCGGTGTTGGGTTCGGTAAAGACCGCTGTGGGCAGCTTTTCGCCCGAAGCCAGCGCAGGCAGCCATTTCTGTTTCTGCTCTTCGGTGCCGCCGGCGATGATCAGCTCTGCCGCGATTTCAGAGCGGGTGCCCAGCGAGCCGACACCGATATAGCCGCGCGAGAGTTCTTCGGAGACGACGCACATCGACGCCTTGGACAGGCCAAAGCCGCCGTATTCCTCGGGGATGGTCAGGCCAAAGACGCCGAGTTCGGCCAGCTCGTCGATGATTTCCATCGGGATCAGCTGATCTTTGAGGTGCCATTCGTGGGCATAGGGTTCAACCTTGTCGAGCGAGAAGCGGCGGAACTGTTCGCGGATCATCTCAAGCTCGTCATCAAGGCCGGTGGCCCCGACGGTGATTTCGGCCGAGCGTTCCTGCATCAGCTCAACCAGCCGGGTGCGGGCGGCCTGGGTGTTGCCGCGGCGGCGCAGGGTGGCGATGTCGGGCGTGTCGAGCAGGGCCGCCACATCGCCGTCCAGCCCCATATCCGACAGGCGCAGGATTTCGCCCTGGCTCATCGGGATGCCACCGGCGATCTGGTCAAGGTATTCGCCGAAAGCGATCTGGTGGATCAGCTGTTCAACCTCGGAAAACTTGCCGGTTTCGACCAGCATCCCGGCCCAGTGCTGCATTTGGCGCAGGGCTTCGGTGTAGGTGGCGAGCCAGGCAAGGCCGTGCGCGGCGGTCTGGTGCGCCTCGATCAGGGCGCCAGAGACACGACCGTTTTCTTCGACCAGCGTGCGGACGCGGGATCTGGCCGCCTCGAAGATTTCTTCGACCGGGCTGAGCGCGGTCCAGGTGAGGGTAAGAAGATCGGGCAGAAGGATGCTGTCCGGGAGTGAGAGGTCCTGACCGTCATGTGCCATTGTTCACGTCCTTTCGATTGTTGCGTCCGGGGATAATCCCTTCGCAGATGCAGCGCAACAAAAATACCTGAAGGTGCGACTATTGGTTCAAATATTGCGCAGTGCTTTTTTGAAGAACTCCCTCAAAGGCTCTGATATGAGGCGCTTATGGATACATTGCTGACCCTCATGCCCCTGCCCTTGTTGGGGATCTGTCTTGGAATTACGCTGCTTGCGGGCATCGTCAAGGGCGTGGTGGGATTCGCCATGCCGATGATCATGATCTCGGGCCTTGGGTCGGTGATTTCGCCAGAACTGGCGTTGGGCGGGCTGATCCTGCCCACGCTGGTGACCAACGGCATGCAGGCGCTGCGGCAGGGGCCTGCGGCGGCGTTCGATTCGGTCAAACGCTACCGGGTGTTCCTGCTGGTGGGGGTGGTGTTTCTGATGATCTCGTCCCAGCTGGTGACGGTGATGCCGGGATGGCTGCTGCTGGCGCTGATCGGCGGGCCCGTGGCGCTGTTTGCTGCGGCGCAGTTGCTGGGCTGGCGGGGAGAGCTGCCTGGCGGGCCGAGTCACAAGCTGGAAATCGGGATCGGTGCCGTTGCCGGGTTCATGGGCGGGTTGTCCGGGGTCTGGGGGCCGCCGGTGGTGGCCTATCTGACCGCGCTGGGCACGGAAAAGCGTGAACAGATGCGGGTGCAGGGGGTGATCTATGGTCTGGGCGCCGTGGCGCTGACCGGGGCGCATCTGGTGTCTGGCGTGCTGAACGCGCAGACACTGCTGTTTTCGCTGGTGCTGATCGTGCCGGCGGTGGCGGGCATGTGGATCGGCGGGTTGTTTCAGGATCGGATCGATCAGGTGCTGTTTCGCAAGATGACGCTGGTGGTGCTGATGATCACGGCGCTGAACCTGCTGCGGCGGGCGTTTTTCGCCTGAAGCCACCGCTCAGGACATCAGGTTGCTTTCGCAGCCAAGGGCGATCTGCGGGGCCTGGGCGCGCGGCACCACGGTGAATTGCGCACTGTAAAGTTCCTGCCCGTTCTGGCGGGCGGTGAAGGTCCAGGTGCCGGTCACAAGTTCCATCGGCAGATCAAAGGTATAGGCGTTGACCGAAGGGCCTTCGCCGCCCAGCGTGGTGACATAGGTCTGTTCGGTGATGTCGGTCCCGATCAGCGGCGGATGGGTCAGGGTGATGACCGTATCACCAAAGGCCTGCGGGCCGACCGTATCGACGCGCACCCCGAAGCTGAGCCCCGGAACCATGGGCACGACGCTGCCCAGCCACTGGAATTCCGGGGTGTGGTCGTAAAGTTCGATATGTCCCGCAGCGGTGCCGGGAGCATCCATGGTGGCGACGGAGTCAATTTCGCAAAAGATGCCCTGAGTCACGCTGAGCTGGGTATTGTTCTGGATCACCTGCGCGGGGGAGGCGAGGGGCAGCGGGATCAGGGCGAGGCTGAGGAGGACGTGTTTCATCACGGGATGATGCGTCGGGTTTGCGCTGTTGGCAAGATGGCTGTGGGTCTGGGGCGGGTATCAGTCCGGCGGATTTTTGGTGAATTCGATCAGGTCCCAGAGGTTGCCGTAAAGATCGCGAAAGACCGCGACGGTGCCATATTCCTCTTGTATCGGGGGGCGGACAAAGGACACTCCCTTGTCGGACAGGCGCTGGTGGTCACGCCAGAAATCGTCTGTGTGCAGGAACAGAAAGACCCGGCCCCCGGCCTGATCGCCGATATAACGTTCCTGATGCGGGGTTGCGGCGCGTGCCAGCAGGATGGAGCAGCTGCCCGGCCCACGGGGGCGCACGAGGACCCAGCGTTTGTCCTGTTCGGGCTGATAGGTGTCTTCCACCAGCTCGAAGCCGATGGTGTTGACGAAATAGTCGATGGCTTCGTCGTAGTCGGGTACGACAAGGGCGACATGGGCCAGGGTCTGTGACATCGGGTCCTCCTGCAAGGGTGGGCACGTTGGCAGGTTATGCCACAGGGGGACGCATGTGCCAACGGCCCCGGCATCGCTGCCGGGGCCGTCTGGATCGCAGATCTGCGGGTCGCTCAGCCGATGGCGGCGGCTTTCACGTCGTCGTCGATATAGGGCACGTATTGCGCAAAGTTGTCTGCGAACATCTGCACCAGCTTGCTGGCCTGTGCATCATAGGCGGCCTTGTCATCCCAGGTGCGGCGCGGGTTCAGCAGCATTTCGGCCACGCCTTCGACCTGAACCGGCACTTCAAAGCCAAAGTTCGGATCCTTGCGGAATTCGGACTCGGCAAGGCTCCCGCCGAGCGCCGCAGACAGCAGCGCCCGCGTGGCCTTGATCGGCATGCGTGAACCGGTGCCAAAGGCGCCGCCGGTCCAGCCGGTGTTCACCAGCCAGCAGGTTGCGCCGTGTTTGGCGATCTTGTCACGCAGCAGGTTGCCGTAAACCTCGGGGCGGCGGGGCATGAAGGGCGCACCGAAGCAGGTCGAAAACGTCGGTTCCGGTTCGGTCACGCCACGTTCTGTACCCGCCACCTTGGAGGTGAAGCCCGACAGGAAGTGGTACATCGCCTGCGCCGGGGTCAGCCGGGCAATCGGCGGCAGGACACCGAAAGCATCACAGGTCAGCATGATGATGTTCTTGGGGTGGCCGCCAAGGGCGTTCTTGGATGCGTTCGAGATGTATTCCAGCGGATAGGCGCAGCGCATGTTGGCGGTCAGGCTGTCGTCGTCGAAATCCAGATCGAAGGTTTCCGGATCGAACATCATGTTTTCGATCACCGTGCCGAACTTGGTGGTCGTGTCATAGATTTCCGGCTCTGCCGCGCGGCTGAGGTTGATGGTCTTGGCGTAGCACCCGCCTTCGAAGTTGAAGGTGCCGCGATCGGACCAGCCGTGTTCGTCATCGCCGATCAGAACCCGCGACGGATCTGCAGACAGCGTCGTCTTGCCCGTGCCCGACAGGCCAAAGAACACGGCGGTGTCGACAGGGTTGCCGACGGCATGGTTGGCCGAGCAGTGCATCGGCATGATGCCCTTTTCCGGCAGCAGGTAGTTCAGCAGGGTAAAGACCGATTTCTTGTTTTCGCCCGCATATTCGGTGTTGGCGATCAGGATCAGCTTCTTGTCAAAGTTCATCGCGATCACGGTGTCGCTGCGGCAGTTGTGCTTGGCCGGGTCCGCCTTGAAGCTGGGGCAGTTGATCACGGTGAAATCGGCGGTGAATTCGTTGATGCTTTCTGCATCCGGGCGGCGCAGCATGTGGCGGATGAACAGACCATGCCAGGCCAGTTCGGTTACAACACGCACGTCGATGGCATAGGCCGGGTCCGCACCGCCAACCAGATCCTGCACGTAGTAGTCGCGGCCCTTCATGTGTTCGAGCATGTCGGCATGCAGCGCATCAAAGCCTTCGGGGGACATTCCGGCGTTGTTTTCCCACCAGATGGTGTCAACCACGCTGTCTGTCTTGACCACGTGCTTGTCCTTGGGGGAGCGGCCGGTGAACTTTCCGGTGGTGACCAGCAGGGCGCCACCCTTGCCCAGGGTGCCTTCTCCGTGTTTCAGGGCCGCTTCGATCAGCGCGGGCTCCATAAGATTGTAATAGACATTTCCCAGTCCCTCGATGCCTTGATCCTCGAGGCGGAAGTGCGGGTTCACCCGTCCAAATGTCATTTGCCAAGCTCCTGTAGCCGCGTATCGGGCGGCAGACCTAAAGTTCCAGTGGCGCCGAATTCGCCACCCGCCGGACGCGGATCACGTCTGGTCATATTGGCTTAGCACGTCGGTTTGCGGCGTGAACAGGACGCAAACACGGCGTTAGCGCAACCAAATCGGAGTTAGCGCAATCAAGTTTCGTGACAGTTTCCGAAAGTGAGATAATTTAGTCATTCCTTTCTCTATTTCGGATGGACTCTGTCTCGGGGGCTGACTGATTCGTGCTCTGCAGTCATTGGACACGCTTCGCTGCGCATAGTATCTAAAATGTCTGTTGGTGTGAGTTGTACGAGGAAAAGTACCATGGCGCGAATCGCCCTTGTGGACGACGATAGGAATATCCTGACATCGGTTTCCATAACGCTTGAGTCTGAAGGCTTTGAAGTTGAAACGTATAATGATGGGCAGGCGGCGTTTGAGGCCTTCGGCAAGCGAATGCCCGATATTGCGGTATTCGACATCAAGATGCCCCGGATGGATGGCATGGAGTTGCTGGAACGGGTGCGCCAGACCTCAAAGATGCCGGTGATCTTTCTGACGTCCAAGGATGATGAGATCGACGAGGTTCTGGGCCTGCGCATGGGGGCGGATGATTACGTCAAGAAACCGTTCTCTCAGCGGTTGCTGGTGGAACGGATCCGCGTGCTGCTGCGGCGCCAGAATGCGGTCGCCAATGACGTGGTGGGCGATACCGAAGAGACGAAGATCATGATCCGCGGCAATCTGGTGATGGACCCGCTGCGCCATGCCGTGGTGTGGAAGGGGCAGGATGTAGCGCTGACGGTCACGGAATTTCTGCTGCTGCAGGCGCTTTCGCAGCGCCCGGGTTTTGTGAAGTCCCGCGATCAGCTGATGGATGTCGCCTATGATGATCAGGTCTATGTGGATGATCGCACCATCGACAGCCATATCAAGCGTCTGCGCAAGAAGATGCGCCGGGTGGATGATGATTTTGCAGCGATCGAGACCCTTTATGGGATCGGTTATCGCTATAACGAAGAGTGATGTCTGCTCTGGCTCGACGGTCCAAATCACGCGATGAGGCATCCGGCAAGCGCCGGGATGCAGGCTTGGCCGCAGACGACGACTGGGGCGGCGCGGACGGGATTGACGACAAGGCCCTTCATGGCGAACGCAAGGAGCGCAGCCGGTTTTCGCTGAACCGGTCGCCGCTGACCCGCAAGATCATCACGTTCAACCTGCTGGCGCTGAACGTGCTGGTGGCGGGGATTCTGTACATCAATTCCTCGCGCGACACGCTTGCCGCGCAGCGCGCCAATTCGATGCAGAGCGAGATCGAGCTGATCGCCGATGTCTTTGAGGCGCAGCTGCTTGAAGGGACAACCGCCACGCTGGGCACGCCGGATGGCATTGACGTGATTGCCACGCTGAACGGCATGCAGGTGCGCGCCGGGGTCGAGGTCATGATCTTTGACGCCGAAAATGTGATTGTCGGCAAGCTCACCGGCACACTTACCAATATCGTGCCGGTCGAGACGTATGAGCACAATGCGCCCACGCTGATTTCCGATTTCCTGAATGCGATATGGGCGCGTGTGCCCAATGTGTTCGGCGATGACGGGACTGCAGAGCTGCTGCCGATCGAGGAAACCCTGCGCCGGACCATCGAGCAGGGTGATCCCATGTCCACACGGGTCAATTCGGCGCTGGACGGGGTGGGCGACGCGGTGTTCAGCGCCATGACGCCGATCCGTCAGGGCAACACGCTTCTGGGCACCGTCGCCATGGTGTCTGCCGCGCTGGAGATTGACGCCGCCGTCCGATCCGAGCGTGAAAGGGTGCTGGAGATGTTCGTCATCGCCACGCTGGTTTCCATCGGGCTTAGCCTTGTTCTGGCCTCGACCATCGCCAATCCCATTTCCGACCTGGCGGATGCCGCTGAAATCGGGCGGGACCGCAACATGCGCAACAAATCCTCGGGGCGGATCCGCATTCCGGATCTGACCGCCCGACCGGATGAAATCGGACGCCTGTCCGGTGCGCTGCGCAGCATGGTTGCCGCGATGTATGACCGGATCGACAGCAACGAACAGTTCGCCGCCGACGTCGCGCATGAAATCAAGAACCCGCTGGCCAGCCTGCGCTCGGCAGTGGGCTCGCTGCGGATGATCCGCACGGAAGAGCACCGAATCCGCCTGCTGGACGTGATCGAACATGATGTGCGCAGACTTGACCGGCTGGTCAGCGACATCTCGAACGCGTCCCGGCTGGACAGCGAACTGGTCAAGGAAGAGGAAGAGCGTTTCAACCTTCTGGATATGGTGCGGGTGCTGGCGCAGTACATGGCAGAGGATGCCAAGAAGAAGGGCATCGAATTCATCATCGACCTGCCGCAGGCCCCGATTGAAATTCAGGGGCTTGAACCCCGCCTCGCGCAGGTTTTTGTCAACCTCATCAGCAATGCGGTCAGCTTTTGTCAGGATGGGGACGCGATCCGCGTCTGGGTCCGGCGCCGGGAAAACCGTGTGCTGGTTGTGGTCGAGGACACCGGGCCGGGCATCCCCGAAGAGGCGCTGACCAAGGTTTTCAAACGCTTTTATTCGCAGCGCCCTGCCACGGATTTCGGCAACAATTCGGGCCTTGGGCTGGCCATTTCAAAGCAGATCGTGGAGGCGCATGGCGGGGTGATCTGGGCGGAGAACATCCGCCCGACCGAAGCCGATGTCACCTCGGAACCCCTGGGCGCGCGCTTTGTCGTGGGCCTGCCGATCTGAGGACAGAGTGCGATGACCGCCCATACCCCCCTGATCCTGCATGCCACCGCCGTAAGTGTCGGTGGGCGCGCGGCACTGATCCGGGGCGCGTCGGGCAGTGGCAAATCCGCGCTGGCGCTTGAGATGATGGCGCGGGGCGCACAGCTGGTGGCCGATGACCGCGTGGTGCTGCGCGCCACAGACGCCGGCATCGAGCTGAGAGCCCCAGAGGCGATCCGCGGTCTGATCGAGGCGCGCGGCGTTGGTCTGCTGCACGCGGACACGGTTGCGTCGGCCCTGCTGGCGGTGGTGGTCGATCTGGACCAGACCGAAACAGACCGATTGCCGCAGTCACAAAATACTGTTGTTCTGGGGGCCTCGCTCCCCTTGCTTCACAATGTCGCTGCAGCCTATTTTCCCGCAGCGTTGATACAATATCTACGTATTGGCAGACAGGCCTGACGGAATACGATCATGACTTCGCACCAACCAAACCTCAGCCAGCGCGTGATACTGGTCACCGGCCCTTCGGGGGCAGGGCGATCAACGGCGATCAACGCGCTTGAGGATCTGGGATACGAGGCGATCGACAACATCCCGCTGAGCCTGATCCCGCGGCTGATGGAGGGACCCGCCCCGCTGCGTCCGGTGGCGCTGGGGCTGGATGTGCGCAACCGCGATTTCACTCCGGAGGGGCTGCTGGACCTGCAGGATCGCGCGCGGGGTAGTCAGGGGCTGGAAATCCTGTATTTGGATTGCAACCCCGAGGTGCTGGTGCGGCGCTATTCGGAAACCCGCAGGCGTCACCCGCTTGCGCCCAACGGTGCCCCAACCGAGGGCATCGCGCTGGAAATCAGGCTGCTGGACTGTGTGCGCGCCCGCGCCGATATCCTGATCGATACCACGGACCTGACCCCGCATGATCTGCGCGCGCAGCTGCAGGGCTGGTTCGGATCGGAGACCGGGCAGGGCATGGCCGTGTCAGTGCATTCCTTTTCCTACAAGCGCGGGTTGCCGCATGGGGTTGATGTGGTGTTCGACTGTCGCTTCCTTCAGAATCCCTATTGGCAGCCAGAGCTGCGCGCGCTGACCGGGCTGGACAAGGTGGTGGGGGACTATATCGCGACGGATCTGCGTCAGGCGCCGTTCCTGGATCATGTGCTGGGGCTGCTGACATTCCAGTTGCCTGCCTGTCTGGACGAGGGCAAGGCGCATTTCGCCATCGGCATCGGCTGTACCGGCGGACAACACAGATCCGTGGCCATGACGGAAAAAGTGGCAGATGGCCTTGCACAGGCGGGCTGGCAGGTGTCAATTAGACATCGGGAATTGGAGCGCCGCGGTATGGCAGGTGCATCTACACGGGTTTTGGACATGAGCGGAGCATCTCGGGCGTGATCGGCATCGTGATCGTTGCGCATGGCGGCCTTGCCCGGGAGTATCTCTCGGCGGTCGAACATGTGGTTGGCCGACAGTCCGGCATTCGCGCCATCGCGATCGAAGCGGACCACAATCGTCAGACAAAGCAGACTGAAATCTGCGATGCTGCCAATTCGGTGGATCAGGGCCAGGGTGTGGTGTTGGTGACCGACATGTTCGGCGGGTCCCCTTCGAACCTGAGCCTGCTGGCCTGTCAGCCTGACAACCGGCGCATCCTTTATGGTATGAACCTGCCCATGCTGATCAAGCTGGCGAAAAGCCGTCAGATGAGCGTGGGCGATGCGGTGCGCAGTTCGCTTGAGGCCGGGCGCAAGTATATCGACAGCCAGAACATAAAGCCGCACGGCGGCGCGCAGGATGAGGCGGGGGATGCGCCCCGCGCTGCGACTTAGATTGGACCGGGCCGTAACATGAGCGAAACAATCCACCGCGAGCTGCGGATCGTGAACGAAAAGGGCCTGCATGCCCGCGCGTCGGCCAAGCTGGTCGAGGTGGTCGAAGGCTTTGATGCCAGTGCCGAAGTGTTCAAGGACGGCATGAACGCCTCTGGCGACAGCATCATGGGGCTTTTGATGTTGGCAGCTTCCAGGGGAACCTCTATTGAGGTCGAGACCCGCGGTCCGGATGCCATGGCGCTGGCTGACGCGATCGAGGCGCTGGTCGCCAACAAGTTCGGCGAGGATTGCTGAGCGCCCCTTTGGGGGATGGCGCAAACGCAACAGGGGACGAAGGCAACTGTATGGTTGAGACCTATCCATCCACCGCCGATCGCGCAGCACCGTCTTCGGGGCAGGCCCCTTATGACAAACGCAAGCTGAGCTATGCCAACACCTTTACCACGCCGTGGAAGGCGTATCTGATCCGCACGCTGGAATGGCTGACGGGCAAGGTGCCGTTGCTGCAGATGGTGCGACGGTTCGAACGCATGGGACCCGCCGAGGGGCAGGCGTTCTGGGCGCAGGCGCTGCACATCATGGGGATTGCGCTGCAAACCCCGCAAGAGCAGATCGCGCGCATTCCGAAGACCGGCCCGGTGATCATCGTGGCCAACCACCCGCACGGGTTGGTTGATGGCATTGTGCTGGCCGAGCTGATCGGCCGGGTGCGCACCGATTACAAGATCCTGACGCGGTCGCTGCTGACGGGGGTGAGCGAGGTTGCGCAGTTCCTGATCCCTGTGCCCTTTCCGCATGAAGAAGATGCGCGCGAGCAGAGCCTTGAGATGCGCCGCGCCGCGATGCAGGTGCTGGAAGCGGGCGGAGTGATCGTGCTGTTCCCGTCGGGGGTCGTCGCCACCTCCGGGACGCTGTTTGGTCCGGCGGTTGAGGCGGCCTGGAACCCCTTTACCGCGCGGATGATCCAGCGGTCGGGGGCGGCGGTGGTGCCGGTGCATTTCACCGGCCAGAATTCCCGCGCCTACCAGATCGCCAACCGCCTGTCGCCGATCCTGCGGCAGGGGCTGCTGATCCATGAGGTTGTGCATGCCTGCAAACGCCCGCAGGCGCCGGTTGTCGGCGCGGCGATCCCGCCGCAGGAGCTGCGCCGCTGGGGTGGTCGCAACCGCGAGATGATGGCCTGGTTGCGGGAAGAGACGCTGAAGCTGGCTCAGAGCGGGCGTTGAGGGGGATGTCCGGGGCGCGGCCCCTGTGGGCGGGCTGGGGGCGCTGCCCCTGGTGTCGGGTTAGGGGCGCTGCCCCCGTCGCCTGAACGGCGACTCCCCCGGGATATTTAGGGGCAGATGAAACCGGGGCGGACGGGGTGGCTGTGGTGCCCCCTGAGCCAACCCCCTGAGCCCCCGGGCCGTTTGGGGGCTAGGGCGCGTCGTTTGCGTTCGAGGTCAGCGTGTCGGGACAGGGGTTTCGCCGCGATAGTCGTAAAAGCCGCGTTTGGTCTTGCGGCCGAGCCAGCCAGCCTCGACATATTTTGACAGGAGCGGGCAGGGGCGGTATTTGGTGTCACCCAGACCGTCGTGCAGCACGTTCATGATCGCAAGGCAGGTGTCCAGACCGATGAAATCGGCCAGCTCCAGCGGACCCATCGGGTGGTTGGCACCCAGCTTCATCGCCTGGTCGATCGAGTTCACGTTTCCGACACCTTCGTAGAGCGTATAGACCGCCTCGTTGATCATGGGCATCAGGATGCGGTTGACGATGAAGGCCGGGAAATCCTCGGCGCTGGCCGCAGTCTTGCCCAGCTTTTCCACCACGGCGAGGCAGGCATCATAGGTGTCCTGATCCGTGGCGATGCCGCGGATCAGTTCGACCAGCTGCATCACCGGCACCGGGTTCATGAAGTGAAAGCCCATGAACTTTTCCGGCCGATCCGTGCGTGAGGCCAGCCGGGTGATCGAGATCGAGGAGGTGTTCGAGGTGAGGATCGTTTCGGGTTTCAGATGCGGCAGGAGCGAGTCGAATATCTTTTGCTTGACCTCTTCGCGTTCGGTTGCCGCCTCGATCACCAGATCGCTCTGACCGAGATCCTTGATGTCCATCGTGGTCGAGATGCGCGCCATGGCGGCATCCTTGTCGGCCTGGCTGATCTTTTCGCGGCTGACCTGACGGTCGAGGTTGCGACCGATGATTTCGACAGATTTTTCCAGCGCGGCGCCATCGACATCGTTCAGGATGACATCATAGCCCGAAAGCGCCATCACATGGGCGATGCCGTTGCCCATCTGTCCCGCGCCCACGACGCCGACCGATCTGATCTGCATGTCTTATCCCTTATCTGTGCTGCGCGGGACAATAGGCCCGGGGGGTGGGTGGCTGCAAGTCGGCGTGGACCATTCGAGTCACATTTTCGCATTAGCTATTTCTAAACGAAGATGACCGACTTTGGGCGGTGGGTGAGTATATTTATGGTGGGTGACATGTCCTTTGCGCTGCAGGGCCAGTCCGGTCTTGACTATGATCCATGCCGGTATGGCCGATCACGTCTTTTGTTCAGGGGGCCGCAACGCTCGCCAGAGGGGCCTTATCTGGCGTTTCTTGGTGGGAGCGAGACCTATGGGAGGTTCATTCCGGCGCCGTTTCCGGATCTGCTGGAACAGCAGATCGGTTTGCCCTGCCTCAATTTCGGCTCGATCAATGCGGGGGTGGATCTTTATCTGCATGACGCGGGCATTCTGGATCTGATCGGGGCGGCGCGCCTGAACGTCATTCAGGTGATGGGGGCGCAGAACATGTCGAACCGGTTCTATTCGGTGCATCCGCGCCGCAACGACCGGTTCCTGCAGGCATCGCCCCTGCTGATGCAGCTGTTCGAAGAGGTGGATTTCACCGAAATCCATTTCACCCGGCATTTGCTGCGACATCTGCAGCAGGTGTCAGAGGAGCGGTTTCAGAAGGTCGTTGCCGAGTTGCGCAGTTCTTGGGTGTTGCGCATGAGGCATCTTCTGAGCCAGACGCAGGGGCAGAGCATTCTGGTCTGGCTGGCCCCGGAACCGCCCGGCGCGCCCAGCTGTGATCTGAACCGCGATCCGCTGTTTGTCGATTTCGACATGTTGGACGCGCTGCGCCCGCAGCTGTTCGATATCGTCGAGGTCACCCCGTCGCCGGAGGCGCAGGAGTGGGGCACCGCGGGCATGGCCTTCAACGAGTTCGAGACCTGCGTGGCGCAGGGTCTGATGAACCCCCGGGCGCATGAAGAGGTGGCGCAGTGTCTGGCCGGGGCCATACGCCCACTGCTGGCGGCGCGATCCGGGCATTGAAAAGACCCGCCCCGGTGAGGGGCGGGCCTGTAAAGCGCTGCTTGGGCGGGGTAGCCCCGCCCCCCGGTGTTCAGAGCTTTTCGGTCAGCTCGGGCAGGGCAGTGAAGAGATCCGCTACAAGGCCGAAATCGGCGACCTGGAAGATCGGCGCCTCTTCATCCTTGTTGATGGCGACGATGATCTTGGAATCCTTCATCCCCGCAAGGTGCTGGATCGCGCCCGAAATGCCCACGGCGACGTAGAGATTGGGGGCGACGACCTTGCCGGTCTGACCAACCTGCCAGTCGTTCGGGGCAAAGCCCGAATCGACCGCCGCGCGCGAGGCGCCGACAGCCGCGCCGAGCTTGTCCGCCAGCTTTTCGATCAGGGCAAAGTTCTCTTCAGACCCCACGCCACGACCACCGGAGACAACGATGCCGGCGGAGGTCAGATCAGGTCGATCCGACGCCGCAACCTTGTCTTCGATCCATTCGGACAGAGCCGGGTTGTCGCCGGTCGCGACAGATTCGACCGCAGCAGAGCCGCCGGTGCCCGCCAGTTCAAAGGTCGAGGTGCGGAAGGTGATGACCTTGGTCGCATCCGAGGATTTGACCGTCTGGATCGCATTGCCCGCATAGATCGGACGTTCGAACGTATCGGCATCCACAACAGCCGTCACATCGGTCAGGATCATGACATCCAGCAGGGCTGCCACGCGCGGCAGGATGTTCTTGGCATCCGTTGTAGCAGGCGCGGTGATATGGCTGTAATCGCCCGCGATCGACACGATCAGCGCTGCCACGGGTTCCGCGAGACGGTGGCCGTAGATCGCATCTTCGGCCACAAGCACCTTGGCCACGCCGTCAATGGTTGCCGCCTCTTTTGCAGCATCCGCCGCAGAGGCGCCGATGCAGAGCACGGTCACATCGCCCAGCGATTTCGCGGCTGTGACGGATTTGGCTGTGGCATCCATCGCCAGCGCGCCATCGTTGATTTCGGCAATCAGAAGAACAGCCATTACACAGCCCCCGCTTCTTTGAGTTTCGCCACAAGTTCGTCCACCGAACCCACCTTGATGCCCGCCGCGCGTTCCGCAGGTTCGCTGGTCTTGACGACCGTCAGACGCGGGGTGACATCGACGCCGTAATCGGCGGCCGTCTTTTCATCCATCGGCTTTTTCTTGGCCTTCATGATGTTGGGCAGTGAGGCATAGCGCGGCTCGTTCAGGCGCAGGTCGGCGGAAATGATCGCGGGCAGCGTGACCTTGATCGTCTGCAGCCCGCCGTCAACCTCACGGGTGACGACAGCGTGGTCGCCGTCGAGGTCGATGTTGTTGGCATACATCGCCTGGGACCAGCCCAGCAGCGCCGAGAGCATCTGACCGGTGGCGTTCATGTCATTGTCGATCGCCTGCTTGCCGCAGAGGACCAGACCCGGCTCTTCTTCCTTGATGATTGCGGCCAGGATCTTTGCAACCGCGAGCGGTTCGATATCCTGATGAACATCGTCCGAAGCAACCACGAGGATCGCGCGGTCGGCGCCCATGGCAAGGGCCGTGCGCAGCGTTTCCTGGGACTGTTTCACACCGATGGAGACGGCGATGACCTCATCGGCCTTGCCGGCCTCTTTCAGGCGGATCGCTTCTTCGACAGCGATCTCGTCGAACGGGTTCATCGACATTTTCACATTGGCCAGATCGACGCCGCTGCCGTCCGCTTTGACGCGAACCTTCACGTTATAGTCAATCACGCGTTTGACAGGTACCAGAACCTTCATCTGCGCAGTCTCCCTTGAATTTGGGCGCACCGGTTGGGTGCGACGTGTGTTGGGCGCACCTTCGGGTGCGATGGGTGTTTCGTGCCCCCCGTCCGGGGACACAAGTGACAAGCATCTGATGCGTGATACCGTCTGACGTCCGAATGAAACAGAGCAAAATCGTCGCGTTAGCGCCAACCTACGTCAGGTTCTTGCGCGTCCATGCTTCTTTTCTTGCTTAGATACGCAAAATTCGGCGTCCGCCAAGGGGGCCGTCAGTCGCAGATGGCACGCAGCGCCTGCCATTGCGCCGGCGACAGCAGCGGCGTTGTGTCCAGATTTGACGGCGTTGCGGCCCGTGCAGCGGCGATCCGGTCACCAAGCGCCGGGTGGCTCAGGAAATGGGCGAGGAATTCGGGCGCGTCGGCGCCGTCCTTCTGAAAACGTTCGAACATCCTTGCCAATGCTTCTGGCGGCAGGGCGGTGCGGCGCAGCAGGTCATGAGCAAAGATGTCGGCGCGGGCCTCGGCCTCTTGGCTGTATTGCGCGGCGATCAGACGTTCGGTGAGGAAAAGCACCGCTGTTCCGCCGGCAAAATCACCAAGCAACAGGCCCAGAACGCCGATGGAGCCGGCAGAGCGCAGGGCGTGGCGGGTTGGATCGCGGCTGACCACATGGCCTATTTCATGGGCCATGACGGCGGCGAGTTCTTCGGGGGTTTCCGCCGCGTCGATCAGTCCGCGAAAGAACACCACATTGCCGCCGGGCAGAGCAAAGGCGTTCAGCATGGGGTGATCCAGCACATAGACCGACAGATCCTGCGGCAGGTTCGCCTGCGCCACCAGCCTCGTGCGCATTTGGTCCAGCGCCTGCAGGCCTGCGTCGCTTTCGCAGACCTGTACCGGGTTCATGCCGGTCTGATCCAGTGCCGCGCGGATCTGGTTCAGCGTCGCCTGTCCCAGCGCCTGTTCGCCCTCGGGCGGGATGTAGCGGGCCAGCCGGTCGGCCAGTGCGGGCACCAGCACAAAGATGATCAGCGCAACAGAGGTGGCCGCCGCCATGGCCCAGCCCAGCAGGGGACCCCGGCGTGTCAGGGGGGCGCGGGCACGCAGGTTGGGCAGGTGCGGCGTCAGGCTGCGGTCGGGCAGGATCAGCCGCTGCAGCGGATCGTCGCGCAGGCGCAGGATGAACAGGTCGCGCCGGGCCTGATCGGGGACCTCGCGGATCTGGTCCAGCGGCCAGCGTTTCGCGCTGTCGGGCAGGTCGAGGATGAGCGCCGTTGCGTCCCGGCGCAGGGTGATCGCCTGCGGCACCGGACACAGGCCATCCAGATACTGCGCCTTGGTTTCGAACAGGTCTGGCGTCATATGGACGAGCCCACGTCCAGCGCTTCGGCAAAGCCTTCGGCCTGTGGCACCTCATCCCGGTCGCGCTGTTGGATATCCGCCAGATGATCCGAGCCGTGCAGGGTCAGCCCGCGGGAATAGTGGCGCATTACTGGCAGGGTGACAAAAGCATGGCTCAGCGCCGACCAGATCAGGAAGATCGAGAAATAGAGCAGGGCCGAGGCGCCAAAGATCACCCCGCGTGGCAGGCCGGACAGCGGGGCGAGGGTTTCGGCGAGGCCAAGATCGTCCAGCATGTTGCCTGTTCGCAGCATCAGGATCAGCGCGCCAAGCGCCAGTGCGGGCAGGGCCGCGGCGAGGATGGCCAGACAATAGCCCAGCAGGTGGATCACCAGAATGCGAAACGGGCTGGCGGACAGCCTGAGGGTGACGCCATCCAGCGTCTTGGTCTGCGTCAGAAGGCGCAGGGTGGTGACACGGTAATGCACGATGCCGTAGATCCCGACCATGGCGGCCAGCAGGCCAAGGCCAAGGCTGAGGGGGATGTTGCCCGACCCCCATGCCACGCCGGCCACGCCAAGGGCACAGAGCAGCGCTGCGAGGAGCGGTTTGGTTGCTGGCAGCAGCATTTGCCAGCGCCCGCCCTGAACCATCCGCGCGCTGCCATAAGAGGTGCGGTCGGTGCGGTATTTTTCAAGATGATAGGTCATGCGGGGCCAGAGGATCCCCAGGGTGAGGATCGTCAGCGCCCAGTGCCCCAGCGCGCGGCCGGCATAGCCCCAAGCGCCGGGTTCCAGCCCGAACCGCAGCCCCCGCCAGCGGGTGCGCGCCAGCAGATAGCGCCGCGCGCGGTAGCTGGCATAGAACCACAATGGCAGCACCCCCAGCAGGCTGAGGCCATAGGCAAAGCCGTTGCCCTGAAACAGCGAGAAGCTGGCGAACATCAGCACCAGATTCACGAGGCCGATGTAAAAGGCGAGGATGACGACAGCGACCAGAAACCCCAGCAGCTTTTCCACCGGGTCGCCGACATATTCCAGCGGCAGCCCGCCCACCCGGATCGATGACCAGTACCAGCGCCGCAGGCGGGTTTTCTGCCAGAAGCGGTAAAAGCCCAGCGTCAGGACGCTGAACGCTCCGGTTTTCAGGGCAAGCCAGAGGAGCGCGCCGCGCCCCCCGACAAAATCCGTGGCAAGGTCAGTTGAACTTGTTGTCGCGTGGGAATCCGCGGGGGGCCATGCGTCCCGAGGTGCCGCGTTTGGCAAGCCATTCGTCCAGGGCGTGTTCGGTGCGGGTGCGTCCGGCGGGGTCGCGCCACGAGAGGCCCTGCGCCAGGGTGAAGGTGGTTGCATCCGACATTCCCCCGTCCTTGTACTTTTGCAGGCGCACACCTTTGCCACGGCCCATTTCGGGCAGTTCGTCCAGCATGAACACCAGCACCTTGCGGTTTTCGCCCACCACGGCGACGGCGTCGCCCGTCACGGGTTTGCACAGGGCGGCGCGGGCGGGGTCACGCACGTTCAGCACCTGCTTGCCGCTGCGGGTCTGGGCCACAACCTCAGCTTCGGGAACGATGAAACCATCCCCGCTGGACGAGGCGACCAGAAGCTTGCGCTCGGGGGCATGGATGAAGATATCCAGTATCTCTGCCTCATTCGGGAGGTCGACCATCAGCCGCAGAGGTTCGCCCATGCCACGCCCGCCGGGCAGGTTGGACGCAGAGATTGTGTAGAAGCGACCATTCGAGCCGAAGACAAGCAGCCGGTCGGTGGTTTCTGCGTGAAAGACAAAGCGCGGGCCGTCGCCATCCTTGAACTTCAGCTCGCGGTTCAGGTCGATATGGCCGGTCATGGCGCGGATCCAGCCCATCTGCGAGCAGACGACGGTGATCGGTTCCCGGTCGATCATCATCTCGAGCGGGACTTCGGCCGCTTCTGTCGCTTCGGCAAAGGTGGTGCGGCGCGCGCCGCCGGCGTAGTCCTTGCCGAACTTCTTTTTCGTCTCGCGCAGCTGGTCGGCGATGGTGGACCACTGCTTGTCGCCGCTGTCGAGCAGGGCCTGCAGACCGGCGCGTTCTTCCAGCAGGCGGTCGCGTTCGGCCACCAGCTCCATCTCTTCGAGACGGCGCAAAGAACGCAGGCGCATGTTCAGGATCGCTTCGGTCTGCACCTCGCTCAGGCCGCTGTCGGCGCCCCGGGCGGATTTGAGCGGCGAGACATAATCCTTTTCATTGGTTGCGCGGGCGTGGGGATTGCCCCAATCCTCGCGCATCAGCGCGGGCTTGGGTTCATCGTCGTAGCGGATGATGTCGATCACCCGGTCGAGGTTGAGGAAGGCGATGATCAGGCCCTGCAGCACCTCAAGCCGGTGGTCGATCTTTTCCATCCGGTGTTCGGAACGGCGCACCAGCACCTCGCGGCGGAAATCTAGGAAGGCGCGCAACACTTCCTTGAGCGAGCAGACCTTGGGGGTGACCCCGTCGATCAGCACGTTCAGGTTCAGGCTGAAGCGGGTTTCCAGATCGCAGTTGCGGAACAGCATCCCCATCAGAACGTCGGGATCGACATTCTTGGAACGCGGCTCCAGCACCATGCGCACGTCTTCGGTGGATTCGTCGCGGATATCGGCGAGGATCGGCACCTTCTTGGTGTGGATCAGCTCTGCCAGCCGTTCGACAAGCTTGGATTTCTGCACCTGATAGGGAATTTCGGTCACGACGATCTGCCACTGCCCGCGGCCCAGATCCTCGACCTCCCACCGGCAGCGCAGGCGGAAGGAGCCGCGCCCGGTGCGATAGGCTTGCGCCATGCTGTCCTGCGGTTCAACCAGAATGCCCCCGGTGGGGAAATCCGGACCCGGCACGTATTTCATCAGCGTGTCGTCCAGACAATCCGGCGTCTTGATCATGTGCAGGCAGGCGTCGATCAGTTCGGATATGTTGTGCGGCGGGATGTTGGTGGCCATGCCGACGGCGATGCCGCTGGACCCGTTGGCCAGCAGATGCGGGAACGACGCGGGCATGACCACGGGTTCGGTCAGCGTGCCGTCATAGTTGTCGCGGAAATCGACGGCGTTTTCGGTCAGCCCGTCCAGCAGCGCCTCGGCCACCACGGTCAGGCGGGCCTCGGTGTAGCGGGAGGCCGCCGGGTTGTCGCCGTCGATATTGCCGAAATTGCCCTGACCATCGACCAGCGGGTAGCGGACGTTGAAATCCTGCGCGAGGCGCGCCATGGCGTCATAAATCGCCATATCGCCATGCGGGTGATAGTTGCCCATCACGTCGCCGCTGATTTTCGCCGATTTTCTGAAGCCGCCGGTGGAACTAAGCCGAAGTTCGCGCATTGCATAGAGGATACGCCGGTGCACGGGCTTGAGCCCGTCTCGCGCATCAGGAAGCGCGCGGTGCATGATCGTGGACAGCGCATAAGTCAGATAGCGGTCCCCAATCGCCCGGCGCAGCGGTTCGGACACGTCACGAGAGTTTTTGTCTGGGTCATCAACGATATCTGTCATGGCTCGTCTGATATCGTTCCGCGTCAATGCCGTAAAGCGATGGAAACGCGTTTTTTGGCAATTCTTCGGGTCGCTCTTAAACGGAGCATCAAGCTGGAGCTGCTATGCGAGGGGCGTTGCCTGCGCTGTCGTTCCAGACTGTCACACAGAGTGTTGTTACTGAAATCGGGGGTGTCGCATGCCACGGTATGTGTTTGTGACGTTTATCGTCATGGTTCTGGCTATTTACGAATTGAGCGGCGGCGCTGACTTTCAGCCCGGCACTCATACGACTGCGGACGCGCTGAGCCTTGGGCGGCATCCGGCGCAGACTTCTGTGGCGGCGGCGCGCAGCGATGCGCGGCCAGACCAGCAGATCGCGATTGCCCGTGCGACGGTGGCCCCTGTCCGCGAGGTTGCGCAGGCATCGGCCCCGGTCCGCGTGGGTGCGGATAAAATCGCTCCGGTCCGCGTGGGCGCGGATACGTCTGTTGTACCTGGCCGTGTTGCAGCGGACAGCGCGCCCGCCCTTACATCTGTCCGCGCAACGGGAATCGCGCCTGTCCGCGCGGTGAGGGACAACCGGACCCCCGGGATTGTTCTGACATCGCTTGACGGGCCAACCGTGGCACGGGCCGCGACCTATCCGCGCAAGGTTGAGGTGGGCACAGCCCCCAGAACGCCCGCCAAGGTGACGACATCAGCCAGTCCGCAGGCGGTAGCACCGCAGGCGGTGGCCCGCCAAACAGCGCCTGACATGCGCAAGGTTGACGGCGACCGGGTCAATCTGCGCGCAGGTCCCGGCACTGGTCATGCGGTTCTGGGCAGTCTTGTGCGAGGGGCGCCTGTCGAGGTGCTGCAGGATGGCGGAAATGGCTGGGTCAAGCTGCGGGCCGTCGATTCGGGGCGTGTCGGCTGGATGGCAGCGTCGCTTGTGACCGCCTCGGCCCGGTAAGGTCAGCTCGAGCGGTTGCGCGCACCGGTCCCATTGCAAGTTTCTGCCGCCGCCTGCATCACGGTGCAAACCGAAATGAGGCGAGGCAAAATGCAGAAATCCATTCTGATCACAGGCTGTTCTTCGGGCATTGGCCTTGATGCCGCGCGCACCCTGTCGCAGCGCGGCTGGCGGGTCTTTGCCTCGGCCCGCAGCGCAGAGGCCTGCGCGATGCTGAAGGGCGAAGGGCTTGTCGGTCTGCACATTGATTACGAAGACCCCGCGACATTTGCCCCCGCGCTCGTCACCTTGCTGGAGCAGACTGGCGGCACACTGGACGCCCTGTTTCACAACGGCGCCTATGCCATCGCCGGCCCGCTGGAGGATATTCCCGGCGACGGGATGCGCGCGATCTTTCAGGCCAATCTGATCGGCTGGCACGAGCTGAGCAACCTTGTGATCCCGGTGATGCGGCGACAGGGGAAGGGGCGGATCGTGATGAACTCTTCTGTCCTCGGGTTGGTTGCGGTAAAATGGCGCGGGGCCTATGTGGCGACAAAGTTTGCGCTTGAGGGCCTGTCGGATGTGCTGCGCCAGGAAATGGCCGAAACGGGGATCAAGGTGATCCTGATCGAACCGGGCCCGATCGAGACGGATTTCCGCAAGAATGCCATCCTGCAGTTCGAAAAATGGGTGGACTGGAAAACATCAGCCCGCGCGGAGCAGTACCGCGCCTCCTTGCTGGATCAGCTCTACAAGGGCAGCGCGAAAAACCCGCAATGGCCGGCATCAGCGGTGACCGATGCGCTGATCCATGCTCTGGAAAAACCCCGCCCCAAGGCGCGCTATCATGTCACCACCCCGACCAAGATTGCGGCGCTGATGCGTCGGCTGGTTTCGACCCGGATGCTGGACCGGCTGGTCAGCCGGGGGTGAAATTGACATTCGCTTTTGTGGCCCAAGCGGCTACATGAGGGCAGACAGGCAGGTTGAAAGGGCAGGGGCGCATGCTGAACGATCCACTATTCATTGTTATGGTCATCGCGATGTTGGTCGTGGTTGGTATCTTGATGCTGGGCATCGGGGGCTTTGCCAAGGGCGGTGAATTCAACCGCAAACATGCGAACCGCCTGATGCGTTACCGGATCGCGGCACAATTTGTGGCGGTGCTGCTGATCATGGCCTTTGTCTGGCTGCGGGGCAGGAGCTGATTTCATGGTTGTGCTGAACAAGATCTACACCAAGACCGGCGATGACGGCGAAACCGCTCTGGGCAATGGCGCGCGTGTGGCCAAGCATTCGATGCGCGTCACGGCCTATGGCACCACGGACGAGCTGAACGCCATTGTCGGCATCGTGCGCCTTTACGCGCCCGAAGAGATGAGCGCGCAGCTCGCACTGATCCAGAACGACCTGTTCGATCTGGGCGCAGATCTGTGCCGCCCCGACATGGAGCGGGATGCAGATGCCGGACATCCGGTGCTGCGCATGCTCGATACCCAGACCGACCGGCTGGAACGCGAGATTGACGCGATGAACGCGCGGCTGACTCCGCTGCGCAGTTTCATCCTGCCGGCCGGATCGCCGGCGTCGGCCTATCTGCACCAGTGCCGCACCGTGGCGCGCCGCGCAGAGCGGCATGTGGTCTATCTTGCCACGATGGAATCGGTGAATCCCTCGGCGGTGAAATACCTCAACCGGCTCAGCGACTGGTTCTTTGTCGCCGCGCGCATCGCCAACGAAGACGGCCGCGCGGATGTTTTGTGGGTTCCCGGAGCCAACCGCTGAAAGCGGCAGAGCCTCCGGTGGATGTTCTGGCGGAGGGAAGGGCCAACCGCTGAAAGCGGCGGGTCGTCCAGTGGATGTTATGGCGGAGGGAAGGGCGCACTGCTGACACGCGGTGGGTCGTCCAGTGGACGATCAGGCCCCCGGAAGCGCCGACAAGCGCAGGGCCGAAGGGCGTAGTGAGCCGCTTACAGGCGGCGCAACGTCCACACTCCCCCGTTGCGATTGCACGCAGAGCCGCGAGGCATTATGCCGAAGGGGTTGCCGGAAAAGGGATCCCTGATGTCACGACTTCTGCTGTGCCTTGTGCTTGCCTTGGGGCTTTCTGCCTGTGCCGATGGCGCGCGCAATCTGAAAAAGCCGGTTGAACCCATCGGCAATTTCAAGCTGGGCCATGCGATTGTCGTTGCCCCCAACATCGTCGAAGGCCCGGCGTCGCGTGATGCCACGGCGGATGACTGGATTGCCGGGGTGGATGCGGCGTTGGAACAGCGGTTCCGCCGCTATGAGGGCGACAAGTTCTATCACCTTGGTGTGAGTGTCGAAGGCTTTGTCCTGGCGGTGCCCGGTGTGCCGCTGGTGTTCAATCCGAAATCCGTGGTGATCGTCAAGGTCACGGTTTTTGACGATGCCGCCCGTGGCAAGATGAACGACACCCCCGAGCAGATCACGGCGCTCGAGGCGGTGTCGGGCAAGACGATCATCGGCTCTGGCGTGACGCAGAGCAAGGAAGAGCAGATGAAGCTGCTGTCGGACAACGTAGCCCTGCAGATCGAGAACTGGATGCGCAAGATGCAGCGCGAAGAGGGTTGGTTCGGCGGGCCGGATGCCGGTGTGCCGATTGCCGCGGCCACGGCGGAGGCGCCGACGGTGGCCGAACCGGTGGCCGAACCGGTTGTCGCAGCGCCTGTTGCGGCCCAGCCTGCCGCCGCACCCGCGAAACCCGAGGGGCATGTCGTGATGGATGCGACCGTGCCGTTTTCCCCGGTGATCGAAGCGGAACCGGCGCCTGTTTTACGCTGACAACAGGCGTCGCCTGCACATCTGATGCTTGATTTTCCGTGCCCGAGCCAATATCTCCGCCACGATGGAAATCGGGCAGCAACGGCCCCCCAAGCGCGAGGCATCTGATACAGAGATGGCAAAGGCAAAGTTTGAACGTAACAAGCCGCACTGCAACATCGGCACGATTGGTCACG
>NZ_AWWI01000043.1 GCF_002760615.1 Puniceibacterium antarcticum | reverse complement strand
CGAAGTGCGGGAACTTGGTCAGATGTATCTGGAGCAGATCAAGGGGTTGAATGCGCGCGTCCGGGTTGAAACGAGCCGCTACAAGCGCTGGCATGTAGAGCGCATCGCGCAGGAACTTGCGCCTGCCCTGTATGAACGCCTTGCCAAGCCATTGGCCCGATTGTCGGTTCATGGGCGCGCGGCCTGTAAGGCTTGCGATCTGCTTTCGGCTCAGGTTTCCGATTTCTGGACATTCGACGAGGATCGCGACCGCAGTGACCCGTCCCAGCCCCGGGATCGAGCAAAGAATGTCAAAGGCACGTGCTCGTTTCGGTCACCGCCGCGCGAGGTCCAGCAGCGCCGCTTCCAACTCAGTGAGTTGGCGCTTGATCTGCTCAAGCCGGGCCTTGGCTTGGCGTTTAAGGACCGCCAGAGACTGTGTTTTCGAGCGGTTCAGCAATCGCGTTCTTTCCTTGATCAGCGCCATGCGGGCGGTGTTTGTCAAAGGAGTTGTCCGCGGATTTCATGCGGCGTCTCTGATTTCAGGGGCGCTGGTTTCGGTTTCTGGGTTAAGCCAGACGGGGCCGGCGGGTTGCCAGTTTCGGGTTTTGCCTGACCAGCGTTCCGGGTTTTGCATGCGTGCATTCGCATAAAGACTGGCGCGGCGGGTGAGTGTTGCGCTGTCACGACCGGCGTGGCGCGCATTTGGTGTGACGAAACGGATGGCGCGGTACAGGTGCTCGCCGTTGTATCAACTGGCGAAGGTTCTCACCCAGGCTTGCGCATCGGCCTTGGTGGCAAAGCCCTTGGTCGGCCAGTTCGGGCGGTATTTGCAGGTTCTGAACAGGGCTTCGGAGAAGGGGTTGTCATTGCTGACGCGCGGGCGACTGTAGGACGCGGTGATGCCCAGTTTCTCCATGGTGGTTTTCATCGCGGCACCCTTCATAGGGCTGCCATTGTCGGCATGCAGGACGAGGGGGCGCGTGATGCAGCCCTCTACCAGGACAGCCTGCCGGATCAGATTGAACGCCATTTCCGCGCTCTCGCGCTCTCGCGCTCATGCACCTCCCAGCCGACAATCTTGCGGCTGAAGATATCCACGATCAGGTAGAGGTGAAAGAACATGCCCGCTACAGGCCCGGGCATCCAAGTGATATCCTAGGTCCAGACCTCGCAGAGCCCGCAGGCCTTGTAGCTCGTGGGTGGTTTGCGCCGGATCGGAGGCTTTGCCCGGCCCCGGTGATGCTGTTGCCCATCGGCGCGCAGAATGCGGTAGAAGCTGGATTCCGAGGCCAGATACCGCCCCTGATCGGCCAGTTTTGGCACGATCTGGCTGGGCGGAAGGCTGGAGAATTGCTCGCAATTGCAGGCATCCAACACAGCAGCCCGTTCGCCCAGGCTCAGCTTGTTGGCCGGTTCAGGGCGCCACGCGAGGGGTCGCCGATCGGATTGAACCTCGCCGCCGTTTGTCCAGCGCCGCAGGGTGCGGTCGCTGATCTCCAACTCGATACAGGCTTTGGAGCGTCGCGCGCCTGCACTGACGGCCTCGTTGATCAGGGCGATTGCGGTTTGGCGATGTGGCGTGCTGATCATGCGTCCTCGTCGCCCCCCCCCAGATCGCCTGAGCCTTTTTTCGCAGAACCAGAAGCGCTGCGGTTTCGGCCAGTGCGCGGTCCTTGCGCGCCAGGTCCCGTTCCAGATCCTTGACCCGTTTCTTCTCTTCCTTTGTCGCTTGACCAAGGCGCGTTGTGCTGGCGCGGTCCCAATCGTTCGCCTGTTCACACGCTGACCGCCATGCCGCGATCTGCGCGGGATAAAGCCCACGCTTTCGACACTATTCAGCCAGATCAGCCTCGTTCAGCGCCGCCGTTTCCAGCACAGCCGCAAACTTGTCACGCGAAGACCCGCCCTCTGGGCCCGCATCTGCATCGGGCAAAAGCTGCCCCTTGCCGCGCGCCTCAGCACGCCACTTGTGCAGCGTTCCCCGCGATATCCCTTCTTCCTGCGACAGCTGCCGGAGGGCCATGTTGTGTGGTGCAAGCATCCGCTTCAGCACAGCCGCTTTTCGTTCCGGTGAATATCCCACGTCATCGTCCTATCCCGCCCACCTGAGAAATAGAGGAAAAGTAGAGCAGCGGACAACTTCCCTGACTGGGGGCGGGCGATCTGCAACTCCTTGAGGGCAGGCTCGTTCTTGTCCGTCGGCGCATCCGGCACAAGATCGAGCGCGGATCCCATCTTGGCCAGAACGTGCGCATCAACGGCATCGGTCTTGGCCCTTCTTCCGCGGGCTTGGGCAAAGCGGCGCGCCTGTCGCGGGTTCACCTTCACCAGCGGCAAAATTCCGGCGAAATGACACTCGAGTGCGGCATGGTAAGCCCCGGTCGCCTCGTAGGCAACGAGGTCAGGCGTTTCAACGCCGATCCAGCGGCGAAGTACCCGCAGACCGACTGGCGAATTCGCGAACTGCCGCGCTTCGTTATTGATCAGACGATGCGCATCAAGAGTGTCTTTCGAGATGTCGATTCCGATGGTATATTTCATTGTCCTCGCGTGCAGGCCATAATCGAATAGCCCAGCCTCATAGCAGAAATGCAGACGACTTCCGCAAGCGCTGAGCTTCTCCACCAACTTTCGGATGTGATCGGGCCGGTGCGGAACCGTTCCTCAGTGGCGGACCTCACCACCACGCCCATCTTGTGCGACCGCGACCGAGATTGTCGCCTTGTGGACATCCACCCCAATAAACGTGCTATAGTGCATCTGGTCTCTCCCTCATTCTTGAGGCTCGGCACCAGCCAATCCAGCGCAACCCTTGAATGGAGAATGCCGCGGGAGAGGCCACCGGCCCAGTCAGTTCACACCGCGATCATGGGGGCTAAGACATGAATGTCCCCCGGATTGATTTCCACGAACGATCATGGCACGATAATTACTAATGGGCGAGCATGTAGAGCATCAGTGACTACATATTATCAGCTCTGAGATGATAGCTGCCGTAGGTCTGGTGCGAACGGTCAGTTAGTCCTCCTATAATGAAAGGATTGTTATGAATAGACGCAGTTTTTTCATAAAAGGAACCAGTGTGATGGCGGTACCCGTCCCAAGTTTGCCGATGAATGGAGCTCAGCTCAAGCTGACCCTTGATGAACTCCGAAAATCTACCATGCTAAGGTTCCCCAACATTTCAGCGCTATTGCTTAGCTCAGATCTATCGATCGGCGATCTTGCAACGACGCCTGAAGGAACGTTCTCCATAGTTGCCCCAAATACCTATGTCCCAAATGGCAATACCGTTCAAAATCTTGAGACTGCTCATGGGCAGGCAGTGCTAAATCCAGGTGAAGCAGTTTCGGATTTTGATGCTCTTTCGAGTGACACCCGCTCATATGATTTATTTGAACAAGGTCAGTTGATTTTTCAGAAACTTACAGGAAATCGTTGGCAAGTTCTCCCTAGGGATTCTGAGAGCTATCACTTTGAGACTATAGGTGGCGTAAAATTAAGAGATTTAAGTGAGACTTATGATCCAGTTGCCTATGGATGGAAAAATGGAGATGATATAGCAAAGTATCTAAACTCATTCTTCTCAGGCGACAAGACCACCTTTTATTTGCCGCCTGGATCTAATTACGTACTGGCATCTGAAGTTCGCGTTGATTTGTCCACGGTCATCACCACGGAAAAAATTCTTCAGCTCACTGGGACACGTGGTACGCGCACGGTCTCAGCGGGATTGGTGCGCATACAAACCTCAGAAAAACGCGCTGATACGCCAATTTTTACGTGCTACGGCGGGGAAACCGTATTTAATACAGACGGTACTGCATGGGTCATCGAAGATACCAATCAAGTTCGTTTTATCGGCCATGTGGGCTGGGGCTCTCTCGATAACTCTAGAAATCAGGGGACGTTGTTCTTAATTAGAAATAAGAATGGGTATTGTGAACGCACACAGCTGATAGATTGCAAGGCAAGATACCTGAAACACTTTGCTCGCTTCGATCTAAAAGGCGGTATATTCGGAGGACTTTCATTCAAAGGCACGAGGATTTCAAATCTGGAAGTTTCGGGTGGTGTCTCTGGTTTGGCGCAGATTTCTATCACCACAGATGCGGAAGTGTCTTTGGCCGTTTCCTCAGCATCCGACTATAGGGTTGGAGAAACCGTTGTTCAGGCAGTATCTGGCGCCTATGGTACGGTTCTCGGGTATCCAGAGGGGAATGATATTATTTTTGTATCTAATGTTGTGGGGGCATTTAATACGACCAATATCGTTACCGGTGAAGAGAGCGGAGCGTCCAAGATCCCGAATAATGTGTGCACACCTCGCTACCCAAATCTATACGATAGTAGCTTTAACGACATCAAAGGGAACTTGAATGGTGGTGTGATTGTGATGGACCTTGGCGGAAGCATGAGGGACACAAATATATGCAATTTGTCTTGTGAAGCATCCGTAGGTACCACAGCTCATTATTTTAAAGATCTCGGGAGCTGGTCCACCGGTCGCCCGCGCATAACTTTACCCGACCTCGGTGGTCAGATGACGTATTTTAGCGCAGTCCGGACGTCAAAGGTCAGTCGAGCGCAAACCTTTTTGGACGGTATTTGTTTACCGCCCAGTGAGGTATCCCCCGATACGACAGATGGTGTTATAGCGGTCGCGGATGGAATAAGCTGGAATCCAGGAAATATCGGTGTTGGAAATGGTGGCAAAGGTATATTTACTCGCCTTTTTGGTACATGGAGGCGTGTCAACGTTTTGACTCTAACAAGCTTGGCGAAGCTTGGTGACATCACTGATGGAGTGAATACTTCGGAAAAATTTCTTGGAAAAGAAGTGACCATCTCGACAAACGGGCATAAATATGTGGCTCTAGGTGCAGCTGCGCGCGACGCTTGGCATCCTATTTCTGAAAACAACTCCGCATCTAATATTTCCCCGACATGAGTGTATCGCTTCAGTAGGGAATTATACGATCCATGCCTTCTATATTCGGACGTAGGACACCTTCTTCTGCGGTGTTAGTCTGGAGTTAAAAATAACAAAAGTAGCACCTCCAACCTTGGCACACTGATATTGTTGGGGGGGCCGATATTATCGGCAAAATTGGCGTAAGTCGTTCGCCCTAAAAAAGTCGCATGCACCGTCCATAAGGAGGCAATATGGACGGTCCAGTATCCGATCAGAGACCTTAGCCAAAGATGGCCCTCGGCGCAGGCTTACGCTGCGGGCTCAACATCCGCAAGATCCTGGCCCTACTGAGTTCAGGCTGAACAACCTGATCCGCCGAAGAGATAGGAATTTGAGGGCCTGCTCTTCGGG
>NZ_AWWI01000042.1 GCF_002760615.1 Puniceibacterium antarcticum | reverse complement strand
GACCGGGGCTAGTGCAAGCGGCGACGCTGGTCGCGGTGACGCTGACCACGGGGGCGGCGGTGGCGGTGGCCGGGCCCATTGCCTTTCTCGGGCTGATGGTGCCGCCGATCGCGCGGTGCGTGGCGGGGCATTCCCTACGCGCCGAGCTGCTGGCGGCGGCCATTTTGGGGGCGAGCCTGCTGCTGGTTGCGGACAGCCTTGGGCGGCTGATCCTTGCCCCTGCCGAAGTGCGCGCGGGCATCATGGTCGCCCTGCTGGGCGGACCGGTCTTTATCTGGATCGCCCGTGGTCTGCGGCCCGGGGCACAGGGATGAGGGGCGGCGTGATCCTGACGGCGCTGCTGTTTGCGGCGGTTCTGGTCGCCGTGCTGATCGGGCAGGTCGATATCGGCATGGCCGAGCTGTGGCAGGGGCTGATCACCGGCGAAGGGCCCGGGGCGCTGATCCTTGACACGATCCGGGGGCCGCGCGTCGCCACCGCAGTGGGTGCGGGGGCGGTGCTGGGCCTGTCCGGGGTGATCTTTCAGACGCTGTTGCGCAACCCCTTGGCGGCGCCCGATATCATGGGATTTACCTCTGGGGCCGGCCTGGCCGTGGTTGCGGCGACAGCACTTGGCGTTGCTTTGCCGATGCCGCTGATCGCGGCCTGTGGCGGGCTGGCAGCGGCGGTGCTGGTGGCGTTGTTGTCCTGGCGGCGGGACGCGGCGACGCCGCCCCTGATGCTGATCCTTGTGGGTCTGGGGGTCGGCTTTGCCGCCTCTGCGCTGACCACATTCTCGATGACGCTGCTGCCGTCCGAGGTCGCGGCGGATGCGCAGCGCTGGATGACCGGCTCCTTGGCAGCGCGGGACTGGAGGCATGTGGCACAGGTCTGGGGGCTGGGGCTGATCCTTGGGCTTGTGACCTTTGGCCAGCTGCAGGCGCTGACCGCGCTTGAGCTTGGTTCGGACCTTGCCGCCGGGCTGGGGCTGAATGTCGAACGCGCACGGTGGGGCCTCGCCGGAACCGGCGTGCTGCTGGCGGCGGTCGGGGTCGCGGTTGCCGGGCCGATCCCCTTTGTTGCGCTGATGGCCGGGCCGTTCAGTGCCCGCCTGACCGGTGCCAGAACACTGGGCGGGCGGCTTGCGGGGGCCATTGCGGCGGGGGCGCTGATCACCGTGCTGGCCGATCTGGTCGCGCGCGCGGCGCTGAGCGGCATCCAGCTGCCGGTGGGTGTAATGACCGGGCTGATCGGCGCGCCCTACCTTCTGTGGCGGCTGTCGCGTGAAATGGAAAGGGGAGAACTGTGAGCCTGAGAGCCGAAGCGCTGACGCTTGGATACCGCGACCGCCGCGTGATCGACGCGCTGGATCTGGATCTGCCCCGGGGCGGGATGACCACCATCCTTGGCCCCAATGGCTGTGGCAAATCCACCCTGTTGCGGGCACTGGCGCGGCTGATCGCGCCGCGCAGCGGTCAGGTGACGCTGGACGGGCGCAACATACATGCCCTGCCCAGCCGTGCGCTGGCACGGGAAATGGCGATTCTGCCGCAATCCCCCCTTGCCCCGGACGGCATCACCGTCGGTGATCTGGTCAAACGCGGCCGCACGCCCTGGCGCGGCTTTCTGGCACCGTGGAACGACAGGGACGCTGCTGCCTGCACCGAGGCGCTGGCAGCGGTCGCGCTGCTGGATCTGGCTGACCGTCCCTTGGACGAGCTGTCGGGCGGCCAGCGTCAGAGGGCGTGGATTGCGCTTGTTCTGGCGCAGCAGGCGCAGGTGTTGCTGCTGGATGAACCCACGACCTTTCTGGACCTTGTGCATCAGATGGATGTGCTGACGCTCTTGCGGCAGCGCAACCGTGACACCGGCCTGACTGTGATCTCGGTCCTGCATGACCTGAACCTTGCGGCGCGGTTTTCGGACACTCTTGTCCTGCTCGGGCCGGATGGTCTGGTCGCGACCGGCAACCCGCAAGAGGTGCTGACCCCCGACAGGCTGATGACGGCATTCGGGCTGAGGGCGCAGATTGCGGCAGACCCGGTTGCAGGCTCACCCATGGTCATCCCCCTATGAACCGCCCTTCAGGAAAGACGCACCCATGAGCTATTCCAGACAGTCTGCGGCCCGCTATGACGGGGCCCTGTCCGAGAATTTTCTGACCCATTGTCTTGAGCATCTCAAGGAATTCGATGTGCCGGTGAATGTGAGCGAGGACAGTCTTGCGCTGAGCCTGCCGCAAGCCAGCTATCGTTTCGAGCGGGATCCGCGCGGGTTTTCCGTGTCGATCAAGGCAGAGAGCGGTCTGAGCCTGCATCAGGCGCGCGAAAGTTTCCTGTACCTGATAGACCATGTTCAGCCCGGCCTGTCCGAAACCCTGCGCTGGAGCGGTAATGTGGCCCGCAACGGTGCGCCGCCGAACCTGTATCACGGCGAGGTCGTGTCGGTGTCGCGGGTGGTTCGGCAGTTTCTGCGGGTCGTGCTGGACTGTGCCGACACGCCTGCGCTGGCGCAGGGTCCGGGGATGCATTTTTCGCTGCTGATCCCACCGGGCGGGCGCCGTCCGGTGTGGCCGCAGCTTGATGACAACGGGCGCACGATCTGGCCGGATGGAGAGGACAAGCTGCATCGCTCGGTCTACACCTTTGTCGATTTTGTACCCGAACTTGGCAGATTTAGCTTTGACATATTCGAACATGACGGCAGCAGAACAACCGACTGGGTTCGCACTGCCAGGGTTGGAGACCTTGTCGGCATCATGGGGCCCGGCGGCGGGGACTTCCCCCCGGGGGAAAATCTGCTGATCGCGGGTGACGAGACTGCCCTTCCAGCGATCCGCCGTATTCTGCAGAGTTCCGATCCCGCACGACGCGGACAGGCCTACATTGAGGTCGAAGACGAGACGGATTGCAGTCCTCTTGTCGCCCCGACCTCATTGTCCGTAACCTGGGTTATACGCAACAAGGGAGAGACGCTCTGGGACCAGCTGAGCGAAGCCATCCCGCCCGAAAACAGCCGGTATGTCTGGGTCGCAGCCGAACGTACACTGGTGCGCCTGGCCAAGACCCGGTTTCGCGACGAATTCGGCTTGCGCAGCGATGAGTCCTATTTTTCGGGATATTGGGTACGCTGATGGCGGTTTTGATCCGGACGGCTGCGCGCAAACATCTGCCCGGGCGGCCTGCCGGAACATCCATCGCACGAAGGAAACACGAGGGCGGGATAAGTGTCATTTCATCCAAGAATGATCACCTCGGTGCAGGGCTACGAGCCGCTTAGCGATCTTCGGGGGCTGACATTCGAGCAAATGAGGCTTAATTATTGGCAGATGCGCGGCCGGGCCAGCGCAGGAGGGAGATATCTCTCGCTCAACCCAATGATCGTCATTCTTCTGGACAACCGGTATATGTCCGTCACGGCGGACAGGACGGCCTTGCCGCAAAAGTGCGCCTGCGGTTATGTTCCGGGCGGGGTAGAGTTCTGGGGCAAGCTGGAGCGCCCCGGTCCATTGCGCCACCTCGACATTCATCTGTCACAGCAGCGCCTTTCAGAGATCGTTGCACCGGACATGCCGCTAAAGCGTCCGCTTTTTCTGACCGGCGCTGGCACACTCGCCGGACTGGCCGAAGTTTTGACACAAGAGGCCGTCAATCCGCAGAGGCCCCAACATCACACCGAACATCTGGCAGAAGCGCTGATATTGGAATTCTTTCATCTCGCGCGAACGGCCACTGACCCATCGCAAGCACATTTTCCAAAGCTTGCAACATACATACAGCAGAACATGGATCAGCGGATTTCGATTGAGAGTCTGGCGACGCTGTCGGGAATGTCGCGCAGCGGCTTTGGCAGGAAGTTCCGTAAGTTTCTGGGTGTTTCACCGCATCAATGGGTGATGGAGATCAAGATCGAGCACGCCAAGACCCTGATGCTTCGGGATACTCCCTTTGTTGAGGTCGCGGATGCGACCGGCTTTGCCGATCAGGCCCATTTCAACCGCATGTTCAAGGCCGTCGCCGGCCAGACGCCCAGCTTTTGGATAAAACGGCACAGGCTTGCAGAGGTCGGCGAAAATATACAAGACATAGCTACCTGACTATTTCTATCAGACATTTTATTCCCATTCAGGCGGCCAATTTGGTCGCGCCAAAAAGGACGCCATGACAAATCTTGCAAGACCCCGCGTCGCCCCCCCCGGGTCGATGAGCCTTATGACTCTCCTGATGATGACAGTCGCGTCTGGCGCGATGGCACAGGCGATTGATGATCCCTTTGCGCTGCAGCTGATCGTCGTCGACTCCGCTGATGACGCCACTGGCCCCGTGGATGGGGCACGAAACCCGACCACCACCACCGGCTCCAAGATGCCGCTGGAGCTGAACCGGATCCCGCAATCCGTGTCGGTTCTGGGCCGCGACGAGATCGACCGGTTCAAGGCCCACCGCGTCAGCGAGGCGCTGCGTTATACTGCGGGCGTTTCGGCGGATGTTTACGGCGATGACGAAGATTATGACTGGATGCGCATTCGGGGGTTCAAGGCGAACCAGAACGGCACCTATCTGGACAATGCGCAGAACCTCGCGATTTCCTTTGGCTCGTTCTTCATCGACCCCTACACGCTGGAGCGGATCGAGGTTCTGCGCGGGCCGTCTTCGGCGCTGTATGGCGGCTCGAACCCCGGCGGCATTCTCAACTATGTCTCAAAGCGCCCGGGTGAGCGGATCCGCGAAGTGACGATCGGTGCCAACGATGCCTCGGCCGGATGGCTTGAGTTCGACATGGGCGACGATCTGGGCAACGGGCGGTCCTACCGTGTGACCGGGCGTCTGGAAGGCGGCGACAAATACGACGATTTCAACCACGGACTGCGCGGCACGCTGGCACCGTCGTTCAAGTTCACCACCGATGGCGGCACGGAAATCACGCTGCTGGCCAATATCCACGCCGCCGAAGAGCAGCACAACGGCAGCAACTTTCTACCCTATTACGGCACGGTCAAGAAGACAGAGGAATTCGGCTATATCGACCCGGATGCCAATTTTTCCGATTCCGACTGGGACAAGTATTCGCGCAGGCAGATCTATGCCAGTGCCATCGTAAAGCGCGAGCTGGCCAATGGCTTTACCTTTGAGGGGATCGGGCGTGTCAGCGCGGCTGACCTTGACGAACGGTATTACTATCCTTCGGGCTATCTGAACGGGAGCATCTATGCGGATGGCACCGCAAAGCCAAACGATGACGAAGGCACATTGCGCATGGCCGCCTTTACATCCGATGCGCGTGTGCGCACCGCCCAGACCGATCTGCGCTTTTACGGGACGCTGAACAGCGGGGCTGTGACGCATGATGTCATGGTCGGGCTGGATGCGCGGTATTTCTGGCTGGACGAGACCCTGACCGTTGGTCTTGGCACGCCGAATTCCGTGAAAAACCCGTCTGACCCCAGCATAGCGTATGCAGAGCCGCCCTATAACGATATCACCACCACGCAAAGCCAGGTTGGTCTGTATTTTCAGGATCAGATGCGCTGGGGCGGTGGCTGGATCGGCACGCTTAACCTGCGGCATGATTTTGTCTGGACCGAACAGGAGGGCACCAACGCCTTTGAGCGGGACGACAGCGAAACGTCGTACCGGGTGGGGCTGGCCTATGAAACCGCCGGGGGACTTACGCCTTATGCGTCGTTCTCAAGCTTTTTCAATCCGTTGGTGTCGCCGCCGTCGACCGGCGTAACCAAGCCAGAGACCGGACATCAGGTTGAATTGGGCGTCAAATGGGCTCCTCAGGACAGCAATTTCCGCCTATCGGCGGCGGCGTTCCAGATCGAACAGCAGAATGTGACAACCGGCATGGCGCCGAACCGCTCACAGCTGGGCGAGGTCCGCTCGCGCGGGTTCGAGCTTGAAGGCCAATATGATTTTGGCAATGGCCTTACGATGGCGGGTGCGGCGACCCTGCTGGACATGGAAATCACCAGGGACAAGAATGCCGCCCTTGAGGGCAAGGAACCGACACTGAACCCGGAACACGAACTGTCGCTTTTTGCACGTTATGCATTTTCGGGGGCTCTGGAGGGGTTGTCGATGGGTCTGGGGGCGCGTCATCGCGGCGAAAGCTGGGCCGACACGGCAAACAAATACAAAGTCCCCAGCTCGACCGCTTATGACATGACGGCAAGCTATGCGTTCGGCAAGGGAATGGAAGGCACTCTGAGCGTCACCAACCTGACCGACGAACGCAATGTCACGACCTGCGACGGTCTGCTCTTGTGCTCTTATGGCTCGGGCCGGGAAATCAGCGTCTCGCTTACGTCGCGGTTCTGAACTTAGGAAAACAGCAGGTTGGGCCACCTGGATCGGGTGGCCCTTTTGCGTTTCAGGCAGCGCTCAGGCGGGCATACTGACCCTTGGCCGCCGCCAGATCGGCATGGCTGCCGATTTCGACGATCCGGCCTGCCTCCATCACGGCGATGCGGTCTGCGTTGCGGATCGTGCCGAGGCGGTGGGCAATCACCAGGGTGGTGCGCCCCTTTGACAGCGCCTCAAGCGCGCTCTGGATCAGACGCTCGGTTTCGGAATCCAGCGCCGACGTCGCCTCGTCCAGGATCAGGATCGGCGGGTTCTTGAGAAAGGCGCGGGCGATGGCGACGCGCTGTTTCTGGCCGCCCGACAGGGTCACGCCGCGTTCGCCCACAACTGTATCAAGCCCCAGCGGCAGACCTGCAATCATCCCGTCAAGCTGCGCCTGCGCCGCCGCATGCAGGATTTCATCCTCGGTCGCGGTAAGCCGACCATAGGCGATGTTCTCGCGTAGGGTGCCGCCGAACAGGAACACATCCTGGCTGACGATGCCGATCTGCTGGCGAAGAGAGCGCAGGGTCATGTCGGCGATATCTATGCCGTCGATGGTGATCTGACCGGAGCGCGGCGCATAGAAGCGCGGCACCAGTGCCAGAAGCGAGGTCTTGCCCGCCCCCGACTGACCGACAAAGGCCATCGTCTCGCCCGCCCGCACCTCAAGCGAGATGTCCTGCAGAACCGGCGCGCCGGTGTCATAGGCGAAATTGACCGCGCGAAAGCTGACATCGCCCTTGAGGTCCGGTGCGGAGATGGCATCCGGATGATCGGCAATGTCGGGCTGGGTGGCGAGAAGCTCCTGATACCGGCGGAACCCGGCGATGCCGCGTGGGTAGAGTTCGATCACCGCCGCGATCTTGTCGATGGGACGGAAGAACACGCCGACCAGCAGCAGGAAGGCGACGAATCCACCAGTGCTCAGATCCTCGCGCAGGACGAACAGCGCGCCCGCCACCATGACAACCACCTGAATGAACCGCATCCCCATGTAGTTCAGCGAGGCCGAGGCGGCCATGGCGCGATAGGCCTCAAGCTTGGTATCGCGGTAGCGGGCGTTGTCGGCGGCAAACAGTGTCTTTTCGTGATCCTCATTGGCAAAGGCCTGCACGACGCGCATGCCGCCGACGTTTTCCTCGAGCCGGACGTTGAAATCGGCAACACGGGCATAGATCGCCTGCCAGGCCCGTGTCATGCGCCCGCCGTAGACAGCCACAATCGCGATAGAGGCGGGGACGATCACCGCCGTGATCAGCGCAAGCTGCACGTTGATCGTCAGCATCAGCAGAAACGCCCCGACAAAGGTCATCACGGCGATGAACAGATCTTCGGGGCCGTGATGCGCGACCTCGCCGATCTCTTCCAGATCACGGGTGACGCGGGCCACCAGCTTGCCTGTACGTACCTTGTCGAAAAAGGCAAACGACATCTTTTGCAGATGTTCAAAGGCGCGGCGGCGCATTTCGGTTTCGATGTTGATGCCCAGCTTGTGGCCCCAGTAGATGACGATGGCCATCAGCCCGGTGTTGATCAGATAGATCAGCATAAGCCCCACTGCCGCGACGACGGTCAGCGTCAGATCACCGCGAGGCAGCAGCACGTCGATAAAGCCCATGATCGCAAGGGGAAAGGCAAGCTCAAGCAGGCCGGACAGAACGGCGCAGCCGAAGTCGAGCCAGAACAAGGCGGTCCAGGGGCGGTAATATTCGTAGAACTGACGCAGCATCGGCAAGGCTCCAAAAAGCGGCAGACTGCTTAGGTAAACGCCGAAGTAGTCTGCCTGGGGTATATCAGTCTTCCTCGCGAACGGCGAAGCGGCCATGCGGCTTCAATCACATGGCTTCAGGCCGCATGGCCTAGGTTGCTATTTCGGGCCATGCACGCTGTTTTAGCCCGGAACCAGACCTTATCGGGAAAACCGGATCGGCAAGGAAAAGGCATGTGTTCCCGGTGTCAGGCCGCGTGGCGCGGCTGGCATGCTGGCATTCTGAACCGCGCTGACTGCGGCCTGATCCAGTAAGCTGTTGCCCGAGGAACGCGACACGCCGACCCCTGCAAGCGCACCGGAACTTGTGACTTTCAACCACAACTCAACCGTGCCCGATGCCCGCCCAGCCCTGCTGGGATAGCGTTTACGGCGCTCCACGCGTGTGCGGATGGCAGCCCCCCAAGATGCCTTTAGGCTGTTCTGCTCTGCCGCACTGGAAGTGGCGCTCTGACCTGAGCGAGCCTGTCCAGCCTGCGCACCCCCACCGGTGCCAGCTGCACGCTGGCCCGCGCTGTCAGCAGAGGCCTTGCTGGCGGTCTTGGCTATTTCCTTCCGGGGGGCCGGCTCTGGTTGCTGCTGAACCGGCCGTTCGGGTCGCAACTGCGGGCGTTCCGAGCTTTCCGGCGCGATCTCTGGTTCGGAGCTTTCTGGTTCAGGTGGCGGCGGCGGAAGTTCGGCCAGAGCGGCATCCGGCAGGCTCGGCGCTTGCGGGAGTGACATGGCCGGGGCTGTTGGCCTTTTTGATGCATCGCGTGGCGCAGTCATCGTGGGCGGCGTCATGTCCGGAACCTCTTGCGTGATCTCCGGCATATCCGCAGGCTCGGAAACGTCGGGCGGCTTCAGCCATTCCTCGACCATGGTTTCAACGCTGGCACTTGATGCTTCCATGGTCACAAGGTCTTCTCCACCGACCCCAGCAGAGGCGGCGGCGTCTTCGGGCGGAGAGACGGAAAAACCAAGCATCAGCACCCCGACCGCGACCAGAGTGAAAACCAGAAATTCGATGTACTGTTTCACGGACATATCCTTACATCAGTATCGCTCACAGGCTTACTGCGGCGACACCACCAGATCAACGCGGCCAAACCCCAGCCTACCCAAGGCAGGCATCAGCCGCGCCAGATCGGCACCCGGCACAGCGGCATCGGCGCGGAGTTGCAGCGGTGGCCTATTGTCGGTAATTTCGCAATCCAGCGCCGCGCAAAGGTTTTGGCGCGCCTCTGCAAGCGCGGCCATAACCGGCTCATCGCCTTCAACCTCGCGAAAGCCAAGCTGCCCGTCAGCACTCAGAAATAACACGATATCCCCTTCCGGCTCGCCCTGCGCGGCAGACTTGGGTGGCGTTACCGGAAAAGGTTCGGGCGCGGTCAGACGTGCAGAGATCAGAAAGAAGATTAGAAGCAGAAAGACCACGTTGATCATCGGCAGGATATTTTCGCCACGCTGGCGTTGCGGGCTGCTTTCGATGCGCATGACTATTCCACCAGAACGACGCGGTTGAATCCGGCAGCGCCCAACAGATCGAGCGTATCCACCACACGCTGAAGCGCCGCGTCATCCGCTGCGCGCAGAACTACGATGTCGCCGGGATCCTCGGTCATTTGTCCGATTTCGGACGTCAGGTCTTCGGCAGTAACATCCACCCCGTTCAGGGTCATCCGCTCGGGGTAGATGGTGACCAGACGCGGCGGACCAGAATACCCGCTGCCCTGCCCCGCCACTATCAGCCCGAGAGACCTTTCGCCGCCGAACCGGGAAGCCAGCATGAAAAACACCAGAAGCAGAAACACTACGTCGATCATCGGGGTCAGATTGGGGCGGCGCGGCGTAGGAGCGTTACCGAAGCTCACGCTCATTCGGCAGCAGCCCGAGCAGAATTGAAGGATGCCATAGACATGTCTTGGCCCCGCGCAGTATCCGCTGCGGTTCCACCTGTGACGGGACGCAGGAAGATACGCGTTGCAGAGTCTTCCATGCTGTGGCGAATCCGTTCGACCACGCTTTCGAACCAGGTCAGAGCGATCGAAGCAGGAATGGCCACAGCCATGCCTGCCGCCGTGGTCAGCAATGCCTCCCAGATGCCACCTGCCAAAGCAGCAGGATCCGCACGCGCACCGGCATCTTGCAACGCCTGAAACGCGCCAATCATCCCCATGACGGTGCCAAGAAGACCCAGCAGTGGAGCAATGGTCGAACAAAGTTCAAGCGCCTTCAGCCCGCCCCGCAACCCCGACAGCTCATTTTTAGCGACTCGCTGCGTTTCCGATTCTGCGCCTATCTGATCCAGTGTTGGATCAAGCTGCACCTTCATTGCCGTCAGAGCAACACGAGCCCTTGGGTTTCGGCGACGTTCCAGCATATGCACGGCCTGATCGGTCAGACCTGCCGACCATAGGTCGATGGCACGGGATGTGTGGCGTCCGCCCCGCCAGGCGCCTGCCAGAAAGAACCGCCAGATTTTCCAGAAAATCAGCGCAAGTGTGAGGACGGCAAGGGCGGCAATCGCCCAGATCGATGGGCCGCCAAGAACGAGGAAATCCAGCGCTTCGGCAAACGTGGGTCCCAGGAAACTCTGGGCATTGGTCAGATACGCATTCATCAGCGCTCCAAGGATATCATAAGAATTCGGATTTGGGTTGCTGGGACCAAATGGCCCTAGCTGCCTGACCGCAGCTAACCTGACGGTTATTGTAAGAATTGTCAACCTGCCACCAAGTGGTAGCACCTAAAACTGCACAGGCTTGACTTGGCTTATGAAATTCTTGGATGTTCAAGGTATTATCCGGACATAGTCCGCAGAATATAAAGGCCCCGGACAAGAAGCTGGTATGGCCGTTTGACGGGGTGAATCCAGAGGGCCGCGTGCCTGTACCCAATATGCTTTGATTGAGATATGCTTTGATTGAGCGATTTCACCTGTGTCCCCAGCTGGAAGGGTCGGTTTATGTTGCTTTCTTAATCGTTTACGGGAGGAAGTCGGCATTTAAATTATCGGGTTCGCAAACGACTGCTATATGGGTGAGAAAGCGTAGCGTAGCTCTTAGAAAGGCATATTAGGTTGAAGGGAAAATGTTAGAGATCCTGGAGGTAGAGGTCAAGTCCACATGGCACTGCTCGAATGCTACACGAATCTCAGTATTCCGGTCATCGTTGCCACGCGACAAATGACCCGCGCCGGGTTTGCCGGATGCCCCAACTCCTGAGCAAGATGGAGCATCATGAGCAAGACGACGAACAAGTTTTCACCCGAAGTGCGCGAACGTGTCGTGCGTTTGATCCTCGACAATGTGGGTCAGCATGGAACGCGTTGGCAGGCGATCATGTCGATTTCGGCAAAGATCGGCTGCGTGCCCCAGGCCTTGAAGGATTGGGTCAAGAAGGTCGAGGTCGATAGCTGCAAGCGCCCGGGCGTTTCCAGCGAGATGGCCGAGCGAATGAAGGTGCTGGAACGCGAGAACCGTGAGCGGCGCCAGGCGAACGAGATCCTGCGCAAGGCCAGCGCATATTTTGCGATGGCGGAGCTCGACCGCCGGTCGAAGTGATGCTGTCGTTCATCTATGACCATCGAGATGCACACGGGGTCGAGCCGACCTGCAACATGGTGCCGATCGCCCCTGCTACCTACTATGATCACCTGACCCGGCGCGGCTGTCGGATCGTGCCAAGCTGGATGCGGAGCTTCGACTTCACATCCAGCGTGTCTTCGATGCGAACTGGCAGGTCTATGGCGTGCGCGAGATCTGGCGGCAGTTGCGCCGCGAGGGCTTCGATGTCGCCCGCTGCACAGGTGCCAGGCTGATGAAGAGCATGGGCATTCAAGGCATTATCTTGGGCAAGCCGCACAAGACGACGATCCCAGACAAGAAGTTGCCGTGCCCGCTGGACAAGGTGAACCGCCAGTTCCGTGTGGCCGCGCCGAACATGCTGTGTGTTTCAGACTTCACCTGTGTCGCAACCTGGAAAGGGTTTGCATATGTCGTTTTCGTCATTGACGCCTATGCCCGCCGCGTTATTGGCTGGCGGGTCAGCACATCTGGCCATGCCAGCTTCGTTCGCGACGCCCTCGAGCAGGCTGTCCATCGGCGTCGCCCAGTCAAGGACGCGGGGCTGGTCCATCACAGTGATCGCGGCAGCCAGTATCTGTCGATCAAATACACCGAACGACTGGCTGAGGCGAGCATCGAACCCTCGGTCGGAAGCGTTGGCGACAGCTGTGACAACGCGCTGGCCGAAACCATCGACGGCCTGCTCAAGGCCGAAGTCATCCACCGTCGCGGCCCATGGCGCAACTTTGAAGCCGTGGCCGCATAACTAACGTCAATCAGCATCCGGAAAACTCGGCACGGTTCTCTTTCGGTAGGCTTTACATCGACCATGCCGACCGCCTGCAGCATCTCGACGGCGCAGCACTGCGCATCTTCTTTTCGTTCTCGCTCAGTTCGACGCTGATTGACAGCACCGGCAAGCCCCATTTGTCCGTCAAGGACGTAGCGAGCGCGATGCGGTTCGCATGATCGGGCAGCATCTCGCCAAAGGCGGTCATGCCGATGCGCCAGCTGCCGGGCGTAGAAAGCGCATTCTTGAGATCCTTGCCAATGTTGAGTTCGGCAATTTCGCGATTCCAGCCCTCGCGGCTGGCCGAGCCCTGATAGCCGAAACCACGCAGGTAGGGACGTTCCTCGCCATCGACATTACGGAAACGCGGGATGTAGAAACCGGCGGGACAGCGATCAAAATAGTATTTGTCGTCAAATCCTTCGACAGATCCCTCGGCCCCGACGCGAAAGTTGTGGTCCATCGCATTATGTCCAAGCTCCTCCGATGCGGACCCGAGCCCGCCTTCCCAGACATCCGTTGCAGAATTCATGAGGAGCCAGGTCGAGTTGAACGTCGAAGCGTTCAGAAAAATGACATCGGCGGTATACTGATAGGTCTTGTTGGTTTCGGCATCAACCACCTCAACCCCGGTCGCCCGCTTGCGGTTATTGTAGTACAGCACTTGACGCACTTCGAAAAACGGCCGCAGCGTCAGATTGACTGTCGCCACAGCTACTGGCAAGGCCACAGAATGAGTACAGAAATATGTCCCATAAGGGCATCCCAGCGAGCACTCGTGGCGGTACTGGCAGTTAACCCGGCTCTGCTCGGGCTTGGGTTCTGTGATATCGGCGACCCGGGGATTGATTAGGTGACGCTTGCCACCAAAGGCCTTTTGCAAGCGCGCTGCGACATCCTTTTCAACGACGTTCAGCGGGATGGGGGCAGGAAATCTCCGTTGGGCAGAAAATCCAGACCGTCGCGCGCGCCCGAAATCCCGGCGAAGCGCTCCACATGATCATACCATGGCGCGATGTCGGCGTAGCGGATCGGCCAGTCAATCACGACGCCGTCTTTCGCATTTGACTTAAAATCGGTGTCCGACCAACGGTAAGTCTGCCGCCCCCACAGCAGGGAACGCCCGCCGACGTGATAGCCGCGGAACCAGTCAAAGCGTTTATTCTCGACATAGGGATTGGCTCGCTCATCGGTCCACATTCCCCAGGTCTGCTCATTCAGCGGATAATCCCGCTGCAGCACGGGGCTCTTGCGCTTCATCTCGACAGCTGCGCTGCCGCGATGCGGATAGTCCCAACTTTCCTTGTCTGCGTTCAGGAAATCGGTCAGATGCTCGATGTTGCGAGCGCGCTCAAGAAGCAGCACCTTCAGCCCCTTCTCGGTCAGCTCCTTTGCGGCTGATCCGTCGCTGATCCCCGATCCGACGACGATCGCGTCGCAGTGCATGTTGCCTGCCATGTGGCTCTCCTCCTGAAAGAATTTTGTGGGCGTCAGGCGTCACGACTAAGAACCGCGGCGCGCAGCGCATCGGATTTCCGGCCGTATGGTCGTGGCCGAGACAGTCATGGAAAGGGATGTGGTAGATGTCGTAAAGCAGTTTGAAGTTGCACGAGCGGATCCCGCGACAAAGGTCCACGCCCAAGATGGTGGCATCGAAAAGATAGTCCGGGTGATTGACCCGCGAATTCAGCAGTTCCATGTGCAGAACGACGCCCCTTTCCTCGGCCGCGTCAAGGATACGTCTCAGCCCCGTTTCGTAGTTTTGCATCCCCTCAGCTGGGTTCATGTCGCGACGGTTGCCGCTGAACTGGATGAGGTTGCGATAACCTGCCTGCGCGACCAGATCAATGTGATGCAGGTAGTTTTCGGTTAGCGCGTCATGGTTTACCCGATCGGCCCAGCCCTCGTCGAGGCTGAGTTCGGCGACTTTGCACATAGAGCTTTCAAGCCAGTGCTGTTTCAGAACCGGCAATTCCTGCGACCCAAGGTCTCTGCATGTGCCCTGTAAGCCATGGTACTGACAAGTGCGATGGCTACGATCAGGGTCTTTGTCATCTGTTGGTTCCTCCCTAGAAGACGACGTAAATTCAGTGGCCCTTTGCACCCTTGCGCTGAAGGACGACGGCAAAGCCAACCAGCAATCCCAGCAGCACATAGGTTGCAAGACACAGGCGCAGCACCGAAATCGGTGAATAGCGCCAAAGGTTCTGGCCGACAACGAGACCGGCGCACGGCTGGCTGTGGACCATCTTCTGGAGCTTGGACAGAGATGTCGCTGCGCCGGCGCACAACCCACGGCGGAAGAAACGCTGATCCTGCCTGTACAGCTCTGCATTCGCAGCAGCACTAACCCGGTCAACAGCGGCTTGACCGGCTTTTTCAGATAAACTGATTTCTGGTAGTAGTTTCGCCAGGTTTTGACGTCCAACTGTACTTATGGACAGAGCCGCGCGTGGAGCAAGCTTTCGACATCCCGTTCAAGGTTCAAGCGATTGGTCAGTTTCAAAGGTGCACGCCACCCAAAATCCTTGATCCTGTAGGCGGTCTCTTTCTATGTTCGGCTTGCGGTATCGTATCGGGATTTCTAAGAAATCATGGCCGAGCATGGCGTCGATGTTGATCACATGACGCTGAACCTATGGGTCGAGAAATATGCGAATATCATAGCTCAGCAAGCCCATTGCAGGAAAGCACAGGCTCGGCGATCTTGGCGGATGGATGAGACCTCCGTGAAAGTCAAAGGTTTCTGTATCGAGCTATCGACAAACAGGGCAAAACGCTTGATTTTATGCTTTCAGAGTGCCGTGACGAAGCAGCAGCCACCGCATTCTTCATCCGCGCAATCGGAACCAACGGCTTTCCCGACAGGGTGGTCATCGACAAGAGCGGATCTGCGGCAGCCAGTCTGTTCAACATGAATCGCTTGCTGGTGATGGTCGATCGAGGTTCTGCAAGTGAAATATCTCAGCAATATAATCGAACAGGACCACCGTTTCATAAAGAAGATCACCCGCCCCATGCAGACCTTCCAATCAGTCAACTGAGCCGCAGCCACTCTGGCTGGCATAGAAGTCGCTCACCATCAAAGTACTCCGATGCTCCTTGGTTGGACTTCCCCGCTTATAGACATGTCTCGCGCAGGACGCGCACCTCCGTGTCGGACAGTGGCAGACCCTTGAAAGACAAACGTCGTTCACAATCCGGATGTTTGCTGCACGGCACCTGAATGATCGCAGAGGGCCAACCTTACTCGGCGAGATCGTCCAGCGTGACGCCAAGGGAATCTGCCAAGGCGCGCAAGGTCGCGACAGAGCCTTGTTTGCGCCCGGTCTCAATCTCGGCAACGGTGACGCGGTTCACGCCAGCCTTTTCGGCAAGAGCGGCCTGGGTCAGGCCGCGCAGGTCACGGTAGACACGCATTGGGCTTTCGCCATTCAGCAGGCGGTTCACATGTTGCGCGGGGATCAATTCATCCTCACCAGTTGCCAAGCCCGCCTTGGCACGATCATAGGCCTGAAGATCAACAAGATCTTCGGCAGCCGTCCGCAGACGGTCGTATTCTTCGCGCGGAATTGTTACCATCTCATTCATATCATGCCCTTTCAGTCATAAATGCTGCCCCGGGGGCCGATGTCCAGGACAGCAAGGACATTGCCCTGCTCATCCATGATGACTCGCCAGTCACCCACCCGCAGTCTGATACCCTCTCTGCCCTTCAGAGATTTGGCGTTGTTTACTTGAGAGGCAGGGTCATGCGCATAGGCTTCGATCTTGGAACGGATCAGGGTTGCAGTGTTCGCAGGCATCCGGCGCAATGCCCGGATCGCGGCCTTGGTGTAGCTGATCTGCTTCATCGCGTAGCTATGGGCTACATTTTCTTCTGTGTCAAGGCAGATGTCGCTTAAAGCGACATGGGCGAACGGAGGTTTTATGAAGACGACGCTGCAGACAGTTGCTGACGCCATTTGACCCCCGCTTGGTTTATGGCAGGATCAAGATACAACGCGAACCGGTTCCGCAACTTCTGGGCAGAAACCGGTATTGCGCCGTTCATCCCTGCGCGGAAGGCACGAGCAATGCCTATCCTATAAGACAGACAGGGCAACGAGGTAGAGATCATGTTCGGACGCCTGAACCTATTCCTGAAGACCATCGCACTCGCGGTACCCGCCTTGTTCCAGCGGTAAATCAATATGTCCGGAGCGTTGTCCGCGACTGGCAGACACACGATTTTAAGACGAACGTTCAGGGCGCCAGTCGCATTGCGCAGATCATACATTGACGTGTATCCCGCACTGGATCGGTTTGACGTAACCAACTGGTATGATCACGACCACCGGCCCCTGCCCAAGCTGCAGGTACGCATCACAGGAGCATGTCATGACGACAGTGGAGCAGTCCCGGACCCCTGAAGATGGCAAAGGGCTTGGCAATGGCCTTGTCATAGCGCTGTCGGTTGCCGCAGGCGTTGCCGTTGCAAATATCTATTACAACCAGCCCATGCTCGGCGTCATGGACCGGGACCTGCCAGGCGGGACCACCAGCTTGGTACCAACAGCCACGCAACTGGGTTATGCTGTCGGACTATTCCTACTGGTCCCGCTGGGCGATCTGGTCGAGCGCAGGAAACTGATCGTTGCACAGTTCGTGGCGCTTGGTGCGGCTCTTGCCCTGGTCGCCCTCTCGCCCACGGCGGCGCTGGTGGTGCTGGCCTCGCTTCTTGTGGGGGCGGCCGCAACCGTGGCGCAGCAGATCGTGCCGCTGGCCGCGCATCTGGCTGCCCCCGAGCGGCGCGGCGCCACGGTCGGAACCGTGATGGCCGGGCTTTTGTGCGGCATTCTTCTCAGCCGCACGCTCGCAGGATTTGTTGCCACCCACGGCGGATGGCGCGAGATGTTCTGGCTGGGCGTGCCGCTGGCACTGGGGGCGGGTGCGGTGATGGCATGGCGCCTGCCGCGCAGTGCGCCCGAACCCACACTGGGCTATGGCGCGCTGCTCGGATCGCTTGCCGGTCTGTGGCGGGAATTTGCAGTTCTGCGTCAGGCCGCTGTTACGCAGGCCCTGCTTTTCGGTGCTTTCAGCATGTTCTGGACCATACTAGCGCTGCGCCTGCAGGAGCCACGCTTTGGCCTTGGTGCAGACGCCGCTGGTTTGTTCGGGATCGTCGGCACCGTCGGTATTCTTGCCGCCCCGATTGCCGGGAGGATCGCCGACCGGAGCGGCCCAAATCTGACAATTCTCTTGGGGGCGCTGCTGACGTTACTTTCCTGGGGGGTATTTGGTTTCTGGACCTCCATCCCGGGGCTGATTGTCGGGGTGATCCTGCTCGACTTTGGCGTGCAAAGCGCGATGATTTCGAACCAGCACATCGTCTATTCCCTGAGGCCGGGGGCGCGGGGGCGGTTGAACACGATTTTCATGGGGTGCATGTTCGTGGGCGGAGCCGGCGGCTCTGCGGTGGCGGCCTGGGCCTGGGTGGCGGGTGGCTGGACCCTGCTGTGCCTGCTGGGGGCGCTGCTTGCGGGCGGAAGCGTGGCGATCCAGACTTGGAGCATGCTGCACCGCAAGTGAGCGGTGGCCCCCATTTCTGGCGTGCCGGAGGTAAGCACCCGGCGCAAAATGCCCGCTAAACTACTGATATTAAAGCGCGCCGCCTATAACCTGAAACACACTCATCGTTTTTCGCGTTGGAGGCGCAGCTGACAGGCCGCGAACAAGCGATTCAAGTTTAAGGCGGGACGCTTTAAAGGCGCTGTTTCAAGGCCGCATCCGCGCGGTCCTTTAGCACCGCACCTGCCCCAGCGGCTGCAGGGGGAATGCACCGTTGCGCGTCGCCTGATTTCGGCAAGCACTTCGGTGAGCAGGGTTTGGCGGAATCGTCCCGTTGCGGGGATACGGAAGGCGTATGGAAACCGTATGGATTTCGTATGGCTGACCGCTGGCGCCGCTGTTTTGCCAAATACATGACTGCCAAAGGGTGATGCGGTCTGACGCTGATCAGGAGAAGAGGCCTGCGCGATCAGCATAAGGCACAAAAAAGAGGGCCTGTGGCCCCCTTTTAATGCGCGCAAACCAGATAAACTACGACGGGTACATTACTTGAAGCTAAAACTATTTAATCGGAAAATGCGCGGTAGACCCCAGGATATGGCCGCATCGGCGTGAGGCCGAGCTGGTTTTCCCACATGCTGAGCGTCATCTCGGTCAGATCGCCGGGTTCACATCCCGGGGGAATTGCCGCAGGCGGCAGGGTGACGTAGGGCGCACAGGCCAGCGCGCAACCGACATGCCCATGCGGTATTGTCAGGGCCTTGGAGCCGATGAAAATCTCGCGGTAGGCGACACCCTGATCGCGCCCGCAGCGCAGGATCGACAACGCGATGTTGCGCTCGATCTCTTCAAGCGGGGCGGGGCCGGTCGTTTCGGTGTCAGAGGCATCTTCGATGAACAGGTTGGCGGTGGAACTGCGATCTTCGGCGATGGCAATCGCCAGCGCACACCAGACCGTGGTTTCAACCTTTGGATTGATGGTCTGCGATTTGTTGGCGCAGACCACCATGGCCCCGGGTAGCGGGCTGAAGCGACGTTCATCCCGACTGCCGAACAGGCGATAGGCCGCGTCCAGAAGCGGGTCGAGCGGCATGATCGGCACCGGAACGCCATCATGCCGCGGCAGCACCATCTTTGGCTGGATCAGCCCATTGGCAAGATCGTCGTGACGGGCCAGATCGTAGCCCCAGACCGCCCCGTTGACGCCACAGAACGACGACGCGGTGAGCATGTTGATCTGGCCGATATAGGCGTCTTCACATTCGGCGCGGTCATAAGAGACGATTCCGTCCAGACCTTCGTCCATGTCTGCCACAACGGTCCCGATCGACAGCTTGAGCGCGGCGATATAGCCATAGCCGCCGACGGGCGGGTTCATATAGCCGGCGCAGTTTTTCGGGAAGGGGCCGATGGCGTTGTTGACGACGTCTCTGGCGCGCAGGTCAGGTATGTGCGCCATGATCAGGCGTTCCTGTGCATGTGGACATGGACCGAAACCACGGCCGCGGGATCGTTTCTGTCCGCTTCGGGATCCGCAAAGAACAGGACCGCCGTCACCCCACCGAAAGAGATCCTGCCCGGCGGGTTCGAAAGGCCGGCGCTGCGGAACTGTCTGATATGTTCTGGCGTGGTGCCGAAAAGGCCGGCAAGAGCGCCAAGGGTGGTGGAGGGATTGGTCAGCACGCCATTTTCGTTCAGCGTGTACCCGGCATTTTGCAGCGATCCGACATTTGGCGCATGAATCACAAAGGTGCTGTCCGTGTCAGCGCTGTGTTCGATCGCCACGTTCTGTTCCTTTGGCAGCTGCAACAGGGCGCGCACGGTAAAGCGGACCTCGGTCAGAGGCGCCTCTATCTGGTGGGGATAACAATCCTGATAATAGGCGTTTGACAGTTCCATGCGCAAATTCGCCTCGGTCTGCCAGCTTGCGCCCATGCCGGAATAGTGGCGCGTGCCGAGGGCGTCCTTGCCCATGTACATGCTGTTCAGCCCCATCCAGAACCCGTCCGGCGCCAGTTCGGGATAATCGTCCTTGTTCTGGAAATACATGTAGTCGCCGGGGATGGGCGGATCTTCGAGCGGAGCCTTGGGCATGAACAGGGTGGCGGGATTGGAGATAGGTCCGAGGCTCCACGGGCCGACCAACATCGTGCCGAATTTTTCAGCCATCAGCGCAAAACGATCCGCGCCCAGCCCGTTCAAAAGGCCCCAGTAGATCACCAGCTGATAGGCGCCAGCGCATTCGCCCCGGAACGGAAGGACCGAGCCGTATTCGGGCGCAATTGCGGTGGAGGGCGGTGTTTGCGGAGTCTGGCGCCACGCTGCATCCCAGTGATCCGTCGGATTCAGGAATTTCCAGTAGCGGGACGTCCGGCTGTTGTCCGTCGTGCCGATGCGCGGCTTGAGATCAATGTTGGGGTCAAAGTAATCGCAGTCATATGCGCCACTGGTGAGGCTGGTCATTGCGTCAACCGCGGCGAGGCGGACGAGGATTTCGTCCAGCAGCTCTGACTCCGAGGCATAGACCATCGGGACAGAAGCACCCTGCATGGCCGTAATCATTTCCTGGACCAGCGGCCCGTTCAGTGCATTCTGCTTTTCAGCAGGGGCAAGTGCCGCGAGCCGTCCGGCAAGGGCGGGCGCATCGGTGCTGTCCACGCCATCAATAATAAGGGCTTGGTCTTTTGGGTTATCCAGTGTCATCTGCATCTCTTTGTTAAAATGTTATTTCCAGGCCGGACGGTTCACGCCCGACCTGGAGGCCACAATAACCTTGGATACTCGTACTGGTTAACGTCACTTAGCAATAACAACTTGATATTTCGGACAGCATAAAAAATGCGTAAAGTACCCAGTAAGACGTCAAGAAGGTCGCTATGAAAAAGGTTCAGCTGTCCCTGCTGGGGCCTTGCACGCTCCTCTCTGAAACCGGTGAAGAGATACCGATAAAAACGCGTAAGTCATGGGCATTACTTGCCCTTTTGGCGCGTGCGCCGGGCATGCCGGTGCTGAGGGAAGAGCTGGCGGCGCTTTTATGGTCCGACAGTGGCGAAGAGCAGGCGCGCGCGAGTCTGCGGCAGGAGGTGGCCGTGCTGCGGCGCAGTCTTGCGCCCTTTGCGCCGGAGGCGATTTCTTCGAATCAAGGGAGCCTGCAACTTAACCTCGAGAATTTCGAGATTGATACCGAATCGTTCTGGCGCCTGACCGGATCCGATCCCTGCGCTGCGGTGGCACTGTACCGGGGGCCATTCCTGAACGCGATGGTTGTGCGTTCGGGCGGGTTTGACGACTGGCTGCAGCTGGAAATCGAGCGGTATCGCGATGCCGCGCTTGGCGCACTGCTGGGGCTTTTGGCGACGGACATGGCGCGCGATGCCCTGCCTGCCGCGGCAGAGACGGCCACGGCCATTCTGCGGCTGGATCCGGCGGTCGAAGATGCGCACAAGGCGCTGATGCTGTTTCATATTGCGCAAGGGGCACCGGATCTGGCGCTGCGGCAGTACAAGCGCTGTCAGGAGGCGCTGCACCGCGAGCTGGATGTGGCGCCCGGGCAGGATCTGCAGGATCTGGCGCAAAGCCTGCGCGGCGCTGCCCGCCTGCCCGCCCCGGCCGAACCAAGCACGGCGTGGCGCGAGGAAAAGCGCGAAGTCTCGGTCCTTGCGGTACTGGTGCGCGATGCGGCGAGGATGAGCGAAGCGCCGGACGCCGACCCGGAAGACATGCTGATCTTTGCGGATACCTTCCGGGACGATGTGAACAAGGTCGTCGCGCAGTTTGGCGGGCGGTTGATCGAAAGCGGCAATGGCCGTGCCATCGCGGTTTTCGGCTTTCCTCAAGCAAGTGAATTCGACCTTGAAAATGCCCTGCGCGCGGCACAGGCGCTGATGGCGCAGAGCACGACCGCCGGTCTGTCCTGCGGCCTTGCGCAGAACAAGGTGCTGGTGCGGCAGGCGCCCAACGATCCGACGGCGCCCGATCTGACGGGGGGGCCGATCATGATGGCGGCAGAGCTTGCGCAGCTGGCAGACCCCGGCGGAATTCTGGTCACCGCAGAGGTTGGAGAGGCGCTGCGCCACAAGGTTGCGATCACAGAGGTCGCGGGCCGGTCGGACATTCTGGGCATTGTCGGGCCGCTGGCCGAACCCGAGCAGCAGCCGGCGGGACCGGTGCGCGACAGATCCGGCCACTTCGTCGGGCGCGAAGAGGAGCTGGCGCTGCTGGGGGGCCTTTGGGAGGGCGGTACGACAGAGCGGGTGCAAATCGGCCTGATCACCGGCGAACCCGGCATCGGCAAATCGCGGCTTGCTCGTGCGTTTTTGGACAGCATATCGCCGAAACCGCTGACCCAGCTGACGCTGTCAGGATCGCCGCATCGCACGGGCAGTGCGCTCTGGCCCATTCGCACGGGACGTGTTGTGGCGGGGCACGCCGCGACAACGTACGATGAGCAAAGCGAGACGGACGCCCCTGCCCCCATCGCAGAGGCAACAGTGGAGAGCGCGCTGAGCGACGTGTGGTCGGCCCTTGGGGTCGGGCCATCGGTCCTGCTGATCGAAGATGCGCATTGGTTTGACCACACCAGCCTTGACGTGCTGGACCAGCTGGTGAAGGGGCGCCCGGCGGGCACGCTGCTGATCCTGATCACCAGCCGGACCAACAGCATGGCCGCGACGCTGCCGGCGCAGGGTCTGATCCATATTTCACTGGATCGTCTGAAGCGCCCGCGCGTGCGCGAACTGGTCGAATTGCTTGGCTCCGAAAAGCTGGGCAGCAAAATCACCGAAGAACTGGTGCGCCGGTCGTCCGGCAACCCGCTGTTTGTGGTCGAGCTGGTGCGCACCATGCTGCGCGAGGGCGACGGGGCCAGACGGAAGGTGCCGCAAAACCTGCGCGCCTCGCTGATGGCGCGGCTGGACGAGGCGCAGGAGACCTGGCCCACCCTATCAGCTGCGGCGGCGATTGGTCCCGCCTTCGATTTTTCCCTGTTGCAGCAGATTCTGTCGCTTGACCGCGAGACGCTGGAAAGTCAGCTGAACGATCTGCAGGAGGCCGGTCTTATCCTGCGCTTTGGGCGTCCGCCCAATGCCCGCTACGAATTCCGGCATGCGCTGTTTCAGGAATTTGCCTATTCGATGATGCTGAACAAGGCGCGAATGCAGTGTCACAGCCGCATCGCGCACCGGCTGGAACATCGCGGCAGGGAGAAGCTTCTGTCGTCGCCCGAAATCATCGCGCGTCACTATGAGCTGAGCGGGAATGTCCTGAAAGCTGTCGAGTTCTTTGAAAAAGCCGGTCAGCAGACGGCGGTGTTTTCCGCCCAGATGGAAGCTGCCGGGCATTTCAGCAAGGCGCTGACCTTGCTGGACAGCCTGCCTGCGCAGGAGCGGCCCGTGGGGCTGGAGCGCAAGTTGCTGTTGCAGCTGGGGCCGCAATTGCTGGCGACAAAGGGTTTTGGCGCCGTCGAAGTGGAATCGGTCTATGCCAAGGCCAATATCGCCTCTGCCGGGGATGGCGGGCAGATGGATTTCCCACGTCTGTTGTGGGGAATCTGGGGCCAGCATGTGATGCGGTCAGAACTGAAGAGCGCCGAGCAGATCGCCGCCGAAATTGCAGCGGACGCTGATGCGGCCAATGACAGGGACGCACAAACTGCCGCGCGTTACATGCAGGGAGTCGTGGCGTTTTATTACGGCCGTGCGGCGCAGGCTGCGGTGTTCTTTGAGGCGGCGGTGGCCGGTGCGGCAGATGACCAGATTGAGATATGTATCCGGCGTTTTGGCGTGGATCCGGCGGTTTCCTCTTTGGCCTATCTGGGCTGGGCCTATACGCTGATGGGGCGCTACCGGGACGCCGATGACGCCTGTCAGAGGTGCATTGACCGGGCCGAAGCGTCCAAACACGATTTCAGCGTGGCTTTTGCGCATGTGTTTGCTACCGGCATGTACCAGTTCCGGCAGGATTCAGAGGCCGCACAGGAGATGGCAGAGGCGGCGATGCGGCTGTCGCAAGGGCAGAGCTTTGCCCAGTGGCGCGCACAGACCCAGATTTATCTGGGGCGCTCGCTTGACCTTGACGGGCAGGACATCGGACTGGAGCTGATGGAGCAGGGCCAGCTGGCGTACAAAGAGACCGGTGCCAGTCTTGCCGTGCCCTATGTTTCGCTTTGGCGCGCCGAGGCGTTTTACGCCAAGGGGGCGGCCGAGCGCGCCGCGGAAGTTGCCGAAGAGACGCTGGGCTTTACCGCCGACACCAATGTCCATTATTTCGATCCCGAGCTGTGGCGGTTTCTGGCCAAGTCCCAGCAGGCGCAGGGACGCGACATGGCGGAGGTGTCAGAGACACTGGCAAAGGCCTGGCAGATGGCCGATGCAGCGGGCAATCATCTGCTGGCCCTGCGCGCAGCACTTGACTGGTGCGCCCTGGCCGAGAAGCACGCCGACGCACGGGCCGGTGAATCGCTGCGAAAGAGCCTGAGTTTCGTACCCGAGCATCCCGATCTTGACGAATATCACCACGCGCTGAGAGTGCTGGGGGCTGAGCCTGTCCATTTGTGAGCCGCCCTTTTGGGCGGCCCCTGCGGTTTCATCTGCTCTTGAGGTCGATTGCGGGCAGTAGGCTGACTGCATTTGTGGACTGCCTGTTTCTGTGGCGACGTCGGTCTAAATTGCAGCAGACGACAATCTGTATGGTTAATCGTTTAACCTCAGCATTGACCCGGCGATAAGCCGAAGGTTAAACGTTTCATCGACTCAGGATGGACCGAAGATGAGCCTTAAGAAAGTCGCAACCGAACTTGGCGTTTCCGTCGCCACCGTGTCCAATGCCCTGTCCGGGCGGGGACGCGTTTCCGCCGAGCTGGCGGATCGCATCCGCAGGTACGCCGCCAAGGCCGGTTATGTCCCCAGTCAGACGGCCCGCGCGCTGAAGTCCGGCCGCACCGATACGCTGGGGCTTGTCATGCCGGACCTAACCAATCCGCTGTTTCCGCGCATCGCGCAAAGCCTTGCCATCGAGGCGGATCGCATGGGGCTGGGCGTTCTGATCGCGGATTCCCGCGGCAGTGCCGAAGAACAGGACCGCGCATTGAGCCGTCTTGTGCAGCGCGGTGTCGACGGCATCCTGATCGTGCCGCAACGGGGGACAACGCCCGCACGTCAGAGCGTGCCCATGGTCGTGATCAACGCCGCCGCCGATCCCGCCAACACGGTCAGCGCCGATCACATCGGGGGCGGGCGGCTGATCGGGGCGCATATCGCACAGCTTGGCCATAAGGATGTGGTGCTGATCGGCGATCCGTTGTCCGACGTGCAGCGCGACCGGATCACCGGCATGACCGAGGCGCTTGCGGCGCATGCCAAGATCCGCACGCGATCTGCCCCCGACGGCCTGAAGGATCTGGTGGATGACATCCGGGACGGGGCCACTGCGGTTCTGACGACCTCGGATCTTCTGGCGTTGCGGGTGCTGGCGGAGCTGTCCCGGCATGGGCTGCAGGTCCCGGGGGACGTCAGCCTGAGCGGCATCGACGATCTGCCGCTGTCGCAGGCCATGCACCCGCAGCTGACCACTGTGGCGCAGGCGACCGAAGACATCGCCGAGCGCGCCATCGCCATCATCCTGTCCCAGATCCGCGGTGAACAGGCCCCCCTGCTGGGGCAGACCATTCCCATGCGTCTGGTTATCCGGCAATCCACCACCTCTCCGAAACCACAACAGGGTTCACAGATATGAAAACCATGCTTTGCACTGCGGCCGCAGCGGGACTGATGGCCACGACCGCCACAGCCGCCGACAAGACGCTGACCATTTCGGTCTATGCTTTTGCCCAGGACGAATACAAAGAGGCGCTGTACGATCCGTTTGAGGAAATCTGCGGCTGCGATCTGGTGGTCGAGACCGGCAACAGCGTCGAGCGTATGGCCAAGATCGAGGCAAATGCCGCAGATCCGGTGATCGACGTTGCGGTGATTTCGGCCCATGACGCTTATGCGCTGTCGCAAAAAGAGCTGCTGGCGCAGATCGACAGCACCCGTCTGACCAGCTTTGGAGATCTCTACCCGTCGGCGCAGGACCCATTGGGGGATCAGACGGCTGTGGGGTACACGTTTTACGCAAGCTCGATCGTCTACCGGTCGGATCTGGTCAAGATTAACAGCTGGGCCGATCTGCTGGACGAAGAGGTTGCAGGCCGCGTTGCCCTGCCGAACATCACCGGCACCCAGGGTCCGCTGACCCTGCTGATGCTGTCCAAGGCGCTTGGACATCCGGAAGACTTTGCCCAGACGATCACAACAGTCGGGGAACATGCCGACGACATCGTGACATTCTATTCCCGCTCTTCCGAGCTGGCGCAGCTGATGAACCAGCAGGAAGTGATCGCCGCGCCCGTGGGCCGCTTTGCCTGGGGCAGCTTCAAGGAGTCGGGCCTGCCCTTTGCCTGGGCCGAACCCAAGGAAGGCCAGACCGGCGGCATGAATGTCATGGTCATGACCAAAGGCAACGGAAACGAGGATCTGGCCTATCAGTTCATGGATTACTGGCTGTCGAGCGAGGTTCAGACCCGCATCGCCGAGGCGCAGATCGACAGCCCCGCCAATGCCAAGGTCGTCCTGAGCGACGAGGTGGCCGAGGGCCTGACATATGGAGCCGAGCTGATCAATTCGCTCAACATGATCTCACCGCAGGATATCGTCGCACATCGTGACGCCTGGGTGGAACAGTGGAATGCCGAAGTCATCCGCTAAGCTGCCCCGCAAAGGACCGCGCTGACGGCGCGGTCCCTCCTTTCGCCTGAAAGTCCGCCAATGTTCTCGAACAGAAAAGAAGGGCTGGTGCTGGCCCTGCCCGCCGCTGCCTTTGCCACCCTGCTGTTCATCCTGCCGGTGGCGATCCTGTTGTCCGAAGGCTTCCGCCCCTCCGCCACCGGCTGGAGCCTGTCGGGATATGTCGATTTCTTCAGCTCTGGTCTGAACCGCACCGTGTTTCTGCGCACGCTCAAGCTGGGCGCGCTGGTGGCGGGGACTGCCGCCGTGATCGGATATGCCGCCGCCTTCAGCATCGTCAGCCTGCCGCCAAAATCGCGGGGTCGGGTGTTCGGTCTGGTGATCCTGCCGCTGATGATCTCTCCGGTGGCGCGCACCTTTGCCTGGATCGTGATCCTGGGCCGCACGGGCATCGTCAATTCGGCGCTTGTCGGGCTGCATCTGACCGATGGGCCAGTGCGGCTGCTGTTCACCGAAACGGCCGTTTTCCTGGGGCTGCTGCAATTGTTCCTGCCGCTGATGATCATCTCTCTGGTGTCTGCGATGGAGAATATCCCGCGGGATGTCATCCCTGCTGCGCGGGTGCTGGGGGCCAGCTGGATCGCGGTGTTCTTTCGCGTCATCCTGCCCCTGACGAAAGAGGGGCTGGTGATCGGGGGGACGCTCGTGTTCACCGGATCTCTGACCGCCTATATCACGCCGGCCATTCTGGGCGGGTCCAAGGTGCTGATGCTTGAGACGCTGCTGTACCAGAAGGTCAACGTCTCGAACGATTTTGTGGCGGCGAGCATCATCGCGATGATCCTGATCCTGATGTCCTTTTCGGCCAACTTCCTTTTGAAATACATTGCATCGGGGCGCCGCTGATATGGGCAAATTTCCGCAATGGGTGATCCTAGGTCTGACGCTGACCTTTCTGATCGGGCCCTTTCTTATCATCATCCTCGCCGGCGCATCGGGCGGCAACATGCTGGCCTTTCCACCCGAGGGGCTGTCGCTGAAATGGTATGCCAAGGTGTTTACGGTCGAAAGTTTCCGCGCCAGCTTTGCGCTGTCGATGGGCATCGCGATCCTGTCCACCCTTTGTGCGCTGGGTCTGGGCGTGCCGGCGGCTTATGCGCTCAACCGTTACCGGCTGCCGGGAAGCGAGACGATCCGCACGCTGGTTGCCGCCCCGCTGATCGTTCCGGGCATCATCGTCGGTCTGGCGCTGCTGCGCTATATGGTGGTGCCGCTGAGCGTGACAGTCACGCTGGCGCTGTTTCTGGCGCATACCGCGCTGGTGCTGCCCTATGCGGTGCGGGTGGTGTCATCAAGCCTGAACAACCTGCGCTCTGACATGGAAGAGGCCGCCGTGCTGTTGGGCTGTACGCGCTTTCAGGCCTTTACCAAGGTTGTGTTGCCAAACATTCGCGGCGGGGTCCTTGCCGCGTTCATTCTGGGCTTTGTCACCAGCTTCAACCAGGTGCCTGTCTCGTTGTTCCTGTCGGGGCCCGGGGTACGCACCATGCCGATCGACATGCTGGCCTATATGGAGATCACCTATGATCCCTCCGTGGCGGCACTGTCGGCGCTTCTTGCCTTGCTCTCTGTCGTGATTGTCTTTGTCGCAGAGCGCCTATTGGGATTCTCTCGCTATGTCTGATGCTTACCTCAACCTGTCTGATCTGACCCTGTCTTATGGCCGCTCGGTTGCGGTGCCCAACCTGAACCTGAGCATCGCCAAGGGCGAATTCATCGCGCTTCTGGGCCCGTCGGGCTGTGGCAAGTCGACCACCATGCGCGCTGTTGCGGGGCTGCTGCAGCCGACGGGCGGACAGATCCATCTGGACGGGCAGGACATCACCCGCACACCGGCCAACAAGCGCGGCATCGGGCTGGTCTTTCAATCCTATGCGCTGTTTCCGCACCTGACTGCGGCCCAGAACGCCGCCTTTGGGCTGAGCTTGCAAAAACTGCCCGCCGCAGAGATCCGCGCCCGCACCGAAGCGATCCTGGCCAAGGTGGGGCTGAGTGGTTTTGAGGCGCGCAAACCGGCCGAAATGTCCGGCGGCCAGCAACAGCGGCTGGCGCTGGCGCGGTCGCTGGTGATGGAGCCAAAGGTCCTGCTGCTGGATGAACCGCTGTCGAACCTTGACGCAAAGCTGCGTCTTGAGATGCGCAGCGAATTGCAGCGGGTGCACCGCGACACCGGCGTCACGATGGTCTTTGTCACCCATGATCAAACCGAGGCGCTGGCGATGGCCGACCGCATTGTGCTGATGAACGACGGGCGGATCGAACAGATCGGCACGCCATCAGAGCTGTACAACAGACCGGCCACCGCCTTTGCCGCCAGTTTCATGGGATTCGAGAACATCTTTCGCACCGAAGCTGGCGATCTGGTGTCGGACCACGGGCGGCTGGCTGCGGGCTATGAGGCGAGCGCGCCTCTGCTCGCGTGGCGGCCGGATGCGGTCACGGTTGGCTCCGGCCCGCACCTTGGCCGCGTCATGAGCCAGAGCTTTGCCGGTGCGCACCGGGAATACGTGCTTGACACCCCCCTCGGCCAGATCAAGGCCGACACGCCGATCGCAACGCCGCAGGCCGAAATCGGCGCCACCGTGGCATTCGATCTGCCGCATGACACTGCGATAGGCCTTGCGTCATGACATCGGTCTGGGTCGATACCGATATGGGGTTTGACGACCTCTGGGCGCTGCGGCTGCTGCACCGGCACAACATCACGCCAACGGGGGTTTCGGTGGTGGCAGGCAACGTTCCGCGGGACGTCGCGATTGCCAATGCGCGCGGAGCGGCGCAGGCGTTTGACCTGCCGCTGCACCTTTATGCCGGGGCGGAGCGGCCCCTGCAGCGCACACCCGAAACGGCTGAGCGTATCCTTGGCGCGCAGGGCATGCCAACGCGCGGGCGCAGCCTGCCGCAGGTGGCCGGTGAAACGCCCCCCGATGCGGTCACCGCCCTTGCGGACTGGCTGTTGCGCAGCCCGGTGGGCAGTTGCACGCTCCTCGCGCTCGGGCCACTGAGCACCATTGCGCAGTTGGTCCTGCAGGCGCCGGATGCTGCGGCGCGCCTGGGGCGGCTGGTGTGGATGGGGGGCAGCGCCGGGCCCGGCAACCATTCCCCTCGTGCAGAATTCAACGCGCTGGGTGATCCGCATGCTGCGGATATCGTGGCGCGCGCCGGTCTGCCGCTGGACGTGATCGACCTGATGCTGTGCCGCACGGTGACCTTTGGCACGCAGGATCTGCCCAAAAGCGATCCGCTGACCACCGATCTGCTGGGCGGATATCTGGACATCGCGCTGTCCAGAGGGCGCGCGCGCATGGCGATCTACGATCCGGTGGCCGCGCTGGCGCTTGTGGCGCCAGAGCTTTTTGAGTTCGCGCACAAGACGCTGCACGTATCCTGCAGCGAAGATGACAGCTTCGGGGAAACCAGCTTTGCCCCAGACATCCAAAGCCGTTGCCGACTGGCGGTGCGCGCAGATGCCGGTGTCGCGGCCCGGATCCTTGCCGTTCTGGCGGAAAGTTGACGTATGTCCCAAGACAGTGACCTGAATGCGCCGGAGCTGCGCGCCCGTGCCGTTCGTGCCGCGAGGGGCGAGGCGCCCTTTGATCTGCTGATCCGGGGCGGACAGCTGCTTGACATGGTCACGGGCCAGATGCGCCGCGCCGATGTCGGGATATGCGGTGGGCTGATCGCCAGCGTGCATGCACCAGACCCCAGCCGTGCGGCGCAGGAGGTGCTGGATGCGGATGAGCTGACCCTCTTGCCGGGGTTTATCGACACGCATATGCATATCGAAAGCTCGCTTGTCATGCCCGAGGAATACGCCCGCGCCGTTGTGCCGCGCGGGGTCACCACGGCGCTGTGGGATCCGCATGAATTTGCCAATGCGACCGGGCGTGCCGGGATGGCCTATGCGCTGGACGCCGCCCGGCAGGCCACCCTGCGCCTGATGGTTCTGGCCCCGAGTTGCGTGCCATCGGCCCCGGGGTACGAGGCTGCGAACGCGGATTTCGACCCTGCGACCATCGCTGAGCTGCTGAGCGATCCGCAGATCCATGGCGTGGCCGAGGTGATGACCATGCAGCCCTTGCTAAAGGGCGATGCGCGCAGCCGGGGCATCGTGAATGCCGGTCTTGCGTCGGGCAAGCGGGTCTGTGGTCATGCGCGCGGGCTGGGGCCACGGGATCTGAACGCCTATGCCGCAGCAGGTGTTCAAACCGATCACGAACTGACATCCGGGGCGGATCTTATGGCGCGGCTTGAGGCCGGGATGACGGTGGAAATGCGCGGATCCCATGCGCATCTTCTGCCGGAATTTGCCCAGAGGCTGCTTGCCCTGGGGCATCTGCCGCAGACCCTGACCCTGTGCACCGATGACGTATTTCCCGATGATCTGCTGGCAGATGGCGGGCTGGATCAGGTCATCCGCCTGCTGATCCGTGCCGGTCTGCCCGCCTGGTGGGCCTATGGCGCGGCCACGCTGAATGCCGCAACGCAGATCGGACGCCGCGATCTGGGTCTGGTGGCGCCGGGGCGGCGCGCCGATATCGCGCTGATCGGCGATCTGAACGAGGTTCAGGTGCACACGGTGGTGGCCGATGGACGCATCATTGCGAGCGCAGGCGCGCTTCTGACGCAATCGCCGTGCCATCCCGTACCACAGGTGTTGTTCGAAACCGTCGTATCGCGCCGGTTCGCCCCCAAAGATTTCGAGATCGCCGCCATCGGGCCGCGTGCACGCATCGACACACTGTCCAAACCCCGCTTTCCCGAATGGGGCGAACGGATCGTAGAGGTTGAGAGCGGCGTGCTGAAGCCCGCTGATGACATGATCCGGATGAGTGTGATCAATCGCTACACCCGAGGCGCGCCCGTGCGCACGGCTTTTCTGGAAAACTGGGGGGTCTGGCAGGGCGCTTATGCCAGCACCTTGTCCCATGACAGCCACAATCTGACGATCTTTGGCCGCGATGCCGAAGATATGGCAGTGGCCGCCAATGCGGTGGTTGCGATGGGGGGCGGCATGGCTGTGGTGCGTGACGGCCAGGTCCTGGCCAGACTGGCGCTGCCCCTGGCGGGGCTGGTCAGCCCCCTGCCACTTGCGCAGGTGGCGCGAGGCTTTGCCGAGATCCGCGCAGCGGCGGATCAGATCGCGAAATGGGAGCCGCCATTTCTGGTCTTCAAGGCACTTTTCGGCGCGTCCCTGATCTGCAACCCGGGGCCGCGCCTGTCAGACATGGGTCTGGTTGATCCCTTTGCCGGGATTCTGCGCGAAAGCCCCCTGATCGAGGATGGTATCTGAGGCTGCGCCAAGGTCGCGGCGCGGCCGGTCATCATATCTGTACCCCTTGCCCTGCGCGAGGACCCCTCTTTTGCGTTGGGGAAATCAACCTGAGATCGATGTTGATGTCGTTATTCATCCGTGTCTATCTGATCACGTCTGGTGCCCGCCTGTGCGGGAGAATCGGGAAGCTGGTGAAAGTCCGGCACGTGCCCAACGCTGTGACGGTGATGGTCCAGGCAAATGCCACTGGTGCAAACCGGGAAGGTGCCCCGATCAGATGATCCTCAGTCAGAAGACCGGCCAGACAGGATAGCCCGGGACACGCGGAGGGTGGAGCGGGCGCAGACACGTATTGCCGGGGATCAGACAATGCCAATCACATCCATGCTGGAACAGGCCGAACCATTTTCCCAAGCCGAACGGGACGCCGTTTACAAGGCCATCTACACGCGCCGTGATGTGCGTGATCAGTTCAAACCGGACCCCGTGTCGGACGATGTCCTGCTCAGGCTGCTGGATGCGGCGCATCACGCGCCTTCCGTGGGATTCATGCAGCCCTGGAATTTTATCGTCATTCGCGCGCAGCAAGAGCGCGAGCGCATTTGGCAGGCCTTTTGCGCGGCAAATGAGGAAGCCGCCGAAATGTTCAGTGGAGAGCGCCAGTCCAAATACAGATCACTCAAGCTTGAAGGGATCCGCAAGGCACCTATCAACATTTGCGTGACCTGTGACAGAACGCGCGGCGGAAAGGTTGTGCTGGGCCGCACACATAATGCGGATATGGACGTCTACAGTTCGGTCTGCGCGATACAGAACCTGTGGCTTGCCGCCCGGGCAGAGGGCGTCGGTCTGGGATGGGTCAGCATCTTTCGGCCTGCGGACATCAGGCAGTTGCTCAACATACCCGAGCATGTCGAAATCGTCGGATACCTGTGCCTTGGATATGTGGACGAGTTGTACACGCGCCCGGAACTTGAGGTGAAAGGCTGGAACAAGCGCACGCCGCTTGAAGAGCTGATCTTTGACGGCAGATGGCCGGATAAGCCGTAAGCGCAGCCTGAGGTGAGCTGGCCTGCAAGGCGAGCGCCGTCGGCGGATCATATTGTCCGGTTGCGGTGCCCGCCTGATGCGGGCGGACACCGTTTGTATGCTCAGGCCGGGATGCGGGCCTCTCGGGGGACCAGGGCCAGCATCAGATCGGCCATTGTGAGCGAGCCGACAGGCGTGTCACCCTCCATCACCCGGAACCGGCGGTCCAGCGCGCCACGGGCCCGCGAAATCACGCTTTCCAGATTGTCGCTGGCTGCGATATCGCCGCAAACCTTCCCTTCGGGTGCGCCCTTGGTCATCACGGAACGGACACGCAGCACGCGGGCGCGGTTGATGTCTGCAACGAATTGTTCGATGTAGGGATCCGCCGGATTCAGCAGGATGTGCTGCGGTTCACCCTGCTGCACGATGGCGCCAGCCTTCAGGATGACCAGATGGTCAGCCAGCTTCAGCGCCTCGTCCAGATCATGGGTGATGAACACAATGGTTTTTTTCAGCTCGGCCTGCAGTTCCAGCAAGAGATCCTGCATGTCCGTGCGTATCAGCGGATCCAGTGCCGAAAATGCTTCGTCCATCAGCATGATGTCGGAATTCGATGTCAGCGCCCTCGCAAGGCCGACACGCTGCTGTTGCCCGCCCGAAAGCTGGTGCGGGTATTGCGAACCGTAACCGGCAAGCCCGACCCGTTCCAGCCATTTGGTGGCCTCGGTCTCGAACTCTTGCTGCTTCAGGCCCTGGGTCGCGAGGGCCATGCCGGCATTTTCCAGCACCGTGCGGTGCGGCAACAGCGCGAACTTCTGAAACACCATCGACATGGTCTGCCGACGCAGACCACGCAGACGTGACTCATCCCAGCTCATGATGTCTTCGCCGTTTACCAGCACCTCGCCCGAGGTGGGGTCGATCAGGCGGTTGAGATGCCGGATCAGGGTCGATTTTCCCGACCCCGACAGCCCCATGATCACTGTGATCTCGCCATCCTTCATGTCGACGTTGATGTCCCGCAGACCCAGAACATGGTCACTTTCGTTCAGCAGATCGGCCTTGCTCTTGCCGGCCTGCACCTGTTTCAGCGCATGTTGCGGATCATCCCCAAAGATCTTGTAGAGGTTGCGGATGGAAATCTTGACGGGTTTGGTCATCTTGACCTCCTATCGGCTGGACTGGCTGGAATCGATCCGCGCCAGCGAGGCTTTGGTGACACGATCCAGCAGGACCGCCAGAATGACGATGCCAAGACCGGCAATCAGCCCGACCCCCAGTTCCAGATTGCGGATACCGCGCAGCACCAGAATGCCGAGGCCCGGGGCCGACACCATCGAGGCGATCACAACCATGGCGAGGCTCATCATGATTGTCTGGTTCACACCCGCCATGATGTTGGGCAGGGCCAGCGGGATCTGAACCCCGAACAGCTTTTGCCGCTTGGTCATGCCAAAGGCATCGGCGGCCTCGATCACGTCCTTGTCCACCAGCCGGATGCCCAGATCCGTCAGGCGCACCACAGGCACGATGGCATAGAGGATCACCGCAATGCCGTAGAGCTTGGGCTCCGTCACCGAGAACAGGAAGATCAGCGGGATCAGATAAACAAAGGGCGGCAGGGTCTGCAGCATGTCCAGAACAGGAATGGCCACGCGCTGCAATCTGTCGGAGCGCGACATTGCGATACCGATTGGCACGCCGAACAGGACACAGATGAAGGCGCAGACAAAAATGATTGCCAGTGTCTGCATCGCGTAATCGTAGTAGTCGACAAAGGCGAGCAGCCCCAAGCCAAAGGCCACAAGGCCGACAATTTTCCACGACCGTCCCACACACCAGCTGATCAGCATGAGAAGTGGGATCATGATGAACCAAGGCGTGGTTGTCATGATGTTCAGTGTGCCGTTCAGCATCCAGCTTAGTGGCTGGGTCAGCGGGTCGACAATCGCGCGCAGGGGATCGCGGATCGACAGAAACCCCTCTTCAAGACCAACCGTCAGGTCGCGGGATTGCGGAAACGCCGCGCAGGCATCGTTCAGCGAGTCGAGTGAGGGAAAGGGAAGCCTGCCAGATCCGCCATCCCCTGACCCGCCTGTCTGGGCGAGAAGGTCAGCCATCGACATCGGACCACCGCCGTCGCCGCTGTCGCACCAGCTGCGCAGACCCAGTGTGTCGAAAAGTCCGTCGTATGTTGCCATGTTTTGCACTCGGGCCGAAGCCCCTCCTTGTATAAATACAAAGGCGGGACCGATGGACGGCCCCGCCTGATCACCTCAGCCGCAAGGGCGATGCGACCTTATTTGATCAGAGCCGACAGTTTTTCGCGGGCAGCGTCATTCACCCATGCGGACCATGTGTCGGGTGAAGACGTCAGGAAATACACCGCAACCTCCTCGTTCGAGGCGTTGTTTTCTTCCTTCCATGCCAGCAGGCTGGACATCTGATCGGTCCCAAAGGTCATGTTGGTGAAGAATTCGGTCACAACCGGGTTGTTTTGCGCAAAGTCTGTGGTGACCGCCGTCAGGATCGGCGCTGCCGGGAATTCGGAAACCTGCGGATCCGGGGTGTCCGGGTTCTGCAGCGGGGTAAATTTCGCCTTGTCATAGTCGCCCAGCGACACGCGGGTCATGTCGTATTTGCCAAGCGGCACGGTGGGGCCCCAGTAGTAGCCGAACCATGGTTCGCCGTTTGTGTCCGCCGCGCCCATCGAGGAGGCGAGCGTTTCCCCAGAGCCGTGGTTGAACACTTCGATGCCGTGCCCTTTGAGGTCCACGGCGCGCGCAAGGTTGTCCGACACCACGCGGCAGCCCCAGCCATCGGGGCAATTGTTGAACTGGTTGCCGACCCATTCAGGATGCGCGAGCACGCCTTCGATGGTCTTAAGCTCGGGGTGCTCCTCGGCCAGGACGGTCGGGATCCACCAGCCTTCGACGCCGCCTGGTTCCAGAACCGAGGTGAGCGTCTGGATGGTGCCGCCTTCTTCAAGCTTGGCATAGGCGTCGCCGGCGGAGTTCAGCCAGAGGTTGGTCACAACGTCGGGTTCGCCATTTTCGGCCACGGAGGTGATCGCTGGGATCGTATCCGACTGAACAAGGGAAACGTCGCAGCCATAGCCCTGCTGCAGCAGGAATTTTGCGATGTTGGTGGTCACTTCCGCTGCGGCCCAGCCCATCTGGGCGATGGAAACCTCGCCACATTGCGCGCTGTTGTCTTGGGCAGTGTTGTCCTGGGCGTTGGCAGTCATGGGCATGATGCTGATGGCCGCAAGTGCCGTCGACGTCAGGGTTAGCTTACGCATAAAAGTGCTCCTGTAATTTTTTGGCAAAACCAGATGACAGGCCCACCCCAGGATGCACCAGCAGGCCTCATCGGCAAGGGCGCGGTGGTGAGGTGTGCGATCAGGCCATCTACCTTCGATGCTTAGCTAATGCATGGTATTCCAAAGATCAAACCGATAAAATCCGGCTGAAATCTGCGTGCTTCTGATGCAATTCCTGAATCCACCCGTAGTATATGTTGAAAATTAGGTTATTTATGCGAATTTCATCCGGTGTCGCGCCGCAGGCTTTGACCGTCGAAAGGAGTGAATTTAATTAGGTCAGCAAAGTAATTATCTGTGTGGGGTATGGTAACCGGGCCAGGTGGCGGCATTTCCGATCCGCCCTTGTGCGGGCTGACTGGTTTTTCGGTTCCATCATGGACATCGCAAGGGAGGTCGCGGCCGCCTTGCTGCGGCCACGCTGTGCATTGTTGTCGGCGCTGAAATGAACCCAGCCCTTGTTCAGAACCCCAGCGCCATGCCATCCTTGCGGCTGTCGCTGCCCCCGCTCAGCATTCCGGTTTCAGTGTCGATGCGGATCGCCTGACTGCCCCCGATGGGCGAGGACATGATCCGCAGCACATGGCCCCGTTCGGCAAGGTCGGCGCGCGCCTGTTCGGACACGCCGGGTTCGATCTGCAGCTCGCCCCCGGTGGCAAAGCTGCGCGGTGCATCCATCGCCTCTTGCAGATCCATACCCTGATCAAGAAGGCCCGACAGAAATGCCGCATGGCCCGCCGCCTGATACTGCCCGCCCATCACGCCAAAAGGCATGACCGCACGGCCGTTCTGGCACAGCATGCCGGGAATGATCGTGTGCATCGGACGTTTGCCAGGCGCAATGGCATTGGGATGTCCTTCGATCAGCCGGAAGGACGCGCCCCGCGAGTGGAACAGGACACCGGTTGCGGGATCAAGCCGGGTTGAGCCAAAACCGTGAAAGATCGAGTTGATGAAGGAAATTGCATTGCCGTCGCGATCCACCACGCACAGATAGATTGTGTCCTTATGCTCTGGCTCGTCCCACAGGGCCGGCGGCAGGGCACGGGTCATGTCGATGCGCGCGGCAAGGGCATCAACCACTGTGTCGCTCAGCAATGTCTCGACCACGCCGGGACTAGTCGCAGGATCGGCGATCAGCGCGTCGCGGTGGTGATAGCCCAGCTTGGTCGCCTCTGCATGGAGGTGAATGCGGTCGGCCTCTGACAGGCCTTTGCCCATGTCGAATTTCGACAGGATCCGCAGGATCAAAAGCGCGGCCAGCCCCTGACCGTTGGGCGGGCATTCCACCACATCATAGCCGCCATAACTGGTCGAGATCGGATCGACCCAATGCGCCTGATCGCGCCCTTCGTGGAAATCCTCTTCGGTGTGCAGACCGCCAAGCGATTGCAGATGTGCGACCATGCGCGCGGCGGTTTCCCCTTCGTAAAATGCGGCGGCGCCTTTGGCGGCGATTTCGCGCAGGCGCAGCGCCAGCAGCGGCTGTGCGCGGCGTTCGCCCACCAGCGGCGCCTTGCCATTCGGCAGAAACAGGCGCGCGGCATGTTCGTCCTGCGCCACAAGGGCCGCATTGTTGGCCCAGTCCATCGCCACGCGCGGCGTCACGGGATATCCGTTTTCAGCGTAGCCGATGGCCCGCGCAAACAGGCGGTCAAGCGGAAGCGAGCCGTGATCGGCATGCAGGCGGCACCAGGCGGAAATGGCCCCGGGGATGGTCACGGAATGCGGGCTGGTCTGGGGGATTTCATCGGTCAGACCAGCAGCCTTCAGCGCCGCGACGCTGGCCGCGCCGGGCGCACGGCCCGATCCGTTGAGCGCCTTCACCTTGCCACCAGCCGGCGCGTAAAGCGCAAAACAATCGCCCCCGATCCCGGTCATCAGCGGGTCAACCACGCATTGCACGGCAACTGCGGCGATGGCAGCATCGACGGCATTGCCGCCCTGGGACAGCACCTCAAGCCCGACGGCGGTGGACAGCGGATGCGACGTGGCGATCATCGCCTCGGAGGCCAAGGTGCTGGGGCGCCGGGCAGAGAAGAAATCAAACATTGGGTATTCCTGTAAAGTCGCCGGGCCGTCAGGCCTGTGGATTGGTGAGGGGATGGAGACAGGCCACGGCGCGGTGCGCGCCGAACCTGCCAAGCTGGGGATCGCGTTCGCCACAATCGGGCTGTGCTGCGGGACAACGGGTTGAAAACCGGCACCCCGGCGGCAGATCCAGCGGGCTTGGAATCTCGCCCGAAAGCGGCTCTGGCATGGGTTCAAAGAACCGGGGCGCAGCGGCGCGCAGGGCCGCAGAATAGGGATGCGCCGGGGCGTTCAGCACAACATCGGTTGGGCCGGTTTCGACGATGCGCCCCAGATACATGATCGCAATTTCGTCGCAAAGGTAGCTCGCCACGCCCAGATCGTGCGTGATGAACACCAGCGTCAGGTTCATATCCCGCTGCAATCCGCGCAGCAGCGTGAGCAGCTGCGCCTGGGTCGAGACGTCAAGGCCGGAAACAGCCTCGTCCGCCACCAGAACAGAGGGTTCCGACGCCAGTGCGCGGGCGATGGCGACACGCCGCACCTGCCCGCCCGACAGACCGGCGGCATAGCGCCGCCCCGCATCCGTGGGCAGGCCCACCCGGTCGAGCAATTCGGCCACGCGGGCCTTGATCTGATCCTTCTGGACAATATTGAAGTGGCGCAGGGGTTCTGCAATCAGCGCCTCGACCGTCATGCGCGGATCGAGTGAGCCTCGTGCATCCTGATAGACCATGGCCACGTCGCGGGCAAAATCACGCCCTTTGGCCCGGGCCTCGCGGATCGGCGCGCCGTGATAGAGCGCGCGACCGCCGGTTGGGGCATCAAGCCCCAGAAGCACGCGCAGCAGGGTTGATTTGCCCGATCCGCTTTCCCCGACAAGGGCGATGGAGGTGCCGGTGTCCACCCGCAACCGCACGCCGTCAAGGGCGCGCAGGCCCACGGTCTTGCGGCTGAGGCCAGAGTTTGGCGGGCGCACCTGAAACACCTTCTCGACCTCGATCAGTTCGAAAACAGGCGCTGTAGCTGGGACCTTTTCGGTGCGCGGCGCAGAGGCAGAGGACATGAGAAAGCTCATTCGGGATTCCAGCAGGCAAAGACATGGTCATGTGGGCCGCCCCGGTCCGGATTGGCGGGCATCGGCGGTGGCGCATCATCGCTGCAGCGTGCCAGCGCGCGCGGACATCGGGTGGAAAAACGGCAGCCTTTGGGCATCTGGTCGTGGGGCGGCACCGTGCCCTCGGGCGCGACCAGATCGGCGCGCCCGATTTCGACCACGCAGCTTTTGAGTTGGCGGGTATAGGGGTGGCGGTGGTTGTTCAGCACCTCGGCCACGGGGCCGGATTCGACCACCTGCCCGGCATAAAGCACCACAATCCGGTCGCAGGATTGGCTCGCCAAAGCCAGATCGTGCAACACAAAAATGCAACTGGCCCCACGTTCGCGCGTCAGTGACAGGATCAGCCGGATGATCTGGGCCTGAATCGTGACATCCAGTGCCGAGGTCGGTTCGTCCGCGAGCAGAAGGTCCGGATTGCAGGCCAAGGCAATAGCGACCATGACACGCTGTTGCATGCCACCCGACAGCTGATGCGGAAAGGCCGACAGGCGCGCTTCGGCATCGTTGATGCCGACCTGCGCGAAGAGATCAACCGCGCGGCGGTATGCCTCGGGACGGGTGAGGCCAAGGTTGCGGCGCAGGGTGGTGATCAGCTGGCGTCCCACGGTATAAGCCGGGTTCAGCGCGGCGCCCGCATCCTGAAAGATCATCGACAACCGCTTGCCCCGCAGCCTGACCATCTGGCGCGACGAGAGCGAGAACAGATCGCCCGCCCCGGCAAGATCAGCCCGCCCTTCGATCCGTGCGCCATCCAGAAGCTGCATCAGCGCCATGGCGATGGTGGATTTTCCGGCACCACTTTCCCCGACCAGCGCAAGGGTTTCGCCCCGCGCCAGCGACAGGTTCACATGGTCAAGGATCTTGGCCGACCCGCGATAAAGCGTCAGGTCCGACACTGTCAGCAGCGTGTCCGTTTCTGTCATCGCCATGGTCATGATCCTCTGCGCCCCTTTGGATCAAATTCTTCGCGGATGCCGTCGCCCACAATCGACAGCGCAATCAGCAGCAAAGCGAGGGCAAAGCCGGGCATCGCCGCCATCCAGGGCGCGAAGCTTACGAAATCGCGCCCCTCTGCGATCATCAGCCCCCAATCCGGGGTGGGCGGTGTGACGCCTATGCCCAGGAAGGACAGTGAGGAGGACACAAGGATCGCTTCGGAAATGCGGATGGTCACCTGCACCGCCAGCGGAAAGATCACATTGGGCAACACATGCCGCCAGACCACCTGCAGATACGGGATCGACATCAGATGCGCCGCTTCGACAAAGCCCTGCACCCGGACCTGCATCACATCGGCGCGCACGGTGCGCGAGAAGGGACCGATCATCGACAGGCCGACGGCGATCACCACCTTGTCCACCCCCTGCCCCAGGATCGCGATAAACGCCACCGCCAGGATCAGCGAAGGCAGCGCGAGAATGGAATCAATCAGCCGCATCAGCGCCCATTCGAGCCATCCCCCCGACAGCCCTGCAGCGAGCCCGATGATCAGCCCGCCGACCGCGCCGATCAGCACGGAGCAGAACCCGATGATCAGCGCATAGCGCGCGCCAAAGATGACGCGGGACAGGATGTCCTGCCCATAGCTGTCGGTGCCCAGCGGATGCGCACCCGTTGGCGGTTGCATCATGGCGTCGATGGATTGCGCAACCGGGTCATAGGGCGCCACCAGCGGCGCAAAGATCGCGCCGAGAATATAGGCCAGCGATACGATCAGCGCGACGGTAAAGAACGGGCGGCGCCGGAACATCGACCGTTTGCCGCGTGCGGCCCCATTGCCGCTGGGTCCGGCAGGTGGAACGGTTGCGGGCGCCGGAGCGGCCTTGGCAGTCATTTGCGGTCTCTCAGTCTTGGGTCAAGGATGGGATAGGACAGATCCACCAGCAGATTGACCCCGATGAACAGGAAGGCGGTCATCATCACACCGGCCTGCACCACCTGATATTCGCGGCCCAGCACGGCGCTGGTCAGCATTTGACCAATGCCTGGCAGGTTGAACACCGTCTCTGTCAGAACAGTGCCCTGAATGAGCGTGCCCAGTTGCAGCCCGAGGATGGTCACCAGCGGCATGGCGATGTTGCGCACGCCATGCACCCAGATCACCCGCCAGCCCGGTTCACCGCGGGCACGCGCCGCCGCGATATAGGGTTCATCCATCACCTCGATCAACGTGGCACGCGTGAGGCGTGTGATCATGGCAATGAAATAGGTCGACAGCGTCAGCCCGGGCAGGATCATGTGGTATATGCCGAGGCGCAGGTCCTCCCAGGGCGAGACATAGCCCATCACCGGAAACAGCTGCAGTTTGACGCCAAAGAACCAGATCAGCAGGATGCCCAGCAGAAAGGACGGAAAGGCTGTGCCGGTCAGCGCAAAGACCGCTGATCCCGCATCGAATATCGTGTCCTTCTTAACCGCCGACAACACGCCCAGGGGCACACCGATCAGGATCGCAAAGCTGAGCGAGAAGAAGGCGAGCGTCAGAGTGACGGGCAGCGCCTCTTTGAAGCCATAGGTGAAGATATCGGTGCGGGCGATATAGGAAGTCCCCCAGTCGCCCTGCACAAAGTTCATGGCCCAGTCAGCATATTGCACCAGAAAGGGTTGATCCAGGCCCAGTTCCCGGGTCATCGACTCGTAGGTTTCTTGCGAATACTCCGCGCCGAGCATGATCTGAACCGGATCGCCCGGTGCCAGCTTCAGAAGTCCGAAGGTGGCAATCGACACGATCATCAGCACGACCAGAGTCTGCCCGAGTTTCTTGAGGGCCTGGATCAGCATCAGACTTTGCTGACCGTATGCAGGTTCATGAGGTCAGCCGGAATATACTGAAATCCCTCAACCTTGTTCGAGAACACCTTGTAGATCGGCATATGCGCCATGACGCCGATCGGCGCCTCGTCCATCAGCAGGTCTTCGGCCTGATAATAGAGTTTGCGACGCTCTGCAGGGTCCAGAATGACCTGTGCCTGAGCACAGAGATCGTCGAATTCGGTGTTCACCCAGCCGCAGAAGTTCCATGCGCCATCGGATTTGAATTCGGGATAGATCGCCTCGTCCGGATCAAGGTCTGCCACCCATTCAAAGTCGTAAAGATCAAAGTCGCCTTCGTTGCGGCGCTTGAGCCATGTTGCGGGCTCGACCAGCTCAAGGTTCACCTTGATGCCGATTTGGGCCAGCATCGGCGCGATGGTCTGCGCTGTGCGGGTGCCGACGGGGCCACGTTCGGCCATCATGTAGGTGACTTCGATCTCGTCCTGATTTTCGGCCAGAGCGCGGAATTCGCGGGCCTTGTCCAGATCGAACCACTGCCCCCGACCCGAGGTCGCGATGTCGGGGTCAAAGAAATCGGTCATGGGCGGGGAAATCGGGGTATAGGCCTGCTGGGCACGCCCGAAATACGCCTGTTTCACCATGGTTTCGCGGTCAATGGCCCAGGCCACCGCACGGCGCAGGTTGATGTCGGTGAACGGTCCCTTTTTGCAGTTCATGCCAAGGAAGGTGTAGTTCCCCTCGATCTCGCCATAGAGGGTGGTGTTGGGGTTGGCGTCCACCTGATTGACCAGTTGCATCGGGCAGTCGTTCATGCCGTCGATCTGACCCGAGAACAGCGCCGCTATCGCCGTCGATGCCTCGTTCATCAGCAGGAAAGTGACCCGCTCAAGCTTGGGCATGTCGGGTTCGAAATACTCGGTGTTGGCCTCAAGCTCGATTGCGTCGTTTTCGCGCCACGAGACGAACTTGAACGGGCCGGTTCCCACCGGGTTGCGCCCGTAATCCGTGCCGTATTTCTCGACAGCCGCCGGGCTCACGATTGTTCCGGCACGGCCCGTCGATCCGTTCAGCGCGACCGGCAAAAACGCATAAGGCTGCGAGAAATGCAGTTTGACCGTCAGGGGATCGACAATTTCGATCTCGTCCAGCAGGGCGAGTTTCCAAGCATGGGGCGACGTCGGCTCGCCCTCCTTGACGCGCAGAAGCGAGAATTTTACGGCTTCTGCATCGCAAGTTGTGCCGTCATGGAATTTCACACCGTCGCGCAGCTTGAACACGTGGGTCTTGTCGTCCTCAAGGTCCCAAGTTTCTGCGAGATCCGGTTCAAAGGTCAGGTTTTCACCGTCGTAGACGATCTTGAGCAGGCCGTTGTGGATGTTGTTGATCACCTGAATGGACGAAAGAAACCCGGTGAAATGCGGATCGAGTGTATCGATGACCTTGATTGATGCGATCTTGAGATGTCCGCTTTGCTGCGCCCGCGCGATGGCCGGAAATCCGCCCGCAGCTGTGGCCGCGACGATCCCTGCACCCATCCCCTTGAGCACGGCCCGCCGTCCCAGTCTGGCCGAGATACGCTCGGTCAGGATCTTCTTGTGATCTATCTCTGTCATTTTTTTGCTTCCCTGTTGGATTGGTCTCCCCCCTTTCCTCTCGGTATCTCTGGCGCATTTCCCCCGTGCCGGTTTGCCCTTATTCTGCGGGGCGATGCCTGAACTGCCCCCTCCCGTGCAAGATAACTGGCGCTTAACGGCTTGGAGGAAACGACGGGCTGTGCCAATATGTATACATATTGATACCAAAGGTGCATTTTTCGGCAGAATTGGATGGTGGATGACCAATAGAGTGGCAGAAGAAATATTCGACACACTGGTCGATGGCATCGTCGCAGGCCGGATGATTGCCGGCGAGCCACTGATAGAAAAGACGCTGGCCGAACAGTTCGGCGTCTCTCGCACGCCCGTACGCGAGGCGCTTCACCGCCTCGAACAGTCCCATCTCGCGGAACGTGGCGCGCGGCGCGCCTATTTTGTATCGCAGATGAAGGCCTGCGATCTGGCTGAACTGTTCGAAGCCGTGGGAGAGATTGAAAGCGCGCTTGCCGCACTGGCGGCCCTGCGCCTGACCGAGATAGAGCGCCAGCAGCTTTTGCAGATTGTCGAACAGGGGCAGAGCTGTGGCACCGATCCCGAAGCCTATGGCCAGATCAACGCACGGTTCCATGATGCGATCAAGACCGGCGCGCGCAACCCGATGCTCGCGCGCGCGTTCGACGAGCTCAACCTGCGCGCCCTGGCCTGGCGCGCTGCAAATTTTCACGAGGACATTGACCGCCTGTCGACGTCACGCGCCGAACACGAGGCGCTGATGCGGGCGATCCTGGCACGGGACGCAGATACAACCCGCATGCTGATGCGAAGCCACGTTGCCAGCTCTTTTCTGACACTGTCTCAGGTTCTTGCCAGACGCAGCACCTGAAATCTGGCGTTGGTGTTGTCACGTCAAGGGGCCTGAGGCTGCCGGTTCACTGATCTGGGCGAAGGTGGTGCTGCTGCAGACATTGAAAATCAGCTACAAGCACCACCGGTTTCCGCCTCCGATCATTGCTCAGTTGTCTGGCTCTACGTCCGGTTCAACTTGAGCCTGCGCGAAGGGGAGGTGCTGATGCTGGAACGTGGCGTGCACGTTTCGGATGAGACGAGCCGTTCTCAACCCTTTTCCAGATCTGCGACACTACGCTGATCCGTCTGTTCGCGCAGCCAAAGGCATGATCATGGGCGATTGGTCGGTGTCTTCGTGGAGAATATAGATCTTTCTGGTTTGCTCGTGAATTGTCCATTCTCCGCGCCATCCCTTGGGCAATGTCATCATGTCTCCGGCGCCGAGATCCTGCGCGCGTCCATCACTGTCATGAAGGGTGACGCGGCCGGAGAGAATGTAACATGTCTCCGACGACTCGGCCCTATCTGCAGTGAAGCGTCCAGGGCTGCAGTCCCAGATGCCGATATTCAGCGCTTTGTCGTTCGACTGGAACAGCGCCTTTGCGGCCTCTCTCTGATTGCCGCTGACCGAGGTCGGTTTTGGGTTGGTTGCGCCCAAATCCAGGCCCGCGACAGAGTTGACGATTTGAAACCGCTGCATGGGCTTCTCCTTTTATAGGGAACCGGACATTATTCGCCGGTGCGGTTGCGTTGCGCGAGGACGCTCAGAACCGCCAATAAACCGGATCCGACCATCAGGAAGACGGAAACAGCGTTCAGCACAGGAGTCGAGCCGACCTTGACCATACGGTCGTACATGGTGATCGTCAGCGGTGCATCGGATCCGACAAGCATCAGCGTCGTGTTGAAATTTTCGAACGAGATGAGAAAGCCGACAACAAATGCCGAGAACAAGGCAGGGGCGAGAAAGGGAAGCGTGACTGTTGCCAGAACCCGGCCACGCGATGCGCCAAGGTTCAGCGCGGCCTCTTCGAGAGAGATGTCGAACTTGCGCAACCTTGCGGCAATCACCAGAGAAGTGATGGTTGTGAGGAAAGAAAACTGACCGAGGATGACAAGAAACATGCCGGGCCGCAGGAACGCAAGGTCAAGGTTCAGACTGGTTTCGGCGCCATTCGCGATCATGCTGGCAAAGACGAGAATTGAGATGCCAAGGATCACACCGGGAATGACCAGCGGAATGATCATCAGGATATACAGCACGTTCTTGAACGGAAACTGCTTTCGTTCGAACAGAAAGGCGTTGCAGGTGCCGACGATCACCGCCATCGCCGACACGATTATCCCGATATAGAGCGAATTCGTCATGCCGCGCAAAAGTCGGCGGTCGTTGAACATGCCAACCTTCGGGTCGGTGCTGCCAAAGAACCAATCCAGCGTGAAACCCTTCCAAGGCAAAGCTGAAAAGGTGGAATCGTTAAAGGCAAAGACCCCCGCGGCCACCAGCGGCGCGGCGAGATAGACAAAGAACAACAGAAGATAGGTGTTGTAGGTCATGCGCAGAACGGTCGACTGTGGCGCGGCAACATTCATGGCGGAGTCAGTCCTTTGCGACGGTAGAGGCGAGGTTCTGACCGGTCAGCCGGAGGCCGAGCCAGACAACGAAAGACGTGAACACCAGCAAAAGCACCCCAAAAGTCGAACCGGCCTCCCAGTTGTAGCGGGTGATGAACTGGTCGTAGATCTGCTCGGTGAACCACATGCTGTTCTTGCCGCCGAGCAGGATCGGAGTGAGATAGCTTCCCGCGGTCAGCATGAAGGTGATGATGCAACCCGCGACGATGCCGGGCATCGCATAGGGCACGACGATCATGCGAAAGACGGTAAAGCGGCTGCCGCCAAGGTTGTAGCCCGCTTCGAGCAGGGAATTGTCCATGCCATCCAGAGTTGAGACCAGTGGCACGATCATGAAAAGCACGACCGTGTAGATCAGCCCGATGACGACGGTCACGTCATTATAGAGCAGTTCCACCGGGCCTTCGATCAGCCCGACCGATTGCAGGGCTCCTGAAATGATCCCGGTTTCGCGCAACAGCACGATCCAGCCGAACGCACGCACAAGGTCGCTCACCCAGAGCGGGATGAGACAGAGAAGAAAAAGTGCCGCCCGCGACCGGCGCCGTGCGATTTTTGCAATATAATAGGCGATTGGAAAACCGACAAAGAGCGACAGGATGGTCACGAGGATCGACATCCAGGCGGTGCGCAGCAGCGTGTTCCAGTAGATCGGCTCTTGCAGGAAGTCGACGTAGTTCGCAAAGCCGAACTTATAGTCGTTGGGACCAAGCTTTTCACGAAGCGACAGATATCCGATTCCGAGTTGCGGCAGGATGATCAGCAGCACGATCCAAAGGATGAATGGCGTCATGAGAAGGATCAGTGACAGCTTGGTCGCATCATTGCGCAACATGGCGTTCATCCCTTCGCAGCAAAGCACTGGCCGGCATGCATCTCCCAGCCAAGAAGCACCGCCTCGCCTTTGTTGAAACGATCCTCACCCTGACCGATCCGGTGATCGACCTCGACCAGCGAGCTATCTTCCAGACGCACCAGAACACGGCTGTTGGCACCGTTGAACAGCAGGCTGTCGACCACGCCCTTCAGGAGGGTTTGCGGGCTGTCAGCCGCCGCTTTTTCGCGACGCGTGATGAAAATTGCTTCGGGGCGGACAAAAACGTCGACCTTTGCTCCAAGAAAAAGAGCCTTGTCATCGATCCCGGCCAAAACCTCCTGCCCGTTGGCCAGAGTGATCCGGGCCTCGCCGCCACTGATCGCGCTGACCTTGCCGGAAAAACGATTGCTGTCGCCGACAAACCCGGCCACGAAAGCGGATTTCGGCGCGTTGTAGAGCTCTTCCGGCGGGCCGATCTGTTCAAATCGTCCGGCGTTCATCACGGCAACATTGTCGGACATGACAAGCGCCTCGGACTGGTCGTGTGTGATATAGAGGAAAGTCGTGTCAAACTGGTGCTGAAGCTGTTTCAGCTCTATCTTCATATGTTCGCGCAGCTTGAGGTCAAGCGCGCCAAGCGGTTCGTCCAACAGCAGGACATCGGGCTCAAGCACCATGCAACGCGCAATGGCGACGCGCTGTTTCTGCCCGCCGGACAATTGCGAGACATGCTTTTCTTCCACACCGGGCAAGCCGATCCGATCAAGAACTGCGGTCACCTTGCGCTTGATATCCGTCCGGTTTTCGCCCCGGCATTTCAGACCGTAGGCGATGTTTTCGCCGATATTCATCATCGGAAACAACGCGAGATGCTGAAAGACCATCTTTACGTTGCGCTTGTTCGGGGCGCTGCCCAGGACCGATTTCCCCTTGATACGAATGTCGCCTTCGCTTGGGGTTTCAAAGCCTGCAATGATGCGCATCAGCGTGGTCTTGCCGCATCCGGACGGACCGAGGATGGAAAAGAAAGAACCGCTCGGAACCTCGAACGACACGTCTTTTACAGCCGTAAAGGTCCCAAAACGTTTGGTAATCTTGTCGCTTTCCAGATCGAACATGAGGCTCTCTTTCCTTGCGGGGGCGGCACGAAGGGGCAGCACTGCCCCTCCGCTCAAACGCTGTGGTGGTGCAGCTTATTGTGAAGCAGCTTTGATGCGTTCCAGTGACTTGCCCTCGATGTCCTCGATCCCGGCGGGAATGTTGACAAAGAATTTCAGATTTTCGATGGCCGCGTCATCAAAGGCCGCCTTGACCGCTGCCTTCTTGTCGTCAGGAAGCAGGTCTATCGATCCCTTGACCGAGGCCAGCGCGCCCGTTGATGCGGACATCATCGTCACGATTTCCGGCTGGAGGACGAAATTGATCCACTTGTAGGCCGCATCGTCGGCTTCGCCCTTGGCGGGGATGGCGAAGGTGTCGATCCAGGCTAGAGCGCCGGTTTCCGGCGGAACGAACACGATATTGGCGTCTTCGCCGTAAAGTTTGTAAGCGGTGGAATCCCAGGTTTCCGAGGCTACCACCTCGCCCGAGAGCATGAGGTTCGACAGATCGTCACCACCGCTCCAATAGGTCTTGATGTTGCCCTTGCAGGCAATCAGCTTTTCGGTGACCTCATCCATGATCTTCTGGTATTCTGCAAGGTCGCCATAGGCTGCGAAGGGATCCTTGCCCATCGAAAAGGCCATCCCTAGCAGGATTGTGCGGCGCAGGCGCATCGAGGTGCGGCCCTTGTATTCCGGGTCACACAGGTCATCCCAGCTGTTGATGTCTGGTGCCTTGGTGATATCGGCCATCAGGCCCGAGGTGCCCCATTGGTGCGGCACAGCATAGACTTCACCATCGATTGTGGTGTTGTCCTTCACGCTTTTCAAAAGACCGTCCTGCATCACAGACGTGTCGATCTGGGAAAGGTCCAGCGGCTTGTAGATACCGTATTCAAGCTGCGCGGCATAGATGCGGTCATGGCTCGGCTGGGCCAGATCAAAGCCCGCGCCGCGTGTGGCGCGCAGTTTGGCGATCATCTCTTCATTGTTCGAGAAGGTTACCTCGACGTCGATGTCCGGGTATTTCTCCTCGAAAAGGCGGACCACCTCGTCAGGGGCGTAGCCGCCCCAGGTCAGCAAACGCAGTGTTTCTGCTTGGGATGCAGTTCCCGTAATGGCCACCAGTGCAGAGACTGTTGCCAGGAGTTTCATTTTATTCATTTTCTTCCCTCTGTTGGTTGTTTGTTTTTTGATTCCACTGAGGATGCCGCTTTTTAGCGTGTCAATCGCAGTGCCTTTTCCGGGTTCATCAGAAAAAATCTGATTGGTTTTTTTAACAGATCCTTCTGATTTGGGGTGAATTTTAAATTTCAGCCGTCCCTTCGCATCGAGTTTACAGCCCGATGCGGTCCCGCAGCCTGAAAATGCTCACCGCGGGTGCCAAAAACCACGGTTTACCGAAATAATAGGGACGAGTGGGGAATTTGGTCTCACCAAGCCCGGTTTCGCCGACAGGCAGACCAAGCACGCGCTGGCCGGTGCGCATGCCAAGATAGCTTGCCATGCCGACACCCGAGCCGCAGTAGCCCATCGCGTAATATACCCCGTCCTGTGTGCCGGTATGGGCCAGCGTGTCGAAAGTGTAGCCCACGAACCCCATCCAGGAATGGCTGATCCGGGCAGAGGCGAGCTGTGGGAACAGGCGAACCATCTCGTCAAACAGGACCGGCCCGCTGATCGCGGGGCCCACTTCGGCTTGGCTCACCCGTCCGCCGAACAGAATTCGCCGTCGGTCCGGAGAGCGTCGGTAATAGTAGACCACCTTGCGGCTGTCCGAGACGATCCGGTTCTTCGGAATGACCTCGTCCATTAACTCGGTCGGCAACGCCTCAGTGGCGATCATGTAGCTGCCGATCGGGATGATCCTGCGGCGGTGCCAGGTGGACAGCGGACCACTATAGCCATTGGTGGCCAGTACCACATCTCGGGCCTTGATCTGGCCACGGGCGGTGTGGACACAGAAGCCCGATCCTTCCTTCGTGATCGCCGTGACCTTCGTATGCGCAGAGATCTCGGCACCCGCCGCGATAACCCGGTCTAGCAGGCCTGCGTGATAGCGTCCCGGATCTATCGATGCGTGTTTTTCGAACACCACGCCGCCGAAATATCCATCCGTGCCGATCTCTTGGCGCTGCTCTGCGCGCGACACAACATGCGCCTCTTTCAGTGCGTCCTTGTCCAGCGAGCCTGCAAGTTTGCGAAACGCCGCATTGCTGTGGGCGGCGTGAAATCGCCCGACAATGTCGAACTGACAGTCGATTCCTTCTTCAGCGATGAACTGTCCCATCCAAGCCAGCGAGTCGCGCCCATCCTGAAGGATCCTGTGGGCCGTCGCTGCACCGTGACGTTTGGCAAGTGCTTCAAGATCCGGCTTTATGCTGGTGCTGATCTGGCCTCCGTTACGGGTGCTACAGCCCCATCCCATCGCCTCGGCATCGCAGACCACCACATGGCGTCCGCCGCGCGCGATTTGCAGGGCGGCGTTCAGCCCGGTGAATCCGCCACCAATGATCACGACATCCGCGCTGCCCGAAAGTGGTGCGACCGGTGTTTTGGAAAGCGGTGTAGTCTCCCACCAATAGGAGGACATTTTTGCGTCGGACGTGAAGGGCGAGGTTGGCATGGATCAACTCCTGACCGGTGCGGCGTTGCTGTCCGCATGTCCACTATCTGCCGCAAGCCGCATAGCTACAATACGGGCTACGAGGAACCGGACATCGATGCCCGTTACACGGGGCATTTCAGGCAGCCTCGCTGATCTGATAGGCGGATTTCGCGAGCCATTCCGGTTCGATCTCGATGCCCCAGCCGGGGGTGTCCGTCACTGTCGTCTTGCCGTCAGTGATCCGATAGGGGTCATTGCGGAAAATGCCCGCCTGCCAGGGGTAGTAATCCGAGCCCTCGATCGAGAATTCGAGGTATTTGCCAGCGTTGGGAATGGCGCGTAGCAGGTGCATGGTGAACAGGGTCACCAGCGACAGGTTCGCACAATGGGGGGTGACCGGCAGGCCTGCGGCTTCTGCCATCCGCACCACACGCAGGGTGCGGTTGATGCCGCCAAGATAGCAGATGTCTGGCTGAACGATGTCGACCGCGCGCATGTCGATCATCCGCCGCCATGTGGGCAGATCGCAATCCTGCTCGCCACCAGTCACGTCGATATTCAGCGCTTCGGTCACCGCGCGGGTCTGCTCCAGCTCCCAATAGGGGCAGGGTTCTTCATAATGCACCATGCCGTTGGCTTCCATGATCCTCCCCACCTCGATCGCGCGGGCGGGATTGTAGCAGGAATTCGCATCTGCCAGCAGATCAACCCCGTCCCCCATCGCACGGGCAATGGTGGGGATGATCTCCTCTGTTCGGCCCGGCCATTCATCTACGTTTCGGCCAACCTCCGCCCCGACGCGGAACTTGAAGGCATCAAAACCGTGTTCCTGGCGTAGCTTGCGAAACCGTTCGGCCTCTTGTTCAGGTGTGATGTCGCGTTTCATCGAAGACGCATATGCCCGCAGCGGCCCCGCAGATCCGCCCAGCAGCTCGGCGACTGGCTTGCCTGCCTTGCGACCGCGCAGATCCCAGATTGCCGTATCAAGGCCCGACATCGCCCGGCGCACGTAGGAGCCGGGAAATTTGTGCTCACGCTCGGCAATCAGATCGAGGTGGTCGTCAAGATCCGTGATTTCGACACCCAAAGAATATGGCGCGACCTGGCGGTGCAGCACAAGGGAGGTGATATCCGAATGATAGGTAGACACCTGGCCCCAGCCGATATCACCTTCCGCATCCGTCACGCGCACCAGACCCATGAAGGGGGTCGAGAAGCTTTCAATGGATTTGATCTTCATACGGTATTTCCTGAAGTTTCTGTCCCGCTCAGAGTCTGACCTGCGGGTGTGGTATCAGACAGTTCTGCAAAGGCTGCTCTTGAATTGGTCTGCCAGTAAGGTCCATTATGGATTTTGCCCCAGACCAATGTGACCAGTCCGCATTTGATGCCGGGCTTTCTGTAGCCGAGCAAGGACGACTGCCCGCCCGCCGAATATGATGATGTTCTGAACGTTCGGGCAGAAATCCGTCTGGTTTCGCAGAGCTGCAAAATCTGGGCCTGAAACCTGCAAAGGCCCCCCCCTGTCGTCGTAAAACACCTTGTCAACATCGCCTGAAACGACGACAGAGACGCATATGCATATCCATTTCAACCATCACATTTCCTGCATCCGCGACATCATCGAGATGATCCGGGCGGCGCATCCCGACGTGACTGTTTCGGCCAGCCATGCCCGAGAGGATCATGGACTGGAACAGGTCCTGGAGTGCGTCACACCTGAAATGCCCGCGCGCCCCGATGGCGGAATGCCAATAGGATATACGCAGTGGCTGATCGATATCGCGTCAAGGGAAGGCGCAGACGTCGTCATCCCTTATCGCCACCGGCACGATCTTTCCGCAGAGCAGCCTCTGTTCGCACAGGCAGGGCTACGCCTGCTAACCTGTGGCCCCCATGACGTGATGTCTTTGATCGAGGATAAGACCAGACTTCTGGAGGTGGCGGAACGGCTGGGGATGCGCATCAGCCCATTCCGAGCCTGGGTGGATGCAGAGGGTTTCAGGGCTTCACTGGAGCACTTTGGCGGTGCGGCACCGGATGGCGTGCGGCTCTGTGTGAAGCCCGCACAGGGTATCTACGGTGAAGGATTCAACATCCTTTACGATGATCAGGCGGCAAATGCTTTTTCGATCGCCGTGAATGATCAGCGTCCGCATATCTCTGTCCAGAGCCTGCACAGGATTGTGGAGGGGGCAGGGTGTGTCGAGAAGATGATGACGATGCCGTTTCTTCCCGGACGGGAAAGAAGCGTTGATTTTGCCTGCCTTGAGGGGCTGCTGCTTGGGGCCGTGACCCGTGAAAAACATGGCTCGGTCCAATTGGTCGGCCATGATCCGGAGGCAGTTGGTATTGCAACCGCTCTCGTTGGCGCTCTCGGTCTGTCCGGTCTTGCCAACCTACAGACCATGGAGGACGCCGATGGCCGACAGTGTCTTCTTGAGGTCAATAGCCGGGCTGCCGGTGGGATTGGCATGACAGGACATTCCGGCGTCAACCTGCCGGGCCTGCTGGTCTCAGCCCTGAAAAGAGAGAGGCAGAGCAAGCCGGTTTTTCCGAGCACACAGGTTCGTGTCCTGCGTCGCCAGATTTACGAGGTGATTTGATCAAGGGCTGATCCCGGTCAGTTTCTGCAAGTGAGTTGGCAAACTCAGCCCTTCGCGCGGATTAAAATCGCTTTGGTGCGGAATTCAGCGCCGCATCCGCCTCATGACGGATTTCATACCGACGATATGCTCTAAAGACGGAGAAATCGGAAAATGCCGCCGTCACCTCTGCCAGTTCTTTCACCACATTCGGTCAAATGTAGACGGACGCTTAGCAGTGTCGAACACTCCGCAGGCCTCTGATTGGCCTAAGGGAATGTCGCTTGGCCGCGCTTGCGGTCAAGCAGGTCTGCCGGAGTCTTTTGCACGTGTACCCTTTGGGCAGCGTGCCACGTTTTGTGGCTCACAGGCCCGGATTTCAAAAGCCAAAACGAAATTGGGGCGACGCTTGCTGGCGTCGCCCTCGGTGTCATTCAGTCGCGCAACGCCGATCAGCCGATGGTCGCGCCATCTTCTCTCCAAACGGCGATGACTGCGGAACGCGGCTTGCCTTCGCCATCCGGCCAGGACCCGCCCGGATGTTGGATGCCTACAAAGGCCACTTTTTGATCCGGGGACCAAGTCAGGCCCGTCACTTCGGCACCGTTCGGAGCGGTCAGGAAGCGCGCAATCTCGCCGGTTTCAGGGTTTCCGACCAGCATCTGGTTGTTGCCCATGCCGACATATTCACCTTCGTTGCTGTCGTCCCCATCAGTCTGGATCCACAGCATGCCCTTGGTGTCAAAGGCCATCCCGTCGGGCGAGTTGAACATGTTGCCCGAGGTGACGTTTTGCGAACCACGATACAGGCCTTCAGCCGCGTCAGGGTTGCCTGCCATGACGAAGAGATCCCAGCTAAAGGTCTCGGCGCCATGGTCTTCGCCGGTGGGCTGCCAGCGTACGATCTGGCCGTAGTTGTTGACCTCACGCGGGTTCACGCCGTCGACCGGGGTTTCGTCACCGCCCGCATTCGGCTTGACGCCGCGGTTCGTGTTGTTGGTCAGGGCGCAATAGGCTTCGCAGCGCAGCGGGTTGGCGGCGATCCATTCAGGGCGGTCCATGGTGGTGGCGCCGACCTTGGATCCGGCCATACGGGCAAACACCAGCATCTCCGCCATGTCCATGCCGGTCGTCTCGGGCGTCAGGGGCAGCCAGGCGCCAGTCTGATCATCGTTGAATTTGGCCACGAACAGCGTACCATCTGACAACAGGCCATCGGTGGGCTGGCCGTCGGCCCATGTGCCTTTGGAGACGAACTTGTATATGAATTCGCCGCGTTCGTCGTCGCCCATGTAGACAACGATCCGTCCATCGTTCGCCTGTACCATTTCAGCATTCTCATGTTTGAAACGGCCCAGGGCGGTGTGCTTTACCGGTGTGCTTTCGCGATCGGCGGGGTTGATTTCCGTGACCCAGCCGTGGCGGTTCGGCTCATTCGGTTCCTGGCTCAGATCAAAGCGCGCATCATGCTTTTCATAGGCATAGCGGCCCTCGTCGCCGATGCCGTAGCGGTTGTAGCCTTCGTCCTGTGGCATGGTGCCGGTGGTGCCAAAATAGCCATTGAAGTTCTCTTCACAGGTCAGATACGTGCCCCAGAGCGTCTTGCCCGAACCACAGTTGTTCATTGTACCCTTGGGCGACATGCCTTCGGGGTCTGCATTGGTCTTGGCCAGATCTGACCCGGCAGCGGGGCCGTCCATGGTCATCTGTGTCTCGTGCGTGATGCGGCGGTTGTAGGGACTGTCGACGACAATTTCGAAACCGTTGCCTGTGTCGGCCACTTCCAGAACGGTCACGCCCTGAATATTCTTCATCATGCGCACTTCGTCTGCATTGGCAGGCACGCCTTCAGAGGAGGTGGGCAGGTTGATTTCAGGGTTGGCATATTCAGAATTGATTGCCAGTAGCGTGTGGCCGTCAACAACAAAGGTCTCCATGCCATCCGTGTTTTCACCAAAAACCTTGTCGGACATGTCAACCGAAACGCCGGTCTCGGGGGAATATGCATCGCTGGCATCGGACCACAGCGCGTCACCCCAGCGCACCAGCGGCTTCCACTGATATCCTTCGGGAACGGTCAGATCAAAGCCTGTTGCGATGTCCACAGGAGTAAAGGCAAAAGTGCTGGTCTGCGCCAGCGCGCGCCCTGCGCCGGACAGCATGCCCGTTCCAAAGACGGCGGCACCGGAACCAAAGGCAAGTGCCCCGCCCAGAAACCCACGGCGCGAGATGGCGCGCTCGACAACTTGGTCAAACTCATTCTCCGCCGAGCGCGGCGAGCGCAGCTCGTCAAATTCGTCCCAGGACAGGGCTACGGTTTTCTTGATATCCACGGTGTGATCCTCAGTCTTTTCTGAATGGGGTCCATGTCTGGATGGACCTTCGGCCTATGGCGTTTCACATGTCGTCCCATCAGTGTTGTGACAGATATTTGACAGTTAAGTGACGACCGTAGCGAAGCAGTTCAGCGGCATAGCGAGCAGGTATGGAGACGGCTGTCGCTGGCTGAAGTTCGGCAGCCTTGCTTCTGGGCCTCTATGCGTATTTTGTCGTTTTGAAATATGCGGATCAAGTCTTTCAATCATGACGCTCAGTCGGCACAAAGAGGACAGAACGCGCGCCTTGTAGGGCCCTTCACGTGTGAGCGGCGCACCGATGACGCTTGTCCCGTAACGTCAAGCATCAATAAAAATCAAAAAACACGCCGATCACTCCCGTTAGCTTCCGACAGTTTCCATCAGGGACAAGCCTGCACATGGATCGAATATAGACAATCACTTCCACCTTTTCTTGGATCGTCCTTAGGGACAATCAACCGATCGGATGCTGGTTTCAGAAAAGCTCACTTGACTTGCATGCATGAGCAGGCCCAAGACCATTCCCGGGTGTATTGCACTCACTCTCTCCGAGAAACATCAGACCTTGTCCACGAACCCATATGAAACGGTCGGCTTTTACGACTCTGCCATCGGCGCGGGGCGGCATCGCGCCATTGTCGGAGGACGGTGGGAAGAGACCGGAAGGATAGAGATGACGATTCTGCAGGGGGTTGGCCTTTTGCCGCATCACCATCTTCTCGACATCGGTGCCGGTGCGTTGCGACTTGGCTGCAAGGCCGTTCCCTATCTGGAGCCTGGTCATTATTGGGCCACGGATGCATCTCATGCACTCCTGATGGCTGGGCATCGCACCGAACTTGAGAACCAAAGCCGACTGGACCCCGCACAGCTGATCGAAGATGCAAGGTTCGAGTATCCTGGTGTCCCAGCCACGATCACCCATGCCATCGCCTTTGCGGTGTTTCCACATCTGCCGATGGCCTTTCTGCGCCGCGCGCTGACCAACCTTCGTCGGTTCGAGAAACTGGAAAATTTTCTTTTCACGGTGTTTCTTGCTCCGGATGCCGTCACCGCCTTGACCCCCTATCGGCAACCCGACGGTGTCGTGACACATAACGCGCGCGCCCCCTATCATATCCTCGCCGAAGACGTGAGCCACCTTGCCCACTGCAGCGGCTGGCAGGTGACACGCAAGAACGTGATGCTGCCTCGGGGCCAAATTCTTTTTATAGCTCAGCCCATCGGGGCCTGACATTGGAGGCCAGGAGGAGCCGAGTTTGCCGGCTCTGTCGCACAAATCCATCAGAGATTCATGTCGTGAATTTAGTGTGATAGCTGGCCTGCATGAGCAAACCAACGTCGCCGAGCTACAAGACTACGAACTGGCGTGCCTCGAATGAGGCGCTGAAGCGGAGCGGGTCGCTGACCGGGAGTGCGTTGCGCGGTAATGTCATGAGAAGTTACTTTGATTCCAAGATGAACTGGCATGCCAGAACTTCCGGCAGAGGAGCGGGCCGTGGACATTCAGCATGGAGCCGGATCGGGAAACCGTCCAGAGGGTTCGTTTCAGCCCTGAACGGGCGGGGCCCCGGTCGTGTTCGGGATGGTGCCTCGGCAGACGACGGGCTTTGTCGAAAGCCTCTTGCGGCTGACTGGCCTTGATTGGGCGGTGCCTGACTTCAGCACCTTGTCCCGTCGTAAAAGGACACTTGCGGTGACCATCCCCTATCGCGGCGCGAAAGGCCCACTGCAGCTCCTCTTCCCCTCTCGGGCATTGCTGCGCAATACAGTGCCGGGCAGTGGACAGTACGGGCATCACGGTCGAGGGAGAGGAGAAGTGGAGCGACCGCAAGCATGGTGGCCCCAGGCGGGTTCGCCATTGTCTCTCACACCAATGGCGCGGCATGGCTCATCTGGCGCAAGATCCATCCCGGTATCGACGAACATGCGTTAGACGTCAGAGCGGTCGGGATCACCAGCAGCAACACCGGGGATGCTCCGATGTTGTCTGATCTTCCCGACCAGATCCCGCGCAATCAGAAGATTAGCAGTGTGCAGCCCACTCTCGCCAGATTGCGTCGTGCTGAAAGCACGCCTTTGGCGTGGCGAAATCGCCTGTCGAGCAATGGATGGCGCATACGACCCGCGATGCCATAATACCATCGCGGACCGCGGTGCGTCCGCAGTCATTCCGCCACGCAGAAATGACAGGTCATGGAACCCGGGCACAGCTGGCGCAGTCGCCAGGAACGACGCGCGTCGCGCATCGAAGCATCTGGGTCGGGCACTCTGGCGGGACGGGAGCGGAGACCACCGACGGAGCCGGGTCGAGACAGAGATGCATTCCATGAAACTGCTGGGCCAGCGCCTCATGGCACTGGACTTCGAGCGACAGGTCGCGCAGGTTCAGGTGCGCATCGCGGTCCTGAACGGCGACACCGCGCGTGGCATTGCTGTCACAAAAGCCGTGGTAGGAATCCCTCTGGCAAAAGGGTGGCCCAGTCCATCAGCTGATTTGTGCAACAGAGTCCATTGGCAGTATGAAAAGGGATGCAATGAAGGCCCAAGATAGACCGCAAAAACGGCCATCCCTGTCGCTGCCTATTCTTCGGACCTCGCGCGATCAGCACCGCGCCGGGACACTTACACTCGGCAATCTTCTTTCCGCCATCGGCGAGACATCCTTTGGCTGGGCGATTGTCCTGTTTTCCCTGATAACCTTGTTGCCACTGCCGCCGGGGTCGACCCTTCTCACCGCCCTGCCGCTCTTGGTGACGACGGTCCAGATGTCACTCGGTTACCCTCATGTAAGGCTTCCAGGGCCGCTAGCCCGCCTGCGGCTGGATCAGGGAAAGATCCGGGTCGCGATTTTGCGCCTCAGGCCTGTCACCCGCAGGCTGGAACGCATCTTGAAACCACGTTACGCTGCGCTTTTCACCCGCCGGAATGAACGTCTTATCGGAGTGCTGCTCTTCATAATTGCCTTTGCTCTGTTCCTGCCCGTGCCGCTCAGTGGCTGGTTCCCAGCCATTTCACTGTTCACCATTGGTGTCGGCATCGTCGAGCGTGACGGACTTGTCACCGCAGCAGGCATGGTGATGGGCGCCGCCTCTGTTGTTCTGACAGCAACGATCCTGCTATGGCTGGCTGCAGGGGCAGATGCGCTGATCCACTAAGGTCTTCAATTTAAACCTTCCTCACCCTTCTTCGCTCAAAAATCAAAGATTTGAACGTGAAGGGTGATACGGTGATCTGTCCGCTTAAAGTCGATGGACTTCAAACAGTTTGCCTATCCAGCCAGAGGCCAGATGAGCGGGATCAGGAACACGGTCGCAGTGCCGATGATGATGTTCATTGGAACGCCTATCTTGAGAAAATCCGTGAACCTGTATCCCCCGGCATTGTAGACCAGCGTGTTGGTCTGATACCCGATGGGCGTCGCAAAGCTTGCGCTGGCACCAAACATCACGGCCACGACAAATGGTCGGGGATCAAGGCCAAGCTGAACGGCAACACCCGCGGCAATCGGTGCCAGCAGGACTGCAACGGCGTTATTGGTAGCCACTTCGGTTAGGATCGATGTCAGGGCGTACACCAATGCAAGCGCTATGATCGGCTGAACTCTAGCGAGAAGTGGTGAGAGCTTCGCGACAATCAGTGCAAGCGCTCCGGAATTGTCGAGCGCGCTTCCCAGTGTAAGCATTGAGACGATCAGCAAAAGCAACCGGCCATCGATCGCTCCCACCCCTTCGTCTGCGTCAATGCAGTTTGTCAGCAGAACGACCGCGACGCCGATCAGCGCGAGCGTCAGGATTGGGGCCACGTTCAAGGCTGCGAGGACGACGACCGCTATCATGGTGGCAACTGCTATGGGTGCCTTGTTTCGGCGAAAGCCGCGCGACGTTACGGGCGACAGTACAATCAGCTGCTCTTCTTCGGCGAGGCGCGCGATATCATCGGGCGCTCCATCCAGAAGCAAGGTATCGCCTACAGCCAGTTTCACCATCGCAAGACGCATATCGACTGCTGCTCCCTTGCGATGCAGTGCAATTGGATAAACCCCGAACCGACGACGCCAGTGCAGGCGGCCGACCCGTCTGTGCAGAGCCTGCGAATTCGGCCCGATCAGAACTTCGACAACTGATGTGCGCCGGGCGGTCGACGGCTCTGTTCCCAACACGGCCTTGCCCACGACGGTCCCGTCCCGAAAGCCCATGATCTCGGTATCCGTCGTCTTCACGACCACGATATGCCCCACCTCCATCACCGATGTTGCAAGGGAGTCCCGCAAGGAAATATCACCGCAAACAAGATCGACGACCCTATTTCCGGCCTTCCGGAAGGCGTCCACCTCTCGTACAGTCTTGCCGATCAGAGGCGAGCCTGCGGGGATGAAGAGTTCCACCAGCCAGCTGCGCTGATCCCGGCTTGACTGAACCTCCCCAACCGTATGGCGCAGGGGCAGCAGGCGCGGGGCGGCGACCGCCAGAAAGGCGCCCCCGATGAGGGCCACAATAATTCCGACTGGCGCGATCTCGAACAGGCTAAAGGGGGGCATTCCCATGTCGCGCACAATACCATCCACAAGCAGGTTCGTGGACGTTCCGATAAGCGAACAGGTGCCCCCAAGGATGACCATATAGGACAGGGGTATCAACAGGTGCGACGCCGCAATCTTCATCTGGCGTGCCAGTGTGATCACAACCGGGATCAACACAATGACCACCGGTGTGTTGTTCATGAAGACCGACGCCGCAGCAGCAGTACTGAAAAACAGGCCGAGCGTCAGGATAGGACGACTCGACGCATAGTTGCCAAGCACCCCGCTGACGGCCTCGAGCACGCCGGTCCGCACCAGCGCAGCACTCAGGACAAACATTGCGCCGATTGTTGCTGGTGCAGGGTTGGCAATCGCGGACAGGACATCGTTCGGCGTGACAAGTCCAATGGCAAGCGCCGTGGCTGCGCCACAAAATGCGACCACATCGGGCGAGCGCAATTCCAGCACAAAGGCTGCAAAAACGGCAATGAATAAAAGAACAGCGGCATAAGGTGCGAGTGGTAAAAGATCGAATGCCATGATGGGATCAGGCTCCGCTGGGCCGTTGACGGCGTGGGTGCAGGTTTTGTCGATTCGAAACGCGGCTTGATAATCTGACCATAGCGGTCTTTGCAGAAAACGATCAGGGGCTGATTACCAAATTCTGATCCCGCCGGGGGTGTTTTCCCCGGCGGCCAGGACTTTTAGCTCGGGCTGTGCAGGACCTGATGCAGGATGGTTGCATTGTTGCGCCGCGCGAGCCAAGCCAGCACAGGCCCTGCAACAAATAGGGAGGATGCGGTGGCGATGGTGACACCTGCAATCATCGGCCAGGCAAAGCCCGCCACCGCCGGCCCCCCCCAGATCGCCATCGGCAGAATGGCCATCAGCGTCGTGCCTGAAGTAAAGATGCAGCGAGCAAGCACTTGATTGAGGCTGCGGTCGATAACCTCTGCCAAGGGTGCGCCGCTGTCAGTGGCAAGCTGTTCGCGGATCCGGTCATAGACCACCACCTTGTCGTTGACGGAATAGCCGATCAGCGTCAGCAGCGCGATGATGGTAGTCAGGTTCACCTCCCACCCCAGCAGGGCGATCACGCCAAAGGTCTTGGTCACGTCCAAGAACAGCACGACAATAGCCCCGGCGGCAAAGTGCCATTCGAAACGGATCCAGATATAGACCAGCATCGCCAGCACGGCGAGCCCTAGCGCCAGCAGGCCGGTGGTCGCCAGTTCACCGCTGATCGTTGGACCAACCAGATCAATCTGCTTGAACACCGCATCAGGGATCAATTGATTGGCCACATGTTCGACGGCGGCCACCGTGGCCTGTCCGGCCTGCCCCTGTACGCGGATCAGCGCCTCGTTAGGGGTGTCAAAAGCCTGCAGACTGGCGTCGCCGGGAACTTCGGTCGCGAGACGCTCCCGCAGATCGGACAGGGGCACCGGAGCGTCCGAATGCAGCACCATCTGCACCCCACCGGTGAAATCGATGCCAAGGTTCGGCCCCGGCATCACCAGCATCGCCAGCGATCCGACCGACAGTACCGCCGACACCGCGAGTGCCAGACGTCCGCGCCGCATGAATGAAAATTTTCCCGGTTTCGGCACGCTCCCGATAAGCGGTCTGATTTCCAGCCGCTTGAGCTTGCGGCGCCGCACCACCCCCTCCATCATGAACCGCATCAGTGCCACAGAGGTGAACATCGAGATCACGATGCCAAGGCTCATGGTCACTGCAAATCCCCTGATCGCGCCGGCGCCAAACATGAACAGCAGCACCATCGCCAAAAGCGTGGTGATATTTGCGTCAAGTATGGTCGCCCAGGCCCGCCCATATCCCAGCGTCAGCGCCTTGATCGCCACCGCGCCCTTCGCTGTTTCCTCGCGAATGCGGCTGAAGATCAGGATGTTGCTGTCAACCGCAATGCCAAGGCACAGGATGATACCAGCAATCCCCGGCAAGGTCAGAGTGGCTCCTAGAAATCCCAGCGCACTGAGTGTGAGCATCACGTTCAGCCCAAGCACGCTGCTGGCCAGCAGACCCCAAGCCCCATAAAGCCCCACCATCATCGCTACCACCAGCCCAAGGCCGATTACGCCGGTGACCAGACCCGCCCGGACGCTATCCGCGCCAAGTGCGGCACCGACGCTGCGTTCCTCGATCACGTCAAGTGTGGCAGGCAGCGCGCCGGAGGTCAAAAGCACCGCCAGGGTCTGCGCTTCTTGGGGTGTGAAGTTGCCGGTAATCTGCCCCTGCCCACCGGGAATCGCCTGCTGGATCACCGGCGCGGTCAGAACCTCGCCATCCAGCACCACCGCAAACCGCCTGCCAATATTAGCGGCGGTGATTTCAGAAAATACCGCGCTGCCCTGCCGGTCAAAACTGAAACTGACCATCGGACGACCTGTCTTCGGCTCGAATCCCGATGCTGCAGATTTCAGCCGATCACCTGAAAGTGCCACGTGATCCTCGACCGGGAGTTTATCCGATCCGTCGCGCATCGGCAAAAGCGACACTCCAGGTCCCGGGCCTGACGCAACCATCTGAAAGCTCATCTTGGCAGTGGATCCCAGTAGCGCGCGTAATTCGGCCGGATCCTCGACCCCGGGCATCTGCACAAGGACACGATCCTTGCCGACACGGCTGATCACCGGCTCAGTCACGCCGACCTGATCAACGCGGTGGCGGATCACCTCAAGACTGCCATCTGCTGCTTCGGTGGCCGCGCGGTCAAGGCCGGCGTCGGTCAGCGCCAGATGCAACACACCATCCGTCAGCGCGACGGTAAAATCCGACGGCACGCCAGGCGTGCCATGGGCTGTCGCCTGCACGGCTGACAGCAGTGATGCGGTCCCGGGAACAGTTAGCTCGGTGCCATCCAACTGGATTTTGGCCTGGGGAAGATTCTGCGCGCGCATTTCTGCGACGAGCATCTGGCGCAGTTCTGCAAGGCGTGCCGAGGCGAGATCACCGCGATCCACCGCAAGCAACAAATGCGCGCCGCCCTGCAGATCAAGGCCAAGCGGCACGGTATCGCTGCTGATCCAGGACGGCAGCCTGTCGCGCATGTCTGTGGAAATAAAGTTCGGAAGAGCCATCGCGACTGCCAAAAGCAGCAGGATGGCATAGGTCATGATAACCCATGCTGGTCGGCGCATATCTATATCCTTTAAGGCCTGAAATTTGGTCTGACGTCGAACGGTCAGACCAAAGGCGGCCCCCGGACGGGCGGCTGGATATGAATGGCCGAAGGGACAAAAGACTGGTGCTGGTCCCAAGAGATCCGCGCAGCCGCGGTTTCGATCAGCGCGCGCCTACCCGGTGCAGACAAGATCAGCGGCGGCGTATCGACATCAGGCGACTGCGCCCGCAACAAATGGCTTTGGGCCGTCAGTATGGCTGGCGCGAACGCAGCTTCGTGTTCCGCGACCGGGCCAATGGATGGTACCGTCGGGCCCGACTTGTCATGCGCTCCAAAAAACGCCAGTGCTAAGACAAGGAGCAGCCGCGAGAGCAGAGCCCGCATTCCGACGTCCCTGCCCGCCCGCGTCATCCTTGCGCGGCCCAAACGAAGGCCCCGTAGCTTGCCAGCATCGCGATACCTACACGGCGTCCGATCATCGAGCGGGCAAGCAGCAGAGCGCACAGCACCAGCGATGCGGCGATCATGACCGGAAGGTCAAAGGTCAGGAACCGCATTGCCACTGGGACCGGCGCAATCAGCGCGGTCACCCCAAGTATTCCCAGAAGGTTAAAGATGTTAGATCCGATGATATTGCCAATCGCGATTTCCGACTGGCGGCGGAGGGCCGCGATAAGGGATGTGGCAAGTTCCGGCAACGACGTTCCGATGGCAACGATGGTCAGCCCGATAAAAGCCTCTGACATGCCGTAACCCCGCGCGATCGAGACTGCGCCGTCCACCAGAAAGCGCGCACCAAACATCAAGGCGACGAGTCCGCCCGCCACCCACACGACTGACACAGGTATCGAGGCGGGTGGTTTCAGTCCTTCTTCCTCTGCCTCGGGTGCGCCGGGCGTGCGATAGGCCCAGACCAGATACGCCAGTAAGCCGCCAAACAGGACCAGACCGGACAGGCGCGTTACCTGCCCCAGCGCAAAGATCGGCACAAGAATAAGGGCTGCGGCCATCATGACGAAAGTATCACGCCGCAAAGTTGCACCCATGACCTTAATGGGCCAGACCAGCGCAGAAAGACCACCAATCAGCAGAATGTTTGCAATGTTGGACCCTATGACGTTGCCCAATGCGATATCGGGAACCCCGCGCAGCGCCGCATCAACCGACACCAGAAGTTCGGGGGTTGATGTCCCAAAGCCAACCACCGTCAGGCCGATGAACAAAGGGGGAAGTGACATGCGTCGGGCGATGCCAATGCTTCCGCGCACAAGCGCCTCTCCACCGAAAAACAGACCGATCAGACCGGCGATGATATAGAGATAGTCCAAATCTAATCCTCTTGCGAGCATTTGATTTGCCCCGCCGTGGAGGTGTGCATCAACGGTCACGTCCGCAAGATCGACGAAAACTATTTTTCACCAAAGCGGGATGCGGAAAGAATCCTGTTCCTCTGCCTTACGTGATCAATATCGTGCTAGAAAGAATCCAAGCCGAAGCGCAGGCTACGCCACGCAGAAGCAAGGCGGTCCTGAAATCAAACTCAAGGAGCAGTGCATCAGAGCCATGTCCCCAATATCTGATCCGATCTCGACAACCGAAACGACCGGTTTGCCAACGGGCCATGACTATTTCAGTGCCCGCCGTGCCAGAGTGCCAAGGTTCATAGACAGGCACTTTACATGGCCCGGAACATTGCGCCTGCATGGTGCAGCGCTCGGCTGGGATATACTTCTAGCGCCAATCAACGTGATGCTGTCGCCGGTCTTTGTGCTGACACGCATCGCCGCCGGGCTTTGCGATCGGATCGGGATGCGCCGCGTCGCAATCTGGCTGTCAGAGCGGCGCATCCTGCTGCGCACCGCCGTCGCGCGCCGGGTCGAGTTATGTATCGTGACCGATCTTCTGGACCTTTCCATGCCGCAGGGCGCGGCAGCGCGCGACCCTGACGCCCTGTCCCGCGCCGTTCTCGCCGCCCCGCAGTTTCGCGAATGGATCCGCGCGCGGCAAAGCACGGCTGATGCGCAGGCCCTTGGGCGCAGTATTTCCGAAGCACTTGGGGATTACGCCGGCACACGTTCTGCAGTGGCAGAAATCACCACGGCGCTGATCTCGCTCACGTTGGGCGCGCTGGTGTTCCACGCTCTGACCCCGGGCATGATCTCGATGGCACCGGGCATAGCGAACGCCGTCGCACAGACTAACGCAATTGCAGAGTTTCCAATGGGTCAGTCCCTCGGCGGCCTCTGGTATGGCCTGTTCCCAACCGGAGCCGGGCCATGGCTCATTACCGCGACCGTCACCTGCCTTGTCATGATCGGTTCTGTGGTTGCAGCATTTGCCGGCATCCTCGTTGACCCTGTGCAAAGCCGCCTTGGCATCCACCGCCGCCGACTTATGCGCTTGATCGACACACTGGAAGATGAACTGTGCGGCCCCGGCAGCAAACCTTTTGCGGCGCGGGAACATTATTATGCACGCCTGCTCGACCTCTGGGATGCCGGTGCGAGCCTGCTGCGCCTATTTAGAAACTGACCAGCCCGATACGATGTGATAGTGCCGGAACTGATCGCCGGTCGGCCCGGCAGTAGATGGAAAAATGGTCCTTGAAATAGCAATCGTCCTCCTGTTGACACTAATCAACGGATTTTTGGCAATGTCTGAACTGGCTGTCGTGTCGGCACGCCCAGCACGTTTGCAAGTGCTGGCCGACAGAGGCAGCAAGGGTGCGGCAACAGCCATCAGTCTTGCCAAGGATCCCGGCAGGTTCCTGTCGAGCGTCCAGATCGGGATCACGCTTGTGGGGGTGCTCGCCGGCGCGTTTTCCGGCGCGACGCTCGGCGCGCGGTTGTCAGCGATACTGATCGAGGTCGGCCTTTCCGAAGGAATCGCCTTGCCGCTAGGCGTAGGTCTGGTGGTTGTGGCGATCACCTATCTGTCGCTTATCGTGGGCGAACTGGTCCCCAAACAGATCGCCCTGCGCAACCCAGAACAGGTCGCCATCCGCGTTGCTCCGATGATGCGCATCATCGCCCGCTTCGCCTTTCCGCTGATCTGGATGCTGGACCGCTCCGGCAAGCTTGTGCTGCGCCTGTTGCGCCAGTCACGCACGCAAGACCGCCATGTGAGCGATGAAGAGGTGCGCCTGATCGTTGCCGAGGCCGAAAGCACCGGTGCCATGAACCCGGCCGAAAGCCAGATGATCGCCGGCGTGATGCGCGTCGCTGACCGCAGCGCGCGTGGCCTGATGACACCACGCCACGAAGTTGAAATGCTTGATGTGGCCTGCAGCAGGGCGGATCTTATGCGACAGTTGAAGGATCATCACCGCTCGAGACTGCCGGTTTGGGAGAAAGACCCCCACAACATCATCGGGGTTCTGGCCACCGGCGATATTCTCGCCCCCGCCCTCATGAACGAACCGTTTGATCTGCACGAGCTGTTGCGCGAAGCGCCGGTGGTCCGGGACGAGCAGAGCGCTCTGGATGTGATCGACAGGTTGCGCATGGCGCCGGCGCATATGGTTCTGGTCTATGACGACTACGGCCATTTCGAGGGCATCATAACGCCAATGGACCTCTTGGAGGCCATCACCGGAGATTTTCCAGACAGCGAGACCGATGAACCCAAGGTCGTTATCCGCGCAGACGGATCATACCTCGTCGCCGGCTGGATGCCCGTTGATGAATTCGCCGATCTGCTTTCGCTGGAGATCGACACGGATCGTGGATATGAGACAGTCGCTGGATTTGTCCTTGAGAAAATCGGCAGGTTGCCGGAGGTCTCGGAACATCTGGCTCTGCTGAACTGGTCGATCGAGGTCGTCGACATGGATGGGCGGCGCATCGACAAGCTTCTGGTCAAGCGCGTGGACCAATAGAGTTCGCAGCAGCAAGAGATGCCTGCCGTTCTGGCAAGTGCATGCCTCAAATAGCTGCCAGACGCCCATCCGATCATCTTGATAACTGGCGCAATCTGTCCCAAACATCATCTTGTTTTCCGCTTTTTGGCATATCGTCGAGACGGAATAAAACAATCATCCGCGGATCAGAACTTCAGATTTTCATGCGTGCGATTTCACACTCTCCGTGGCGGACTTGAATCGCGCCGGTTTCATCGCAAACCTTTGGCTTCATTTCTTGCGAGCATATCGAGGACGTCACGCTTTGCATGGACCTTTTCTTCAGCCTCTGCTGGCAGGGTGTTTCCAATTGGGCCAAGCAGGCGCGTGTTGTGGAACTCAGGCGTTTCTTCAACAACGCCGGTGTCAACCCATCCGAGAGGGGGGCAAAACAAGCTGACGCCTTGCGCAGAAGCTCATTTGCCTGGCGCAACGCGCGAACCTCCCGTCCAGCGCCTTGATGCTCGAACATCATCAGGACCGCACGCGCATGGACCTCTGGCGAGTAGCGATCTGCCTTTTTGTCATAACCATCACCCTTACTTAAGTTGATCGTCTCCGACAGATCCGAGGTATTCAACTGGCCCTAGCATTCCGAGCCAGATAGCGTATTGCGGCGGGAACTTATGGAGAGTGAAGAATGGCTGTTTCGCAGGGCGTTATCGAACTGGTTGCTTCGGCTCAGGCAAACGCAAGGGCTTCCCAGGAGCGCATTTCAGACATTATGAGCCGCGAGGGCGGAGTTGATGACGTCGAAGCGCTTCGTGCGGCGACCGTCGAGCTTGAATTGACGGCGGTCGACATCTTCTCGATTTTTGAAGTGCGGATGCAGCATCACTTCAAAAGAGGCCCGTTCTCTCGCAAGCTGGTCACCTTGCTCGTTGACAGCGGGCAAGCTGACCTCGCCGACAGGATCCACCAATACTATCTAGCGATCAACGTTCTGAAACACGGGAAAGGCGAGAGCTATCGAGAGCTGATGCGTGAGCCGAATTCCCTCATCGTTGTCAGACCTGCCCAAGATACGATCCGAGATGACGCACACCGACCGGTAGGGCTTGTGGATGTCACAGACCCGAGCTTCTTTGCCGGGCTCACCGAAGCAATCGTCGAAGCGTACCGGTTTCTTGAAAAGAGATAGCGGCATCGGCTACACCTTTGCCGATTGCTCAGGCTGCATGTCTGGTATTATGCCTTGATGCGGTCAGCATCTTACATGGGCTCTGATGCAAAACGATGACGACCAAGGTTTCTTGTCATTAATCCGTTTAAGAGACGGCGCAGGTGGCCGAGCCCTCACCTTCGCGGTCGCACGAAATTTGGATCGGTCTTGATCTGGCAGTGGCTACTTTTTCCACCTCGTGCAAAAGGTAGCCTCATCGCGGCCAAGAAACGCTAACTGAACGCGGTCGCACAGGGCTTTGCCGCACGAAACCCGGAACGCCAAGCCGCTCAAATGCGTATCTGCGTCGCCGACATCAACGACTACAAAACCCTCGGCACAGCATCGCAAAATTGTTCGACTGACTTTGGATCAATCGGAAGGGGGCGGTCACTCATGATGCTGGAACACGCCAATTGCGCAAAAATGAAACTTGTCCACGAAACGCACGGCGTGATCGAACGCGCCCTTGCGCGCGAGATGTGGCGGCGCCTGGCGCCGCCACTGTCAGCTTACTTCGCGTTCAGCGCGCGGAATTCACCCTGTTCGCGCGACATCAGGCTGACCACGACGATTGCAAGGAACGCCGCGATGAAGCCCGGGATGATTTCATAGACCCCCGGCCCGCCAAGGAAGGATGCGCTCCAGTCAAGGCTGATCCATGCGATCACCACCGCAGCGCCGGTCACGAGACCTGCAACCGCTCCGGAACCTGTCATCCGGCTCCAGCTCAGCGACAGGATGATCAAGGGGCCGAAGGCCGCGCCAAAGCCTGCCCAGGCGTTCGAGACGAGTCCCAGAACATTGCTTTGAGGATCGCCTGCGATGATGGCCGCAACGACACCCACCAGCACGACCGCCAGACGGCCGACCGTGACGATCTCGCCCTCAGTTGCATCCTTGCGCAGGAACAGGCGGTAGAAATCTTCCGCCAGCGACGATGAGGCGACCAGAAGCTGGCTCGACACCGTTGACATGACCGCCGCCAGAAGGGCTGCGAACAGAAATCCTGTCACCAGCGGGTGGAACAGAAGATCCGCCAGCACGATAAAGATCGTTTCGGCATCCTCTACCACGAGGCCATTGCGTTCAGCATAGGCGCGACCGAACACGCCAAGCCCGACAGCGCCCAGAAGCGAGATACCCATCCAGACCATGCCGATATTGCGCGCGGTCGCGACGGCGGCCACGCTTCTGATCGCCATGAACCGCACGATGATATGCGGCTGGCCAAAGTAGCCAAGGCCCCAGGTCACCGCCGAGAGAAAGCCCATGACGGTCAGCCCGTTGGTCAGCGACAGAAAGTTCGGATCAACCTGCGCAAGTGTCTCGCCAGCCTGATCAAAGCCACCGCCCTGTCCGGAGTACAGCACAACCAGCGGCATGATGACGAGCGCCAGCATCATGATGCAGCCTTGGACGAAATCGGTCAGGCTGACCGCGAGAAAGCCGCCGATGACCGTATAGGCCAGCACGACGCCAAGCGTGAGCCAAACGCCGGTCATGTAACCGCCCTCGAACACCGTAGTGAACAGCTTGCCGCCCGCGACAAGACCGGAGGCGGTATAGACTGCAAAGAAAATCACGATGATGATCGCGGATACAAGGCGCAGCGCCGTGGCTTTGGTCGGGAAGCGGTTGGCCAGAAATGCCGGGATCGTCAGTGCATTGTCGTAGCGCTCGGTCTGTTCGCGCAGGCGCGGGGCCACGACGATCCAGTTAACCAAAGCACCGAAAAACAGGCCGATGCCGATCCAGGCCTCGACCAGTCCCGAGAGGTAAAGTGCACCAGGCAGACCCAGCAGCAGCCAGCCACTCATGTCCGAAGCGCCGGCAGATAGCGCGGCCACGGCGGGGTGCAGGTTGCGCCCGCCCAGAAGGTAATCCTCGGAATTCGAGGTTGATTTGCGATATGCGTAGACCCCTATGCCAAGCATGAGCGCGAAATACGCGATGAGGCTGATCCAGACTCCGATTTGCATGTCCTCTCCCTTTTTATTGCTAGTCTGGCGCGGCCTTTTGGGCCGAACCGGTTTTATGAATAAAATCTGCTTAACAGATGAGCACACGACGTAAAACCGCCGTTCTACGCCAATGACGTGCCCCAAACGAAAACGGGCGCCCGACTGGACGCCCGCTGCAGAAGACTAGCCCGCCTTACCAAGAGGTCAGCACCGTGCCGTGATATTTCTCGTCGATGAAGGCTTTGACCGCATCCGAATGATAGGCATCCGCCAGAGGCTTGAGCCAAGATGCGTCCTGATCACCGGCAGGCAGCACGATGATGTTCACAGATAGTGTCGCCACGTTCTGACACCCAGTTGTGCTTCTGGACTGGGGCGTTCTTGGAGCAAGCTTTCGATATCCTGTTCAAAGTTCAAGCGATTGATCAGTTTCACGGGATGCTGGCATCGAAGTCGCTCACATGATCTGTAAAGAGCAATTCGAACGGTCAGCCAAGTCCGGCTTCGAGCAATTCGCGGAGTAATTGTATCCGCTCCACGGGACGTTCTCGACGCGTCTCTAAATCTGCGACACTCCCCATGAACGTTGCTACGGCGCTCTGGAAAACTTTTCACAACCCCAAGATAAGAGTTCTGGAGTCGAGAGCAGTTTGGTAAGTTCTTTTTTCGTCAGCCATCCTATAGCTTGATCCACATTCCCCGCTGCGCTCAACTTGGCGCGTGTCGTGATGACATCCAGGTCCATCTTATTGTCGTCGGCACTCTGATCAGTCACAGGTGGCAGCGATGACAAATGCCTTGCATTCAGCTTTGGATCGCTCAGCAGCATCATCGGCGTCACATCCGCCACGATGTCGAAATCGGCACGCAAGGCTTCAGCGCGCAAGGCGACCGGCGGTGGGTTGCGATCTTCTGGGATGTATAGAAGCCGGATCAGCCCTATGTCCATAACCCGACCGGTAAATCGCGACAGCGCAGGGGAAAGCACCAGGCCTGCCAGCACGGGGGCGAGCCAGATGATCTGATTGGGCGCAAAGAGGACCACTGTCACAGAGGCGGCGAGACCGATGAAAACTTGCACTCCGTGGCTCGCAAAGGCCTTGCTCCATGACATATCGTTGGCGCCGCGACTTTGTGCTGACCAGCCGCTGTCTCGCCCACTCAGGATCTCGAACACCTGCTGGACCTGAAACAGCATCAGAATTGGTGCAAGCAGTGCGGACAAAAGGATTTCAAGTATCGTGCCGCCAAGTATCCGTCCGGCACCACCCCAGGAACGTCTCAACTTTGGCAGAGAGATGGCGCGCAGCGCGCCCAAAATTTTGGGCAGAAACAAAAGCGCCATCGACAGAGCAAGGAGCCACATCATACGCTGTGCGTCAAAGATCGGCCATTGCGGGAAAAGCTGAGGTTCGTCGCCAAAATAATCACGTTCATACAGCAGGCTTTGAGCTGTCAGAAAACCGCCGGTGACCAGCATCGCCAGCCAGATCGATGACATCAGATAAGATCCGATGCCAATCAGGAAATGGGCGCGGTTTGACGCACTCAGCCCGCGTGCGCCGACAACTTTGACGTGCTGCAGATTGCCCTGTGCCCATCGCCGATCGCGCGCGGCTAGATCGAGCAGGCTCTGCGGTGCGCCCTCCCAACTGCCGCCCAAGTCTGTATCCATGCGCACCTGCCAGCCACCTCTGCGGATCAGGGCGGCTTCGACGAAATCATGGCTCATGACATGGCCACCGAACGGCTTCCTGCCGGGCAGTTCTGGCATGCCGCAGCATTCCGCGAAGGCCTTGACACGGATAATCGCGTTATGGCCCCAGTAGTTGCCGTCAAGGCCCTGCCAAGCGGACACGCCCCGTGCGATTATCGGGCCATAGACTCGGCCAGCAAATTGCTGAATCCGCGCAAAAACGGTTGTCCCACCCATCAAGACGGGTACGGATTGCAGAATACCAAGGCGGGGCGCAGCCTCCATCCGGCGGGCAAGCGTGATCACGGTGTCAGCTGCCATCAGACTGTCAGCGTCAAGCACAAGCATATGGTCGTAGCGCGCGCCCCACTGTTCTACAAATTCGCGCAGATTGCCCGCCTTGCGTCCAACATTGTCAAACCGCCGACGATACCACACCTGCATCTTGCCTTTCAGGCCTTGGCGCAGGCGGCTGAAGCATGCGGTTTCCTGTGCCCAGACAGCGGGATCCGTCGTATCCGACAGCAAAAAAATCTCAAATGCACTACCCTCGCCCCTGTCGGCAATGGCTTCGCCAATGGCCTGCAGAGCGGCACAGGTGGTGGCGGGGTCTTCGTTATAGACCGGCATGATGATTGCGGTCCGGCTAGTCAGTGGGCGATCGCTGCTCTCATTAGCCACTTCCCTTCGACCGGAAAATACCGCAGCCAGCGCTTGGGTGGACGAAAGCGCAATCCAGCCGAAGGTGACCGTGAAAAACCCGAGCAGCAGGCTTTGCAGCGTGGTAGAGGTCTCGTTGCCAAACACCAGGTTCATCTGCATGAAGCCGTAGATGGTAAGCGCGGCTGCCCCGCCAAACGCTGTGATCCGCGCCAGATAGACCTGCGGTGTCTGCCAGATCCGCTGACGTGCCGGGGCCTTGCGCAGGTCCTGTGTCGGCATTTCCAGCGGTGCTTTATCTGGTGTAGGCAGCAGAGGGTGATGTGGAAAAGCGGTCATGACCGTGCCAGTCTGTAGAGCCAGGTTTCGGATTCCGGTCCCTCCGGACCCATCAGCGTCATTTCGAACTCTGTGACGGAAGCATCACCGACATCATAGGCAAATGAGGCACGAATGCTTTTGCCATCGGGCAGTCGACGCAGCCTCACATTCTCTACCGGCTGGCCGTTTGCCCAAGCCTGCACGGTAATACCTTCGACCCAAGCCATTTCCTTTCGGAAATCGATGACCAAAATGCGATTGTTGCTGTTTTTGTCCAACGCTCCCGAACGCAGCGCATAGGCGCGGCCAAGGGGCGCCGTGTCGGGCGGAGTTGCGCACCAATGCACACGATAATTGAATTCATGCCCCTCCTCGCTCGGGCCAAGCGGCTTCTCCGGCCGCCAGAACGCGACAATGTTATCGTTGAATTCAGTCTTTACCGGAATCTCGACCAAAAGAACTGATCCGCGTCCCCATGACCCAATAGGTTCCACCCAGCCGCTGGGTCGCTTTTCATAGCGCGCCTCGGCATCCTGATAGTATTCAAAGTCGCGCTGCCGCTGTGACAGGCCAAAACCTTTGGGATTTTCGTCTGCAAAGGCGGAAACCTGCAGCGTCGTCGGATTGGCCAGGGATCGCCAAATCCGCCGACCATCACCTGTGACCATCTGAAGGCCCGAACTGTCATGCACGGCATCGCGGAAATCGTCGACCCCAGCGCGCCGTGACGGGCCGAAAAAGAACATCGATGTCAGCGGCGCAATGCCAATCTGATCAATGTCGCGGCGCGGGAACAGTTTGCAACGCGTCTGCATCACCGTTGTCTCACCCGGCGAAATCTCGAACTGGAACGCCCCCGTGCAGGATCGGCTTTCCAGCAGTGCACGCACCACCACAGTCTGAGAATTGGGTTCCGGCGCTTCAATCCAGAACTGGATAAAGCGCGGAAATTCTTCGCCTTCTGGCGCGGCCGTATCAATGGCGAGTCCACGGGCAGACAGCCCATAGACCATGCCCCTAGCGACGCCGCGAAAATAACTAGCGCCCTGGAAAACGATGAATTCGTCAAGCTCGTCAGGGCGGTTGAGCGGCGCACGCAATCTAAAGCCGGAATAGCCCAGAGTGTCACTGGCGGACTCATCCCGGAACTGCGCCACCTGTTCCGGATCGAAATATCGGGGATCAAAGGAAAAGATGGCAGGATCAAAACGTACATCAAAGGTCTGATCACCATCGATCACAGACAGTTTCACAGGGTTTGAAAAAACCGTGCCCGGGGGGAGTGCATCCAGCAGAACTGTTGCGTTGTCAGCCTGCAGTCGCAGTGATTCAGGTCTGATCGCGCGATATTGATCGGAATTAAGCCCGTCGAAAATCCCTGACAGCTTGCCGGTTGGCAAATCTGCGTCATTCTTCGATCTATCGCTGGCAAGCTTTACCAGCGATTCGAAGCTGCCCGAAATACCTTCGGTTGGCACAAGAATGGAGCCCGCCGCTACGGATGGTGTGGTCTGAGCATGTGCCGAGACCCCGAAAACGTGCGGAGCTAGCCCGGCAAGTACCATGCCAGTGAACGCTCGGCGTGATATTGCGGCACTCATAAAATTCCCCTTGCCGCCTGTTGGCGGTCTGCGCGCAGAAGTTGCGCCGTACACCGGCTTGGCGCAGGCTGTGCGATTTGTGATCGCGCGGCCTGCATGACGTAGTTTCGCCAAGTGTACACACCTTCAGGCAGTGTCAATATGCCGACCTCCTTTTGACCCAGGCATCGGTCAGCCATGTTTCAGTCAAAGCACGTCCATCAAGGCGCAAATATGCCCTTAGGCTGACTGCTTCGGGTCCGGACTGCTTATAATCGAACGTCAGCCGCCACTGCTTTGTTCCGACGATTGGATGCGCTGCAACCGGTTTGACGATGACCCCGTTGGCTGCTTCGACTACCGCCTCGACGCCACTATCTACGTCGAGCCCTTCGAGGCTGGTCCCATCAAAGTCGATTACGAACTTGCCGACGCCTTCCGGAATGGGTTGGCCCGGCATCCCTCCCTGTCCCTGCCGAGTGGCAACGACCGTTGCCACTGTGTCAGATTTCGGGTCTTGGGCACGCCATTCGATTTCATAATCGAAACGGAAGGAATCGCCACGCCGTGCAGGCTGTTCGGGGACCCAATAGGCCACGATATTGTCGAAGGTTTCATCTCCGGTCGGGATCTGAACAAGCTGGACCGCCCCACGACCCCAGGCGCTGGTTGGACGGACCCAAGCCGAAGGCCGTCTATCGTAAAATACACCGTCATCCTGATAGTGATCGAAATTGTGGTCGCGCTGGATCAAGCCGAAACCTGCTGGGTTCTCATCCAAAAAGCTGGATGTGCTGACCAATTCAGGATTGTTCAGCGGACGCCAGATTCGTTCGCCGGCACCCGTCGCAAGGGCGAGGCCGTCGCTGTCGTGGATTTCAGGCCGCCAGTCCGCGCCGATGATTCGATCACGTTCAGAATACCAGTACATGCTCGTAAGGGGGGCTATGCCCAGCCGTTCGACATCTGCGCGCATGAACAGATTCGCTGAAACACTGGTGACATGGCCATCCGTGCCCTCTGCGTCGCGCACCAGACCAAACCGGTAGGCCCCGGTGATTGAGGGTCCGTCAAGCTCGGCCCATACCGACATATCTTCGCGTTCTGATTCTGGCGGCCCCAGCCAGAACGCCTTGAAGCGCGGAAATTCCTCGGGCCGGTTCAGACCAGTGTCGATGGCTATACCGCGTGCAGACAGACCATATTGCCGTGCGGGGCCGTCTGTGCGGAAATACGAGGCACCCAGAAATGAAACCCAGTCTGGTCCCATGTCAGGCCGCATCACCCGAAATCCGGCAAAGCCAAACCCCGGCGGCAGTTCATGCGCGGGGCTGTCATGTGGCATCGTAAAGATATCCTCGCCGAAGATCACCTCACGCGACACCCCGTTTTCATCCCGCAGGTTGATCTGAACCGGTTCGGGAAAGTACCGCCCAGGATGAAACAGCTGTACGGCTGCATCGGTGTCACCAGGATAAAGGCTTTCATCCTCGCGAAACCTGATCTGCCAGTGCGCACTGTAATCGATCTTTTTGATCAGATCGGGTGCAGGCACCACCGGCGGCACAAAGGGCTGTGACGCAGAGGCGCGCGCCCGGTCAACCAAATCTTCAAATGTCAGGCTGCTGGCCTGACCCAGTGGCGCCCCCTGCCCCCACGCCCCACCTGCGTAACCGGTGCCGATAAAAGCCGCTGCCGCTTTGAGAATGCCCCGTCGTGACGGCTTGAAACCGACATCGGTTTGCGCGGTGCCGCGTTCGCCCGAACAAGAGGCCGCCGGTAAATGTTTCAGGGTCATCTTCATCAAACTCCGGTCATAAGATCGTCACGTCACGGTGCATTTCTCCGTCACCGATGACTTCGGCAAGTGACGTAAGACGCGTTTGTGTTCAAGCCTCTAGCAAGCGCTGTCAAGTATGCGGCGATAGCCCGCCGAAACTGGCAGGTCTCGGCGGGCTCAGAGCCTGTTTTTGTGGCGCTGTTTGAACGAAGCCAATACTTCCCACAGCGTTGAGTGGCGGTATTCACACTGCGGAAGGCAGGCAGGATCAAGCGAGACCAGAAGCGTCTGGCGCAGTGCCACAGCAACGGCTTCTTGCGCGAACGTTGACGTCGGCAGCAGCTGATGTGGAGTAGGCTGCGATCCTCGACACTGTTGCGCTTGCGCCATTTAACGGGATCGATGTTTCTCCAGCCATGAGCAACGCTGCGGCTGTGACGCAGCAGAATGGAGAGCAATATATCAGTCGCAGTCGTTGGAATTGACTTGGGCAAGACCGTGTTCAAGTTGCACGAAGCCGACGCTGACGGACAGGCCGTGTTGAAGCGCCGCATCTGGCAAGAAGGACTGCTGGCCCAGAGTGCTGAGCTGGGCCCTTGTGTTGTTGGCGTCTAAGCTTGCACAGGGGCGTTCTATTGGCAGAGGCAGTTCGAAGCGCCCGGCTATTCGGTGAAGGAGATCGCGTGCAATAGGTCAAACCCTTCGTCAAGCATCAGAAGAACGATCAGAATGATGCTGATGCCATCTGCACCGCCCTGATGCTGCCAAATATGAAGTTCGTGCCGACCAATACAGAAGAACAACAAGACATTCAGGCCGTGCAACGCGGACGACGCCGCCTCGTTGATCACAGGACCGCACTCATGAGCCAAATGCGAGGCCTGCTGTTGGACCGCGGTATATCAATCACCCTTTCGATCAGACGGGCGCGCAATGCCATCCCGCAGATTCTTGAGGATCATGCCAACGGGCTGAGCGCAGTGAGCGGAAAGATCATTGGCGACCCGTTCAACTTTTTGGGGCAAATCAACGAGCGCATCACGGCCATCGGCCGCCGGTTCGTACGCATCTGCGGTGTCGCCCCAAAGAAAGCGACAGCTGTGGGCCAAGGCCAAGAGTTCACGACCGGCCTGCATCTGGCCGCGTCACGCTGCGAGCGTGCCTTTGGCACAGCGATGGAGCTGTTCCACGACAGCACCCGATCGGCGACAAGAGGCTGTTCATGGGGTTCAGCAAACGCGCAGACAGACACCTGAGAACCCTGTTGATCCGCTGTGGCCGACCAGTGGTCCGTGTCTCACAGCGAAAGACCAACCCGTTCAGTCAATCAATGGATCACTCCGGTCCAGAAGTAAAAACTGGGCGTCAAAGCTCTGCAATACTACCCGTGATTGTCTCCTACGAAAGCTTCCTAGTGTGGTGCGAACAGTTCGGGAACACAAATTACAGCAAAGATCTGGCGCGACTGTCCTGCCGCGGCCGACAAGTGGCACCACCACGACATTCTCCTCTCTGTCCGTTGCTAGATCCACTGGCTCTGGCAGGTCTTGGATGCGAACGGTGACTTGCTGGAAATCCTGGTACAACGGCGCAAGCACGCCCATGCCAAACGTTTTGGTGGAGAAAAGCTGCGCTGCTGCGGTATCGCCGACCAAGACCTTCGCGCCGGCGCCGTACACCGCTCCCACAAAGGCTTGAACAACCGGGCTGAAAGGCCGCGACGAGAAACGATCAATGGTCGTTTCAAATATCGACGCCAAGCCCAGCGATTTTCAGCCGTTCAAGAAAAAACCACAACGTTGTTTCATTCGGAGCGCCACTCCCCTTTCTGCAACATTCTACCGCCACGCCTGGGCTCACGATCTCAGCCCTTGGACAGGAGATGTCCGAAGCAATAACCCCATAGTCGCAACATCGTTTTTGGTCAGGGCTCACGCGAACAAGGGGATAAAGCCGTTTGCAGAACTCGCATCATCGCTATATCCGATGCCAACCCCACTAAGCGTCATGCTCGCTTTGCGACAGAACTGTGCTCCGTGTCCGGCGGGCGCCTTCCCGGGGCTGAAGGGCATCCAGCGCATCGGCATTGTCGCGCCCCCAGTCATAGACCAGATCCACGAGGCCCACGAACCGATGGCCAAGCGGCGTCAGCCGATAAGTCACGGCGGGCGGTACGGTGCTGTCGATATGACGGTCGAGCAGCCCGCCGGTTTCCATATCGCGCAGAGTCTGCACGAACATCTTCTTGGACACGCCCGGCAGGCTGCGGTGCAACGCGCCGCTGCGCGCCGCACCCTTGTGGCGGGCGTTCAGGGTGTGCAGAATCATGCTGGTCCATTTGGTCGCAAAGATCTCTAACACGCGGCGCGGCGCACAATCCTCGCGCCAGTCATCATCCTGCATGGTGGTCTCCTTAAGGTAACTACGTTCCGCTTTGGTGCCGTCTAGCGAAATGCGGCCCGGCTGGCTAGGTGCCTGTCATAGATTGAAGCGACAGGAGAATTCCTATGACAAAGACAGCACTCGTCGTCGGCGCGTCCGGCATCCAGGGCAGCGCCATCGCGGCCAAACTGGTCGAGGACGGCTGGACCGTTCTGGGCCTAGCCCGCAGCCCGCAGGAGCAGGAGGGGGTTACACACGTTGCCGCAGACCTGCTGAACCCCGAGGGATTGGCGCTGGCCCTCGAAGGGCTCAAACCGACCCATGTTTTCCTGACCACCTGGCTGCGTCAGGCCACCGAGGCCGAGAACATCCGCGTCAACGGCACCATGATCCGCAACCTGCTGGACGCCGTTCGCCCGGCTGGCAGCGTGGAGCATGTCGCCCTTGTGACCGGGCTCAAGCATTACCTCGGGCCGTTCGAGGCCTATGGCAAGGGCACGCTGCCAAAGACGCCGTTCCGCGAAAATCAGGGCCGGATGGATGTCGCAAACTTCTATTATGCGCAAGAGGATGAGGTCTTTGCCGCCGCCACCCGCGACGGTTTCGGCTACAGCATCCATCGCCCACACACGGTCATCGGCAAGGCGGTCGGCAATGCGATGAACATGGGCACCACGCTGGCCGTCTATGCCGAGCTTTGCAAGGCGACGGGGCGGCCGTTCCGGTTTCCGGGATCGCGGGTGCAATGGGAGTCGCTGACCGACATGACCGATGCGCGCCAGCTGGCAGCGCAGGTGATCTGGGCCTCGACCACCCCGGCGGCACGCAACGAAGACTTCAACATCGTCAATGGTGATGTCTTTCGCTGGAACTGGATGTGGCACCGGATCGGGGACTACTTCGGTGTGGAGGTCGAAGAGTTCGACGGTGTGGAACGCCCGCTGGAAGAGCAGATGAAAGAGGATGCCCCGGTCTGGGCGGAGATCGCCAAAAAGCATGGTCTTGCCGAAAGTGAGCTGTCGCGACTGGCGTCACCGTGGCACACGGACGCCGATCTGGGCCGCCCGATCGAAGTTGTCACCGACATGAGCAAGAGCCGCGCGATGGGGTTCACGGGGTATGTCGCGACGGACAGGGCCTTCTTTGATCTGTTCGATCGCCTGCGCGTCGACGGGATCATTCCAAAGACGTAACATTCTGGCTGACCTGTGCCAAATACGTTGGCGACCCGAACGCTGTACCCATAGCAACGACACGCTGTCCTATTTTGAGAGTTCAGCGTGTCGTCTTCAGGTGCATAATCTTAGGACATCGCGATACCTGGAAACAGGATCGTCAACTTGCAGTCAGAATGGGCAGTCGCTCTCCGGCGCGAAAGGTCAGACCGCACCGCGTTCGGGTGTGATCTTGGCCCAAATCGCAAGTGCGTCTGATCTGGCGGGACGGCATGAAACTGCGAAAAAGCATGTCTGGACTGTGTAGCGACTCTGTTGCGCAAATCAGCTGACGAACGGTTCCCCCCTTTCCCCAGACGGATTTACCCCACGGCTTTCGTGACAGGGATGCCAAGAGCGGTGTAGCCGTTCAGGATCGCGATGCGCACCTGAACCTCCGCGACCTGGCGGTCGAAGCCCCGTGCCATCAGGCGTTGGCCGAGTAGTTTAACGCAGTGCATCTTTGTCTCGACGCAACTCCGGCGGTGGTATCCGCTCCAGTTTCGCCAGAGTGCTCGACACAGATATCTTGATGCGCGGAGTGCGTCGTTCCTGGCGATGGCGCCGGCAGTGGTTGGCTTCCATGGCTGGGCATTTCTGCGTGGCGGTATCACCGCAGAGGCTCCACGATCGGCCCCTCTCATGCATGTAAAAATGCACTGCCGGGCGGTGGATGGCGTTATGGCATCGGCGCGTGTCGTATGCGCCATCCGCGGTCACGCTGCCAATCTCCTGATCGTGCGGGATCTGGTTGAGCAGATGAGGCAACATCGGGGCATCCCCGGTGTTGCTGCCCGTGATCTCCCCTCTCGGCAGATTTGCTATGCAAATCGCCTGCCGGGCAATGGACGGGTCTGATTTCCAGCGTTCGCTCGTCGATACCAATGTGGATCTTGCGCCAGACACGCCGTTTGCAGCCGCCATACTTGCGGGCGTTCCATTTGCCTTCTCCTTCGACCTTGAAGCCAGTGCTGTCCGCCGCCAGGCAGGGTATTGCGCAGCAATGCCCGAGAGGGGATCAGAAGGTGCAGTGGGCCGTTCGCGCCGCGATACGGAATGTTGACCGCAAGCGTCCTTTGACGGCGGCAGATGGTGCTAAAGTCAGGGACGTCCCAATTGAGTCCCGTCAGCCGCAGCAGGCTTTCCACAAAGCCCGTAGTCTGACGCAGGGCCATCCCGAACAGCACCTTCATCGTCAAGAGTGCATGTTTGCTGACAGCAAAACAAAGGGGCTAAACCTCGAGGATACGAGGATGGAACTCTCCAAAAAGTTGAGCCTTCTGATGGAGGTCTGCGCGATCGCTCTCGCCATGGCATGTCACACAGCTTCCAGGCTCATGGGGTCAAAATACCCCGCCCGGAAGAAGCATGGGTACTGTTCAAAGTCGTGGTTCAGAACTGGTTTCGATGAACTGCGCCGCCGCCTTCGCACAAACCACACTCCCCTGATCACAGGCAAAAAATACGCCATCAGAAAACGCTTCAGACCGAGAGTTGCGTAGTGTGCGGTTTGCTCATGAGGGCCAGCTACCACACTGGATTCACGACATGAATCCCTCTTGTATTTGTGCAACACAGCCATTCAGACCCCGTCGCATCAATGCGGCACGGTACGGATGGGCGATGACCCCGCGACCTCGGCGCTCAATGCCCTGTGTCGTGCCCATGACCATCCGAACCTTTACGTGGTGGATGCGGGGTTCTTTGCGTCTTCTGCCGCGCTCAACCCTGCCTTGACCATCGCAGCCCAGGCGCTGAGGGTCGGGGCGCATCTGCGCGACACACGCGCCGCCTCAACTACAAGGACCAATCATATGAACTTTCTCCTGCCCCTCACCGGATCCTTTGCACAACCTGCCGCCGAAAACCCGACGGTTGCCATGATCGAGGCTGCTTTTGCGCACCATGGCCTTGACTGGCGCTATATCAATGTCGAGGTCGCGCCTGATGATCTGGGTGATGCGGTGCGCGGCGCGCGGGCCATGGGCTGGCGCGGGTTCAACTGTTCCATCCCGCATAAGGTCGCGGTGATCGACCATCTGGACGGGCTGGGAAAATCGGCGGAAATCATCGGCGCGGTCAACACCATCGTGCGCGACGGTGACCGGCTGATCGGCGAGAATACAGATGGGCGCGGCTTTGTCGCGGCCCTAAGCGAAGTGGTGGACCCAAAGGGCAAATCTGTTGTGTTGTTTGGGGCGGGCGGGGCCGCGCGCGCCGTGGCAGTGGAAATGGCCCTTGCCGGGGTCGCGCGGATCACCGTCGTCAACCGCAGCGCGAAGCGTGGGCAGGCGGTCGTGGACCTTCTCAACGATCAAACCCCGACGCAGGCGGAATATGCCCCTTGGACGCAGACATTTTCTGTGCCGCAGGACACCGACATCGTGATCCATGCAACCTCGGTCGGGCTCTATCCGGATGTGGAGGCCATGCCCGATATCGACACTGACAGCCTGACACCGGCAATGGTGGTGGCCGACGGCATCCACAATCCGCCCCTGACCCGTCTGCTCCAAGCCGCAGAGGCGCGCGGCTGTCAGACCGTGGACGGGCTGGGCATGCTGGTGCAGCAAGGCGTGATCGGCATCAAATACTGGACAGGCGTAGAGGCTGACCCGCAGGTGATGCGGCAGGCGCTTCTGGACCTAGACCTATAGCCGATCTAACGCACCGACTTTGACATTCGTCGAACTGAACACGCCCGCCAAAGGATTTCCGGCAGGCGCTGACTGATCGCTGGCTCAGGCAGTCAGCCCCTCAGGCTCTGCCAACCCGTTGGCGCGGCAGCAGGCGGTGACCGTGTTCGCCAGCAGACAGGCGATGGTCATCGGACCGACACCGCCCGGCACCGGCGTGATTGCCCCGGCCACCTCTGCGCAGGATGCGTAATCGACATCGCCGACAAGCCGGGTCTTGCCCTCACCCAGATCAGGAGCGTCTATGCGGTTTATGCCCACGTCGATCACCGTTGCGCCCGGCTTGATCCAGTCCCCAGGCACCATCTGGGGCCGACCTACGGCGGCAACGACGATATCGGCGCGCCGTACCACATCGGCCAGATCTTTGGTGCGCGAATGCGCGATGGTCACCGTGCAGCTGTCATTCAGCAAAAGCTGCGCCATAGGCTTGCCCACGATGTTCGACCGGCCCAGCACCACGGCATTCAGCCCCGACAAGGACCCGAGATGATCGCGCAGCATCATCAGCGAGCCGAGCGGCGTGCAGGGCACCATGGATTTCTGCCCGGTGCCCAGAAGGCCGACGTTCGAGATGTGGAAGCCGTCCACATCCTTGGCCGGGTCGATCGAATTGATCACCAGATCGGAATCCAGATGTTTCGGCAGCGGCAACTGCACAAGAATGCCATGCACCGCCGGATCCTTGTTCAGCTTGTCCACCACGGCCAGCAGATCCGCCTCGGACGTATCGGCATCCAGCTTGTGTTCATAGGAATTCATGCCGACCTCGACGGTCATCTTGCCCTTTGATCGCACGTAAACCTGGCTTGCCGGATCCTCACCCACCAGCACCACGGCCAGTCCAGGCGTGATCCCATGTTTGTCTTTCAGCGTGGTCACATGCACGGCAACCTGTTCACGCACTTTCGCGGCAAAAGCCTTGCCATCAATCACTGTCGCGGTCATCGGATCTCCAGTTCGTCACAAGCGGGGGACAGGGCGTAGTCACCCTACCCTGCTCTGGGTCAAAATTATCCTCCGGGGGCAGCGCCGCCTGGGCGCTCTGCTCCTGTCAGAGGATTCGTATCAAAACAGCCCTTCGATAAGGCCCTCATCGTTCAGCCGGATCGATTCAGACGCGGGCACACGCGGCAGGCCCGGCATGGTCATGATCTCTCCGCAGATCGCCACGACAAAGCCCGCGCCCGCAGACAGCCGCACTTCACGCACAGGCAGGGTAAACCCCCTCGGTGCGCCACGCTGGGTCGGATCGGTGGTAAAGGAATATTGCGTCTTGGCGATGCAGATCGGCAAATGGCCATAGCCCTGCTCTTCCCATTCCTTCAGCTGTGCGCGGATCTTGCCATCAGCTTCGACACCGTCGGCGTGATAGATGTTCTTGGCGATGCTTTCGATCTTTTCGAACAGCGGCATCTCGTCTGGATAAAGCGTCTTGAAGCGGGACACCCCAGAATCGGCCAGGTCCGCGACCTTCTGCGCCATCTCCTCGATCCCGGCGCCGCCATCGGCCCAGTGCTTGCACAATACAGCCTCGGCGCCCTGCTCGGCGACATACTCTTTCACCGCCTGCACCTCGGCCTCGGAATCTCCGGCGAAGTGGTTTATCGCCACCAGCACCGGCACGCCAAAGCCTTGGATATTGGCAATGTGCTGGCCAAGGTTCGGACAACCCGCCTTGACTGCCGCGATATTCTCGGCCCCCAGATCGCCCTTTGCCACGCCGCCGTTCATCTTCATCGCGCGCACGGTTGCAACAATCACAACGGCATCCGGGGACAGCCCGGCCTTGCGGCATTTGATATTCAGAAACTTCTCGGCACCCAGATCAGCCCCAAAGCCTGCCTCGGTCACCACATAATCTGCCAGCTTTAGCGCGGTGGTCGTCGCGATTACCGAATTGCAGCCATGGGCGATATTCGCAAACGGGCCGCCATGCACAAAGGCCGGGTTGTTTTCCAGCGTCTGCACGAGGTTCGGCTGCATCGCGTCCTTGAGCAACACGGTCATCGCGCCGTCGGCCTTGATGTCGCGGGCATAAACCGGCGCCTTGTCGCGGGTATAGGCCACAATCATGTCGCCCAGCCGTTTTTCCAGATCTGCCAGATCTTTGGCCAGACACAGGATCGCCATGACTTCAGACGCGACGGTGATGTCAAATCCGGTTTCACGCGGGAACCCGTTCGCCACACCACCGAGGGACGTAACGACATTGCGCAGCGCACGATCGTTCATGTCCAGCACGCGCCGCCAGACAACCCGCCGCAGGTCGATGTCCAACGTATTGCCCCAATAAATATGGTTGTCGATCATCGCACTCAGCAGATTGTGCGCGCTGGTGATCGCGTGAAAATCGCCAGTGAAGTGCAGATTCATCTCTTCCATCGGCACAACCTGCGCATATCCGCCGCCGGCGGCCCCACCCTTCATGCCGAAATTCGGCCCCAGGCTGGCTTCGCGGATGCAGATACAGGCCTTCTTACCGATCCGGTTCAGACCGTCCCCCAGCCCCACCGTGGTCGTCGTCTTGCCCTCGCCCGCCGGGGTCGGGTTGATCGCGGTCACGAGGATCAGCTTGCCATTCTGGCGGCCCTGAACCGAGGTGATAAATTCCTGGCTGATCTTTGCCTTGTCATGGCCATAAGGCAGCATGTCCTCGGCACCGATACCAAGCTTGGCACCAATTTCCTGAATCGGACGCTTCGAAGCCTCACGGGCGATCTGGATATCTGTCTTGTGGCTCATGATTTTCCCTCCCAAGTCACTGGCAACCCCAAGCGACTGCCACGGATCATAGTGCCGGGGCAACTAGACAGTAGACTGAATTGCCGTTTCGCGACGAGATTTCGTCCTGCCGGAAAAGTCTCCCTACCCGGTCGGGCGGGACATAAAATTGCGCACCGATGAACGCAGCCGAAAGAATAGGTAGACACGCATACAGCTGTCGGGTCTGCTTTGCGGAGCGATGAAAAAAAATATTCGCCATGGGGACGGGAGGAGAACCATGCAGAATCCGCCGGGTGGGGTGGAGGCCCAGATCCGGGTCGTCCTTGCCGAACCAAATCCCCTTGTCGTCTCGGCCCTTGGCATGTGCTTCAAGGGAGATCCGCGATTCCGCCTGGTGACCAGCACGGAAAGCGGCGCCTATGTCCTTGCGATGGCCGAAGAAGACACGGATGTTGTCGTGCTGTCTTGGCAACTCTCCGATATGGGCGCGCCGGATGTTCTGCGCGCGCTGAAGGCACGGCAAAGCCGCATGCGCACAACGATTTTTTCCAACAACCGCGATCTGGGCCATGTGCGTCAGGCGGTCAGACTGGGCGCTTTGGGCTATTGCTATCAGTTCGACGATCCTTCGGTCCTGTTCGACACGCTGCATGCGGTCGCCAACGGGCGACTCTGTGTGCCCTATATAGATGTCACTCAGATCAACGACACGCCTTTGTCTCAGCTAACGGTTCGGGAACGTGAATTACTGGCTGTGCTGGCACGAGGCTGGACAAATCAGCAGATCGCCAACCGGACAGGCATTTCTGAAAACACGGTGAAATATCATCTCAAGAATCTCTATGACAAGCTGGGCGTGCGCAACCGCGCGATGGCCGTGGCTGTCTATTCGCGCGAGGCCGAAGATTGACTGCCCCGCGCTTTTGAAATGAACCCGAAGTGGCTTACTCGGCCTCGTCCATCTTGGACGCGTTGAGCTGGGCGTATTTCGCCTCGCCGATCTTGGAAAACAGATCAAGCTGCGTTTCGAGAAAGTCGATGTGACCTTCCTCGTCCGTCATGAGCTCTTCGAACAGGTTCTTGGTCACAAAATCACCGACGGATTCGGCGTATTTACGGGCTTCCATATACAGCGCACGCGCCTCCTGCTCGGCGGCAAGATCGCATTCCAGCGTCTCTTTCGGGTTCTGTCCGATGCGCAGCGGGTCAAGTTTCTGCAGATTGGGATGACCGCCCAGAAACAGGATCCGCGCGATCAGCTTGTCCGCGTGGTTCATTTCTTCGATGCTCTCTTCGCGGGATTTCTTGGCCATGTGGCCCAAACCCCAGTCTTCCTGCAAGCGGTAGTGCAGCCAATACTGGCTGACTGCCGTCAGCTCGCTGCGCAGGGCCGAGTTGAGATACTCAATAACTTTCGTGTCGCCGTTCATTACGGAATTCCTGTGTTTTTGACCCTCTCAGATTACGCAGTTCAACTGGAACTTGCAAACTTTTGCTAGAGCGCATGACAGACAGGAAAATTGGCATGCAACCGCCACAATCCGCCGATTTCCCCAAGGCCCGGTACACCTTGCCCGGGGTGATGATCGTCTTGTCATCAGCAGCACGCATCCATTCGACGGCTCTCAGAATATCGTGGTCCGAGATGTTCTTGCAGTGGCATACGATCATGAGGGCAGGATCCCGTGCAGTGTCAGTTCGGATTGTCCACCAGATGGTGGGCAGATGTCCTCAAAGTTGGATTTGCAGACCCTGCGAGGAATACCTTACTTATTCGATCAGATATGTCAAACGTGCAATCTCTCTGGCCGGGATCATTTTGTCACCACTGCGTGAACGTCCTGCCTCAACTTGCATCGCGACATTTCCCGCAACCGTCGTCCTATCCCCAACGGGTAGGCTTAAACCCCTCCCCAAGACGTGCTTTCCTATCCTGCAAGGTGTTCTGGCTGAGCACGCCCGCTGCCATCCTTCCCTCAGAAAATGCATTTCCGTAGGGAGGAAACACCAATGGCCGGTTTCAATCATCTCTTCATCCCGGGTCCGACCAATATGCCCGAGCAAGTCCGCATGGCGATGAACGTCAGCATGCAGGATATGCGCGCCCCGGATTTTCCCGATTTCACCAAGCCGCTTTTCGAAAAAGTCCGGCGCGTGTTCAAGAACACAACCGGCCGTGTCTTCCTCTATCCCTCCTCCGGCACCGGTGCCTGGGAGGCGGCAATCCAGAACACACTATCCCCGGGTGACAAAGTTCTGATGAGCCGCTTTGGCCAGTTCTCACATCTCTGGGTCGACATGGCACAACGTCTTGGTCTGGATGTAGAGGTGTTCGATTGCGAATGGGGCGAAGGCGTCCCAGTCGAAAAATATGCAGAGCGTCTGAAGGCCGATACCAGTCACGAGATCAAGGCCGTCTTCGCCACCCATAACGAAACTGCAACCGGCGTAAGCTCCGACATCAAAGGCGTGCGCGCCGCGCTTGACGCCGCCAACCATCCGGCCCTGCTGATGGTCGATGGCGTGTCCTCCATCGGGTCAATCGAATTTGATCAGGATGCCTGGGGCGTGGACTGTGCCGTTTCGGGGTCACAAAAGGGATTTATGCTGCCCGCCGGTCTGGGCATCCTGTCGGTCAGCAAATGGGCGCTTGAGGCGCATAAACATGCGGAATTCCCGCGTACCTTCTTCAGTTTCGACGATATGATCGCGACCAACGATCAGGGCTATTTCCCCTACACACCGGCGACCCAGCTGCTCAAGGGTCTCGATGTGTCTTGCGACATGATCCACAAGGAAGGTCTGGAAAACATCTGGGCGCGCCATCACCGTCTTGCCTCCGGGGTGCGCGCGGCGGTGGATGCCTGGGGCCTCAAGCTCTGCGCGAAAGAAACCAAGTGGCATTCCGACACCGTAAGCGCGATCCTGGTGCCCGAAGGGTTCGATGCCCGCGACGTGATCTCGACCGGATACAGCAAATACAACACCTCGTTCGGCACGGGACTGTCCAAGGTCATGGGCCGCGTGTTCCGAATCGGTCACCTCGGCTGGCTGAACGAAGGCATGGTCAGCACGGCTCTGTCGGTTGCGGAAATGTCAATGATCGACGTCGGCATGAACATCAAGGCCGGGTCCGGCGTTGGCGCCGCCATCGAACACTTCACCAGCACCCAGGCGAAATCCGGCAAGGCTATCGCGGCCGAGTGATCGGAGCGATCCATTGACCAACAGGAAAGACCACAGAAAATGAGCCATACAGTACACGGTATGCGCGTCGCCCGGTTGCAGCGCTCGACCCTCGCGGTGCCTGCTTCAAACGTTGCGATGATCCAGAAGGCGGCGGACAGCAATGCCGATGTCGTCTTCCTCGACCTCGAAGATGCAGTCGCGCCGAATGACAAGGAACAGGCGCGCAAGAACTGCATCGAGGCGCTGAACGACATCGACTGGAAGGGCAAGAACAAGGTCACCTCGGTGCGCATCAATGGTCTCGACACCCATTATATGTATCGCGACGTGGTGGATGTGATGGAACAGGCGGGCTCCAAGCTCGATGTAATCCTGATCCCAAAGGTTGGCCTGCCCGCTGACGTCTACATGGTCGAAGCCATGTGCAACCAGATCGAGATGGCAATGGGCTACAAGCGCAAGGTCGGGCTAGAGGCGCTGATCGAAACCCCCCTCGGCATGGCCAATGTCGAAGCACTTGCAGCAGCCCCGTCCCGGCTCGAGGCGATGCATTTCGGCGTGGCCGACTATGCCGCCTTCCACAAGGCACGCACAGTCAACATCGGCGGTCTGAACCCGAACTATCCGGGCGACCAGTGGCACGCCGCCCTGTCGCGCATGACCACCGCCTGTCGCGCCTATGGGTTGCGCCCCATCGACGGACCGTTTGGGGATTTCAGCGATCCCGACGGCTTCCGCGATGCCTGCAAACGCGGCGCGGCGCTGGGGATCGAAGGCAAATGGGCCATCCACCCCAGCCAGATCGACATGGCGAACGAGGAGTACTCGCCCACCGACGCCGAGGTGCAGCGCGCCGAACGTATCCTTGTCGCGCTGAAAGAGGCGGCAGAACAGGGCAAGGGCGCGGCCAGCCTCGACGGCAAGATGATCGACGCCGCGTCGGAGAAGATGGCGAACAACGTGCTTGCCGTCCAGAAGGTGCTCAAGGCGCGCGCAGCATAACCGGATTAAGGGAGGACTTAAGATGGATATCCATGAATATCAGGCCAAGGAATTGCTGGCCACGCACGGCATCCGCATGCCCCGTGGCGGCCTAGCCTACAGCCCCGAACAGGCCGCCTACCGTGCGACCGAGATTGGTGGAGAAGCCTGGGTCGTCAAGGCGCAGGTCCATTCCGGCGCTCGGGGCAAGGCCGGCGGGATCGTGCTGTGCCGCAATGACAAGGAGGTGGCAGCGGCAGCTGAAAAGCTGCTGGGCCAGAAGCTGGTCACACACCAGACCGGCCCCGCAGGCAAGCTGATCAACCGGCTCTACATCGAAGAAACCGTGCCGATCGAGCGTGAACTCTATCTGGGCTTCGTCCTCGACCGCAAGGAAGAGCGGATCATGATTGTCGCCTCGTCCTCTGGCGGGATGGAGATCGAACAGATCGCCGAGGAAGAGCCTGACAGCCTCGTCCGTGCCTCGGTCGATCCCGGCCTCGGCATGCGCGAATTTCAGGCGCGCGAGATCGCATTTGGTCTGGGTCTGGACGGCGCACTGATCGGCAAGGCGGTCGATACGATCCTTGGCTGCTACCGGGTGTTTCGCGACTTTGATGCCTCCATGCTCGAAATCAACCCGCTGGTTGTCTCCAAGGGCGAGGTGATCGCGCTGGATGCCAAGATGTCGTTTGACGAAAACGCCCTGTTCCGGCGCCCGGAAATCTCAGAACTGCGCGACAAGTCGCAAGAGGACCCGCGTGAAACCTTCGCCTCGGATCGCGGTCTGTCCTATGTCGGCCTTGATGGTGATATCGGCTGCATCATCAACGGTGCCGGCCTTGCCATGGCGACGCTCGACATGATCAAGATCGAAGGCGGCGAACCGGCCAATTTCCTCGACATCGGCGGCGGTGCATCCCCTGAACGGGTGGCAAAAAGCTTCCGTGCGGTACTGCAGGACAAAAACGTCAAGGTGATCCTCGTGAACATCTTCGCCGGCATCAATCGCTGCGACTGGGTGGCCGAGGGCGTCGTGAAGGCCATCGAAGAGGTCGGCGTTGACATGCCCCTGATCGTGCGTCTGTCCGGCACCAAGGTGGATGAGGGCAAGGCCATCCTGCGCGAAAAGGCGCCCCATGTCATCACAGCCGATACGCTGAAAGACGCCGCTGTCGCTGCCGTCGCTGCCCTGAAATCCACGCAACGCAACGCAGCCTGAGGGGGAAATACGCGATGTCCATTCTTCTGAACAAGACCACGCCGGTGATCGTCCAGGGCTTTACCGGACGCATCGGCACCTTTCATGCCGCAGAGATGAAGGCCTACGGCACCAATCTCGTCGGCGGCGTCACCCCCGGCAAGGGCGGTGGCACGCATCTGGATCTGCCGGTGTTCAACACCGTCAAGGGCGCCGTGGCCGAGACTGGGGCGCAGGCCTCCATCGTCTTTGTCCCGCCCCCCTTTGCTGCGGATTCCATCATGGAAGCGGCAGATGCGGGCATCAAATACTGCGTCTGCATCACCGATGGCATCCCGTCGCAGGACATGATGCGCGTGAAACGCTACATGCGCCGCTACAAGAAAGAGGATCGCATGATCCTGACAGGCCCCAACTGCGCGGGCACCATCACACCCGGCGAGGCGATGATGGGCATCATGCCCGACAACATCTACATCCCCGGCCGGGTCGGAATCGTGGGCCGTTCGGGAACGCTAGGCTACGAGGCCGCAAGCCAGATGAAGGCACGCGGGATCGGGGTTTCGACCTCGGTCGGCATTGGTGGCGATCCGATCAACGGCTTTTCGTTCAAGGACGTGCTCGAACTGTTCGAACAGGACCCCGACACCGACGCGGTCGTGATGATCGGCGAAATCGGCGGCCCGCAAGAGGCCGAAGCCGCCGAATGGGCCCGGGCACATATGAAAAAACCGCTGATGGCCTATGTCGCCGGTCTGTCCGCGCCCAAGGGCAAGCGTATGGGCCATGCCGGTGCCATCGTCTCGGCCTTTGGCGAATCCGCGCAGGAAAAGGTTGAGATCATCCGCGAGGCTGGCCACACTATCGTTCCGCACCCCGCAGCCTTTGGCGAAACCGTCGAATCCGTGCTGACGGGCAAGAAAGTAGCTGCATGACCAAAAAGAAGATCCTGCTGACGCGTCGTTGGCCGGACACCGTCGAAAAACGACTGTCCGTCGATTACGATGTCACGCTGAACACCGACGACGTGCCGATGACGATTGACGCCATCGGCGCGGCCCTGAATGACCACGACGCCGTCTGCCCGACGGTTTCCGACAAGCTGCCCGCGTCGATTTTTACGGGCGGCCACCGCGCCCGGATCCTTGGCAATTACGGTGTGGGCTTCAACCACATCGACATTACTGCGGCGACAGGCGCGGGTCTGACCGTGACCAACACGCCGGGCGTGCTGACCGACTGCACCGCGGACACGGCGCTGACCCTGATGCTGATGCTGGCCCGCCGCGCGGGCGAAGGCGAACGCGAGCTGCGCGCCGGGAAATGGGCGGGCTGGCGCCCCACCCACATGATGGGCACGCGCCTTGGCGGCAAGGTTTTGGGCATCATCGGCATGGGTCGCATCGGCATCGCCACCGCCCGGCGGGCACAGGCGGCCTTCGGCATGAATGTGGTGTTCTTCAACCGCAGCGACGTGTCGGCGGAAAAGCTGGACGGGTTGCAGGCGATGCGTCTGGACACGATCGAGGATGTGCTGGCGGCGTCCGATGTCGTGTCGCTGCATCTGCCGGGCGGCGGCGCAAACACTCATATGATGAACGCCGAACGGCTGGCGCTGATCGGGCCCAAGGGCATGCTCATCAACTCCGCCCGGGGCGATGTCATCGACCAGAGAGCCCTGATTGCGGCGCTGCAAGATGGCAAGCTGGGCGGCGCCGGTCTGGATGTGTTCGAGGGCGAACCGGACGTGCCCGCCGAACTGATCGCCATGGAAAACACTGTGCTGCTGCCGCACCTTGGCAGCGCCACAACTGAAACGCGCGAGGATATGGGCAACATGGTCGCCGACAACCTCGACGCCTTTTTCGCCGGAAAGCCGGTGCCCAACCCTGTGTCGTAACCAGTCTCTCCCGATGGTTGCGACCTGAGTGGCCAGAGCGTGTCTCCTCCACGCTCTGGCCTTTTTCGTCAGGACGTCACTTCACAAGACAAGCCTCGGCGCGAGCGATGCCGGGGTGCCGCGCAATTCCAGAATTCGCGCACGCAAGCGCTCGGCCTCAGCCCGGGCATGGGTGACAAACAGGGTCGCCGGTCGCACCTCGGCAATCAGCGTCTCGGTCAGCGCCAGCATCACCTCGGCCGTCTGCGGATCCAGCGACACAAAGGGTTCATCCATGATCAGGAACTCCGGATCGCCCGCAAAAGCCCGCGCCAATGCCAGCCGCCGCTGCTGACCCAAAGACAACTGACCGGGAAACAGATCCGCCTTGCCGCCAATCCCGACCTTCTCCAGCATCCCCCGGGCCGCGTGATCCGACAGGCCGGGATGGATCAGCATCAGGTTTTGCAGGACAGATCGCCACAACAAAAGCGTCGGTTCCTGAAACACGATCGCCATCTTTTCGGGCCGCGTGACCTGCCCCTCGTATGTGTGATCTATCCCCGCAATGATCCTCAGAAGGGTCGATTTTCCCACGCCAGACGGGCCAAGCACGGCCACCGTCTCGCCTCGCTTGATCTCGAAAGCGATACGTCCCAGAATCTGGGTGTCGCCATAAAACTTGCGGGTGACATCGACCTTGATCATGCGATCCGCCAGCGGCGCACGCGCCGTTCCCAAGGTTGCAGGACAGACCATTCAACCACCAGCATGACGATGATGAAGGACAGCGCATAGACCAGCACCATACGCACATCGAACAGCTGGAAATACAGATGAATCTTGAACCCGATCCCGCTTGAACGGCCCAGAAATTCCACCACCAGCACAATTTTCCAGATCACCGCGACACCCGACCGCGCAGCGGCAGCGACAAAAGGCGCCAGCTGCGGCAACAGCACATGGCGCAAACGTGTGACCGGCGGCATGCGATAGACCGTCGCCATGGCGTCCAGATCCGGGCTGAAGGACCGCGCGCCTTCGCGGATCATCGTCGTGACATTGGGCACCTTGTTCAGCGTCACTGCAACAATTGCCGCCGTCTCGTTCAGCCCTATCCAGAGGTAGCACAGAACGATCAGCACCAGCGCCGGCAGGTTCAGAAACACCACCAGCCAGGGATCCAGCCAGCGGTCCACCTTTGGAAACCGCCCCATGACCAGACCCAGCGCCATGCCGACAGTCATTGCCAGAACAAAGGCCCAGATCACCCGAAGCAGCGTATGACCCAGATGAAACAGCAGCTCTCCGGACTGAAGTTCGCGCAGGAACGGCCCGACAAGGGACCAAGGCGTTGGCAGGATCGTCGCATCAGCAGTCAGCGCCGCCGCCACAACCCACAACAGCAAAAGCCCGATAAGCGAGAGCGCCGGAACAAGGCCTTTTTCGATCATCGGGCGGGCTGTCACTTCACATCCGCGAACAGGCCCTCGGGCAGGGTCGTCGCCTGCCCGACCAGCTCTTCGCCCCCCAGATCGGCCATCAGCTGCAGGAACTTGTCGGCACCGTCCAGATCAACCGGCCCGCGCGCGGGTGATCCGGCGATGTAATCGGCCTTCAGCGTCTCGAACTCGGCGTCGGTCCCGGCGTTCATCTGCGGGCGCAACGCCTCCCATACCGTCGGCTCACCGGCCATCAGCGCCTTAGACTCCTGCGAGGCGTCATATAGCGCCTGCGCGATCCCGGGATGGGAGTCGATAAAGCTCTGTTTCATGTAATAGCCAAGCAGCGGCGTTTCGGGATTCAACCCCAGCGCGGTCGAGGCGGCCTCGACCGAAATCAGTTCTCGCATGCCGCCCGCTTTCATCTTGGCCAGAAAGTGCCAGAAGTTGATCGCCCCATCAAGATCGCCCGAAAGACCGGATTTGAAGATCAGCGGCGGCGCCCCAAACACCTGTTCTGTGTCAGCCTTGAGGTCCATGCCGTATTCCTGTTGCGCATAGGCGCGCAGGATCAGCCAGCTCTTGTCCAGCGGCCCGCCCGCGATGCCGATCTTGCCATCCCTGAGATCCTGCAAGGTGCTTGCAGTGCTGTCTTCCGGGACAACCACGCCGCCTACGGCCTTGGAATAGGGAACAAAAACATACTCCTTACCCGCCGCCCGCTGCCGCGCGACCCAGATCCAGTCGGCAACGGCGATATCCGCCTCGCCCCCTTCAACCGCAACACGTGTCGCGCCGTTGTCGGCATAGGGCTGCATCTGCAGATCAAAACCATGCTTCTCGTCCAGAGCGGCGTCGATGATCGTGCTCAGCTCCCAATTCACCGTGCCGATCTGCAGCACTGCGGCGCGGATGACGGGCAGATCCTGCGCCCAGACTCCGGTGGCGGCAATCACGCCGACAAACACCACAGTTGCGAATTTCAGGCTCTTGTTCATCTGTCCCCTCCCAAGGAATGTGTCACCCGATCAGTCCGGTGCGACGACAACGCCCCAGGGTTGCTGCCCCACCTGGATCGACTTGATCGCGGTCTGGTCGGCCACGTCGATCACGGTCACGTCGTTGGAATTGCCATTTGTGGTGATCAGGTATTTCTCGTCCGGGGTAAAGGCCATCTGCCACACCCTTTGCCCCACAAGGATATATTTCACGACCTCAAGCTTTTCGACGTCGATCACCGCCACACGATTGGCCGGTCCCAGCGCCACAAAGGCCCATTTGTCGTCCGTCGTCACCCGCACGCCGACCGGCTGCAGCCATTCCGGCAGAACACCGGGCAGCCCAAATCCGATTTTTGTCTTCAGCGTCGGGGTGCCGTCCTCAGCAATGCCGATAACGCTGACCGTACCACCGATTTCCGAGGTCACGAACAGCAATGTGCCGTCATCGGTAAACCGGGCATAGCGCGGGCGCTGGTCGACCAGCACGTTGTGCTTGATCTTGTAATCGTCGGTGGAAATGAAATGCGCCATGTTCGTCGTCTCTGACGTGTTCACCACCCATTTTGTGTCCGGGCTCAACGCCATACCCTCCGGTTCCACCCCCACAGGGATCTCGGCCAGCACCATGTGACTGTCGGTATCCGTGACGGTGACGAGATTGTCATCCTCGTTGGCGATGTACAAAGGGCTGCCTGTCGGGTTCAGCACGAACTGTTCGGGATCGGGCCCCGACGGCAGGGAATAAAGCTCTTCATAGGTGTCGGTGTCGAAGACTTTAACCTGATCATCATCGCTCGCCGCCACATAAAGCAACTTGCCGTCAGGCGAGATGGTGATGCCACGCGGGCGGTGCCCAGCCTCGAATTCCTTGATCACCTCCCAGGTATCACTGTCGAGCACGCTGACGGTGTTGCCCTTTTCATTGGTCACAAAGACCTTGTTCGCGAAGGCAGGCGTCGCCAAAGCCGCCACAAGCGCGGTCGTCAGGAACAGGTGATGCATTGCAATCCTCCCAGGGATTCAGTCAAAGGCGGTACAGGCGGATTCAGGGTCGTCCAGCCCCAAGGTGTCCAGCGGAGAGCGCTGGTGCAGATAGCCATCCTGCGGCGAGACGCTGACGGTGATGCGCCCGTCATAGAGCAGGATCGGCTGGCGCATCTGACCGTTCCAGTTGCGAAAGGTCACGGCAACGCCCTTGAACGCGGCCAGTTCAAAGGCATCCGAGAGGATGTAGCCGCGCAGCGTGGCAACATCGTTGCTGCCGGTACGTGTCACGGCCTCTCCGATCACGCGCAGGGACAGCCAGACCTGATAATCCTCTTCACGCAGATAGCGCCCGGTCAGGGCCTCGAACCGACGCTGGAATTGCGTGGCCCCCCAGGCCTCATGTGCAGGGTGAAACGACACAGGGCGCAACCCGGCAGAGCCCATCGTCGGTCGAGGCGTCCACAGATGGAACGGCAGATAGGGGGCAAAGACGTCTGATTCATCCGCAGCAATGACGATGTCATGGTCTTTGGCATCCTGAGCAAAAACCGGGATCTGCTTTTGCACCAGCACATGACCGGTGTCGGTGCGGCGCGATCCGCCGGTATCCGCAAACTCCCGCTCCTCGACGATTTTGGCACCGAACTTGCTGGCAGAGGTGCGGTATGACGCGGCCAGCAGCTGATCCGCCGGGTTGGATCCATGGATCATGAACCACCTGGGCCAGCGTTTCCACATGGCGAACTGGGCCACCGCATCCGTCAGCATCGCGCGGCTCGGCGCCACATGCAGCGTGTTGGCGCGGCACTGATCATCGCGCAGGGTGGTATCGCGTGCCGTAGCGTTCAGCAGCAGAACCCCATTCCCCGCCCTGTCGGACAGGCGCAAAAGATCCGGCGCGTTTGCCATGACGATAATCAGCGTCTCGCCCTCGGCCAGCAACGCATCGAAGGCCGCATCGGCCTCTTGCGGCGCGACGCCCACGGTTTTCAGGGTGTAGCTGTGCCCAAGGAACTGACCCGTGGTCATGTTATCCTCTTGCGCAAGCTGTGCGCCGGCAAATCCGACATCCTCGGGCAGCAGGTCAAAGCGGGAAATCGGCGCCAGCGTGGGATAATCAATCCGAAACACCACCGCGCGCACATCAACCGCAAGCGCCTGCCCCGCGACAAGGAAAGACACGCCGAAAATCAGCATGATCCGCAAAAATTTCAAGGTATCCTCCCACCCCTCCTCCGGGGCCTGCCGCGACACTGCCAGAGATGGGCAGCAACCCCTACCAATACTTTTGGAGCATTGCCGCGCCCTGCCGACTGCAACACGATGCAACCCATGAAACATATCATCCTTTCCGTCCTGCTGATGTTCTGCGCAGGGCCGCTTCTGGCGCAGGGCGCCCTTGACCAGCACGGGTCTGTCGCTTTTTTCGGCATCCACTTCACCGACACCTCGACCGAAGGTGCCTATTTCGGCGAACGCCCGGACGAGGCGGAAAGGATCGTACTGCTCGAAGACACAGTAACCCAGGCATTCAAAGAGCAGGGCTTTGACTTCATGGACATCTCCTCCGTCTCCGAAGAGCTTGCGCGCACCTTCAATCCCAGCAATTGTTATGGCTGCGACGTGCGCATGGGGGAAAAGCTGGGAGCGACGTACATCCTGCATGGCCAGGTGCAGAAGGTTTCCAACCTGATCCTGAACATGAACCTGGTGATGCGCGATGTGACCAGCGGAGAGATCGTACGTGGCATGTCCGTCGACATACGCTCGAACACAGACGACTCGTGGCTGCGTGGCATGCGCTACATCCTTAAAAACAACTTCTTCAAATCGTGAGGACCTATGCGACAACTGAAATATCTTCTGGTGGTGCTTGGGCTGATCCTGCCCGGCATGGCCTTTGCCCATGGACCGTCCCGCCAAAAAGTCACCGTGACCGCCGAAGTGGCCGCTGACCCGGCAGAAGTCTGGTCGGTCATCGGCAATTTCCATGACATGAGCTGGCACCCCGCCGTGTTCGAAACCCAAGGCGAGGGCGGCAACGACCTCGAGTCGGTCCGCGTACTGGTCCTTGGCGAAGCGGGCGGCCCGACCATCACCGAGTCGCTGTACAAATACGACGCCGACAAGATGAGCTATTCCTACTACATCGACGACGTCGCCGTCGAAGTGTTGCCAGTCACCAATTATTCGTCCCACCTCACGGTCAAACCACGCGATGGCGGCGGATCCCTGATAGAATGGCGCGGTGCCTTCTATCGTGGCTACCCAAACAACGACCCACCCGCAGAACTGAACGACGAAGCCGCGATTGCCGGAGTAACGGCGATCTATGACGCGGGTATGGCTGCGCTCGTGGAACGCTTTGGCGCACCGTAAGTCCCGCACCGGGACGCTTGTCGCCCTGATGACCCTCGTCGCCACGCAACTGGCGGCGGGGGATTTTGCTTATGTGACCAACCAGAACAGCCAGGAGCTGAGCATACTGGACCTTGACGCACGCACCGAAACCGCGCGTATTTCCATTCCCGGAAAACCCGCAGGGGTGGCGGTGGATCTCAAGGGGCACGTCTTTACCGTTTCACCCGACAGCAAGGTGGTGCGCAGGCTGGATGCGGCCGGCACTATTCTGGCGGCGGCTCAGCTGGACGGCGGGCCAATCGGCGTGGCCTATGACGCGCGACAGAACCTGATCTTCGTGTCGGACTGGTACAATGCGCGGATCTGGGTGATGGACGCTGAAACGCTCCAGACTCTGCAGGTGCTGGAAACCGGCAGCGCCCCGGCTGGACTGACCGTTTCTGAAGATGGCCAATGGCTGGCCTCTGCGGATCGCGATTCAGATCAGGTTTCGATCTTCGATCTTGCCACGCTGGACCTGCATCTACGCCCCACCGTCGGCGCCCGCCCCTTTGGCCTGCGCTTTGCCCCCGACGGGCGGCTTTTCGTGGCCAATGTCGGCACCAACGATATGACTGTGCTCGATCCCGTTTCGGGTGAGGTTCTCGGAACAGTCAAGACCGGGGAACGCCCCTATGGCGTGGCCTTTGCCTTGGGGCGCGCCTTTGTCACCAACCAATATGGCGATTCGGTCAGCGTGATCGACCTCGCCACGCTTGAGACGATCACAACAATCGACGTCGGTGAATACCCCGAGGGGATCGACACCACCAGTGACGGCGCCACCATTGTCGTCGCGAACTGGTTTTCCAACACCGTCAGCCTGATAGATGCCGCCACGCTGGAAGTGGTTGGAGAAATCGAGACAGCAGATGGCCCCCGCGCCTTTGGCACCTTCATTCAGCAGAGGAACTGACCATGAAGCTTACGGCTCTGACCCTGCCCCTGTTGCTGGCATCCGCCCTGCCCGCCTTTGCCTATGATCCCGCCTGGCCGGATCTGTCAGATGCCCTTTATGAAAGCCGAACGCTGAACGACGGCGCGCCCTATATTTCGATCGACGTGCCCTACAGAACTGACAACGATGCCCGCACCCAAGTCGCCGCACAGATCGCGGCGCCCGACGGGCTTCTGCTGGGCAGTGTGACGCTGATTTTGGATGAAAACCCGATGCCGGTATCGGCGGTCTTCACCCTTGAACAGCCCCAGCCGCGGTTCTTCTTTGACGTGACCATGCGGGTCAACGGCCCGACGCCGATGCATGTGGTGGCCGAAACCACCGATGGCCAGCTCTTCGTTGCCGAAGCTTTTGTTAAGACCTCAGGTCAGGGCGCCTGTTCCGCCCCACCGGGCAGCGATCTGAAAGAGGCGCTTGCCACACTCGGCAACATGACCATCGGCATCGACCAGATGTTCGGCACCGGGTCGGGCGACGCGCTCAGCGCCCTGTCCCTGCGCCAGCACCGGCTGGATCTCGACATCTCCCATCCGAGCAATTCGGGGATGCAGATGGATCAGATCACCCTGCTGTTCGTGCCTATGCGCTATGTCGAGGATGTCGCGATCGATCTGGACGGGCGCGGGTATGTGGACCTGACCGGCAGCATTTCCCTGTCAGAAAACCCGCGTGTGTCGCTGGGAATCCCAGGTCAATCGCAATCCGTGGATGTGACCATGACAGATAGCAGTGGCACAGTGACCCATGCAAGCAAACGGCTGACTGGGTATTAAGTGCCAGACAAGCAGCCCGCAATTCCGGGCTGCGCGCTATTCGGCGCCGGGTTCTGGCTCGGCCTTCACCTCTGCCAGCGGATAATCCCACAGCGCCCAGCCATCTGTACCCTCAGGAAGCCAGTAGACGGATGAATAGCCATACTCCAACGCCCGCTTGGCGGCATTCCAAGACATCCAGCAATTTTCAAGACAGAAGAACAGCACCGGGTGATCCCTGTCCCCGCCGGTCACCTTCTCAAGCCCGGCCTGGAAATAGGCGTGATAACTGTCCGCCAAGGCACCATAGCCAACATTCGGCAGCCAGATCGCACCCGGGATCGAATTGCGTTTTTTGTCGCGCCAGAGTGTGCCTTCTGGCAAACCCGCCGGTTTCGGCGCCTGCGGCAGCACATCGACAAAGGCAACATTGCCGGTTTCCCACAGATCATGCGCATCCTCGGGGCCGACCACCGTTGCTCCGCTCAGGGTATCAGGCACCGGGTCGCGGAACTCTTCCATCCGATAGCCGCCCGGTTCCTCGACCGCCCAGGCCGCCAGCGGCAAAAAGGCGCAAATCACCCCCACCGCCAGCCGCGTCGTCACTGCCCGACCACCATCATCTCGGTCCCCATGTCATTGACCAGCGGCACGCCAGCCTCGACCAGCACCGCATTGATCTCATCCTGATTTCGCCGGATAAGCGAATTCAACTTACGCTCCCACACCTTTTCGCCCATGCGAACCCCCATGGTGATGCGAAAGAACAGGCGCGGCGGCAGCGTTTCCTTCAGCAGCGGTGTAACCATCAGCCCTGGATAATCCGCCTTGACCAGCGGCCCCGCAATCGGACCCCAAAGGATCGCCGCCCCGGTGACACCGTCCCGAACATCGTTCAGTAGATCAATGCTTGGCGATTCGTAGCGTCGGTCCACCATAAGGTCATAGGATTTTGCATTCTTCAGCAGGGCATTGCGTGCCATATGCGTCGCGGGCGGACTGCCTGCGATGATGCCGATATCGACCGCCTTGAGCCTCGGATCAGACAGCTGCGTCACATCAGCCAGATCCGACTCCTTCGGCACCACAAGGGTAAAGGCCGAAGTCATGTAATGATTGGTGTTCAGCACCATCTCGTCGCCTTGGGCATAGCCGATGACAACGTCACACTTGTTGGACCCCAATGTGTTGCGCACGAACCCAGTGGCCATCGGATACCACTCATACTGCACCGGCAGGTCCAGCTTGGCCGCAAACAGATCCGCCAGCTTGTTTTCAAAGCCCGTACCGGCCTTGTCGGACATGGGCGCATTGGCGGGATCGGCGCAAACCCTGAACGCGGTCTTGGACACAAGGTCAGAGGTCTGCGCCACACCCGGCCCCGCCTGGGAGAAGAGCAGGGCCGTGACGGCAATGGCACTTGCCAGAGATTTTTCAGCCCATGCAGGCATTTTCAGTCTCTGCAATCAGATCCGATTTTGTGGCTTTCTTGGCGGGACGGCCACGCGGAACGGCTTCCATGCCCCGTGCCTTGAGGTAGACATAGATGTCATCCAGATAACACATGACGTTCTTGTTGTCGCCAAAGTGCGGCATGACCGAGTTGCCGTTCTGACGACCGTTCACAACAGTGTCGACAAAGGCATAGTAATCCATGTTTACGGCAGAATTCTTGATCCTGGGCGCATAGCTCGACCCTTCACCGTCCGGCCCGTGGCAGACGTGGCATTCGGAATGATAGCGCCGGAAACCCGAGAAGGTCAGCCAGTCGACTGTCCCATCATCACCGATGTTGAAGGTCGGGCTGTCATCTTCGCTGTAATACCGCCCATCGTCTTCATAAGAGACGGGAACTTCGGGATGATCCGCAGCGGGATCAACCGCCTGATCGCTCCAGGACTGCGCGCTGACTGCAGCAGGAAGACAAAGAGCCAGGATCGCGGCGACATAAAGGGGGGACGCGGCACGCTTCATGAGGCGGACCTTTCAGTTTGGGGGGGGAACATTTTGAGGAAGGGGCCGACACACCCTGTCGGCGCGTCGGCCCCATTTGGTTAGAACCTTAGTTAGGCAGTTTGAACACGGTCAGCTGACCACCAAGCGCGGTGTAGTCACTGAGTGCGGCATAACCACCCACGGCGCCCAGACCATCGTTCGGGTTGGCCAAACCAGCGGCCAGACCAATACCCGCCCAGCCACCGACACCCGACAGGATGCCAACAAACTGCTGGTCATCATAGGTGTAGGTCATCACGTTGCCGATGATGCCCGACGGTGTCTTGAACTTGTAAAGAAGATCACCCGTGTTGGCATCTACAGCCTTCAGATAGCCTTCAAGCGTGCCGTAGAACACGACGTCGCCAGCTGTCGCAAGAGCGCCCGACCAGACCGAGAACTGCTCGGGGATGGACCACTTGATCTCACCCTTCTTGCCGTCCCAGGCGATGAAGTTACCCATGCCGCCATGGCTTTCCGGTGCCGGATACATGGCCAGCGTCGCGCCGACATAGGGCTGACCGGCAGTGTAGGACACGCGGAAGGGTTCGTAATCCATGCAGACGTGGTTGGTCGGCACGTAGAACAGTTCGGTGTTCGGGGAATAAGCAGCAGGCTGCTGATCCTTGGAGCCGAGAGCCGCCGGGCAGATGCCGGTGGAATTCACGTCTTCGCCATTCTGTTCGGTCGAGTATTGTGCGACGACTTGGGGACGACCGTATTCGGGCGACTCCTTGTCCATCACGACGCCCGTGGTCCAGTTCACGGCCGGGTCGAACTTTTCGGCAACCAGCAGTTCACCGGTCACGCGGTCAAGGGTGTAACCCAGGCCGTTGCGGTCAAAGTGGGTCAGCAGCTTGCGCTCTTGCCCGTCAATGGTCTGCTCCGTCAGGATCATCTCGTTGACGCCGTCATAGTCCCACTCGTCATGCGGGGTCATCTGATAAACCCACTTGGCCATGCCGGTGTCGGCGTCGCGTGCCATGATGGTCATCGACCAGCGGTTGTCGCCAGGACGCTGCGCCGGGTTCCAGGTCGACGGGTTGCCGGTGCCATAATACACGAGGTTCAGCTCGGGATCGTAGGAATACCAGCCCCATGTGGTGCCGCCGCCGATCATCCACTGATCACCTTCCCAGGTGTTCGTGCCCGAGTTTTCGCCAACCGGCTTACCCAGGTTCATCGTGTTTTCGGGATCCATCAGGATGTCCGAATCCGGGCCCATGGAATAGGCGCGCCATGCCAGCGAACCGTCCGAGATGTTGTACGCTGTGAGCGAGCCGCGCACACCGAATTCACCGCCGGAGATCCCCACAAGAATCTTGTCCTTGACGGGCATGACGGTCGCGGTGTTGGTTTCGCCCTTGGACGCGTCGCCGTTTGCCACGGACCATTCGACAGCACCGGTTTCGGCGTTCAGCGCAACAACAGTCGTGTCAGCCTGATGCAGGAAGATCTTGCCGTCAGCATAAGCCACACCGCGGTTTACAGTGTCACAGCACATGACCGGGATAACTTCCGGATCCTGCTTGGGCTCGTACTTCCACTTGATCTTGCCGTCATTGGCCAGATCCAGCGCGTAGACGATGTTCGGGAACGGTGTGTGCAGATACATCGTGTCGCCGATCACCAGCGGCGACCCTTCGTGACCACGCAGAACGCCGGTCGAGAAGGTCCAGGCGACCTGCATGTCTCCGACGTTGTCCTTGTTGATCTGATCCAGCTTGGAATAACGCTGGTTCTTGTAGTCACCGGTCTGGATCACCCACTGACCGGGGTCTTCCATCATCTTTGACAGGTCTTCGTTCGCTGCGGCCATGCCGGCGCAGAGTGCGATCCCTGAAGTCAAAGCAAAAAGCTTTTTCATTTCCAACTCCCTTGTTGACGTCTTGCCATAATGGCCACCCCCCGGCTTGCCCCATCAAGAGTGGGCAATGACCAAAGGGTGTCTTCACATCCGACCGGCTCCGTATTTCCTCCGACCGGTCAGATGCAGGTCTTCACTGCGTCAGGATCCCTCCCCGTCCGCCTTGAAGGTCGCAAGATAGGCGATCACGTCTGCACGCTCGTCTTCCTTGCGAAGACCGGCAAAGGACATCTTTGTCCCGTTTACGTAATCACGCGGTTTTTCCAGAAACTCGGCCAGATGTTCAGGCGTCCAGATGAGACCCTCGTCACCCTTGGCTTTCATCGCGTCCGAATAGCTGAAATCCTCGATCGCGCCCGCATGACGGCCTACGACGCCATCCAGATGCGGGCCGACCTTGTTCTTGGCGCCGGGGCCGGTGTCATGGCATGCCATGCACTTGCGAAAAACCTTTTCGCCTTTGGCGGCGTCGCCGGTAATGTCTTGTGCGGAGGCAAACCCTGCCGTCATCGCCAAAAGGCATACCGTGCTGAACATTTTGACAAACATGTCATTCCTTTCCTAGTGCCGTGTTTGGTGCAGCCTTTCGGCGTGCCAATCTACATGATCACACGCGAAGGTGTTAATAAAGTAGTACGAATGGTCATACCCCTTTTGCATGCGCACCAGCCCGGGCTGCCTGCGCCGTGCCATGACATCTGCCAAGGCTTCGGGCTTCAGCAGCTCCAGAAACTGATCATTCGCACCTTGATCAATCAGGATATCCCCTTTCCAGCCGTGCTCCTCGAGCAGGATGGTAGAATCGTGGCAGGACCAGGCGGATTCGTCATCGCCCAGGTAGGCGCTCAGCTGTTTGCGGCCCCAATCCGACTGGGTCGGATGTGCGATGGGTGCAAATGCTGACAAAGAGTCAAATAGCTCAGAATTGCGCAAGGCAATAGTCAAAGCTCCGTGTCCCCCCATGGAATGCCCGGTTATGCCATGACGGTCCTGAACCGGCAGGTTGTCCACCACAACCGAACGCAGCTCGGACACGATGTAGTCATACATTCGGAAATGCGGCCTCCAAGGATCACGCGTCGCATTGACGTAGAATCCGGCGCCCTGACCCAGATCATAGGCCTTGTCATCCGCGACAGCCGCGCCACGGGGCGAGGTGTCGGGATAGATCACCGCGATGCCACGGCGGGCGGCATGTTCCTGAAAACCGCCCTTGGTCATCGCGTTTTCATGGCTGCACGTCAGTCCGGAGAGATACCAAAGCACCGGCACCGGACCATCCTTTGCCTGCGGCGGAATATAGGCCGCAAAGGTCATCTCGACTCCACAGGTATTTGACGGGTGCGTGTAAACCGCCTGCACCCCCCCAAAGCACCTGTGTTCCGAGATGACCTCAAGGCTCATATCAGAACACCACCACGGCGCGGATCGACTTGCCTTCGTGCATCAGGTCGAAACCGTGGTTGATCTCGTCCAGTGTCAGGATATGCGTGATCATCGGATCGATCTCGATCTTGCCGTCCATGTACCAGTCGACGATCTTGGGAACGTCGGTCCGGCCTTTCGCACCACCAAACGCAGTCCCGCGCCAGTTGCGCCCGGTGACCAGCTGGAAGGGACGTGTCGAAATCTCGGCGCCGGCCTTGGCCACACCGATGATGATCGAGGTGCCCCAGCCCTTGTGCGCGCACTCCAGCGCCTGCCGCATGACGGTCGTGTTGCCCGTTGCGTCAAAGGTGTAATCCGCGCCGCCCTTGGTCAGCTCGACCAGATGCGCCACGATATCGCCGTCGACCTTCTTGGGGTTCACGAAATCGGTCAGGCCGAAATGGCGCGCCATCTCTTCCTTGTCGTCGTTCAGATCAACACCCACGATCTGATCCGCACCGGCAAGGCGCAGACCCTGGATGACGTTCAGACCGATGCCCCCCAGACCAAAGACAACCGCGCGGCTGCCCAGTTCGACCTTGGCGGTGTTGATTACCGCACCGATGCCTGTGGTGACGCCGCAACCGATATAGCAGATTTTGTCAAAGGGCGCATCCTTGCGCACTTTGGCCAGCGCGATCTCCGGCAGAACCGTGTGGTTCGCGAAGGTCGAGCAGCCCATGTAATGATAGATCGGCGTGCCATCCAGCATGGAAAAGCGCGTGGTGCCGTCCGGCATCAGACCCTTGCCCTGCGTCACGCGGATCGCCTGACACAGGTTGGTTTTGCCCGACAGGCAATATTCGCACTCACGGCATTCCGGTGTGTAGAGCGGAATGACATGGTCGCCCGGCTTCAGGCTGGTAACGCCCTCGCCCACTTCCAGCACAACACCAGCGCCTTCATGACCCAGAATCGCGGGGAAGATGCCTTCAGGGTCGTCTCCGGAGCGGGTGAATTCGTCAGTATGGCACAGACCTGTCGCCTTGATCTCGACCAGAACCTCACCAGCCTTCGGCCCTTCAAGGTTCACTTCCATGACTTCCAACGGTTTGCCGGCCTCTAGGGCCACGGCTGCACGTGTGCGCATGCCTTTTCCTCCACAAATTAGGTTCGCTCTAATGGCGTTGAATAGCACTATAAAAGGGGGCATCAACCGAACAACTGCGACAATGGTTGGTATTGCGGGTTGTGGACAGGCAACCGGCCCTCGCGCATAGTCCCCCCATAGGGAGAGAGCACATGAAACACCTTTGCAAATGGGCGGCCAGCCTTGTTTTTCTGGGTCTTGCAGCCCCGGTCCAGGCTGCCGACTTTTCCGATCCAACCTGGCCCTGTATCCAGCGCAAGGTAGAAAACCTGTCCGTCGGGCTCATGTGGCCGCGTGAGATCGCACAGATCAAGATGACACCGGAACTGGCCACAGAAGTCGATGAGCTCGCGGCGCGTCTGGTGTTGCGCCGGGTCGATCTGGACGAGGCGCAGCGCTATATCAACGCCTTTGCCGCCAAACACGGCCAGGACGACGCGCTGATGGGCCATGTGTTTGAAAAGGTCTTTGACCGGCTCGCCGCGCGGCGCACCCTAATCATGCGCGGGATCGAGGATTTTTCGCTCAAGCAGATCGCAATGTCCGAACGGATCGACACTGCGCGCACCGAAATGGATACGCTGATGGCAACGGCAGAGCCGGACTATGACAAGGTCGACAAACTTGAAGAGCAGGTTGACTGGGACGAGAGAATTTATACCGACCGGCAGAAGTCGCTGACCTATGTCTGTGAAACACCTGTTCTGTTGGAAAAACGCCTCTACGCCATTGCGCAGATGCTGATCGACGTGTCCCAGAGCTGAGGCAATCCGCGCCGCTGCCTCGGCACTACTCCCATTCCAGCTCGGTAAAGGCCACCGTGGCATTGCGCGCATTGAAAGCATCAAACAGCTTCCAATGCGCCGCCTCGGACTGCGCAATGGTCCGCACCGCATCCCCCAACCGCCGCCCCGCCGCGATTGCCGCGCGCGTATCCGCCGCAAGAACCGACAGATAGCGCAGCATCGGGGCGGCCCCAGCGGGCCAGTCCAGCAGCGGTCCGCCATGCCCCGGCATGACCTGCGTGACCCGCAGATCTGACATCTCTGCCAACACAGTCTGCCAGCCGATGACAGACCCGTCCAGCGCGGGCGTATGTTCGTCAAACACCAAATCCCCAGTGAACAGCAGGCCGGACTGCAGATCCAGCGCCGTCAGATCCGTGCCGGTATGCGCCAGCGGCCAGGCACGCAGCGCAATCCGACGCCCGCCCAGATCAATCTCGCCCTCACCCCCCACCGGTATATCGACACGCACCGTTTCCGTCCCGATGAACTGCGCGGGTCCGATCAGATCCGTCAGACTGTCCAGATAATTCGCGCGCCGGTCGGCCAGCGCGCGGTTTAGCCCGGCATGCCCTACGACCTTGGTGCCGGTCTGGGCGAACACCTCCGCGCCCAGCACATGATCGGGGTGCATATGCGTCAGAATCACATGGCTTACCGGCAGGTCCGTCTGCGCGCGGATGGCCCGCCAGACCGCCTCTCCCACCCAGCGCGCGGACCCCGAATCGATCACCGCGACAGAGATCTCGCCGATCACAAAACCGATGTTCGCCACATCCCCACCGTTTCCGACAGCGGGCTCTTCGATCAACCCACGATGCAGGAACACCCCCGGCGCCACCTCCGTGAACGCCAGCATATCCGCCGCAGGTGCGCAGTGCGGACTCTTCCGCAGAACATAGCCCGCAAAAGGCCCAAGATCGGGTGGCGCGGCCACCAGCCCCGCCGCGCAGCCCGCAACCTCTGCCGCCTCGTATCCCGCCAGCAGCGCCTCCCGGCAAGGGTCGCCCCCCATCACACACAGCGTCACCACAGCTTCGAACATGTCACACACCCTCCCCGGCGCAGGATCAGACTGCGCGGTCGCGCAAAGTCGATCCAGTCAGACCAAGGATCTAATGTCTTTTTGACGGATTTTGTGGCATAGACCGTCGATACGCCCTCCGGGGCGCCCGAGGAGGAGGACCTCACACATGAAACTGTTCCATGCCGTTGCGCTCGCTGTGCTGATCGCAGGCCCGGCAAGCGCCGCATCCGACACCGCCCAGACCGCCCTGACGCCAAGCGAAAGCTGGACAGACCTACGCGGCGATATCACCGGCGATGCAGAGATCGCGGATGGCGGCGGCGTGTTCAACGTCGATGCGCCTTACCGCGCCGATGATGCCGCCACCGTGCCGATCCACATCACCCAGACCGACCCCAGCACCGATATCAAAAGCCTCAAGGTGGTGATCGACGAAAACCCCGCGCCGCTGGCGGCCGAATTCACCTACGGCCCCGCAATGGCCCCGCTCGATATGGAGTTGCGGGTGCGCGTCAACCAGTATTCCAACGTACGCGTCATTGCCGACACGGGCAGCGGCCTGCTGATGACCGGGCGCTTCGTCAAGGCGTCGGGCGGCTGCTCCGCCCCGGCGTCCAAGAACCCGGAACTTGCGCTCGCCTCCATGGGTCAGATGCGCCTGCGCCCGTTTGATCAGCCGCAGATGTCCACACCGCGCCGCGAGGCGCAGATCATGATCCGCCACCCGAACTATTCCGGGCTGCAGCGCGATCAGATCACCCAGCTGTTTATCCCGGCCCATTTCATCGACCGGATTGAGGTGTTTCAGGGCGACGACATGCTCTGGACGATGGAGGGCGGCATTTCGGTCAGCGAAAACCCGGTCTTCCGGTTTCAGTATACCGACAACGGCGCAACAGACCTGCGGGTGCGTGCCACCGATACCGAAGGAAACGTGTTCGAACACACCCTGCCCAAGGATGCGCAGGGCTGACCGACTGTCCCGAGGTGAAACTTAAAAAAGACGTCGAACATGCAAAAACAGCGCCCGACCAATCCGGTTAGGCGCTGTTCAAGTCTGATTGTCTTCTTGGGCGTTCTACAGCGACAGCTCAGCGCCGGGTCGCATCAACGCTCCACGGTCCGGGGCCGGAAAAGACGAAGTAAAGGAAGACAAAGCAGTAAAGGATGGCCGCGTCGCCACCGTTCAGCGCCGGAAACGGGCTTTGCGGCGCATGTGCAGTCCAATAGGCGACGGCCATCAGGCCCGACAGCACAAAGGCGACAGGACGGGTGAACAGGCCGATGATCAGCAGCGCACCACCGATCAGTTCAAGCACCCCCGCGATCCAGGGCATCGAGAACATTTCCGGATGGAAATCCGAAACAGGAAAGCCCAAAAGCTTCTGAGTGCCGTGTTCAAAGAAAATCAGCGCGGCGACGATGCGCAGAACGCTCAGCATCCGCGGCGCCCAGATGGTCTGCAAAGGGGTGGTCTTCATGTCGAAACAGTCCTGATATGGCTGCAGTCCGTCCGGGACCGCTCTGCCAGCGGATATACATCCGCAAAATCTTTGGCGAAACAGCTTTTGGCGAACAGGGTCTGTGCACAAACAGCACAGACCGCTGCACTTCACGGATGCGCCGAACGGCGATGCTCAGAAACAGACGATCTCGGCCTCGGCCTGGGCGCGGCGCAGATCGGCAACCATGTTGTTGGCAAAGGCGGCAGAGCGGAAGATCGACATTCGCTCGCCCCCGGTCAGCCGCAGGGACAACACCGTTTCCGCCTCGACATAGTTGTCATAAGGCAGGATCGACGCGATCGTGTCGATCGAGCAAGAGCATTTGTCGAGCACATCCCGCCCCTGCCCGTTTGTCGCCATGCAGGCAAAGACGTAATCCGCCCGCGCTGCGGTGGGATAGTCGTTCAGGCGCTGTTCCACCGTCTGGGCCGACACCGACCCGGCCAGCAGCGTCAATGCGATCACGAGTCCTCTCATTGCGGCGCCTCCTCCAGTTTGTCGAACGCCATCACGGAACTGTAGACCGGCCCGTCGCTGCCCGTCGCCGTGGCTTCCAGTTTCTGATACCAGCCCGGCACCTCGTCCGACATGGTCACAGTCAGCGCCAGATCACCGAAACCCTGCATCCGGTCACGGTTGGGATCCTCGGCAAAAGGATGCAGCGTCACAATCTGGGTCTGCACCGTCTTGCCCTGATATATCGCCTCGCCTGTCTGCACCTCGGTGGGGGTGATCAGCGCCTCTTTCACCCGGTTGCGGATGTAAAAGGGGCTGCCGCCTGCAGATTCGGCCATGTCGCGCACGGTCGTTTCGACAAAATACATGATGATCGGATTTCCCACGCTCATCGGGAAAACGCCAAGATTGCGGTGCTTGCCGTCGCGCAGAAATCGCAATGCGGCCTCAGGCGGCGTGGTCTCCTCAAAGGACAGCTCAAGCTCTCCGGTGTCGCGGGGGCCTGCCTCGGGCAGCAGCGTATTTGTCACCGAACGTTCGTACAGCAGGATGTGATCCATCGGCACGTCGTCCAGCGTGCCCTCCTTGAACAGCAGATCATAGGTCGCCGTGCCGTCCCCGGCAGCCGCCAGGACCGGTGTGACCGCCAGCGCAAAAGCCACCATCGCATAAGCCAGATGTTTCAGCATGTTTGTCTCCTCCGGGGCGCAGCCTACCGGGCACAGGCCCGCTGTCATGCGCTACTTTTGTCGGGGTCACGCCTCGGCGCGCTCGCGTGTTTTCCAATCGATCAGCGGGCGCAGCCGCGACAGCTGCACGGGTTTGGTCAGCACGGTAAAATCGTTGCGCGCCCCGATCTGGATCAGCGCCGGACCGCGGTCAGCGGTGATCACGATGGCCGGAACGTGCACGCCCGTCTCTTCGCGGATCAGACGGATCGCCTGCACACCGGTGTCATCACCGTCCAGCTGGTAATCGGCCAGGATGATGTCCGGCGCCATGCCGATGTCACGCACAAGGCTCAGCGCCTCTTCAGTCGATTTCGCCGCCAGCACGCTCGCGCCCCAGGTCTCCAGCTTCTGGGTTGTGGCAAACAGCACATAGGGGTCGTTTTCCACAACCAGCACGATCAGGTTCATGTCATTGTCGAAACTGGTTGGCAGGGTGTCGGCGCTGACCGGCATCGGCGCGCGGCCCGGCACCATCTCCATCTCGATGGAAAAGACCGACCCGACCCCGGGCTTGCTGCGCACCGACACCGTGTGCCCCAGATGGCGGCAGGTGCGGTCGACGATGGACAGGCCCAGCCCCATGCCCGATCCGGGCGGAACATTGTCGGCGCGGGTGAATTCCTCGAAGATGCGCTTTTGATCCTTGTGCGAAATCCCCATGCCGGTGTCCCAGACCTGCAGCACCACAGTCGCGCCCTTACGTCTGCACCCCACCAGAACCCGGCCGTTTTCGGTATACTGGATCGCATTCACCACAAGGTTCTGAACCGACCGCATCAGATAGCGCTGATCGCTTTTCACCCAGACCGAGGATGGCACCACGCTCAGCCGCACGCCCTTCTTGGCCGCAACCGGCGCGTGATCCTCGATGATCCCCTGCATCAGCGGGCCAAGACTGACATCCGTCACCGTCAACGCGCTTTCGCTGCTTTCCAGCCGCGAGATATCCAGCAGCGCATGCAGCAAGGATTCGATTGACGCGAATGATCCGTCCAGCCGCTCCACCGTCGGCGCGGTGGATGATCCGCGCGACATGTCCACAAGGGTCGAGATCAGCAGCTTCGCCGCATTGACCGGCTGCAGCAGATCGTGGCTGGCCGCGGCCAGAAACCGGGTCTTGGACGATACGGCAGCTTCTGCCGCTTCCTTGGCGAGGCGCAACTCCTCTTCGACCCGCGCCTGCGCCTCGTACTGCGCGGTCAGCCGCACGTTGGCCTGCGTCAGCTCGGATGTGCGCTCCTCCACCCGCTTTTCCAGCATCTCTGTCGCGCGGGCGGCCAGGGTCACATCCTTGATGTCCACTAGAAAGCCGCGATCCGGCAGCAGATTGGCCTGCAGATCCAGCACCCGCCCTCCGCCATGGCGCAGCCGCTTGCGCAGGCGTCCTTCGGTGCGCAAACGATAGGGCCAGCGGTCGATGTCGGTGATATCCGCATCCACCAGCAATCCGTTGGTCTGGATAAACCCCAGGATCTGCGTGAACAAAGTGCCCTGATGCATCAGCGTGAACGGCAGCCCCAGCAATTCGCGGAAACGGTCATTGTGGATCATCACCAGACCCGCACGTGAAAAGGTGCAGATGCCAGAGGACATGTTGTCAAACGCCGCCTGCAGGTAATGCGCCTGCATGTCGATCAGATGATCCTTTTCCGACCGGTTCTGGCGCACCACATCTGTGATCTCGGTCTGCAGGATGATCACATTGTCCAGACCCGTGCGCTGCTGGCTGATCTGGAACCACCGATCGCCCGACAGCTCTACGACAAAAGACAGCAGCGAAGCCCCCGAAGGCCCGGTCTTGGCCTCGGCCAGATTGGCACGCAACCGGCTGTCGGGATCCACAAGATGCGCACTCTGCTCCATCGCGGCGAAATAGCCGACCATATCCAGCCCTGGCAGGATCCGCTCGGTGATATCCGGCAGCAGTGTCTTGAACAGATCGTTGCAGACCTGCAGCGTGCCGTCGTTGAACAGCGCAAAACCGCCCTCCATCGCCGACAGCGCATCGGTCAGATTCTTTTGCGTGCGCTCGCGGTCATAGCGCACCAGCTCCAGCTCGGTGCTGGCGCGTTCCAGATCCAGCGTCTTGGCCCAGATCTGCCCCTGCAGGGCAATCGCAGACTGAAAGGCCGCATAGGCGGACTGCCCCACATCATGCTGCCGCCCTGCCCGGCGGACCAGCGCGTCGATGATCCTGGCCTGCTTTTCGACCTGAACATCCAGCGGATCGTTCGGATCAATCAATGCAGATCCCGCTTTCTGGGCTCAAAGAACGCTACGCCCACAAAGGTCTGGTTCACATGCACGCCGCAATGCTGCTCGCCATAGGTGTTGAACCCCAGCACCCGATGGTCGCGGAAAATCTCGGACACAGCGCCGCTCAGCTGTTTCTGCTCGACCTCCAGCTTGCGCAGCACGCAATCGAATCCCAGGATGAAATCCGGCGGCGTGCCCGCAGGACCACGCACATCCAGCCCGGCCTCCAGCGTGCGCAGGATCTCCTTGCCCCGCCCCAGCGTCAGGATCAGACCATCATCGATTGCCGACAGAAACGACAGCGCATGGGAATCGGACGCCGTGTGAATGGCACGTACGTGGTAATTGTGATGGTTGCGCACCAGCACCGGGTTTTCCGCAAAAACCTGCGGCGACAGCATGTCCACAGGCACCCCCACCAGACGCGCATATTCCACTGCCGCCGGGGCGCCGTTGATTTCCAGCACCAGCCGTTCCTCGGGGATGGCATGGGTCACGACCATCTGCTTGTCCGTGGGCAGAAAATGATCAAACCCCAGCCCGGTGAATTCAAGATCCGTCTCAAGAAACAGCAGCAGCGCCGCATTGGTGTGAAAGCGCCCGCCATGCAGCACAAAGGTCTCGCGAAAATTCAGGCCGTTGCCCGCTGATCCGCCAAAGACCGGCATCTCGCCCAGCCCTTGCTCCAGCGCGGCGACCAGCATGTCTTCCTGCTTGGACAGCCCATCGGCAAAGATCAGCGCCAACCTGTTCCATCCCGCAGTGCGCTGGAACTGCGCCGCATGGCGGCGCGCATCCGCCGCGATCTTCTTGATCGACAGGGGCTTCAGCGGATTGATCAGCATCGACGCACAGCGGAAATGCCGCTTGGGAAAGGTCAGGATCTGCAGCGCCTCAGTTTCATAACCGCGCGGGGTGATCTGGCCCGCCGTGGTGCAGCCAAAGACCGGCAGCCCCGGCATCTGCCGGTTCAGCTCCTGCGCAAGCGCCGTCAGATTGAACCCTTCGGGCACCAGCACCAGCGCCAGACAGACCTCGCGCAGATCGATCTGGCCCACCAGCTCCGCCACAGCCTCCCGCGCACCGCGCACATGAGACACACCAACCCCGACCGAAGTTGGCGCATTGAGCGGGCGATGCAGCATGCGCTGCCCCTACTGGCTCAGGAAGGCGCGCGCATCCGCATCCGACGCCCCCACCGCACCGTCGATATTGCCGCTTTCCACCAGCACCGCAGCCTGGGTGCGGTTCTGCACCCCCAGACGGCGCAACAGCGCGGTGATATGTGCCTTCACCGTCGCCTCTGCCAGGCTCAGCTCATAAGCGATCTGCTTGTTCGGCTTGCCCGCACAGATCAGCTTCATGATCTTGGTCTGCTGGGGGGTCAGGTCGGCCAGCTTCTGATTGACCTGCTGGCAATCGGGCCGCGCCGGATCGACATTGGCCGCCTTCTGAAATTCCTTGGGCAGATACTTGCGCCCGGCACTGACATCGAACAGCACAGATTTCAGCACCTGGGCCGAGGCATCTTTGGGCAGGAAGCCCGCCGCCCCCGCCTCCATCAGCGCATGAACCACGTCAAGCGAGGTCAGCGAGGAAATGACAAGGATGGGCGTGTCCGGAATGCGGTCGCGCAGCGACAGGAACCCACTGATTCCCGTAACATCCGGTAGCTTGAGGTCGAACATCACCAGATCTGGCGCCACGTCGCTCTCCAGCAGCGCCATCGCCTCGCCCAAAGACCGTGTCGTTTCGATGCGACACTCCTGAAAAACATGGCGCAAGGCTGAAGCCAGCGCATCGCCATACAGCGGATGGTCGTCCACGATCACCACGTATCGGATACGACCAGCGGGCTGCGCCACCGGATCATGTTTCATAGCAAAGTCCTCCCTGCCCCGATGCTAGCAAGAAAGCCCCCCGTCACGCAACTGTCACGTGCCATGCGCATGCGGGTTCGACTACCCTGGGACATGCGATCGCGCGCCTCAACTCAAAGATCTGAACGCAAATGACGATTCCCCCATGGCCGGGGGTACAGTCAAAACGCTTTGGATCCTGCGCGGGGGTACAACCGCTGCCCTGCCCCCGCGCAAACGGCTGTCTCAGGCCTTGAGGTTGCCATTCGCCTTGCCGACGTGGGTCGCGATCGCATCCATCAGCGGCGGGGACAGGCAGTCATAGGGCTCAAGCCCAAGCTCCTTGCAACGCCCGCGCACGGACTCCATCTTGGCCGGATCATACCCAGCCTCGATGATCGACGACACGAAGGCGGCAAATTCCGGCGCCGCCCAGCCCGAAGCAGAGGAAAGCTCGGTATGCACAAAGTCAAGCCCGTGGAACGGATGCCCGGTGTTCTCGATGCGGCCGAACATGTGCACGCCGCAGCCCTTGCAGGCATAGCGCTGGATCGCAGCATGCGAATCGACCCGGTCCAGCTTCTCGCCATTTTTGGTCACGCGCACCTTGTCGCTGCCAACAACCGCGATCTGGGCAAATGTCGCGCCCTTGGGCTTCCAGCACTTGGAACAACCGCAGACATGATTATGCGCAGTCTGCGCGCCGATCTCGACCTCGACCTTGTCGCTGGCGCAATGGCATTTCAGCGTACCGCCGGAAAAGGCCGACGATCCGGCCTTCACGCCGTTGTCCACCGCCGGATGAATACGGACGTTGCTGTAGCGCGGCGCGCTCGGTTTCGCTGCCGCACTCCCGCCACCGAACAGATTTGAAAGCAGTCCCATTTTAGCAATCCCTCCCTTGACCGCGCCCTTTATTTTGCGCGCTGCTCAAAATCCTGCCCGCGCCATCCGCTTGTGACAAGAGAACCAATGGTATCGGTCCCCCTCCTGCCCTTCACCTGTCCCCAAATATCCCGGGGAGCGTGAGGGGCAGCGCCCCTCACTCCGGCGCCGCAGCCCGGGGCCCGGGCGCCCTCTCAGCGCGCCGCCAGAAACCCGCGCAGGAACGCCCCGGCCTTCATCTCCCCCGGCCTGCGCCCAAAGACTTCCCTGTCCAGATCCTCCAGCAGCCGGCGACGCTCGGGGGTTTCACCGTCACGCCGCACCATCTCCCGCGCC
>NZ_AWWI01000041.1 GCF_002760615.1 Puniceibacterium antarcticum | reverse complement strand
GCAACAGCGCCCTTTTATCATGTCTATCGCTACGATTGCAGAACAGTCCCGGCAAGTTGACCGATCAGGGCTGTCCGGCTTTGCGCAGTTCGGCCAGCTGGCGGGATAATTGCATCCAGCAGAAGTCTCATCTCGCTTCACCCGAAAGTTTGTGACAGAACCTCCTGAAATGGGCAAACGACAACAAGGTCGAATGGCATTACATTGATCCCGGAAAGCCGCAGCAGAATGGTTACTTAGAGTCATTCAACGGCAGCTTGCGCCCCTCTCGGCAGATTGCTCCGCAATCGCCTGCCGGGCAATGGACGAATGCTTCAACGAGGAAATCTTGCGTCAGCTTGACCGACGCCCGCCAAACGCTGGCCCTTTGGCGCTACGACTACAACAACGTCAGGCCGCATTCATTGCTCGGCAACAAGACCCCCGCAGAAGCGCGCCGAGCGCTTGAGCTACTTGATGGCATCGCGCCCGGCGCGCTTGCCACACCCGAAACCGACGACTATGAATCCCAAGGACTCTCGTTATGACTGACGGACGACCGGGGGCAGGTCGAGATCAATGAACCGACAACCTCAGGCCAGTTAACGTGACAACGCCCCAACCGGTGTTGTCACGTTAGAGGCTCTTAAGGTATTCTAGCAATGCGTCGCGGTCTACGTTGGAAAGGGTCGTGCCATAGGTGTGACCCATATTGCCATTCCCACTAATTGACGTGTCAAAGCTGGACCTGCCCGATATGGCTGGAACATCAAAACCGACGTCGGCGGAATCGAAACCTGATGCGTCCAAGCTGAAAGTCTTGGGGCGCTCAGCGACTGGACTCAGAAGTGCCCGCAGCGTTGGTACCGAACCATTGTGCAGGAACGGCCCAGTTGCCCAAATACCATTCAGCGGGCGAGCGCGATATTGCGCGGTTTCTTTCGTCTCAAGGCAGATGACGTCTTGCGAAGGTCGTTCGAGCGCGTCGGCCACGAGAAGCGAATACAGGGTCGACTTGTCAGAGCTCCGTGCAGTCAACGCCGCAGCAATCTCCGCTTCACTTCGACCCGACGCTTTCATCCCGGCGATCACATGGGCGTCAGATTCTTCGTTTTTTCTATGTGAATGCGTGCTCAACCCCAATTTGTCACCGACCGCGTTGAGTGCATTGCGAAGCTTGCTCATGACCGAGGTTTCGAGTTCGGTGCCGACTGCCTCGACAATTGTGCCACCCGTCGCGCTTAGATCGTTCATCATGACGGCGACCGTGACATGGGCAAGTATCTCGTTGCCATGCGTGCGCTCACATAGTGGATCACCACTGACAAAGGCGCTCTTGCGCCCCTGCAAGGGCCCAGTGGCAACCTCGCGATTGGAAAAATCATAGGCAGCGGCGGGGTCGGTGCCTATATCTGGCAGGGCCACCAGCTTGACTTCGATACTGGCAAGGTCGCCGCGGTCTGTGCGATCAATAGCTTCATGGCAACCCGAACAGTTTGTCGCATAGATTTGCTGCCCCCGCGCGACAAGCGTTGTGTCTAGCTGCGGCAGTAGGCCCAGATCAGCCAAACCGCTCCACTGCGGAGAGGTCAACGATCCCAGAGTATTTTCTAAATCCATCAGATGTCCCACCCGAACTGATGAGGCATAGCCCACCGGCAAGATGGTCTCGACGACCGACACCTGGCCGAATACACCCAGCACCTGCCCGACATTGCGACCGATGGCTCCGGCACCCGCATTCGGGACAACACCGTTGTATTGTACAAAGTTAAGATAAGGCGCATCCCACAGATATGGGAAACTAACCGGAGCATTTGGCGGACGGGCATTGTCGGGGCGATGCAGCATTTCAGCTGTGACCTGATTCAAGATGACGTTCAGCGCGTCCACGCGACCGGGCCCGGCGATCACGGTGCTTGCGTTGCGATCTGCCCAGTTCTCACGAGTCTGAGTCATCAGGCTGAAACGGGCATGCAATTGGGTTATTGCGTCCCGTGATACATCCGCGCCCAGAACCCGGGCCGCGAAACGGTCAAACTTGGCCGGATCATCCCGCGTGGCCTGAAGGGCTGCCAACAGATCTTGCATGAAGGCCCCAAAATCAAAATGAGACACGCCGCCATCAATCAACACGTGGGTGTCTTTTACTTTGATCTTGGTGACATGGCACGCCGCGCAGTTCATTCCCAACTGTGGTTCCGGCTCAAGCATCCCACGATCAATCGTCATCCCGATCGGAAGTCCGTCAGGATTTAGGTCGGTTAACCCCCATGAAATTAGACCAAAACTCTCAAGATGATCATCCGCGCGAAACAGGGCTTCCGAGTTGGTCTGTTCCAGCGCAAGGAACCAAGCATACGGCAAGATCGGAGAGCCCTGGGGTTCATGATAAAACTGGTTGCGCGTCGCTTCATCCCAGCCCTGATCCAGTGTGACTGCCTGCTGGGCGAGCACCGGGCCAATCGTGCACATCACAAGTGCCGCAGATGCAAGGGAGAAGCGGCCGACAGTCGTCGGAATCAAAGGGTTCTTCATCTTTGCAATCACCTTTATGTTGGAGGTATCGGGAGGGTTCAGAGAGTCTTCAAATATTCGATCAAGGCCATCGCGCCGGGAATGTCATCGGACCAATCCAGCCGGTAGGTTCGATCACCCTCGACAATATCCGTGTCGTGACCCTTGATGGTCAGCGCGTGAAATGCCGTCGTCTCAAAGAGGTATCCCCCATCGGCTCCCTCCTCCCAGTCAAAGCCTAAATTCTGGGTATCGTATGTCAGCCGACCTTTGACGAACCTGTCAGGTCTTTGTGCCGGAACCAGCAGGTGAAACATGGTCGGGATCACGCCCGTGTGCAGGTAGGGTGCCAGCGCCCAAGCCCCATGCAGCGCCGTGGCATTGTAGCCCCTTTGCTGGTCGAGCTGGCGCATGATGGCCTCTTCCTTCCCCTCCAGCGAGCGTCCGTCGAAGCTGGCGCAAGGGGTGATGGGGCTGCCGTACATGACGATTGATGTCTGGGGATTGCAGATTTCCAGATATTCAGAACGAGCGCCTTTCATCAACAGGTCATTGATGACATTGCCCCGTGACGGATCAGTGCCCAGCGTATCGTAAACACGTCCGTTCCTGGGCTGATGGCAAGCTTCGCAGTTTTCCGCGAACAGTACTGCTCCTTGTAGAGCGTCAACCACCTTGTCCGCGGGCGACAACCAATTTGGCCGGTTTTGAGGCCGCT
>NZ_AWWI01000040.1 GCF_002760615.1 Puniceibacterium antarcticum | reverse complement strand
AAGACCGCACTCGATCACCAAGCCCAGAAGTCCGAGGCCCTTGCACAATGGGCGGCAACCACAGAAGTTGCTAGATATCCTTCATCAGACGCAGCGCATCATAGATTGCTGCGTGGGTGTTGCGTGCAGACACGGCATCGCCAATGCGAAACAGCTGGAAGGTCCCTTCGGTATTGCGCAGTTCAGTCTGAACGCGGCCCGCGATCAGCGCATCCTGATCCACCGCCCCAAGGTTACTGGAGAGTGGTTTCAGCGCAAAATATAGATCGTCCAGCGGAAGGGTTCCATGATTGACCACGACCTGATCGAAATGCCGCTCTTCGCGATGATCCGAATAATCCGTGCCAATCACCGCCTGCAGTCGGTTGCCGTCTTTTTTCACCGCTTTCAGCCGGTAGGTGACGGTAAATCGTACATCCTTGTTCTGCAGGCTGCGCATGTAAGGAACGAGGTTCATCGCCATCACATCGGGCGCAAAGCTACGGTCGGGTGTCATGATCTCAACATGGCCACCCGCCTTGACAATCACCTCAGCCGCTTGCAGCGCCGCATGGTCGCCGGCGTCGTCGTACAACAGCACCGACTCTCCGGCTTTTACATCACCGGCGATGATGTCCCAGGCCGAGATGACGAGCTCGTTCCCGGCCTCAAGCACATCGGTATTCGGTAACCCACCCGTTGCGATGATCACAACGTCAGGGGCCAGCGCCTTGATATCTGACGCTTCTGCATAGGTGTTGAAGTGAAACGTTACGTCCCGAGCTGCGCACTGCGCCATGCGCCAGTCGACGATCCCGATCATCTCGCGCCGTCGGGCGCTTAGTGCGGTCAGGCGAATTTGCCCGCCGGGATCAGCAGCCGCCTCGAACACTGTCACGTCGTGGCCGCGCTCTGACGCGACCCTTGCGGCCTCCAGCCCTGCAGGGCCTGCGCCGACAATGACAACCTTTTTGCGCACAGAAGCTGCGGGGATATCATGTGGCATCGACAGTTCACGGCCCGTCGCGGCGTTGTGGATGCAAAGCGCATCTCCTGCCTGATAGATCCGGTCAAGACAGTAGGTCGCGCCGACGCAGGGGCGGATGTCATCCTCGCGCCCCTCAATTATCTTTTGCACCACCTGCGGATCGGCCATGTGCGCGCGGGTCATTCCAACCATGTCGAGCTGCCCCGATGCGATGGCATGCCGCGCCGTCGCCACATCGGGAATGCGCGCAGCGTGAAAGGTCGGCAGGCCGACCTCAGCCTTGATCCGGCCGGCAAAATCCAGATGTGGCGCGGATTTCATGCCCTGCACCGGAATTACGTCGGTCAGCCCCGCATCCGTATGGATCTGCCCCCGGATGACGTTCAGGAAATCGACGCCTACCTTCTTGAACATATGCCCGATGGCGATGCCCTCTTCGGCATCAATTCCACCCTGGGCTGACTCGTCTGCTGCATAGCGCATGCCCAGAAGGAACCTGTCCCCGACCCGAGCCCGGCAGGCCTTGTAGACCTCCAGCGCGAACCGCGCGCGGTTGTCCAACGATCCACCCCAAGGCGCGTCCAAGGTGTTGGTTAGCGGCGACATGAACTGATCCATGAGATGGCCGTAACATTCAAATTCGACCCCATCGAGGCCTGCCGCCTGCATTCGTTCTGCCGCATCGGCGTAATCCTCGATGATCTGATCAATCTCCCAATCCTCGATCACCTTCGGGAACGCCCGGTGCGCTGGTTCACGCAAGGGGCCGGAGGATACTACGGGCAGCCAGTCCCCCTTGTTCCATTGTGTTCTGCGGCCCAGATGCGTTAGCTGGATCATCACCGCACAGCCATGGCCATGGCACTCATCGGCCAGCGCCTTCATCCACGGGACGACCTCGTCCTTGTAAGCCAGCACATTGTTGAATACGGGCGGCGAATTGCGCGACACCGCGGCCGATCCGGCAGTCATAGTCAGCGCCACGCCGGCCTTGGCGCGGGCGGCATGATAGGCGCGATAGCGGTCCTTGGGCATGCCGTCTTCGGGATAGGCCGGTTCATGGCTCGTGGTCATGATCCGGTTTTTCAGGGTCAGGTGACCCAGCTGATAGGGCTGAAGAAGGGGATCCCGGGACATGGCGCGCCTCTGCTGGATGATGGGTATGAAGCCAGCATGCGTGCAAATCCGTGGGTAAGTCCGATCTGAAAGCGTCACAGGTGTCGATTTTTGCGACATGAGTGTTTTTCAGCGTTTGTTCCGGCGGTTTTTGAGTAGGGGCATCATCCCGGGCAAGACGGCGACGACGAAGACCAGACCAAAGGCGATGCTGGCCGCCAGCCCGTCAGACGCGCTTTCGCCTGCAAGCGGGAACAGGGCCGCAGCCGCGCCTTCGCGCAGGCCCCAGCCAGAAACAGAAATGGGGATCAGCATTGTGAACAGGATCAGCGGCACGATCCCCAGTAGTTCGACCAGCGACAACTCTGTCCCGGTTGCACGTGCGCAAAAGGCAAAAGCCGACAGGGTGCAGGCTGTTGTTCCCAAGCCTAGCAACACCTGCCAGCCCAAGACCTTGGGTGCCAGAAGCGAGCGGTGCAGCGCGTCCCAAAGATTGTCGAGCGCGCGTCGCTGTGGTCCGGGCAACATCCCGCCCAGCCAGAACACCAGCGGCGCGGTCATTCCGACAATGATCAGCGGCACTATGAAGGAACGCACCCAGACTGGCCAGTTCAGCCCACCAGGGGCCAGAGCCGTCACGGCAAAGGTGACCGTCATCACTGCAAAGACGACCACCTGACCAGACAGTCGTTCAAACACAACACCCTGCGAGGCCCGAAGCAATCCCGCCTGATGCCGCGCGCGCACGGCGCGCCCCGCATCCCCGACCATGCCGCCGGGCAGGGACTGGTTGATAAACTGTGCAAGATAATATTCCCGTACTGCCTGCCAGACGGTAAAGCGCTGGCCCAAGGCCTTGGCTGTTACTTTCCAGCGCAGGGCCGACAGCAGCGTCTGCAGGGATAGCATCACTAAGGCGAGCGTCAGCCAGACCGGATCTGCCCCGGCAAGGCTGCCAAGTGCATCGCCGCCACCGACGGCCCGCCAAAGGATCGCAAGCAGCGCTATGCTGACCATAAACTGCAGGATCCGCAGGCTACGCACTTTGAGGCGTGGAAGCGGCCTCATTCAGATCTCAGCCATGTAACGCGACCGATCATCGCCGCCGCTCCGCGGCACTGTGTTATCATTTTTCCGTGCCTGACCATTTTGTCTGGGGGGCAAAAACCACAGGTCGGCACAGCCCGCAAGCAGCGGATGGCGCGCACGCGCAGCAAACGGCGGAAAGGTTCCCTGCAGTGCGGGCGTTTTTTGAGTGATTTTAATTCTGTGGCGATTTTTCGCCCATACGAATCGGCCCAATAGGCAGATCGCGCCTATCTTCGCGCTATCGCCATTGCGGCGGCGCAACCAAGCATGAATTGGAGCGTTCGAGGTCCAACACAGCTCACATTCTGAATTCACGAAGGTTCATCATGTCCATGAATGCCCCACAAGACCGGACTGCCCTCGCCCCTGTCCGGGGCATACTGCGTCCGGCGCCTGTGCGTCGCTACATCGCGCGCCCGGATCTCTTCCCTGCTGCTATGCCGCAGCCGGGATCACCACATTCCCTCGCCTGGCTTCAGGCGGCGCTGACACTTACCCTCACAGCGCTTGTCGCCACGGGCTTTGCAGTCGAGATCGAGGATTGGAGCGCCGTCAGCGGTGTTACCTTTGGGCTGATTACGCTGACCACGGCAAGCTTGTCGCTGGGAGCCACCACAGCGCTGATCGGCCTCATGGCCCCCCACAGGTGCCGTTTCGCGCAATGCCCGGTTCGCAGCCCACCGGGCGTACAGCCATGCTGCTGACGATGTGCGGTGAAACTCCGGCTGGCCCCACGCGCATGCTGTCAGAGCTCGCGACTGATCTGCAACGTAAAGGCATCCATCACTCAACCACACCGTTTGTTTTGTCTGACACGCGCGATGCCGACAAGATCAGGATCGAGGAAGAGACGTTTGCCCCCCTTATCAATGCTGGACGTATTCAGTATCGCCGCCGGACAGAAAACACCGGGCGAAAGCCTGGCAACATCGCGGACTGGCTGCGGTCTCATGGGGACTGCTTCGACTATATGATGACGCTTGATGCGGACAGTCGTATGGGGGCGTCGCGAATCGCCAATATGGTGGCGCGCATGGAACGTTCACCTCAGACGGGTCTTTTGCAGGCGGGTATGCGCCTGATCCCAGCAAAGTCGCGCTTTGGCAAGCTGCAGCGCCTGTCGTCGCGGCTAATGGGGCCGACCTTTCTTAAGGGCTTCGCCCTGTGGACCGGGGATGCGGGCAATTACTGGGGGCACAACGCTCTGATCCGGATCAAGGCTTTTCGTGAGGCGGGCCATCTGCCTAAGCTCAGCGGGCAGGCGCCGTTCGGCGGGGATATCCTCAGCCATGACTTTGTCGAGGCAGCGCTGATGCGCCGCGCAGGCTGGAAGATCGAGATTGATGCCGATACCCACGCCAGCGCTGAAGACGGCCCTCAGACCCTTAACGAGTTTCACAAGCGCGACCGCCGCTGGTGTCAGGGCAACCTGCAGCATAGCCGCTTGATCACGGCGCCCAGGCTGCACCCGATCAGCCGCCTGCACATGGCCGTGGGGATCATGGGCTATGTCGCCGGTCCGATCTGGCTTGCTCTGGTCGTGCTGCTGTCAGCAGGGGCGGTGCCCATTGCAACGTTTTGGCCAATGCTGGCGGTAGCGACCCTTTTGCTGATGCCCAAGCTTTGCGGTTTGCTTCGCAATCTTCGCGCCACGCGCAGTCCGCGTGCACGCAAGATCATGCTGCGCGCAGCGGGGGCCGAACTGATGATGTCCTCACTGATCGCGCCAATCGTGATGATACGGGACGTGCTGGCTGTCAGTTCTGTCGTGACCGGACATGACTGCGGTTGGAAAAACCCGGTTGCGCAGCAACTAAGCCTGCCCTCCGGAATGCTGGAGGCCCTCGCCGGGGCCGCTCTTGTGGCTTTGGTTGCGGCGATGAACCCGGTTGCGCTGCCTTTTGTTCTGCCCGTGGCAGGACCGCTACTGGCGGCACCGCTTCTTGTGCCCTATCTTGATTATCAAAAGGATATTCAAACTTGATCGGTAATATGATGCACAGACGCAGTTTTCTTTACTCCTCAGCCGCCGCCGCAACCCTGTTGACTGCGCGTGGCGGTCTGGCGCAAACCACTGAGGAGTCCGGCGTCAGTTTGCTGGAGCGCGCCCGAAATCTTGCGCTACAACCTTACGAAGCGCCGGATCGGGAACTGCCCGCGCCCTTTGCCAATTTGAATTATGACGCTTATCGCGGCATTCGCCCGCTGCCGGGCCGCGCGTCCATGCTGGAACTGGGCAAGGACTATGCCGTCGATCTTTTGCCTCCCGGGTTGTTCTTTCAGACCCCTGTGACCATTGATCTGGTCAGCGACACCGGAATAGAGCCTTTTGCGTTTTCACCGGATCTCTTCTCGTTCGATCTTCGTTATTTCGACGAGATTCCATCCGTTTCTCCTGGAGCCGGCTTCTCTGGCCTACGGTTGCGTACCCCCTTGAATTCCCCGGAGGACATGAACGAATTCCTCGTGATTCAAGGCGCGAGCTATTTCCGCGCCATCGGGCGAGATATGGTCTACGGTCTGTCCGCGCGCTCTGTCGCTCTGGGCACAGGTGGTCAGGGTGCAGAGGAATTCCCCGAAATTCGCCATCTGCGCCTGTATCCCCCCGTCGACGCAAGCGTGCGGGTCGAAGGTCTGATCGACAGCCCATCGCTGACTGCGCATATTGACATGACGACAACCCCGGGTGACGATACGCGTCAGGCAATATCGGTCACGCTTTTCCCACGTGAAACGCTGGACACAATCGGCGTTGCACCTTTGACTACGATGTATTTCAAGGGGCCTCTACGCTCTTCTGTCGGGGATGATTTCCGCCCGGCTGTGCATGACAGTGACGTGCTGGTCGTGGAAAATGGCGTGGGCGAAACCCTTTGGCGGCCGATCTCCAATCCAGCCACTGTGCAGGCTTCGGCCTTCAGCGACAGCAATCCGCACAGTTTTGGCCTGTACCAGTCCGACCGTAGCTTTGCCGCGTTTCAGGACACCGAGGCGCACTACAACCATCGACCCTCTGCCCGGGTGGAACCCCGTGGCGAATGGGGCAAAGGCGCCGTCACGTTGATTGAGATCCCTACTGCGGACGAATTCATGGACAATATCGTCGCGTTCTGGCGTCCGGAAGACCCGCTTGAAAAAGGTTCAGAGCATCGCTTCGACTATGATCTTGTCTGGACGCTGGCCCCAGCGTCCGTAAAAGGCACGCATATCATGCAGACACGCAGTGGCATCGATCCGATTGATCAGGAAGTGTTGCAGTTTGTGGTCGATTTCGAAAATCTTCCCAAAGATGCTTGGCCTGAACTCAAGGCCACGGATGGCGCAGAGCTGTCAGAGCCAGTGCTGTTGGCTCTGCCTGCCGGGGCATATGCCAGTAATGATGCAGCGGCCAAGCCTACGCGCGTCGCATTTCGGTTGCGGCCCGGAAAGGTTGAACAGGTGGATCTGCGACTTGTGATGCGCAATGCCGAGAACGTCGCTCTGGCTCCGGTCTGGCTGCACCGCTGGACCCGCGCCCGCGATGGCGGTGTCTGAACCGACACCGCCGCGTCGTGTTCAGGCCTTGGCGGCAGTCACCAGAAACTCGACCAGATAGTCCGGTGTGGCAAGCTTTGCCTCGCCGCAGGCGCGTGCAGGTGTGTGTCCTTGAGCGACCCAAGCATCCCATACAGCGTTCATCGCCGGGAAATCTGCCATATCTGCCAACCAGATAGTGACCTGAAGCAGATGCGTTTTGTCTGAACCGACTTCGGCAAGCAGCGCGTCAACCTTTTCAAGGCAGGTCTTTGTCTGCGAGGCCACGTCTTCGCCGGGGTCCCCGACCTGACCGGCAAGGTAAATTGTCTGGCCGTGCTCGACGATCTGGCTCATACGCGGGCCGGTGTGGTGGCGGGTGATCTGGGTCATGGAACGCTCCTGTTTTGTGATGTGGTTTTGGGTTACGCCACTGCAGACCGGAAACCCATCCCCTTTTGGGACAATGTCGCATGCGGAACAATTCCCAGCGTCAGAGTATTCCGCGATCAAGCCCCGCCACAGCCTCTCGTTCACCGGTCATCGCGCGGGCAAGGCGTTCGCCGGTGGCGGGACCCAGAGTGAACCCCTGATGTCCGTGTCCGAAATGCAGCCACAGCCCTTTATGCCGAGGTGCCTGAGTAACCAGCGGCAGCATCCCCGGCAGGCAGGGGCGTGTGCCGGACCATGGCTTTGGCTCTACCGCCTGGCCGATTTCGACAAGTTCGCGTGCTGCCCGCTCTCCGCGCAGCAGCTGGCGGGGCTGTGGGGCAGCCCTGCGGGAAAGTTCGGCCCCGGTGGCAAGTCGCAGTCCCTGCCGCATCGGGGAGAGGACGATGCCACGCTCGGCATCGACGATGGCGCGCTGCAGTCCGTGCGGGCCGTCGAAATGCATGTGATAGCCGCGCTTTGACACCATAGGGATACGATATCCGAACCGGCGCAGCAGCTGGGGCGACCAAGGGCCAAGCGCGACCACAACTCGCGCCGCCGCGACGCCTGAGGCGCGCCACCCTGAGCCGTGCTGTTCCAGCGTCGCCGCGTCGCCCGCGACGATCCGCCCGCCACGCTGTTCGAACAATCTGGCATAGGCCTGCACAAGCCCACCCGGATCGCTTGCCCGCCAAGGCCCGGACCAGAGCACCGCGCCTGCAAGATTGCCTTTCAGCCCCGGTTCAGCCCGTTGCAGGGCTTCTTTCGTGAATATTTCATAAGGTTGAGCGTAAAGCCGGGCCATCCGGCGCGCCGCCACCTCTGCAGCGTCAAAGGCGCGTTCGGTGCGGTAGACCTCCCAATATCCGTCGCGCTGGATCAGGTTGTCCGCTCCTGCGGCGGTGATCAGCGGCGCATGGGTCGGAATCGCCTCGGAGATCAGCGTGCTGTAAAGCTTTGCTGTCAGGGCATACCGGCTGGGACTTGATGCCAGCCAGTAGCGCAGCAGCGCCGCCGCCTGAGCTGGCAGAGCGAACGGATCCAGAGCAACAGAATTCCCCCGTCCCAGCGCGAGTTGAAACAGGCTGAGAGGGGAGCGGGGTAGGGCATAGGGTTCGGAGGCTTCAGATTGCAGGATGCCGGCGTTGCCATAGCTGGTTTCCTGCCCCGGCGCGCCTCGGTCGAGTATCACGCAGTCCAGCCCGTGTTTCTGTAGCGCCAGCGCGGCCCCGAGGCCGGCCATACCCGCGCCAAGGATGAGGACGTCACTCATGCGCCCGGCCTTGGGGGTGGGCAGTTCACTGTCGCGAAAGGTGGCAGGGGCAGATTGCGGGGCGTCATGGGGGGAGGCTCCTTTATTGGATCGAGGCGCAGAGTGTGTTGCAGGACCATCGCACGATCCGTCGCCACCAAAGCCACTTTCGCGGTCAGATGCAAACCGGTCACTTTGCACAGCACCCTGTCACTTGGTCTCACGTTTCTGTAAAGGCATTGCCCGGCGGGCGTTGCCGTGGCTTTATATCCCCGACCCTAAAGGAGCCGCGCATGTTCGATGCCACAGCCCGCAAGCTGATTGACCCGCCGCTGAACGCGGTAGGGCGATGGGTTGCGGCACTGGGTGTCTCGGCCAATCAGATCACCCTGCTGGGACTTGCTTTGGGGCTTATCTCCGCGGCGATGATCTGGGGCGGGGTGCCTGTTGCAGCTCTAATTCCGCTGCTTTTATCGCGTGTGGCGGACGGGTTGGACGGGGCCGTTGCCCGCTCTACGAGAAAGACCGATTTCGGCGGCTTCGTTGATATCGCCTGCGATTTTCTGTTCTACGGTGCGGTGCCGCTTGCCTTTGTTCTGCTGGACCCGGCTGCGAATGCCATCGCGGGCGCCTTTCTGCTCGCGTCCTTCTACTTCAACGGCACCAGCTTCCTCGGCTATGCCATACTTGCTGAAAAGCGCGGAATGGAGACCTCGGCCCAGGGGTCGAAATCGCTCTACTTTTCCAACGGCCTGCTTGAGGGATCCGAGACCATTGGTTTCTTCGTTCTTCTCTGCCTATTTCCACAGTTTTTTGCACCGCTTGCCTGGATATTTGGCGCGCTGTGTTATGCAACTGCAATTTTACGTATCCTTGCCGCGCGCCAGATCTTCAACGACTGAACCGGAGACCACATGATCCGCCTCTCGAACACGCTTCCACTGATTGCCGCTCTTATGGCCCCCTTGCCGGCGCTGTCCGCTGATCTTGATCCCTCCGATTGGGACGCCGTGCTGGAACAGGCGCAGGGTCAGACTGTCTACTGGCATGCCTGGGGCGGGTCTACCGCCACCAACGATTTTATCACCTGGATCGGGCAACAGGTGGCAGAGCAGGGCGTCACGCTGGAACATGTGAAACTGTCTGACACTGCCGATGCCGTGTCCCGGGTGCTGAACGAAAAGCAGGCAGGGCAGGATGAAGACAGCGCTGTCGACATGATCTGGATCAACGGTCCGAATTTTGCTGCAATGAAGGATGCCGGGCTGCTGTATGGCCCCTTCGCGGAACAGCTTCCAAACTGGCAATATGTGGATACGACAGGCAAGTCCGTCCAATCCGATTTCACTGTTGCGACCGAAGGCTATGAATCACCCTGGGCCATGGCGCAGGTCGTCTACATGTACGATTCGGCGGATATGGTGCCGCAGCACTCTGCCGAAGCGATTCTTGAGTGGGCCAAGGCAAACCCGGGCCGGTTCACCTATCCGCAGCCACCGGATTTCCTTGGCTCGACCTTCCTCAAGCAGACGCTGATTGAGCTGACGGATAACACCGAAGTGCTCTTGAGACCTGCAGATCAGGCGGATTACGCGGCCGTTACGGCACCGTTGTGGGACTATCTTGATGCGCTGACCCCGGTGCTCTGGCGCTCTGGTTCGGCCTATCCCGCATCCGGACCCGCGCAACTACAGCTGATGGCGGATAATGAGATCGACTTGGCGATTTCCTTCAGCCCGGGCGAGGCATCTACAGCGATAGCCAACTTCCAGCTGCCCGATACGGTGCGCACTTTTGTGCTGGAAAAGGGTACCCTGGGAAATGCCTCTTACGTGGCAATCCCCTATAATTCAGGCTCTAAGGCCGGAGCTTTGGTCGTCGCCAACGCCCTGCTGTCGCCACAGGCACAGGCGCGCGCGCAGGATCCCGCGATACTAGGTTACGGCACCGTGCTGGCGATGGACAAGCTCTCGGACGAAGATCGCGCCACGTTTGCAGCTCTCGACCTTGGCATCGCGACTTTGTCGCCGGCTGAACTCGGCACCGCGCTGCCGGAACCAAACCCCAGCTGGATGACACTCATCACTGACGACTGGACCCGTCGCTACGGCGCCGGTCAGTAAAATATGCACCCGCTGGCCCAACGCATTGTTGCCTTTGGGGCGGCGCGGGTCAGCGGGCTGTCGGCGCCTTCAGCGCTGGGGTTGATTCCGGCGCTGACACTCTTGGCAATGCTAGGACCGGTCGGGGCAGGGGTTTTGGGCACAGTGCTGCCTGCATTCGGCTATCTGCCGGCGGCAGGCCTTTCGACCCTTTCATTTGATCCCATCATAGCTCTCTTCGATTGGCCGGGCCTGACTGCGGCAGTGCGCCTGTCGGCGACAACCGGCCTGGTCGCGACCTCTCTTTCACTTGGCATTGTCACTCTGACGCTGGCAGGATGGCACGGCACCCGACCGTTCCGGATGTTGGAGCGTCTCTTGTCGCCGCTGTTGTCCGTACCCCATGCAGCGACGGCCTTTGGCCTTGCCTTTCTTGTCGCGCCGTCGGGCTGGCTGTCTCGACTCGCCTCTCCACTGACCGGCTGGGACCGGCCGCCAGATTTGCTGATCGTGCAGGACCGTTGGGGGCTGACGCTGACCGCGGGGATGGTTGCAAAAGAGGTACCGTTCCTGCTGCTCATGACGCTCTCGGCCCTTGGTCAGGCCGATGCACCGCGCCGGATGCGCGTGGCGCAGGCCTTAGGATATGGGCGCATCACCGGGTGGCTTAAGACGGTGTTCCCCGCTGTTTACGCGCAGATCCGTCTGCCGGTCTATGTGGTGCTGGCCTATTCTATGTCGGTTGTGGATGTCGCGATAATCCTTGGCCCCTCTACGCCACCCTCATTATCGGTGCAGATTGTCCAGTGGATGAGCGACCCAGACCTATCTAGACGCTTGACCGCAGCTGCTGCTGCATTGCTGCAAGGTGCGCTGGTGTTCGCAGCGCTCGCGCTTTGGCGAGCGATGGAATTTGTGGTCGCGAGATTGGGTTGTCTTTGGGTAGAGCGGGGAAATCGCGGCGTCGCCGACCCTGTCCTGCGCCCGCTTGGTCTGGTTCTTGGCCTACTCTCCGCTTTGGCTATTCTCGCCGGGCTTCTTGGTCTAGCGGTCTGGTCTTTCGCTGGATTTTGGGCCTTTCCAGACGCCATGCCACAAGAACTCTCTTTTCGGAACTGGAACCGTTACTTGCCGGGTATCCTGACAGCGAGTGGGACCACAGCCCTGATCGCAATTCTGGCAACGGGCTTGGCTTTGGTCCTGGTTCTCGGCTGTCTCGAATCGGAATACCGCAGCGGACGGGGCCTGACCCAGCGGGGCCTCTGGCTGATCTATCTGCCGCTGCTGGTCCCGCAGACGGCCTTTCTGCCAGGTCTGCAAACCCTGCTCCTTAGCCTCGGCGCGGACAAGGCGTTATGGGCCGTGGTGCTGGTCCATCTGGTTTTCGTACTGCCCTATGTCTTTCTATCACTGGGCGATCCCTGGCGCGCCTGGGACCGACGCAATGGAACCGTCGCGGCGGTGCTTGGCGCTTCGTTTTGGGGGGTGATGTGGCGGGTTCGTCTGCCGATGCTGCTGCGCCCCATCGTGACAACTGCGGCCGTCGCCTTTGCGGTTTCGGTCGGGCAATACCTTCCGACATTGCTGGTTGGCGGCGGGCGGGTTCAGACCCTGACGACCGAGGCTGTAGCGCTGGCCTCGGGAGGTGACAGGCGTGCGATTGGGGTCTATGCCGTCGCGCAGACGCTGGCGGTGCTGCTGCCTTTCATTCTCGCGCTTTCCTTGCCCGCAATCATCTGGCGCAACAGAAGAGGTCTGCATGGCTGATGCCCTGATCCTGCAAAACGTCCGCATCACCAGAAATGAAGCGTTGCTGGTGGCTATCAACCACTCCATCGCCGCGGGTGAGGTTCTGACAGTTATGGGGCCTTCGGGTGTGGGCAAGTCCACGCTATTGTCCTATGTGGCGGGTACCCTCGCGCCCGATTTCGAAGCGAGTGGCATGGTTTGCCTTGGAGCAACAGACATCACGGCCTTGCCGCCTGCACGGCGCGGCATTGGCATTTTGTTTCAGGATGATTTGCTGTTCCCGCATCTATCCGTAGGTTCGAACTTGGCCTTCGGACTAGGTTCGGGCGGGACAAGGGCTGATCGGCGTAGACGCATTGATGACGCGCTTTGTGAAATCGGCCTCAAAGGCTATGCGAACCGGGATCCGGCGACGCTCTCAGGGGGGCAAAAGGCGCGCGTTGCGCTGATGCGTATGCTGCTTTCGCAACCCCGTGCCTTGCTACTGGATGAAGCCTTTTCAGGCCTGGACGCATCTTTACGGCATCATATTCGGACGCTTGTGTTTGATTGGGCGCGCCGCATGGCCCTGCCTGTGCTTATGGTCACCCACGATCTTGAAGATGCCGAGGCTGCAGGCGGTCCGGTTGAAAGGTTGGCGACTGCCAACCTTTCCGTTTGATCAGTTGCTCGCGGCAGCAACCGTCGTATTGATGATTGTAGGTGTGATCTGGTTGATCACGCGATTCCATCGAGTGACTGGCTGTTCGGCAACAAAGATCACATCGTTGGGGCGCAGTTCAAACCGCGTTGCCAACAGAAGGTTGGTAGCGTTACCGCCGTCCAGCTGCCAAGCCGTCAACGCTGAGAATTCACGCGGATCCGGCGAACCGCGCAGCACGTAAATTTTGCGAACGTTGCCCGTTATCGTTGGAATTCCACCTTGGGCATAAATTGCGTCCGCAAGCGAGGCTTTGGCACCAAAGGGCAGGGGAAAGCGGCTTTGCTTGCCGACTTCGCCAGCCAAGTATACGTAATCGCGATCAGCTGAGCCAAGATCGAATTGGGTTTTGAAGTTTTCGCGCTCTTCGTCCAGCGCGCCGCGGCGGATCGTCACTTCTGCATTCAGCTCATTCAGGGCCGCAATGCGCGATTGTTGGCGAAACTGGGCAATCTGGATTTGTTCGGCAAAATAGGCCTGTGCAAGATCCAACTCATACGTTGTGTCTACGAAAACGCTGTCACCGTCGATGAGCGGAATCCGTTGAAGGCCGCGGTTTGAATAAAGCTCGTTCAAAGGGATCTGATACAGGTTTCCGTCGCGATAGATGCGGACCGACGCATAATCCTGATCGGTCACCGTAATCCCACCTGCAGCGGCCAACGCTTCGTCCAAGTAGAGAGGTGTCAGCGAAATCGGTGCCACAGTGGGACTTGATACGGCACCGCCGATCGACACTTTCTTGGAATTGAATTCTGCGATTTCCAAGCTGAATGTCGGATCAATCTGATTCTCAACAAGACGTTGAAAAAGCTCGGCCTCGGCAGCTTCAAGCGTCAAGTTGGCGACAACCACACGCCCAACATTGGGGATCGATATAGAGCCGTCATCCTGCACTGTGTAACCTTGGCGCGAATTGGATGCAGCAAGCAGACCACTCAGTTGTTCTACCGTTGATCCGGTCTGCGGCGTGGCAAGAAGTATCACATCGCCTATACCGATCGTATAGGGCCGCACCGGGGCGCTAGGAGGCAAGCGCGTTTCCATCGAAACAGGTTTGACACGTTGGTCCAGGACAGAATTCGGAACATTTTCTGCTCCACGCATGCCACTGCCGATTCCGGCTGTCTGAAAAAAGGCTGCCGGTAGTGTCTTTGGACTGTAGGTTGAACTGTTGGCAACGAGCACGGACCCGGGCGTGATGGGAAGTACACGGACCTTTGAATCTGTCTGTGCAAATGACGTTACAGACGGAGAATTGTAGGCAACACCACATCCACTAAGGCCCAAAAGGACCGCTGCAATCAGTTTACGCCTTACCATTCGGACGGCATCCTTCGTGTCGAATCTTTTGATGGTCATACATTAGGATGCAGTATCAAAATGTGTTTTCTATGACAGAACGAGCCCGAATAACGGGCTCGTTCCATATACTTAAACTTGCGCAGACTGAGCCACCTAGTTGGTGGTACCGCCAGTCGTGCCGCCAGTCGTTCCACCTGTGCCGAAGGGGCTGTCGCCATTCGATGAGCTGCCGTTGGATGATGCGGCAACAACGCCGCCGACCACTGCTGTGATTCCAGCGGCGAGTCCGATAGCACCAAGGCCCAGACCGCCGAGGGCACCAGCACCAGCACCAACACCAACACCAGCACCACCAGCACCAGCACCAGCACCAATTACTGGCTGTGCATTTGCTGCGGCCCCAAGAAGGAGCGAACCGCAAGCAATAATTCCAAAAAGAGTATTTTTCATTACATATCTCCTGACAAGACTTGTCTACCTACGATACCTCATCCGGCAGACTCCTACAATTCTTAACGCGCGATTACTTCTGTTTGGTTAAGCTAAATTGTTCTATGGGTCTCTATTGAGCGGTAGTCTGCTCAATTTCTGCATATCCGACGTTTGGACCGACCCACTGTACCGATTTTATCGGAAGTCCGGAGCGACCCAGCCAATAGTGATTCTCAAACGTGATCGTGGGTCCTGTGCAGTTCTCTGTCAGGCGCAATGTCCGGAAGTTGCCTGCCAGTGTCGCGACTGCTACATCATTCTGGCGCGAATAGGTGCAGACAAAAGCCAGGGCATCTATGCCGTCCTCACCATTCAAATATCGGTGGATCCGCACCGCACTGTCGGTTTCACCCCGCATTGCAGCAGTCACATTCCCCAGATCAGTCGTCATGAGGTCCCCACCCAAGCCTCTTGTCTCCGTGAGAATACCGCTTTGGAGCGTGACTGCGATGCCGTCCAGACTGGTCCAGATTTGCCGGGTCCCATCCTGTTGCGAAAGAAGTGTTCCCGCCTGTGCGCGCCGTTGGGGAAGCTCCACAAAAAGTACCGGCTGGCCAACCTGAGCCAGAAACTCAGGTGTAAGAGTGGTTCGCAGGTCTACCGAAGGTGGACGCGCGAGAGCACGTGACAATTGTTGTCCGATCAAGGCAGGGGAGGAATTGCTGCCGCAAGCACCAAGCGTCAAAGCTGTGCAAAGGGCGAAAAATGTCTTTTTCATCTCCAAACCCGTCCCCATTTCGATTGCAGCGCCGGCTGGTGGTAGGCGCGCACGCCTTCGTAAAGTCGCCCGGGAACGGACAGACCCGCGCCACCATCGCGAAGAACGGGACGCACAGTGCGACCAATTCCGAACTGCGTCAGGGTCCCGGTCAGAGCAGATAGCGGAACGCTGAAAGTTATGCCCTTGTCAAAGGATCCTTCGCCAAAGTCGTCGAAGGGGACCTCGGTAAGGGTGGCAAATGCACCAATGCGGATTCCGTTATCAAATTCGCGATCAATAGAAACAGTTGCGCCCCAGTCGCCCGCCAGGTAGCGACCAACGTCAAGCTGGTAGTTAAATCCGTTTCCAGCGTCGTAATAGGTCGAAACATGGCCCATTACGACGTCATAGTCTTGAAAGCCGAAGTCCTGATCGAAATCGCGCTGACGCGCATAGTTCGCTTCGACCCCAAGGGCGAGGCGGCTTGCGACTGGTTTCCAGAGCAGCTCGCCTGAAACGCCGCCATACATTGATTCCAGATATCCAACGGTCAGGCGACCATAGAGATCCTCTCCGGGACGGAAGTATTTGGCTGCGAAAAGAGTCGTCAGCGCAGTTTCTCCGTCTCTTGCATAAAGGTTGCTGTCCGTGCGCACGCGTTGGAGTTTCGAACTGTAAGAACGAAGTTCGCCGCGGTTTCCCAAAACGCGCCGGCGCAGGCTACCCTCGAACAGAAGGCCGGGCTGGGGTTCATAGCTGGCAGTTACCTCTACCCCGAGATCTAGCCGTACCGGCTGGCTTGGATCAAAGTAGGTGGCGCTAAGGTAAGGGCCTATACCCCAGTTGAAGTCTGGAAAAGCACGCTGCGAAGGAGCAATGCCGTCCGGCGGATAGGCGTCCGAGACATCGGCGCGAGCCAAGCTCTGCCAAGCACCATCTGGCGCGTGAACCAGTTCTTCGACGTCGCTGCGCGCCAGAGTAATTCGCGATGCGGAGAGACCATTGGCTGTCACTGGGGTCAGTACAAACGTTTCCACAGAGGCGGGCATGACGTTGGTCAGGATACGGGTCGCGCGACCGATGGCCTGAGCGGAATTGGTGTACTGCGTATTGCGAAAGCGAACCTGTACCGAGCGACCATCCACGGCCATAGCGTCAAGCCGCAGGCCATTTTTGGAAAAAGCTTCCGCAACGTTGCCGCGCAGAATTTCTGCGCTGTTTGCCCGTTGTGTCCAGCCGAGGTCAGCAGCGGCGCCGGGCGCCCGCATCGCGACCAGCGGCGGGGCTGGATCCACACCGCCGGGGCGGTTCGTTGGATTCTTCGGATTGAAGGTATAGGTCACTCTCACCGCAGCTTCGGACCCGTAAAGATAGGCGGCGCTCACATCCAAACCGTTGCGAAAACGGTAGCTGGCGCCAAAGTTGAGCGGAGATTTTTGGTCGATCAGCCCACGGGCGGTTTCGGCGTCATACGCGTCCGAGGAATATTCTGCCGTAAGGACGATCTGGTCGCCCAGCTGATACTGTAACCCGCCGAATAGTGCTGCATCACCACGAAACCATTGCCCTGTCTCCAGTTGGCCGGTATCTCCGGTTTTGGTCGGCCGTGTCTTAAGCTTGTCGCTCAGCGCTCCAAGTGGGTTATCAAACCCATTATAGCTACCGAAGCGGCCCCAACCGATGCCACCAGTTGCCCGCAGCCGACCGAATGTCTTGGTCGCGACAATGTATTCACCAGCATAGATGCCAGTACCGCCGAAATCCTGAAGGCCGATCGTTACAGCCGGAATACTCGATGTTTCCGGCGTCAGTAAGTACCGCAAGTCGAAGCTACGGTCATAGTATTTTGGTTGTGTGACGGAGAAGTCTTTGATGTAGCTGTATCGAAATACACCCGAAATGCGCGGCGTGATCTGGAAGTAGGCGGTGTTTCGAACCGTTCCGTCAAAACTTCCGACGGTAAAGGCGAGGTCTGCATCAGACATGGCATTGCCTGATGGCATGTCAATGAGACCAGGCACGCCCATGAAACTCAGAGTAGGGCGGCTCCATGGCTCTTGCGCCGACTGCTCCGCATGGGCCAGGCTGGCGGTACTTGCAATCAGGGTTGCCATGATACTTGCGCATCGGGTGCAACGTTTGAAACGATCGATCTTCATGAACACCCTTTTTCGCAGGCATTTTGTGTAGACTAGGTTCCCGTGTGGGCCTGCCGAACTTATTTGTCTCGCGATGGAACGGAACTATAACTCAATGATTGATGACGTCTTGGACGTCGGGAATAAACAGCTTATGTTGCCGCAATGAGTATTTTTTTTTGGAAACGTGCCCCCAAGCCCACATTCGACGCACTTCTTGCGCCCGATCAGCCGTTTTTCGCTGTAGGAGACATTCACGGTCGGCTCGATTTGCTTCAGGACCTGTTGCGCCGACTGGAGAAGGCCGGACATGCCGAAGTCAAACTGGTTTGTGTGGGTGATTATATCGACCGTGGTGATCAAAGCCGGGAAGTTTTGAACCTGCTGCAGTCTCTTCAGGCGGACGATCCAGGCTCATTGGTTTGTCTCTTAGGAAACCACGAGCAGATGCTTCTTGATTTCCTTGAGGACCCTGCTCGGTCTGGCCCGCGTTGGCTTCTTCATGGTGGGCTGCAGACATTCGCAAGCTATGGTATTTCGCCGCTGTCGCAAACAGCGCCACGTGAAGAGTGGGAAATCGCGCGGAACAAGTTTCGTGAAGTGCTTGGGAATACTGAAGGTTGGCTGCGTGGGCTGCCGCGTGTCTGGCAGACTGGCAACGTGGCCGTCGTGCATGCGGCAGCTGATCCTGCGCTACCGATAGATAAGCAGACCGAAAAGACATTGTTATGGGGACACAAGGATTTTGGGCGTACTTCACGACAGGACGGCATTTGGGTGGTGCACGGTCACACAATCGTAGACCATCCGAAAGCAATTAATGGACGTATTTCTGTTGATACTGGGGGGTATGCGACCGGTCTACTTACGGCAGCTCTTGTCGAGCAGGGATCACTTCGCTTTCTCTAGATCGACACGTGTGCAAATGCGGTCTAGTCGTTTCGGAACGCCTATGAGTGCGCTCCGAAACGGTGGTGTTACTTGCCTGTACGGTTAATCACCGAGCTCGCAGTCGCAAGGATGATCTTTACGTCGGTTTTAAGCGAGATGGACGATAGATATTCTACATCCATATTCACGCGTTCGTCGTACGACACATCGTTGCGGCCCGAAACCTGCCACTGTCCGGTTATTCCGGGTGCCATCATCATGTATATCCGCTTGTAAGGGCCGTACTTCTTCAACTCTTCGCGCACGATCGGGCGGGGGCCTACAAAGCTCATCTCGCCCCTGAGCACGTTCCAGATCTGGGGAAGTTCATCTAGACTACTCTTGCGAATGAAATTTCCAAGAGCAGTGATCCGCGGGTCGTTGGTCAGCTTGTGATCACGAGCCCATTCTGCTGCAGCTTCCGGGTTTTCTGCCAGATAGTCACGCAGCTTGCGTTCGGCGTCGAAGACCATGGATCTGACCTTCCAGCAAGGGAAGACCTTTCCGTTCCTGCCGACGCGGCGGTGAGCAAAAAAGCTAGGACCACCGTCACGGCGCACCAGAATGCAAAGCACCAAAATCACGGGAGCAATCACCGGCAAAAGCAAGACAGCGAGTATCAAGTCAAAAATACGCTTGCCACGCCGAGCATAAAGCCCTTCGACCTTGGTGATGCTCTCCTGGCCGTTGGCTTCGGACGAAGCGTTGAGCGCGCCGCTCCAATTGCCAACAAAGGATTGTTTCATGTTCATAAGGAGCGCTCCAGCTTCGGATAATATTGGGGGTTCGCTTTAGGTATTTGGTGGTATTGGACGTGGTTTGATGGGTACGCCATCGGAACATTTTAAAAATAACTGTTATAAAAACGACATTATTTGGCTGCAAGGCCGCCAAGTTCTTGACTTGATCCGTCTGTAGCTAACATGCGTCCGGATGTGAAGATTAATGACTCATTAATAGATCATTACCAACAGCACAAAAAGTGCACTTTTTGGCCGAAATCTCAAAGAAATCTAATCAATCGCGTAAGTCAGCCGGATGAAGGGCATGTTAACTGTTTGGCAATGAATGTTAAAAGTTTGTCGGCAGGTGAGATTTATAGTCTTGAGCGAAAAATCGCCATCTGAAACGCGGGCGCGATATTTTTCAAACATGTTCGTTTTTAAGGCTGGTTGTTGCTAGCGGGTCGCCAAAGATGAATATGTTTGCACACTAAGAAAATGTAAGCGGGGGAAACTCTCTCGCTAAAGCTGTGATTTTCGCACTACTTTAGTGTTTGCGTCAGCATTTTTTTACAACAGTAAACGCTAAAAGCGAATCACCAGCTTTCGGTAGTCAGAGTCCAACCACCATTCATTTGGCAGATGCGCTGAATAAAGCTATGCAAAGCCTTAGGCTTGATAAAGATAATGGGGCGACTGACGGGGTTCGAACCCGCGACCACTCGGACCACAACCGAGAGCTCTACCGCTGAGCTACAGTCGCCGCAGTGGCTTGCACTTAGCCTGTGCTTTCCAGCTTGTCCATAGGCTTTTGGCTAATTTTCCGCACTGTTCCGTTCAGGCATTTCCGTGCAAAGCCACGCGAGAACAAGGTCTTGTCAAAAGCTAAGTACACTGAGCGACCCTAGGACGCTCAGTTTCTGGTGTTTTAGGTGGTTGGCTGACCGGAATTGTCAGGCGCGGGATGCAGCGAATGCCTCGACCGTAATGGCCTGCTGAACGCCTGAAGTCATGTCCTTTAACTGATGCACGCCGTCGCGGATGATCCAGACGTATGGGATCCCCTTGTCATTCGCATATTTCAGCTGTTTGTCCAGCCGTGGCACGTCCGGCAAAATCTCAACATTCGCGCCGGTTGCGCGGATCTCAGCAGCCAGCGCCTCGGCCTCGGCTGCGGTCAGCGACTCGTCTCCTGCCACAAGAACCTCGGTCGGGGTGCGTCGGCCTGTCTCAAGCAAGCTTTCGCTGAGCAGTTTGGTAAATATCCGAGTCAGACCGATCGAAATGCCGACGCCTGGCAGCTTGCGCTTCATGAATTGCCCGACAAGGTTTTCATATCGTCCGCCTGCGCAGATCGACGGATAGTCGGGGAAGTCGATGAACCTCGCCTCGTAGACGACGCCGGTATAATAGTCGAAGCCGCGCGAGATCGCGAGATCGCCGTCGATGATGAACCCCTTGGGACGACTCTTCTCGACCCTCGCCAGGAGGTTGCACAGCGCATCACGCCCCGCATCGACATCAGGGTTTGAAATTCCCAGCGCGTCCAGACCAGTTGCAATCGCATCGGGGCCGCCCTTGATCTTGCAAAAGGAGATGCAGGTGTCGATTCCTGCCGCATCGAGTCCCAGTTCGGTGGTCAGGCGTTCAGACAGCTTTTCTGTGCTCAGCTTTTCGACCTTGTCCAGGATCCGCGCGAGCAAAGTACCATCGGGCAGGCCAAGGTGAGTTGCAAGCCCATCCATGATCTTGCGGTTGGACACCTGGAACTTGACAGGTCCGACATTCAGGCGGGTCAGGGCGACAACCGCCATTTCCAGCATTTCGGCATCATAGGACAGAGACACCGTATCCTGATCAATCACGTCGATGTCGCACTGGGTGAATTCGCGGTAGCGTCCCTCTTGCGGACGTTCGCCGCGCCAGCAGCGTTGCATCTGGAATCGCTTGAAAGGAAAGGTGAGATTGCCGTGCTGCTTGGCCACATACCGCGCGGTTGGCACGGTCAGGTCATAGTGCAGGGCAAGCTTTGCGCTTGTCGTCTCGCCAATGGCGGCAAGGCGGGTCAGGGCGTAGATTTCCTTGTCCACATCCTCGCCCTTGGACGCGAGGGTCTGAACCGTCTCGACCGAGGGCGTTTCGATGTTGGCGTAGCCATAGCTTTCAAACACATCCGCGAGGAGGCTCAGCCAGCGCCGCTCCACATCGCGGACTTCAGGGGTGAATTCAGGAAAGCCGCTGATCGCGAAGTTGAGCTTGGTCTTGACGCCTGCCATCGAGTCGTTCCCTTTGATCCATCACCGGCCAGAGTCCGTGACAGACCCGGCATTTTGACAGGGCGGGTTTACGGGCAATCCCTGTGAACAACAACTCTAAATGCTTTGGCGCAGGTGGGCGCGATTGGGTGATTGGCTTTGATCTCGCCAAGAGCACAGGCACGGTGTCGGATAACCGCAGAACTGATATGACAACGGCAGCGTTCGACCGTTTGTGTAAAGGCAGGGAGAATTTGAACGATGCCAGCGATTCCTTTGCCGTTCATCGTCAGCGGTTGCCTGCTATTGGTGCTCGTACGGATGCTCCGGACGCGGCAGTCGCAGCCCTTGTTTCTGATGTTTGTCGCGGGTTGCGCGGTTCAGACAGCGCTTGTCGGCCTGCGCTGGAGCGTTGACCTTGGTGCTCTGCGCATCCTTCAGCCCGTTCTGGCAGCGTGCCTGCCGCCCCTTGCCTGGGCCGCATTCAGCTCGCTGCGCGGTGAAAAAGCTGCGTGGTGGCACATGCTTTGGCCGCTTGTCCTTATCCTTGCGTGGTTTCTGCGCCCCGCTGCGATTGATCCACTCCTTATAGTAGAGTTCCTTTTGTACGGGTTCTGGATCTTGCGGCTGCGCCTGCCGGATGATGTGCTGGCGCAGGTCCGGATCGGCGATGAATGGGCTGTTTCGCAGGCGCGTCATGGGGTTGCGGGGCTGCTTGTGCTCAGTGCCTGTGTAGATGCCGCTGTTTGGAGTGTCGTGAGCGAGGGGGGAAGTGGTGGCGCGGCCCCGGTCGTTGCTGCCATGATGAGCGTCATGCTGATTGGCCTGTCCGGGGCGCTTTTGATGCGCACCGCCGACACGGTGCCACAGGAACATTATCAAGCGGCACAGATAAAGGAGCCCGTTGTCTTCCCCGACCCAAAAGAAGCGCAGGCTATTCTGGCAAGTGTCGAGGCGGCGCTGGCTAAGGGTCTGTACCGGGATCCCGACCTGACCCTTCAGCGGCTGGCGCGCCGGACGGGGCTCACGGCCCGCAAGATTTCGCAGGCCGTGAATCAGGCGCGGGGCTGCAGCGTCAGCGATCTGGTCAACGGCTATCGCGTACGCGAGGCGATGCGCCTGTTGAAGGAAAGCGATCAAACCGTCACGCAGGTGATGCTGGATGCCGGTTTCCAGACCAAGTCCAACTTCAACCGTGCCTTCAGGGCGTTTGCAGGGCAGACACCAACTGTGTACCGGCGTTCAGAAAGCGGATGATTGTGTTCGCAATCTCGGCGTGCAGCTCGACCCGGGGCGCGGTTTCCCCTCGGCAGACATAGGCATCCTCGCCCAGCAAATCTTCTGCGCCGGGCTTGCAGGCACTCATAAAGCTAAAATGCGTCGCCCCGATGATTTCCGCATAACGCGAGGTTGCTGTCGGCAGACGGGCACCCTGTTCACGGCTTTCCCAGCCAAGGGGAAGGGCAGGGTCCTCGATCCCGGCTGCCAGAGCGAGAACCGGTATCGGCAGACTGTTCAGGCTTTCGGGCGTAAAGCCGCGGATGCCTTCCATGTCCAACAGCACAGCTGCAATGATGCGAGAATCGCGGGTCGTCGCCAAAGGGGCATCCGCTTCCGCGCCATCCTTGCGATAGACGGTGCAGACCATCTTGTCAGTGCTGTCGCCGCAGGCCTCAAGCAGCCGCGCGGTCGAAAACGCACCGCCCGCAAGCATCAGCGCCGTTGATCCGCCCAGCGAGTGACCGATCACCGAAATGCGATTTCTGTCGATCTGAGGGGCAAGGCTTTTGTCCGCGAGCAGGGCATCGAGAACCCTAGACAGCTGCTTTGGACGATTTGAGGGTTCGCTTGCCCAGAGCGGATCCATATCGCCATAGGTTGTGCCCGGATGGTTGAGGGAGGCGACGATATACCCGGCGCTGGCCAGCCGCTCTGCCAGCCAGGCCTGATTGCGCCACATCCCGCTATAGCCATGCGACAGCACAGCAACGGGGTGCAGCCCGCCCGCGACGGATGCATTCTGGACCACCGGCACACCGACAAAGACGGGATTTTCGGCGACTATGGTCACGGGGGTTGTCTCTGACGTCGGATACCAGACCACGGAGTCGATCCCCGGAGTAGTGAGGGCGGCAAAACCGACCGGATTTGCCGTCGCTGTGGTGATGTGAAAGGTGAAGAAAAAGGCTAAGGTTAGGGTGCGCATTGGGAACTCCTTTGGTGTTTGATGCCCAGTTCCTGCCAGACAACGCGCGGCTCCGAGACCTCGAACGCGATAAAGGACGTTTTTGCGGCGAGAGCTCATCTCGGACCTATTCCTGAGCGCGGCTGACCGCCCTTTGCAGATCACAGTTGTCCTGATGACTGTTGGATACCGGCCGTTTTAACTGAAACAATTGGTCCGATTGTGCGTTATATTCTCTCGTTTTCATCTGGCTGCTCGTTTTTGCTTGCTATGCAACGGCGTTCGCGTATCCGAATGCAGGAAACAACTCGAAGCAGGCCATGATACATCAAACCTTTGACGGCTCGACGCGTGCACCAAGCGATTGGGTGCGCATTCTCGCTCGGTACCGCGAACCGAATGCCATGCGCAGCAGCTTTGAGCTGGGGGTCAGTCTAATTCCGTTCGTGGCACTCTGGGTGCTTGCGTGTTGGGTGGCGCAGACATCCTATGTGGGAGCGCTGCTGATTTCCGCAGTCAACGGCTGCTTCCTGTTACGGTTGTTCTGTATCCAGCATGATTGCGGGCATGGGTCGTTTTACGGAAATCGCACGCTCAGCGACTGGATCGGCCGCGCACTCGGGGTGGTCACGCTGACACCTTATGATGTCTGGCGGCGCACCCATTCGATCCACCACAGCCACGCCGGCGATCTTGATCATCGTGGCATCGGCGATGTGATGACCCTGACCACCGAAGAATATCATCAGCGCACCCCATTTGGCCGTTGGCTGTATCGTGCTTACCGGCATCCGCTGGTGATGTTCGGTGTCGGGCCGACCTATCTGTTCTTCCTCCAGAACCGCATTCCACTGGGCTTGATGAACCAAGGACGCAAGTACTGGATTTCGGCAATGGGCACCAACCTTGGCATCGCTGCCGTGGTCACTACGATCATCTATTTCGGCGGGTTGCAGGCATTGTTTCTGGTGTTTCTGCCCACCTCTCTGATCGCGGCCTCCATCGGTGTGTGGCTGTTCTATGTTCAGCACCAGTTTGAAACGACCCATTGGGAGCAGGCGGCAGACTGGCAGCTTCACGAGGCAGCTCTGCACGGCAGTTCGCACTATGATCTGCCGCCGATTCTGGCTTGGTTTACGGCGAACATTGGCATCCACCACGTGCACCATCTTTACAGCCGTATTCCGTTCTACCGCCTGTCCGAAGTGCTGCGTGATCACAAGGAACTGGTGGAATGCAGCCGCCTCACGCTTCTGCAAAGCTTCAAGTGTGCGAGCCTAGACCTTTGGGATGAGAAAAGCCGCCGTCTGGTGTCCTTCGCCACGGCGCGAAAAATGGCGTCCTGAACTTCAAACGTATTCACCCGGGCTGATCCGTTTTGGGTTCAGTCCGGATCCCTTAGCGGGCTTCTGCTTATCTTGGCAGTCAGGGTTCGGCGCGGAATACCAAGCTCCTGAGCAGCCCTTGCCGTATTTCCCTTGCACTGATCCAGCACGCGGGCGATCTCCATCGCCTCGAAGTGCAGGACCCTGTCCTTGAGGGTGCTTCCCGGCGCGCGTATGGTTTCAGCCACGCTACCCTCCAGCCCAATCACGCGCCGCAGCGCCGCCTGTCTCAGCTCATGACCATTCCCTGGCCAGTGGTGGCGCATCAGCGTCTTTCGGTCGGCAAAGGTGATCTCTGTCGCTGGCAGGCCGTGGCGCGCTGCGGCCTCTTTCACGAAATGTGCAAAGAGCACAGGGATATCCGCCGGAATTTCCCGCAGTGGCGGAAGCGAGATTTCCACATCCGATAGGCGATAGAACATGTCCTGCCGGAACATGTCCCGGGCAATCAGTTCGCGCAGGTCCGCGCTGGCAGCGGCGATGATGCGGATGTTGATCGGAGTCGTGGTGCCGCCCAGTTCGATACAGCGGGTCTGGATAAAGCGAAGCAGGCGGGGTTGCAGCGAAAGAGGCATCACATCAATCTGATCCAGAAACAGTGTGCCGCCATCCGCCGCCGCAATTCGCCCTGGACGCATGCTGCAATCTTCGTTCAGCTGACCAAACAGATCTGTCTCGAACCCAGTGGCGTTCAGGGCGGCGCAGTTGATGGTGACAAAGGGGCCTGTTTGGCGAGGCCCAGACTGGTGCAGAATGCGGGCTGCCAGCTCCTTGCCCGTGCCGGTTTCTCCTTGCAAGATTACATCGACATCCAGCGGCGCAATCTGGATCAACCGGTTGCGCAGGGCTGTGAGCGCGGTGGTATTGCCCAGCAACCGGGGCTGTAGCGCCTGCAGAGATTGGCGCAGCGCAGCGTTTTCGATCGACAGCCTGCTCGATTGCAGGGTTCGATCAATAACTGACAGCAAGTGATCGGCGTCATAGGGCTTTTCAAGGAAATCCTGTGCGCCCAGCTGCATGGCGCGCACGGCCTGACCAACGTCACCATGCCCGGTCAGCAGGATCAGCGGCACCTCGGCCCCACGGTCCCGAATCGTGCGCAGAAAGGCGAGTCCGTCCATACCGGGCATCCGCAAATCGCTGAGGATCAGGTCGGGCAGCCCCCTCTTCATCGCGTCCAGCGCGTCGGCGGCGGAGCCAAATCCGATGGGGCCATGGCCTGCCGCCGCGATGAGGTCACAAAGCCCCTCTCGGTGGTCGTCATCGTCATCCACGATCCAGATCACTGCTTTGATCATGCGGCATCGACCTTCACTTTGGGGATGGCCAGCGGAAGGGTGAGAACAGCATTTGTGCCATTGCCGGGAGCGGAGTTAAAGGTCAGCGTGCCTTTGGCATCCTCGACAATCGTCTGACATATCGAAAGGCCAAGGCCCAGCCTGTCGCCGCCCTGCTTGTGGCTGTAGAACGGCTCTTTGATCTTAGGCAGCGAGTCTGCGTCGATGCCAACACCATTGTCTTTCACCTGCACGATTACCGCGTCCCGCAGGGTTTCGCGTAACACTGTAACATGGCCGGTGGAGGTGTTCGGCGCGACCGCGTCAAGCGCGTTCAGCAGCAGGTTGACCAGCACCTGTTCCAGCCGCACCTGACTACCGGTCACGGCGGGCGCATTGCCGATCCGCTCCAAGGTCAGCGTAACCCCCATGCCGTCAGCCCGGTGCCGCACGAGGTCTAGTGCATTGTCCACCGCCAGATCCAGATCGACGCGCGACAGTGCCCCGTTTTCTTTACGGCCAAAGCTTTTCAGGTGCTTGATTGTGCGCAGCATGCGCCGGATATGCCCGCGGGCCGTTTCGATACGGGTGGTTGTTGCGGGATCCATCTTGCGAGCGCCGATCACGGCTGCGGCCAGAGTCGCCTCCATCGCGGCAAGTGGCTGACTGATCTCATGCACGATGGCGGTGGACATCCGGCCAAGTGCGGCCATCTTTTCAGCGTGGATCAGCGCCTCATGCGCCGCGCGCAAATCGGTTTCCGCAGTCATGCGGATTTCAATCTCGTCTGCCAGTTCGCGTGTGCGCCGGTCAACCTGCTTTTCCAGAAGCCGACTTTGCTGCAGGCGCATGCGCACAAGTCGTCGGCGCTGCAGAAAGGTCTGTACCAGAAGCGCCGCTGCGATGGTCGTGAGGGCAGAGATCGCAGCGACGGCAAGCGCCGTGCGCCAGGCGCCTGCTACAGATGCCGCCATGATAACCTGCCAATCGTCGGGCGCCATGGGTAAGCGGCGCATCAGGAGGGATCGGCCCGCGACTTTGATCGGCTGCGCAGATTGCAGAGCGGATTTTTCCGCACCAAGCAAAGGTGCCGCAGTGTCCAGCGCTGCGCCTTCGTAGCGGCGGGTTGTGGCGATGTGGTCTAGCGTCCCGGCTCCAAGCGCAAAAAGCGGCCGGTATAGCCAGGAGGACTGACCCGACAGAAAAACGATGCCGTCCGCATCGGCGATGGCCGTGTCGACCGCCGCGGATCGCCAGGCCTGTTGCAGCGGGGCGAGGTCGATTTTGACCACAAGAACGCCGCGTTGCCCGCCGGCAAGATCGACACGGGACGACAGAAAATATCCAGGCTGCCCGGTTGTGACTCCAATGGCATAGAATCGCCCGGTTCCCTCGGTGATCGCGTCAAGAAAATAGGGCCGAAAGCTGTAGTCGAAACCTAGAAAGCTGCTGTCAGTGTTCCAGTTGCTTGCAGCAATCGTTATACCGCCGCGGTCCAGCAGATAAAGCTGATCTGCGCCAGATACGCCTGCCACCGTCTCAAGATAGTGGTTGGCAGTGTACACAACATCGGCGTCAAAGGGTTCGGCGATGGCGCGGCGGATGCGGATATCCTGAGCGGTGACCTGTGGCAGGTAGCGAAAGCGGTCAATTTCGGTTTCGATGGACCGCCGGGTCAGGATCAGGGATTGATCCAGCGTCGTCGAGATGCGCGAAAGGGTCATCCGATAGGCCGCCATGCCCCCTGACATCGCCATCAGAGCGGTCAAGCAGAGCAACAGGGGCAAGGAGCGGGGTTTGAGGATCCGGGTCATGGCCTGGATCAGTTTGGCACCGCCCATGCCAGATTTAAAGCGGCATATTGCAGGGCGCGACGATGATCGGATCACCTTCCGCCGCACCGATCGTATGGCAGGTCCCGTCAGCGCAAAGTGTCCAGCCCACCCCTGTCGAGCCGGAGGCGGCGAGTACCATACGGGGCACCCGCAGATGCCCAGAAGAGATCCACCAGCCGTCTTTCAGTATGGCATCTGGCCCCGGCTCCATCCCCGCGCCCGATCCCTTGATCCGGGATTGGGTCAGGGTCAGGCCATCTGGAGCGGTAGTCCAGCTTTCCTCCCACTCGGTCTTTTCAACCGAGTGGCGCCAACTGAGCGTGAAAGCCGGATTGCTGAGATGTAGCGCAAGCGCGCCTATGGCGAGGCATGCGCTCATGCCTTGGCACGCCGCCGGGCCAACACCAATGCGACTGCAAAGATCGCTGCCAGGGCAAAACCGATCTCGTCCGTTATTGGCAGTGCCGCGATCAGCACGGCGGCGGTGACAACCGCAAGTATGCGCAAAGGCCAACCCAGCGGACGACCCAGCCATCCGATCACCGCCACGCCCCAAAGGCCGATGCATAGCACTGTCTTGAACACGATGTAAGCAACTGCGGGCCAGTAGCCAATGGCATCGGCCAGCGGACCACCTGCCTGCAACATAAGCGCTGGCGTGTAGACCGCCATGAACGGAATGACGAACCCTGCAGCGGCCACCTTGATGGCCTCGAACGAGATTTTCAGCCCGCTTTCCTTGGCGATGGGCGCCGCCGCGAAGCACGCCAGCGCCACTGGCGGAGTAAGGTCCGCCAGTATGCCAAAGTAAAAGACGAACATATGGCTGACAATCAGCGGCACACCCAGCGCCAGCAGGGCCGGTCCGGCAATCGACGATGTGATGATGTAGTTCGGGATCGTCGGGATCCCCATACCCAGCAGGATACAGGTGAACATCGTCAGGATCAGACTCAGAAGCAGACTTTGCTGCCCCACCGACACGATGAATTGGCCAAAGGTGTTGGCCGCGCCAGTCAGGGTCATGGTGCCGATGATTACGCCGACCAGCGCACAGGCGACACCCACTGGTAGCGCGGTTTTGGCACCTTCGGCCAGAGAATCCCGGCAGAGGATCAGCGTCTCGCGCCCACCTTTGGTCAGGGCGCACCACAGGATCAGCGCGGCAAGGGCTGCAATCAGGACGTTGATGCCGAACTCCAGAAACCCGGCGGCAACAAGGCCAAGACACACCCAGAACACGATGCGGATCACCCCAGCCGGAAGCTGCAGCACGACCGAACCGCCCAGGATCAGCAGAACCGTCAGGCCCAGACCAATCGTGCCGGCAAACAGCGGCGTATAACCGCCGAACAGCAGGTAGACGAGCACGCCAAGCGGGACCAGCAGCATCCAGTTTTCTGAGATTGCCTTGCGAGCTGAGGGGAGTTCTGCCTTGCTGAGACCGCGCAGGCCATACCGTCCTGCCTCAAGATGCACCATCCAGAACGCAGAGGCGAAATAGAGGATGGCCGGGATCAGCGCTGCCTTGACCACCTCAATATATGGCACGTCCAGCGTTTCGGCCATGATGAAGGCAACTGCCCCCATGACGGGCGGCATGATCTGACCGCCCATCGACGCTGTCGCCTCGACCCCGCCGGCAAAGGCTGGACGATAGCCAAATTTTTTCATCAGTGGGATGGTGAACTGACCAGTTGTGACCACATTGGCCACGCCCGAGCCCGAGATCGTGCCCATCAGCCCGGAAGAAACAACAGCAACCTTGGCCGCGCCCCCCTGGCGGTGCCCGAACATGCCCATGGCCACGTCGGTGAACAGCCGGATCATGCCGGCGCGTTCCAGAAAAGAGCCGAATAAGATGAACAGAAAAATATAGGTCGAAGAAACGTATGTTGGAATACCGTAGAGCCCCTCAGTCCCAAAGGCCATGTGGTCGACCACCTGGGAAAAACTGTAGCCGCGATGGTTCAACGGTGATGGCAGATACTGGCCAAGAAAGCAGTAGGCAAGGAACATGCCGGCAATCAATGGCAGCGCCGGCCCCATCATGGTCCATGCGGCGGCAAAGACGACGGTCAGCGCGATGACACCCACGACAATGTCCTGCGTCAGCGGACGGCCCGCCCGCAGAATCAGCGGCTGGTATTCCCACCATTGATAAAACGCGACAGCGACCCCTGCAAAGGCAAACGCCCAGGCAAGTGCCTTGAGCGATCCTGTTGCCTTGCGGCCATAAGCGACCAGAGGAAAGGCCAGCAGGGTCAGGAAACCGACGTGAAAGGCGCGCGTGACCTGACTGGAAAGATCGACGATATGTGCCGCCGTCAGGATCTGAAACACCGAAAAGATGACGGCGATCCAGAACAGAAGGCGACCGGTTGCATCAGCGTTGAATGCGACCTCTTGACCCTCTTGGGGATCAGGGGGCGTGGCGGGATTGGACATGGGGAACCTCGAACCGGGAACGGCGGTGAAGGGCGCACCGCAATAGGTGCGCCCGCCTTTGGAAAGGGGCAGTGCTTACTGCAGAAGGCCTTGTTCACGGTAATACCGCTCCGCGCCCGGGTGCAGGGGAATGGGCATGCCGTTCAGCGCGTTAGCGATGTCAATCTGTGCCGCCGCCTGATGCGATGCTTTCAGCGTTTCGAGGTTTTCGAACAGCAGCTTTGTCATCTGATAGGCAACTTCGTCGCTGACACCTTCGTGGGTGACCAGAAAGTTTGACACGGCGACAGTGGGCACATCTTCGCTCTGGCCGTCATAAGTGTTCGCCGGGATTGTCGCGGCGATATAGGGCGCACCCAGTGTCTCCGCCACGTTTGCCGGAATCGCCACCACGTTGATCGGCAGGGACGAGGCAAGATCGCGGATCGACGCGACGCCAAGGCCGGCCGATTGCAGAGTGCCGTCCAGCTGGCGGTTCTTGATCAGCTCGACCGATTCCGCGAAGGGAAGATATTCGACCTTACCCAGATCGTCATAGGACATGTCCATCGCGCCAAAGATTGCCCGTGCGTTCAGTTCTGTCCCCGAAGCGGGTGCACCGACCGACAGGCTCTTGCCCTTGAGGTCTGCAAATTCGGTGATGCCGCTTTCTTTTGTCGCGACAACCTGAATGTAGTTCGGATAGATCGCGGCAATCCCCCGCAGGCGGTCGAGTTTTGCCGGGAAGCCTGCATCGGCATTGCCTTCCCAGGCCATCGCCACGCTGTCACCTAGGGCAAAGCCCAGTTCACCCCGACCGTCTTGCAGCAGGTTCAGGTTTTCGACGCTGGCCTTGGTGGACTGCACCTGCGTGCGCGCGCCTTCGATCTTTTCACCATATATGTTCGCTAGACCCGCGCCCAGCGGGTAATAAACACCGGAGGTGCCGCCGGTCAGAACGTTGATGAACTCGCTTGCCTGTGCGGCAAAGGGCACTGTCGCCAGAGTGGATACAAGCGCGCAACCGCGCAGTGCGGATTTCAGATTGAACATGGTTTCCTCCCAGAAATATGACGAGCCTGCGCCATGGGGCAGACCGGTGATGGTGACGCTATGGTGGGCGGTCTTCGCGGCGCAAGTTTTCGGCCAGGTTCTGGTGGAAATCGCGTGCAAAAAATGACCTGCATGCTGGCAGAAAATGGCCAGACTTTCTCAAGATATTGTTTTAAAATGGTTGTTAAGGTGAGGGTGGTTGAGTTTGATCGGAGGCGTCGGTGACTCCCTGTTTCAGATCTCTCACCAGAAGGTGGTAAAGATCGCGTCGGCTGCGCTGCCACTTCTTACCGCCTTGTACCTCGTAAAGGTGGGGCGTTACTTATCGGCCGAAAAACTGAGGTGCTTTATCCAGAAGGTCCAAAGTCCCCCTGTTCAGACCCTCAGACGCCCCGGGTCACCCCGGGGCGCAGAGCATTAGAGATAGCGGTTCACGAGATTTTCCAGACGTTCCTGCCGACCAGAACTGGGCTGCGGATTGATTCCCTCGGACTGAACGCGTGTCGCGATGCTGTCCAGATCGCTGTCCAGCATGGCCTTTGCCGCTGTCGTCTCCCATCCAGAATAGCGGGCATCCCGCGCCGCCTCCAGCTTGCCATCCTCCAGCATTGCAGCCGCCGCCTTGAGGCCCGCCGCGCAGGCATCCATACCGCCGACATGGGCAAGGATCAGATCCTCGGCATCCAGCGACTGACGGCGCAGCTTGGCGTCAAAGTTGGTGCCGCCGGTGGTGAAGCCACCCGCGCGCAGCACCTCGTAATAGGCCAGCGTCATTTCGGGGACGTTGTTGGGGAACTGGTCGGTGTCCCATCCGGACTGATAATCGTTGCGGTTCATGTCGATGGAGCCGAAGATTCCCAGCGAGCGTGCCATTGCCAGCTCATGCTCGAACGAATGACCGGCAAGGATCGCATGGCCCTGTTCGACGTTCACCTGAACCTCTTTCTCAAGCCCGAATTCCTTGAGGAACCCGTAGACTGTAGAGACATCATAGTCGTACTGGTGCTTCATCGGTTCCTGCGGTTTGGGCTCGATCAGGATCGCACCTTTGAAGCCGATCTTGTGCTTGTAGTCGACGACCATCTGCAAGAACCGCCCGGCATGGGTGCGTTCCTTGGCCAGATCGGTGTTCAGCAGGGTCTCATACCCCTCGCGCCCGCCCCAGAGGACGTAGTTTTCACCGCCCAGCTGCAGCGTGGCATCCATGCAGGTTTTCACGGTCGCGGCGGAAAAGGCAAAGACATCGGGGTCGGGGTTGGTGGCAGCACCTGACATGAACCGACGGTTCGAGAACAGGTTCGCCGTGCCCCAGAGCAGTTTGACGCCTGTTGCGGCCTGCTTTTCTTCGAAGTAGTCAACGATCTCACGCAGGTTTTTGGTGTTCTCGGCAAAATCTGCGCCTTCGGGGCGGACGTCCGCATCGTGGAAGCAGTAGTAGGGCACATCAAGGATCTCAAACATCTCGAAGGCGACATCGGCCTTGAGTTTGGCGAGTGCCATGGTGTCGCCAAACCACGGGCGTTCGAACGTCTGCCCGCCGAAGGGGTCGCCACCCGGCCAGGCAAAGCTGTGCCAATAGGCGGCAGCAAAGCGCAAATGGTCCTTGAGCGTCTTGCCCATCACCACCTCGTCCGGGTTGTAGTGGCGGAAGGCGAAATCGTTGTCGCTGTCAGCGCCCTCGAATTTGATTTTCTGGATGCCTTGGAAAAAGTCGGTCATTTTGGGGTCCTTTAGGTCAGGCTTTTCAGGGCCGTATAGCTTTCGCGGTAGCGGGCATGTGCCTCGGCAAACGCAGGTGTCAGGGCGACATCTGGATCGATGCTGCGCGCAATCGGGGGGGCGGTGGCGATTTCGGCGCCAGCTCCGGTGGCGGCCATCATGCCCAGACGAGCGGCGCCAAAGGCTCCGCCAAAGTCGCCGGACACGGGCAGATCTATGGGCATGCCAAGCGAGGTGGCGATGGCCTTGACCCAGTAGTCGGATTTTGTGCCACCGCCGACGCCGATCAGGCGGGTGATTTGGGTGCCGGTGCCGCAAAGTGCGTCAAAGCTGTCGCGGAAGGCATGGGTGACGCCCTCAAGCACGGCGCGGGTCAGAGCGGCGGTGTCGTTGCTGTGGTCGAGGTGGAGAAAGGCGCCCCTGATAGCGGCATTGTTGTGCGGCGTCCGCTCTCCGCCCAGATAGGGCAGGAAGAGCGTGCGCCCGGGAGCTTGCAGATCGCCAAGCGCTCCGGTCAGGGCGTCGGACTTTTGCCCCACGGTTCCGGCGAACCAGTTCATGGCATCCGCAGCGGCAAGGATGACGCCCATCTGGTGCCATGTCTCGGGCAGCGCGTGGCAGAAGGTGTGCACAGCACTCGCCGCCTCCGGCTGATATGCGGCGGAAGAAGCGAAGAGTACGCCAGAGGTCCCGAGCGACACAAACGCCTCCCCCGGTTTCACCACGCCGACGCCGACCGCGCTGGCGGCATTGTCGCCACCGCCGCCAGCGATCACAATGCCCTTGGGCAGGCCCCATTTGGCGGCCAGCTCATCGCGCAGAGTGCCGGAAACTTCGGACCCTTCGACCAGACGCGGCATGTGGTCCCGGCTGAGTTGCGTGGCGGCCAGCAGATCGTCCGACCAGTCCCGCGCCCCGGTGTCGAGCCAGCTTGTTCCCGCAGCGTCCGACATTTCGGCCACATGATCGCCCGCCAGCCAGAGGCGCAGGTAATCCTTGGGCAGCAGCACCTTGGCGACTTTGGCAAAGGTCTCGGGCTCATTTTCCTGCACCCAGACCAGTTTCGGTGCGGTGAAGCCGGGAAAGACGATGTTGCCGGTCAGCGCGCGAAATTGGGGGTCAGCGTCCAACGCCGCCGCCTGTTTTGCTGATCGCGTGTCGTTCCACAGGATGCAGGGCCGCAGCACCGCATCATCCGCGCCCAGTAGTGTCGCGCCATGCATATGACCCGACAGGCCGATCCCTGCCACGCCGTCGAGCGATACCTGAGAGGCCAGCGCCGTCATGACCGCATCTGCTGCTGTCAGCCAGCTGGCCGGGTCCTGCTCGGACCAGCTGTCGTGCAGGCGCTGCACTGTGAGGGCAGAGGACGCTTCGGCGATGATCGCCTGCGACTCGTCCATGACGATGCCTTTGAGCGAAGATGTGCCCAGATCCAGACCGATATAAAGGCTCATGCTGCCGCCTTTGGGTTTTTGCCCAGGATGATCATCGACAGGATGTCATCCTCTGTTACGTCCTCGACCCGTTCGGTGCCGACAACCTGACCGTTTTTCATCACGGAAACACGGTCGCACAGATCCATCATTTCACGGGTGTCGTGGCTGATCAGGAAGATGCCGAGGCCTTGTTTCTTAAGCTCGGTGATCAGATCCGCGACCATCTTGGTCTCATGTACGCCCAAGGCTGCCGTCGGTTCGTCCATGATCAGGATGCGCGCCTTGAAATAGACGGCGCGGGCAATAGCGACCGACTGACGTTGACCGCCTGACAGCGCCGAAACCGGTTCTTTCAGCTTTTTGAAGTTGGGGTTGAGCCGCGCCATGATCTTGCGCGTTTCGGCCTCTTGCCGGGAATCATCGACAAAGCCAAAGGGCGTGGTCAGCTCGCGCCCCAGGAACAGGTTAGATGCGGCGTCGAGGTTATCGGCCAGAGCCAGCGTCTGGTAGATCGTTTCAATGCTGTTGGCGCGGGCGTCGCGGGGCGACTGGATGTCGACCTTTTTGCCATTGATCCAGATCTCGCCTGAATCCGCTTTGTAGGCACCGGACAGGATCTTGATCAGCGTGGATTTACCGGCACCGTTGTGGCCCAGCAGGCCAACAACCTCACCCGGATACAAATCAAGGCTGACGTTATCGACGGCATGCACACCACCAAAGGCAATCGAGATATTCTTCATTTGAACAAGGGGTGTGGTCATTTACTTGGCTCCCGTCCGCTTGCGGTATTCGATGTCGACCCAGACGGCAAAGACCAGGACCGCACCGACGACGATATTCTGATAGGGCGCATCAACCCCGACCATCGCCATGCCCGATTGCAGCGATTGCATGATCAGAGCGCCAAAGATTGCGCCGTAGATTGTGCCGATCCCGCCGGACAGGGCGGTGCCGCCGATGACGGCTGCCGCGATGACACGCAGTTCGTCCAGCGTGCCGATGTCGTTGGTGTGGTATCCCAGTCGGGCCGAAGCGACGACGCCCCCAAGCGCGCAGAGCACGCCGACGATGGCAAAGATCTTGACCGTCAGGAACCGTGTGTTGATGCCCGAAAGACTTGCCGCATCGGGATTGCCGCCGGTGGCAAAGATGTAGCGGCCCAGACGTGTACGTGTTGCGATCACCGTCATGACAACGGCGACAAAGATCAGCAGCAGCACAGAATAGGGGATGCCGTAGGCAACTGTGCAGCCCTCGGCCTGGACGCAGCCATATGCTGCAAAGTCCCGTGCCACGACGCGTTCGGGCAGTTCATAGGCGTTCAGCACTGCGACAAAGCCCAGGATCGCGCCGATGGTGATGGCGATCACGACCATTTCAGCCCAGGCGGGTTTGACCGGAAAGCCATGGCGGACCTTTGTGCGGCGCCCCGACCAGAGACCCACGGCGGCGGCCACGGCAGCGGCAATGCCGATGACCCAGCTCCAGAACCAGCCGAGCGTGCCGGTGATGCCGCCGAACAGGATATAGGTGTCGTCGAGGGGACCAATCGTCTGTCCGCTGGTCAGATACCAGCCGACGTTGCGCCAGACCAGAAGGCCACCCAGCGTCACGATAAAGGCCGGAATGCCGCGATAGCCCACGAGCCAGCCCTGCATGCCGCCGATGACTGCACCGGTAAGCAGGCCGAGGCCGATGGTGATCCAAGGGATCAGCGGCGATCCAATCTCGATCCCCATCATGTTGGGCAGCCATCGGGTCTGCAGCATGCCCATCACGGCGGTACAGGTCGCAAGCAGGGCACCGACGGACAGGTCTATGTGGCGGGTGACAATCACAAAGACCATGCCGGTCGCCATGATGGCCACGCTGACCGTCTGGATCGTCAGGTTGAAAATGTTGCGCGGAGTGAGGAAGCGTCCGTCGGTCCAGAAATTGAACACGAGACAGATAACAAAGAACGCACCGATCATGCCCAGAAGGCGTGTATCAAGTTCGAGCTGTTTGAAGAGGCTGCGCTTTTGCGCGGGCACGGGGGTCGATTCTGTCTGATCAGACATTCTGGCTCCAAGATGCAGGGGGGTGGTCTGCAGGGCATCGCGGCGGCGCAATGGGCGGCTGCGGGAAAAGAAAACCCCGGCCAGCGTGTACGCAGGCCGGGGCATGTCAGCTTAGTTACAGGGCGCGGGACCGTCGGTCACACCTTGGCAAAGCGCGTCCTTGGTGATCCAGCCGGCATCGACCACGACGGACAGGTTGTCCTTGGTGATCGGCACGGGCGTCAGGAACTTAGCTTCCATCTCGGTGCCCGAGGGAGAGGTCCAGCTCTGCGCGCCGTCGATTGTGGCCATGTCACCGTCGCCACTGGCCATCGCAACAGCGATTTCAGCTGCAGAGCGGCCCAGATCGCGCGCGTCCTTCCAAACCGAAACGGTCTGCGTGCCCAGAGCCACGCGGTTCAGCGCCGCGTGATCGCCGTCCTGACCGGAAACTGGAATGCCCTCCATCCCCTGTGCCGTCAGCGCAGCGACTGCGCCGCCGGCCGTGCCGTCGTTGGAGGCGACAACCGCGTCGACCTTGTTGTCATTCGCCGTCAGGATCTGCTCCATGTTGCGCTGTGCGTTCGCGGGCAGCCAGCCGTCTGTGTAGGCCTCGTCCACGATGACGATCGCGCCAGAGTCGATGGCCGATTGCAGGACTTCCTGCTGGCCGCCGCGCAGGAAATCCGCATTCGGATCGGTAGGCGAGCCCTTGATCATCACGTAGTTACCTTCGGGCTGCGCGGCCAGAACGGCCCGAGCCTGCATGCGCCCCACTTCGACATTGTCAAAGGTCAGGTAAAACGCGCGGGGGTCTTCGATCAGGCGGTCATAGGCGACAACTGGAATGCCTTCGTTTGCTGCGGCATCAACAGCCGGGCCGATCGCATCGGTGTCCTGCGCCAGAATGATCAGAGCGTCGACGCCCTGCGCGATCAGGCTTTCTACATCCGACAGCTGCTTGGAAGAAGAAGACTGTGCGTCGGCAGACACATAGGTCGCGCCTGCGGCATCCAGAGCCTCTTTGATCGCGGCTTCGTCGGTTTTCCAGCGCTCTTCCTGAAAGTTCGACCAGCTCACGCCAACGGTCATGCCGTGGCTTTCGGCCAAAGCGGCCGAGTTGAAGCCGACGACCGCAATGGCCGCCGCTATAATGGATTTGTGCATACTGTCCTCCCGAGACGTATCCCCGCTTTGATACGGGGCGTGGGTCTTGTGACCCGACAGGCGCAAAATGCCATATTTAATTCATCTGTCAAAATAAAACTAACATGCAATCGCTCAATACTTCAATTTGTTACTATTCAATTGCAGCCGATTGCGCCAGAATCCAGCGAGGAACGCCTTTTTGCCTTTGCAGGTGCAGAAATTTGTTTGAGTTGAAAACAATGTGTGATGTCCCGGGCGGCAGTGCAGGGTCCGAGCCGCAGAGCAGCGGCTGCGGTCCGATTCTGTCGGCCTCGGCCGCACCGGCGCGTCCGCTGCGTCAGCAGATTTTCGAATCAGTTCGCGCGGCAGGGCGCAGTGCGCGTGCGGATGTGACACGTTCTCTAGGTATCAGCGCGGGCTCAGCTACCACACTCAGTGCCGAGTTGATTGCCGCAGGCTTCCTGCGCGAAGTTGAAGGTCTCCCACGCGAGGTTGGGCGGGGTCGCCCGCCCGTGGCGTTGGAGGTGGTGCCGGACGCGCGGCTGGTCATCGGAATCAAGCTGTCGGATGCCTTGCACACGGCAGTGCTGACCGATTTTGCGGGCACGGTGCTGGCCGACGTCTCTCAGCCTACGCCGCCCCACCGCAAATCGGTTGAGGAGACCCTGTCCGAGGTGAGCGATCTGATCGCCGCTGTTCTTTCCAATGCCGATCGCCGCCTGTCCGAGGTCAGCGCCATCGGCGTCGGGCTGCCCGGGCTGGTCGAACATGACACAGGGATGGTTCTGTGGTCACCCCTGCTGGATCAGCGCGACCTGCCGCTGGGTCCAGCAATGGCGCAGCGCTTCGACCTGCCTGTGTTTCTCGACAATGACGCGAATGTGCTGACCTTGGCCGAGCTGTGGTTTGGCGCAGGGCGCGCCCGATCTGACTTTGCCGTTGTCACGATCGAAGAAGGCGTCGGTATGGGCGTTGTGTTGGGCAACCGGCTGTTTCGGGGCAGCCGGGGCATCGGGCTTGAGCTCGGGCATACCAAGGTGCAGCTGGATGGAGCCCTGTGTCGCTGTGGCCAGCGCGGCTGTCTTGAGGCTTATGTGGCGGATTACGCTCTCGCACGCGAGGCGGCGACAGCGCTGGGCCGCAATGCCCGCAACCTGCAAAGCGCCAGTGTCATGCTGGACACGCTTTTTGCCCAGGCCAAAGGGGGCAATGTAGCGGCGCGCACGATATTTCGCCGCGCAGGGCGCTATCTGTCGCTGGGGCTGGCCAATGTGGTGCAACTATTCGATCCCGAACTGATCATCTTGTCGGGGGAGCGAATGCAATATGACTATCTTTACGCGGACGAGGTGATGGCCGAAATGCGTGCGCTTATTCTGGCCGATGGTCGCGAACCCTGCCCGGTCGAAATTCATGCTTGGGGTGATCTGGTCTGGGCGAGGGGGGCCTCCGCGCTCGCGCTCAGCGCTGTGACAGATATGGCGCTGGGTGAAGGTTGGGCGGGATGATCCGCATTCTGTTGTATTGCCTTCTTGCAACAACTGCAGGGGCCGCCCCGCTGTTTGAGGATCATTCCGATTCCTTGCCCAAGCATATCTATTCCGGTGGCTGGGAGCATTTTGTCCGCGGCGGTGTTGCGGTTTTCGATTGTGATGGGGACCAGCGGCCGGATATCTTTGCCGCAGGCGGAGATGCCCCAGCTATCCTGCTGCGCAATACCCGGGCTTTTACGTTTGCCGAGGTGCCGCTGATGCCGCTTACAGGGATGACCGGTGCCTATCCGCTGGATTTGGATAGCGACGGATGGATGGATTTGTATGTGCTGCGTGTCGGTCCGGATGTGATGTTGCGCGGCGCGCCTGACTGTGCCTTTTCCGACGCGACCGACAACTGGGGCCTGCGGAAAAGCGATCAATGGAGCACGGCCTTTACCGCCTGGTGGACGGATGAGGGGCGACCGCAGATGGCCGTGGGCCACTATGTCGACCGTGCCAATCCCGATGGCCCGTTTTATGCCTGTGACACAAACACCCTGCTGATCCCTGACGCCAGTGGCTTTCGCGACGAAACGCTCGCGCCGGGATTTTGCAGCTTGTCGATGCTGGCCGCGCGGGATGCCCGGGGGCTCCTCAGCCTGCGCATCTCGAATGACCGGCATTATTACGTGAAGGGGGGGTATGAGCAGATGTGGGACATCAAGCTGGGCAGGTTCCTAGATGCGGAGGACGGCTGGGCAAAGGTCTCGCTCTGGGGGATGGGTATTGCCAGCCGCGACCTGACGGGGGACGGCCGGGACGAAGTTATGATGACCTCGATGGGGGATCAGTTGTTGCAGATCGCACAGGCGGATGGAACCTATGCCGGGGCGCCCTATGCCATCGGCACCTATGCGACGCGGCCCCATGTGGGTGATGACGGGCGCCCCTCGACCGGGTGGCATGCGCAGTTCGGAGATGTGGACAACGACGGGCGCGCCGATCTTTTCATTGCCAAGGGAAATGTGGATCAGATGCCGGGCATGGCGATACACGATCCCAACAATTTGCTGATGCAGCAAGCGGACGGTACCTTTGTTGAGGCGGCTGCCGAGGCAGGGGTTGCCACAACCGACCGGTCCCGTGGCGCGGCCCTTGCGGATTTCGACGGCGACGGGCGGCTGGATCTGCTGGTGTCGAACCGCCGCGCACCGCTGGAACTGTATCGCAATGTGACCGCAGACACCGGTCACTGGCTGCAGGTGGCGCTGACCCAACCGGGCGGTAACCGCAACGCCGTTGGGGCGCTGGTCACAGTGAACGGTCAGGTGCAGGAAGTCACTGTGGGCGGTGGCCATGCGGGTGGGCAGGCGCTGCCATTACATTTCGGTCTGGGGGAGGTGTCCGAGGCCGAAGTGTCGGTAATCTGGCCGGATGGAATAAAAACCACCGGTTACAGTCGGGCCGACAAAGTCCTGTTTCTGACCCGCCCCTGATGTCAGCGTGCCACCGGCAGCCCACTTGGAACTGTGGCCGGAATCCCTAGGCGACCTTTCAGGGCAGCGGGGTCGGTGAGCGTGTCGAGAAACGCCACGAGGGCGGTGATTTCAGCGTCGGATAAAGCGACGGACCATTTGGCGGCCGCAGCAATCGCGGCGACTTCTTCCGTATCCTGCATGATGATTGCATCGTCAAACGGCAGTTTTGGCAGGATGGCCTGAGTAAGGTCATAGTTGTGCAGCCCTGCAAACGGATCGGCATGGGCGGCAATAAACCCCGCCAGATCGGCATGTGCACCGGCATGACCATAGGGCGCAGTCAGGGCGACGTTGCGCAGAGACGGGGTTCGAAAGGCAAAAAAATCCTCATTTCTGCCTGTCACGCGAAAACGGCCCTCATCTCGGGAATGAAATTCGAATTTCGCAGCCTTGCCGGGGCCGATCTGTGGCGCACCCATTGCGTGAAAGCCGTGATCGGTCTGGAACATGCCGGAATGGCAGGTGCTGCAACCTGCGCGCCCATAGAACAGGTTCAGGCCGGTCATGGCCGGTGCGGGCAGGGCAGACGTGCCCCGCAGATAGGCATCGAACGGCGATGTGTCCGACCGCCATTCCAGCGCCATGAAGGCCGCGATGGCGTTCGAGATGTCTGTGAAGGCGATGTCCTCTGGTCCGCTTATATGAGGATAGACCTGTGGAAACCGCGCAGCATAGCCTGGCACTGTAGCAACCCGGCGCGCGATCAGATCCCAGGCGCCGCCCTTACCTGTCAGAATGCCTTGGCGCACCGCGCGGGCAATCTCGTTTTCCTGCACATGGCCAGCCATCTCATCCGCGCTGAGCACGGGGAACATGGTCTGCGCAGATAGAAGCGAGGCAAAACCCGCCACCATGTCGTCGTCCAGCGGGGTGCGAAACCCGCTGGGCCGGGCAAGATCGACTTCGATCCGTCCATCGTCAAACAGGTGGGTGAACTCAAGCGCGCCAAGGTTGAACAGGGCGGGGGCGTTGCGGGGCACACGTGCCTCTGGCATGTTTTTGGGGTCCGCAACGCGGTCAGGACCAAGTCCGATGCCGCCATCGCCCAGCGACAGGGACAGCCCGTCGCTGGTGCCAAAGCGGGGATGGTGGCAGGTGGCGCAGGATACCTCGCGATTGCCCGAGAGGATCGGATCGTAGAACAGCACCTGCCCCAGCGCAGCCTCGGCCGGGTCAACCGGCGCATAGGCCGCGTCGGTCGCCAGTGCTGGAAGGTCAGCGGCTACAGCCGACATTGCGGCGGCGAGATAGACCAAAACCGCCAAGATCTCCTTTTGCATGACTTCCTCCTAGTGCCTCGTCCAATACTGTCGGGACAATGTGGGACGCGCAAGGGATCACTGGGCGATCAACTGTAGCGATCCGCGGTCAGTCCCTCCATCGAAATTTCGGGCATCTTGCCCAGCACCACATCGGCCACTGCCCGGGCAGAGCCTGCGGCCATCGTCCAGCCCAACGTGCCGTGACCGGTGTTCAGGAACAGGTTTTCATATCTGGACCCACCCAGAACCGGTGTGCCGTCGGGCGTCATCGGGCGCAGGCCGGTCCAGCCTTCAGCCTTGGAAATATCGCCGCCCTTGGGGAACAGGTCGTTGATCACGTGTTTGACCGTATCGGTCGCATGCGGGCCAAGGCGGTTGGAATAGCCTGCAATCTCTGCTGTGCCCGCGACACGGATGCGGTCACCCAACCGGGTAATCGCAACCTTGTGGGTTTCATCCATAAGCGTGGATTGCGGCGCATAGGCGTCGTCGGTGACAGGCAGGGTGACCGAATAGCCTTTGATCGGGTAGACGGGAAGCCTGACCCCGATGGGGTTCAGAACGCGCGGGCCGTAGCTGCCCAAGGCGCAGACATAGGCATCCCCGGTGATGCGCCCGGCGACTTCGGTATCAACGCCGGCCACCTTTCCGTTCTCGATCGCAATGGCGCGGATGGACTGGCCATACTGGAATTCGACACCCATTTCGGCACATTTCTTTGCCAGTGCGATGGTGAACATCCTGCAATCCCCGGTGCGGTCGGCGGTCAGCTGCAAGCCACCGACGAATTTGTCGCGCACCTCGGCCAGCGCCGGTTCGGCGGCGATGCAGGCGTCGCGGCCCAACACCTCGTAAGGGCTGCCGTATTCCGCCAGAATCTCCTGATCGGCCTTGGACCCCTTCATCTGCTTGGCGGTGCGGAACAGCTGCAACGTGCCCTGCGCGCGACCGTCGTATTCGATGCCCGTTTCGGCGATCAGATCCGGCATCACATCGCGCGAATAGTTCGAAATACGCACCATTCTGCCCTTGTTGATGCGATAGCTTTCGTCGTTGCAGTTGCCGATCATCTGCAGGCTCCACTTCCACATGGTGGGGCTGATGAGGGGCCAGATGAACAGCGGGCGGCGTTTCATGAACAGCCATTTCAGCGCCTTCACCGGAATGCCGGGCGCCGCCCAAGGCGATGTCATGCCATAGCTGAGTTCGCCCGCATTGGCATAGCTTGTCTCAAGTCCCGGGCCGGCCTGACGGTCCAGCACCGTGACCTGTGCCCCACCTTTGGCAAGGTAATACGCTGTGGTCACGCCGATGACCCCGGCACCCATTACGACGACTTTCATGTTAGACATTCCCTTTTGCGGTTCCGGGTTCAGCATGCGTCGGCATCGGTTGGGCTACAAGGTGCGCGCGCCCGTAAGGCACACCGTTGGGCGATCTGATGTCCAAGGATGCCCGCAGACAACGTGCAGTGGTCAGGTTTCGTGCAATGAGCGGCTTTGTGGCGGCAGGTGCTGCTGTGTCTTCGGCTCTTGCTTCAGTCGCGGTAAAGCCGGACCGCAGAAACAGCGACATCCGCAGCAAATTCCCGACCGATCCCCAGCACACCGATCCGACGCAGATGCGCCGGATTAAAGCGCTGTTCGGTTCGGTGCGGTTGCATGTCGGCAAAGGCAACGCGGCGGGTTATCCAGTTGGACGGTGCGGTGAAATCTGTTCGGAATGACTGCCAAGGGCGGTTCAGTTGATCTGTGCGCAGGCGCAGGTCATAAGTTTCGCTATTGCCCAGCACATCGAGTTCAATGCCGCTCCAAGTGCTTGCGTCAAAGGCGCATCCGTCAGGGCGTAGATCAAAGGCCATCTGCACAAAGCCACCATTGTTGTCGAGCGACACCTGGCCGGTCAGGCGCATCGCATTGCGCCCGTTCAGATTCTGGGGCTTCAGCTGTCCCTTCGATATGCCGCCCATGACACCGTCTGCGATATATTCCCAGACTGGAGACAGTTTCATCAATTGCTTGTCGGGCGTGTTCAGCTCCATGGGCCCTGCGATCTGTTGCCGCCACGGCGCACGTTGGGAATATGTGAGGTTCCGGTAAGTGTCTCGCTCTGCGGAGCACGGGCGGCGGGTGCTGATCCGGCCATCTGCCGCAGCGCGGCGACGCGGTTCTCGGTCGCCGGGTGGGTGGCAAACAGGTTGTCACGCTTGCCACCGTGCAGCGGGTTGATGATGAACATATGCGCCGTTGCGGGGTTACGCTGAGCGGAGACATTGTCGATACGTAAGGCGCCCGCCTGAATCCGCTCCAGAGCCGAGGCGAGCCAGAGCGGATGACCGCAGATTTCCGCACCCGCCTTGTCGGCGGCATATTCGCGGGTGCGGCTGATTGCCATCTGCACAAGGGCTGCTGCCATCGGGGCAAAGAACATCATCGCCAGCGTGCCGATAAATCCCATCCGTTCGCGGCTGCCGCCAAAGAACAGCGCAAAGTTCGCCAGCATCGAAATGGCACCGGCAAAGGTTGCGGTCACGGTCATGATCGCCGTGTCATGGTTGCGGATATGGGCGAGCTCGTGGGCGACAACACCGGCCAGCTCCTCTCGGCTCAAACTCTGCATCAGCCCCGTGGTCACCGCGACGGCGGCATTGGCGGGGTTGCGTCCGGTGGCAAAGGCGTTTGGCTGGGGCGTGTCGATGACATAGACGGCGGGCATCGGCAGGCGCGCATTGTCGGCCAGCTCGCGTACCAGCTGGGACAGCCCGCTAGGATCCCGCGCGCCGACGGGGCGGGCATTGTGCATTTTCAGCACCATCTTGTCCGACGACCACCAAGTGAAGACGTTCATGCCCGCCGCAAAAATCAGCGCAATAATCGCGCCGCCCGCGCCGCCCAGCAGATAACCCAGTCCCATGAAGAGCGCGGTCATCGCCGCCATCAAAATTGCTGTCTTGAAGTATCCCATTTCCGAACCTCTGTTCGCCTACCTCTGATCATATAGGAAGCAGGTCACGAGGTGAAAAGAACCGCCTGAAAAAGGCCACGGGCTGCTGAGTGCAAATTGGGGAGCACATCATGGGCGTGCGGAGGCACAGGGTCGCCAGAAGAGATCCTGCTATGCAACACGTGCAGATTGTAAAGCCCTGCGTATATTGTCATACAAAGGGTATGAACATGGCACCCCGCAACGAAAGCTGCCAGAATTGCCCCATCCGTCACTCTGCAGTCTGTGCAGATTGTGAACCTCATGAGCTTGCAATTCTTGAACAGCTAAAGAGCTATCGGACCTATGCGCCGGGGGCCACGATTGCGTCGGCCGGTGAATCCCTCGCGCATCTTTCATCGCTTGTCAGCGGCTGTGCCACGATGTCACGTACGCTCGAAGATGGGCGCAGGCAGGCCGTCGGGCTGCTGCTGCCGGCGGATTTCATCGGACGTCCAGGCCGAGCGACATCCTTGTTCGACATCGAAGCGGTAAGCGAAGTTACGCTTTGCAGGTTCGAACGCATGCAGTTCGAACGGATGGTCCGGGACACCCCGCATATCGCGACGCGTCTGTTGTCCATGACACTGGACGAACTTGACGTGGCCCGCGAGATGGCTGTGACGCTGGGCCGGATGACCGCGCGTGAAAAGATCGCGTCGTTTCTTGTTTCGCTGGCGCGGCGGCAGGCGACAGTCACGCGGCATTCCGGGCCGAAATCCCCGGTCGCGCTGCATCTGCCACTGTCTCGCCAGGCGATTGCCGACCACCTTGGGTTGACGATTGAAACCGTCAGTCGGCAGCTCACACAGCTGCGCAAGGCGGGACTGATCGCGCTGACGGACAGCCGCGATATCTCCATTCCCGACTTTGAGCGTTTGCAGGTCGAAGCCGGTGAAGATGATTTCACCCCTGTTATCTGAGCCTTAGCGGGCAAGAAACAACGACACCCCAGAGTTCTGGACCATCTCGCGGGTCACGCCGCCCAGAAGCTGTTCGCGCAGCTTTGAATGACCATAGGCGCCCATGATCAGCAGATCGGCCTGAGTTTCGCGGATGTGCTGTTTCATGACATCCGCAATCCGAGCCTTCATGCGAGGCAGCAGCTCGATTTTGCACTCTATGTCATGCCGCGACAGGAAGGTTGCAAGGCATTCCCCAGGGGCAAAGCGGCCTTCTGTCGACTGCGGCGGATCCACCATGAGGATCGTCACGACCTTGGCCTGCCGCAGCAAGGGCAGTGCTGCGCGGGTTGCGGCCAATGCCTGATCGGAACTGTCCCAAGCTATGGTGATGCTGTCAAAATTCGGCAGATCCGAACCGTCGCACAGCAGGATTGGAAGGTCGCTGCCGAACAGCACCGCATCAAAAAGGACTTCGGATTCGAAATTGTCGCTGGTCGGGCGGGCCAGGACGGCCAGATCGGCAAAGCGGCAGGCCTCTTTCACGGTCTGCGTCAGTCCGTCTGCTCCGGCCATCAGCGCCTGACTTGTCCAGGTTATGTCTTCGCGGGATAAACGTGTGCGGGCTGTACTGTCGCTGTCGCGCAGCCGGACGCGGGTTTCCTCGATTGTGTCGGCGATGATGGCGCCACTGACGCCAAATCCGGCGCCAAAGTCGCTGGTCACAATCGCAGGCGCTGCTGTGCTGACAACATCAAGATGCGATTCGAACCGGCGCGCACAGGCGATTGCCATTTCAAGGGTTTGCGCTGCGCCACTTTCGGGCAGCAGGGTGCAGAGGGTCGGAAAGTCCATTGCAGCAATCCTTCATGGAGGTGCGGTTTATGCAGGCAGACTGATCCTATTTTTCTTCCCTCACCTTGATTCAGATCAACGCGACCCGACGCGCGCTCAAGATACTCAGCCCAAGACGCGGCCCTCTGAATTTTGTCAGGCGGCCGAGATAACCATTTGGGGACAGTTGACATGGATTACCTAAAGCTTGCCATGTTCGCGGTAATCGCGCTGTTGGCGGCGATCGCGGCCAATTTCGGGCATGATCTGGCCTATTCGGTCCATGCGATCATCATCATGCTGATCGCCGGGGGCATGTTCCTCTGGCAGCTGCGGCAGATCGACGAAGAAAAACCAGTTGTGGACACCAGCGGCTATATGGACGGACCCGTGCGGTTCGGCGTGGTGGCGACCGCCTTCTGGGGCGTGACCGGGTTTCTGGTGGGCGTGTTCATCGCGCTTCAGTTGGCCTTTCCGGTTCTGAACTTTGACTGGTCCGAAGGTTATATGAACTTTGGCCGTCTGCGTCCGTTGCACACCTCTGCGGTGATCTTTGCCTTTGGCGGCAACGCGCTGATTGCCACGTCGTTCTATGTGGTGCAGCGCACCTCAGCCGCGCGGCTCTGGGGTGGGAACCTCGCATGGTTCGTGTTCTGGGGCTATCAGCTGTTCATCGTGCTGGCCGCAACGGGCTATCTGCTTGGTTCGACCCAGTCCAAGGAATATGCCGAACCCGAATGGTATATCGACATCTGGCTGACCATTGTCTGGCTATGCTACCTTGCCGTGTTTGTCGGCACGATCCTGAAACGCCGCGAGCCGCACATCTATGTGGCCAACTGGTTCTACCTGGCTTTCATCATCACCGTGGCAATGCTGCACGTGGTCAACAACCTTTCGGTCCCCGTGTCGATCTTCGGCTCCAAATCCGTGCAGGTCTTTTCCGGCGTGCAGGATGCCATGGTGCAGTGGTGGTACGGGCACAATGCCGTCGGCTTTTTCCTGACCGCTGGTTTCCTCGGGATGATGTACTATTTTGTGCCGAAACAGGCAGGACGCCCGATCTATTCCTACAAGCTGTCGATCATCCACTTCTGGGCGCTGATCTTCCTTTATATCTGGGCCGGTCCGCACCACCTGCATTACACCGCGCTGCCTGACTGGGCCGGTACGCTGGGCATGGTGTTCTCGATCGTGCTGTGGATGCCAAGCTGGGGCGGGATGATCAACGGCCTCATGACGCTGGAAGGTGCCTGGGACAAGATCCGCACCGACCCGATCATCCGTATGTTCGTGGCCTCGCTTGCCTTCTACGGCATGTCCACCTTCGAAGGTCCGATGATGTCAATCCGCGCGGTCAACTCTCTGAGCCACTATACCGACTGGACCATTGGTCACGTGCATTCCGGCGCGCTTGGCTGGAATGGGCTGATCACCTTTGGCTGCCTTTACTTCCTGACGCCCAAGCTTTGGGGTCGCGAACGGATGTATTCGATCTCGGCAATCAACTGGCACTTCTGGCTCGCGACAATCGGCATCGTTCTCTATGCCTCGTCCATGTGGGTGACCGGCATCATGGAAGGCCTGATGTGGCGTGAAGTCGATGCCAACGGGTTCCTCGTGAATTCCTTTGCCGACACAGTTGCCGCCAAGTTCCCGATGTATGTGGTTCGTGCCGCGGGTGGGGGTCTCTATCTCATCGGTGGGCTGATCATGGTGTGGAACATGTGGATGACCGTCCGCAAAGCGCCTGCCCATCTGGGTGCCCCCAACAACGCCATTCCCGCGGAGTAATGACGATGAGCGAGACACAAAAACCAACATGGCTGGACCGGCACAGCAAGATCGAGCGCAATGCGACCCTGCTGATGGTGTTTTCCTTCCTAGTGGTGACCATTGGCGGGATTGTCGAAATCGCACCACTGTTCTGGCTGGAGAACACGATTGAAGAGGTGGAGGGCGTGCGCCCTTACTCTCCGCTCGAACTGGCCGGGCGCGACATCTATGTGCGCGAAGGCTGCTATGTCTGCCACAGCCAGATGATACGGCCCATGCGGGATGAAAACGAACGCTATGGCCATTACTCGCTGGCGGCAGAGTCGATGTATGACCATCCGTTCCAGTGGGGCAGCAAACGCACAGGGCCGGATCTGGCCCGGGTTGGCGGGCGCTATTCAGATGACTGGCACGTGGCGCATTTGTCGAACCCGCAATCGCTGGTCCCCGAAAGTGTGATGCCGAAATACGATTATCTCACCCGGACACGCTTTGAACCTGAAACCTTGACCGCGCTGATGAAAACGCACCGCTTTGTCGGTGTGCCCTACACGGATGAGATGATCGAAAACGCGGTGGCGGATGCCAATGTGCAGGTAAACCCGGACGGGGATTACGACGGCCTGCTGGAACGCTATCCCGGCGCCCAGGTGCGCAGTTTCGACGGGCAGCCTGGCATTTCCGAAATGGACGCGCTGGTCGCCTATTTGCAGATGCTCGGTACGCTGGTCGATTTCTCGACCTTCCAGCCTGATGCAAGCCGCTGAGGCACAAAGGAGATTTCTGATGGAAACCTATTCTATCTTTCGCCAGATCGCCGACAGCTGGGTGCTGCTTGCCATGTTCGTGTTTTTCGTCAGCTGTATCTTCTGGGTCTATCGCCCCGGGGCACGGACGCAATACGCCGAGGCCGCAGGGTCAATCTTCAACGAGGACAAGGTAACCTGCACAAAGAACTGTGCCACCTGTGCCTGTAAAACCAGTTTGGATGTGCCCCATGACAACGCATAAGGATGACAAGGACATCGGCACCACCGGCCACAGCTGGGATGGTATCGAAGAGCTGAACAACCCGCTGCCGCGCTGGTGGCTCTGGACGCTTTACGGCTGCATCGTCTGGGCCGTGGTCTACACGATCCTATATCCGGCCTGGCCCATGGTCAGTGGGGCGACGTCTGGCGTGCTGGGCTGGTCCACCCGAGGGGCTGTGGCCGAAGAGATCGCTGCGGTGGATGAGGCTCAATCGGGTTTGCGCGCTGAGCTTGAGGCGACCGACCTCAACACGCTGGCCGCGAATGAACCGTTGCACCGCTTTGCGGTTCAGGCCGGGGGATCTCTGTTCGCCAACAACTGCGCGCAGTGTCATGGCGCAGGGGCCGCGGGGGCCAAGGGCTATCCCAACCTGCTGGATGATGACTGGCTTTGGGGTGGGCAGATCGAACAGGTTGCCTACACGATCCGCCACGGCATTCGCAACGAAGACGATCCCGATGCCCGATACAGCCAGATGCCCGCTTTTGGCGAGATCCTGACCCGACCGGAGATCGACACGCTGGTGGCGCATGTACAGTCCTTGTCCAGCGGGGCCGATCCGCTGGCCGGCGCAGGAGGAGAGATGTTTTCCGCCAATTGTGTCGCTTGCCATGGCGAAGATGCCAAGGGCAACCGTGACATGGGTGCGCCCAACCTGACGGATGCGATCTGGCTTTATGGCAGCGATACGGCCACGCTGACCACGACGATCAGCAAGGCCCGTTTCGGTGTCATGCCCGCCTGGGGCCTGCGGCTGGACGAGGCAGAAGTACGCGCGCTGGCGGCTTATGTGCACCAGCTGGGCGGTGGCGAGGCGACCACGGAGGAGTAAGCCCCCACCGAGAGCGCGACAGAGGAAAGAGGCTGGCCGGTGGGCGGTTTGCCGCTTTCCCGAAACTCTAAGGCGGCGTAAGACGCACGCTGTCCAGTCCCGAACCACCACTGAAATTCCGGCCGCTTTGACCAAGGTCAATGGCGGTCGGCGCTGCATGGGGCACAAGGCAGCAGAACTCTATGGGAATCGCACCATGACCAACCCGACTCAATCGTTGTATGCCGCCCGTCTGCCGATCTTTCCGCGGCGGGTGTCCGGCTATTTCCGCCGCCTGAAATGGGCGCTGATGCTGGTGACGCTGGGCATCTATTACCTGACGCCCTGGCTGCGCTGGGAACGGGGACCGGACATGCCGGATCAGGCGGTTCTGATCGATCTGGCCAACCGCCGCTTTTATTTCTTCATGATCGAAATCTGGCCACACGAATTCTATTTCGTCGCCGGGATGCTGGTCATGGCCGGCCTTGCGCTGTTCCTGTTCACTGCTGCCCTGGGCCGGGTCTGGTGCGGCTATGCCTGCCCGCAGACGGTCTGGACCGATCTTTTCATCCTGGTCGAACGCTGGATCGAGGGGGACCGCAACGCCCGTGTCCGTCTGCATGAGGCGCCGTGGAGCCTGCATAAATGGCGGCTGCGGATCAGCAAATGGGTGGTCTGGCTGATCATTGGCCTGCTGACTGGCGGGGCTTGGGTGTTCTATTTCACCGACGCGCCGACCCTGCTGCGGGATCTTGCGAGTTTCAGCGCGCCCCCAGTCGCCTATATGACCATTGCCATCCTGACCGCGACGACCTTTGTCTTTGGCGGGTTCATGCGCGAACAGGTCTGCATCTATATGTGCCCCTGGCCGCGTATTCAGGCCGCGATGATGGACGAGGACACGCTAACCGTCGCCTATCGCGACTGGCGCGGAGAGCCGCGTGGCAAGGGCCTGCGCCGCCGGGCTGCTGCTGAGGCGGCAGAGGCGTCGATCCGGGCGGCCGGGCCGCAGATCGGACCGCGTTCACCGGTGATTCCGATGCCGGGTCGGCCTGCAATGCCGAGCGCGCCGGTACTGACCGAGCACAAGGGCGACTGCATTGATTGCAACGCCTGCGTCAACGTCTGCCCGATGGGCATCGACATCCGCGACGGGCAGCAGATGGCCTGCATCACCTGTGCCCTGTGCATCGACGCCTGTGACGAGGTGATGGAAAAGACCGGCCAGCCACGCGGGTTGATCGACTATATCGCCCTGTCGGACGCCCCTAAAGAAGCTGCCGGAGATCAACCGAAATCGGTTTGGCGGCATGTTCTGCGGGCCCGTAATCTGATCTATGCGGGCCTCTGGTCGGGCATAGGCATCGCGCTGATCTTTGCGCTTTTCCTGCGCCCTGATGTCGAGATGACCGTCGCGCCGATCCGCAACCCCACCCATGTGGTGCTGGCCGATGGCACGATCCGCAACGCCTATGATGTGCGCGTGCGCAACAAGCAGGGCACAGAGCAGATCTTTCATGTGTCGCTGGACCACGCCGATCTGATCATCACGGTCGAAGGCAGCACCAGCGACAAGATAGCCATTCCGGCCGACAGTCAGGGACAGGCGCGTGTCTATGTGGACGCACCGGCAGGATCGCACCTTGCAACACATGCGCGCAGTGATCTGCGGCTTTGGGTCACGGACCAGGAAACGGGCGAACGCGCGGCGGTGGACACCAACTTTACCGGAAAGGATGACGAATGACCGGACTGACTGAAGGCCGCCCGCTGACAGGGTGGCATGTGCTGGCGATGTTCGTTGGCGGCTTTGGCATCATCATCGCGGTCAACCTGACCCTTGCCTATAATGCGGTGCGCACCTTCCCGGGCCTCGAAGTGCCCAACAGCTATGTGGCGAGCCAGTCCTTCGATGCCCGTCGCAACGCGCAAGAGGCGCTGGGGTGGCGCGCTTCAGCCGAGTATCGCGACGGGCATCTGCACGTGACGATCACCGATCGTGCGGGCCAGCTGCAACGTCCAGAGGATCTGACCGTGACCGTCGGTCGCCCGACGGAATCGGCCGAGGATATTTCGCCGCATTTCGACACTGCGCAAAGTGCTGCGCTGGATCTGGCGCCGGGCCTGTGGCGGGTCGATGTGCTGGGCCACGCGACTGACGGCACCCTGTTTGAGCAGCATCTGATCGTGAGTGTCGCCAAATGACCATGGCCTGCCCGGGATGTCTGGCGGCGCCCGATGCGCGGGACAGCGTGCCGGTGGCGAGCGATATCACCCTGCACCTGCCCGATATCCACTGTGCGGTCTGCATCGCCTCGGTTGAGGATGGCCTGGGCGCGTTGCACGGGGTCAAGGATGTGCGGGTGAACCTGACCCAGAAACGCGCCTATGTCTCGGCCCTGCCAGATGTGGACGCGGATACGCTGATCGACGCGCTGGCGCGGCTGGGACATCGTGCGCAGATGCTGGACACCGGCCCGCTGGCGGGGCAGAGCGCGGTGGGGCAGGATCTGCTTATTCGGATCGGCGTTGCGGGCTTTGCCATGATGAATGTCATGCTGCTGTCGGTGGCGGTGTGGTCGGGGGCGGCGGATGCGACGCGGGAGGTGTTTCACTTGATTTCGGCGGCGATTGCCTTGCCAGCGGTGGTGTTTGCGGCGCGACCATTTTTCGCCTCGGCGTTTCGGGCGCTGTCCGTCGGGCGGCTGAACATGGATGTGCCGATTGCGCTGGCCATCGGGCTGTCGGCGGCGGTGTCGCTGGCCGGGGCCTTGGGCCTGTCAGAACGTGCCAGCTGGTTCGATGCGGCGCTGGCGCTGACCTTTTTCCTGCTGGTGGGTCGCTATTTGGACCACCTGGGGCGACATGCGGCGAAATCGGCGGCGGCGGATCTGGCGGCGCTTGCCTCGCCGCAGGCGGTGCTGGTGCGGGGCGATCTGGACCATGTGGTGCGGGCGGATGCGCTGGTGCCCGGCGATGTGATCCGCGTCACCCCGGGCAGCCGCGTCCCGGCGGACGGGATCATCCTTGAGGGGCGGACCGAGCTGGATTGCGCCGCCCTGACCGGTGAGACCGCCCCCGATCTGCGCAACGTCGGAGAGCTGGTGGCGGCAGGCGAGATGAACCTGACCGCGCCGCTGCTGGTGCGCTGCACCCGGGCGGGGACGGATACGACGCTGGGCCGGCTGGCTGATCTGATTGCGCAGGCCGAGATGCAGAAGTCGCGTTATGCGGGCCTTGCGGATCGTGCGGCGCGGATCTATGCGCCTGCGGTTCACGTGCTGGGGCTTGCCGCCTTTATCGGCTGGTGGTGGGCTACGGGCGAGGTGGGCCGCGCGCTTGAGGTGGCCATTTCTGTTCTTGTGATCACATGCCCCTGCGCGCTGGGCCTGGCCGTGCCGGCGGTGTCCACGGTGACGACCGCACGGCTGTTCCGTATGGGGCTGCTGGTGAAGTCGCGCACCGCGCTGGAACGCCTGTCCGAGATTGACGAGGTGGTGTTCGACAAGACCGGCACGCTGACCACCGGTGTGCCGGTGTTGGAAAATAGACCGTCGGATCAGGCGCTTGCGCTGGCGGCAGGTCTGGCCAAGGGATCGTCGCATCCGCTGTCACGGGCGATCTGTGCGGCAGCTGTGGCGCATGGGCTGACCCCTGTTGTGGTGCAGGATGCGGTGGAAACGGCGGGCAGCGGCGTTTCTGCGCGCTGCAATGGCGAGGTGTTGCGGCTGGGTCGGCCCGAGTGGGTTGCCCCGCAAGAGGCATCACCGGAGGCGTCCGAAGTGTGGTTGCAGCAGGGGGGCAAGGCGCCAGTGGTCTTTACCTTTGCCGAAAATCTGCGCCCGGATGCGGCGGCCTGCATTGCCGCCTTGCGGGCCGATGGCATCAGCGTTGCGCTGCTTTCGGGTGATGCGCCTGCCGCTGTGGCGCGGATCGCCAAGGCGCTGAATCTGAGCGAGGCGCAGGCGCGTGTGACACCTGAGGGCAAGGCGGCCTGGCTGCAGGCGCGGGCCGATCAGGGGCATAAGGTGCTGATGGTCGGCGACGGATTGAACGACACTGGGGCGCTGGCGGTGGCGCATGCCTCGCTTGCCCCGGCGTCCGCATTGGATGCGGCGCGCACGCTGGCGGATGTGGTTTTACTGGCGGACAGCCTGATGCCGATCCGCGCCGCACTGGCGCAATCGCGCAAGGCACGCAGCCGGATGGGACAGAACATGGGCCTTGCGCTGGCCTATAACGTGGTGTCGGTGCCGCTGGCGATGGCGGGGTTTGCATCGCCCCTGATTGCGGCAATTGCCATGTCGGTTTCGTCGCTGACCGTCTCTGCCAATGCGATGAGGTCCACATCATGAACGTGCTGGTTTTTCTGATTCCGGTGTCGGTGACGCTGGGCCTTTTGGGGCTGGGATGCTTTGTCTGGACCCTGCGTCACCGTCAGTATGACGACCCCGAAGGTGACAAGGCGCGGATTCTGGATGACCGCTGGGACGATGTTCCCCGGCCCTGAGGGGGGCGGGGAAACGGGGCGGATTGCCCGAAAAGGGGCATATGGAACCCGTATGGAGTGCGTATGGAAAGCGTATGGCTGGGATACGGCCTAGCGGATCAGCGCCTTGATCGCCGCCGCATGGTCCGTGGTCGCGCCCATCGTGTCGGCGGCGAGGGTCGCAGCCTCGGTCAGGAGCGTTTCCGGTGGGGTGATGCGGTCGATCAGGCCCCATATCAGCGCCTCTTCGGCCGGGATCTTTTGACCTGCCATCAGGATCAGCTTGGCCCGGGACGGCCCGACCAGTGTGGTCAGGCGCGCGGGGTCTGAGGGCTGTGGCAAAAAGCCGAGTTTCATCACCGGATAGAAGATTTTTGCCGAGGGCACGGCGATGCGCAGATCGCAGGCGAGCACCATGCCAAGCGCGCCACCAGCGGCGGTGCCGTTCAGCGCGGCGATGGTCAGCCCGTTCAGCCGCAGCAGCGCCCCGGAAAGACGTTCCCAGAGGGGTGAGACGGCAAGGCCAGCCCGCGCCGCATCCAGATCAGCGCCGGCGCTGAACACCTTGCCCGCACCGGTCAGGATCAGGGCACGCGCCTCGCGCGCGGATTCGACGATGCGGCACAGCTCCTCCAACATCTCTGGTGTCAGCGAATTGGCCTTGTCCGGACGGTTGATCGTGACCGTCCAGAGCCCGCCGTCCTGTGCGAGGTTGATCATATGAGGCCGACCGTGCGGCGGATATCCTCGTCACGCAGGGAAATCTCATCCCCCAGCCAGTCGTTGGCGGCGTCGGAACACATCCAGAGCAAAGCGCGCGCTGGCCAGTCGGCGGGGATGTGCACATCCCAGTCAAGTTGACTGACCGGGTTGATGCCAGATGCCTTGATTTCGCGCTGCATCTGGGTGGCGACGGTGCCGGGGGAGAGGCCGATGGCGCGGATACCATTTTCACGCTCTTCCTTGTCCAGACAGCGGGTCAGCATGTTCACCGCCGCCTTTGAGGCGCAATAGGCCGACCAGGCCTCGATCGGGCTATGGGCGGCACCGGAGCTGATGGTCAGAACTGTGCCACCGCCACCGGCCTTCATCAGCGGGACTGCGGCGCGCATGCCGTGAAAGACGCCCTTGAGGTTGATGTCGATGGCCTGATCCCAGGCGTCGGGTTCGGCGGCGGTCAGGTGCGCGATGGGGTCGATCACCCCGGCATTGTTGATCAGTACGTCGAGCCGGCCAAAGGCCGTCTGGCAATTTTCGACCGCTTTCGCCAATTCCCAGTAGCGCGAGATGTCGCAGGGAATGGCGACGGCCTTTGGCCCGATTTCGCCCGCGATCTCGGCGATGGCGTCGGCACTGCGCGCCACCAGCGCGATATTGGCCCCGGCGGCGGCGAAAATCCGCGCAGTTTCGGCGCCGATTCCGCGGCTTGCGCCGGTGATCATCACGGTTTTACCTGTCATATCCATGGGCTGCTCCTCTTGCCGTCTCGCAACTTTGGTAAAGGCAGCTTATGTCAGGGTCCAGCCCCTTGACCGGGGATGACCCGTGGCCGACGTTGCGGGGATTGATTTGCGAACGGAGAGGGTCCTTTGATGAACCGCACCACACAGCTTTTGGGCAGCAGTGCCTTTGCCGCACTTCTTATGGCCGCGCCTGCCTGCGCCGATGTGACGCCCCAGCAGGTCTGGGACGATCTTGCGGCCTATCTGGGCAGCACCGGTTTTGACGTTTCGGCAGATGAGACCACTCAGGACGAGACGCTGACCGTCAGTGATGTCCTGCTGAGCATGGATCTGCCCGAAGGAGAGGGCAACATACGTTTTGCCGCGGATCAGATCGTGCTGAGCGATCTTGGCGACGGATCGGTCTCTGTGACCTTTCCTGCGAAAATGCCGATCACGATGGCCCTGACCCCGGCAGAGTCCGAGCCGGTCGATATGGTGGTGGACACCACGCAAACCGGACTGGAGATGATCGTGTCGGGCACGCCCGAGGACATGGTTTATGAGTATTCCGCTGATGTGATGGGCTTTGTGCTGTCGGAACTGGTGGTGGACGGCGCTCCGGTCGGGCGTGATGAGGCCCGGTTCGACATCGCGATGAACACGGTAGAGGGCAAGTCGAGCGTCGCCCTTGGCGAGATGCGCGAGATTGCACAAGAGCTGAGCGTGGCCGAGGTCACCTATGATTTGGCCTTCAACACACCGGATGCCGCCAGCAGCGGCGTGTTTTCGGGGCGCATGGACGATCTGACGTCTGAGGGGACGACGTCGCTGCCGCTGGATCTGAACAGCGAAGATCCGGCGGCGATGTTTGCCGAGGGGCTGGAAGGTGAAGGCACGATCGCGATTGCCGGTGGATCGATGCAGTTCTCTGCGACCGAGGCGGGCAAGACCACCACCGGTGAGTCGAGCAATGGCGAATCGCAGCTGCGCGTTTCCCTGTCGGGTGATGCGGTCAGCTATGAGGGCAGCACGGAGGATCTGGCGCTCGGCATGACCACGCCGGACCTGCCCTTTCCGCTGGCGGTGAACATGGCCGAGAGCAGCTTTAACATGACCATCCCGGTGGCAGCTGCAGACGAACCGCAGGATATGGCCTTTGGTTTGACCTTCGGCGACTTCACCATGTCGGACATGCTGTGGAATCTGTTTGATCCGGCCAAGACGCTGCCGCGCGATCCGGCGACGGTGTCTGTCGATCTGACCGGCACGGTGACGCCATTCGTGGATCTGTTCGACCCCGACGCCATTGCCCTGCGCGAGCAGACCGACGGTGTGCCGGGAGAGCTGAACACGCTGACGCTGAACGATCTGACGGTGGATGCAGTTGGCGCTCAGCTGAAGGGCAGCGGCGATTTCAGCTTTGACAACAGCGACCTTGTGACCTTTGACGGCATGCCTGCGCCCGAGGGAACGCTGGATCTGACCCTGCAGGGCGCCAATGCGCTGATCGACCGGTTGATCGCGATGGGCGTTGTGGCGCAGCAGGACGCCATGGGCGCGCGTATGATGATGAGCATGTTCTCGGTTCCCGGCAGTGGTGAGGACAGCCTGAAGTCGAAGATCGAGGTCAAGAGCAACGGCCAGATCCTGGCGAACGGTCAGCGCATCAAGTGATGCGGCTCTAAAGCGTGCCGCCTTAATCTTTCATCACCTGTTCGTGGCATGTCGGCTGCGCCTGTAACGCGAAAAGCGATGAGGTGCTTCAGGTGAAAGGCGGGACGCCCTAATGGATCCTGCGGCGCGCGCCTGCCGCGCGCACAGACCTCTCGACAGCGGGCCGTGCGGCCCGCTGCCTCGGTGAGCTTTGCAGATGTGACAAGCTGCTGTGACGGATCAAGAGGCTGCAGGGGGGCAGAAGCCCCTGTTTCATCTGCCCCAAAATATCCCGGGGGAGTCGCCCGTATGGGCGACGGGGGCAGCGCCCCCTTTGATCGGCGCATCCAAGAAGAACCGCCCGGTGATTGGAAAGCCGGGGATCGCAACTGCGGGACCCCGCAGCCTAGCGGCGCATGAGGTCGGGCAGGTCGCCCGACAGTCCTGCTGCCTCGCGCATGAAGCCGCGGCGCAGGTCGGGGGCGGCATTGACCATCTTCATCCCCAGATCGCGCAATCCGCGCAGAATGGGATTGTCATTGGAAAACAGTCTGTTGAACACATCCGTCGCCAGCGCCAGCGTGGCCGTGTCGAACCGGCGCCATTCGGCGTAGCGGTCCAGCACCTGCGGGCTGGCGAAATCCTCGCCGCGCTGGATGGCATGTGTGATCACATGCGCCAGCGCCGCGATGTCACGCAGCCCGGCGTTCAGGCCCTGACCCGCGATGGGGTGCATGCCGTGGGCGGCGTCGCCGACCAGCACCAGACGCGGCGCGGTCAGCGCATTGGCCAGCGTCAGGCCCAGCGGATAGGTGTAGCGCGCGCCCGCAAGGCTGATCTGTCCCAGAAAGTCGCCGAAGCGGGGGCGCAGGACCTTGAGGTAATCCTCGTCCGACAGGGCGGTGATGCGCCGGGCCATGTCGGCGGTTTCGGTCCAGACGATCGAGCTGCGGTTTTCGGTGAGCGGCAGGATCGCCAGCGGACCGGGGGGCAGAAACAGCTGGTGGGCAATGCCATGGTGCGGCTTTTCATGGGCGATGGCGCAGACGAGGGCGTTCTGGCGATAAGTCCAGCCGGTGCGGCGTATGCCGGCGCGGGTTGCCGTGCCGCTTTGGCGGCCATCGGCGCCGATCAGCAGGCGGGCGCGCAGGATCTCTCCATCGCTGAGGGTGACGGAGGCGCCGGTGGCATCGGCGTTCTGGGCCACCACGGTTGCGCCGGTGCGGTGGGTGATGCCGTCGGTTTCGGTCAGTGCGCTCAGCAGGGACGCGCGCAGGTGGCGGTCTTCGACCATGTAGCCCATGGGGCCGTCGCCCATTTCGGCGGCGTCGAACGACAGCCCGAGGAATGCGGCACTGTCGCCGACGCGGCTGTCGCTGACCTTGATCTGCAACATCGGCTGGGCGTGGTGTTCGAGCGCGGTCCAGAGCCCGAGGGCGGCCAGCATCCGCTGCGAGGTGAGGGCAAGGGCGTAGGAGCGCCCATCAAAGGCCGGATCGGACTGAACGCCGCCTGCCAGTGTGTCGATCACGGTGACGCTGAGGCCGGTCTGTGCGGCAGCGAGCGCCATGCAGGCGCCGTTGAGGCCGCCCCCGATGACAAGGATGTCGCTGTGATATGTCATGTCTGTGCTCATGCCCTGCAATATGGCCGTGCGGGCGGGATTGTCCATGCGCCGCACTGCCGCTACCGTCAGGTGAAACACGGAAATCAGGAGTGACGGCATGATGGGTTGGACGTCTTGGAGCGCATCGGATCTGGGGCGCGGCATCGGGCGGGGCGAGATTGACCCCGAGGCGCTGGCGCAGGTGTTTCTGGACGCGATTGCGGCGCATCCCGACAGGGACCGGATTTATGCGCGGGTGACGCCCGAGCGGGCCTTGGCCGAGGCGCGGGCCGCTGGTCTGCGCGCCAAGGTGGGGCGGCGGTTGTCGCTGCTGGACGGGGTGCCGGTCAGCTGGAAGGATCTGTTCGACACGGCAGGTGTTGCGACCGAGGCGGGGTCGGCGTTGTTGAAAGGCCGGGTGCCGGAGCGGGATGCCGACGTGTTGCGCACGGCGTCGGCCATGGGGCTGGTGTGTCTGGGCAAGACGCATATGTCAGAGCTGGCGTTTTCGGGGCTGGGGCTGAACCCGGTCACGGCATCCGCGCCTTGTGTGAATGATCCTGAGGCGGTGTCGGGGGGATCGTCCTCGGGCGCTGCGGCGTCTGTGGCGTTTGGTCTGGCGGCGGCGGCTGTGGGATCGGACACCGGCGGGTCGGTGCGGATTCCAGCGGGGTGGAACGACCTTGTGGGGCTGAAGACCACATCGGGGCTGTTGTCGCTGAGCGGTGTCGTGCCGCTGGCGGCCAAGTTCGACACGGTGGGGCCGCTGACCCGGACGGTTGAGGATTCGGCGCAGATGCTTGCGGCGCTGCTGGGCATTGGTGCGATGGATACGGGTGGTGTGCCCGATCTGCGCGGACGGCGGTTCGGGGCGCTGCAGACCATCGTGATGGAGGATCTGCGCGAGGGGCCTGCGGCGGCCTATGAAGGCGCTTTGGAGCGGTTGCGCGCGGCGGGGGCGGTGATCGAGCCGGTGGAGGCGCCCGAGATTGTGGGGCCGATGGGCGATGCGCCGGTGCTTTATACTGCGGAGGCCTGGGGCACCTGGCGCGATGTGATCGAGGCGCATCCCGAGCGGATGTTTGCGCCGATCCGCGAGCGGTTTGAGGGGGGGCGCGCCTTTTCTGGCGCGGATTACGTGGCGGCCTGGCAACGGCTGGATGCGGCGCGCGCGGTCTGGGCTGGGCATATGGCGGGATATGACGCGGTTCTGTGCCCGACCGCGCCCAACCTGCCGCCCAAGGTCGACCGGCTGATGGAGCAGGGCGAGTATTACGTGACCGAGAACCTGCTGACCCTGCGCAACACCCGGGTGGGCAACCTGATGGGCGGCGCGGCGATGACCCTGCCCACGGGCGTGCCGAGCTGCGGTCTGCAGCTGTTGGGGCAGGTCGGGGGCGAGGCGCAATTGTTGCGGCTGGCGCTGTCGGTCGAAGCGGCGCTGCGCTGATTGTGAGCGGGGGAGGGGGCGCTGCCCCCGTCGCCCTTACGGGCGACTCCCCCGGGATATTTTTGGGCAGATGACGCCGGGGGTCAGCCGCGGGGGGCGGGCATGACGGCGCGGGGTTCCGGTTCTGCCAGATGCGGGTGGCTGCGGTAGACCAGGTAGGCGATGCAGGCGGTGAGCCCCATCAGCGGGATCAGCAAGGCCATGGCCTGCACCGTGTCGCCCATCAATGCGCCGAGCGAGCCAATCAGCAGGCCTGAGCCCATCTGCAAAAAGCCCAGCATCGAGGCGGCGGCGCCGGCCTCGCGCCCGAATGGCGCCAGGGCGGCGGTGGACATGGCGGGCATGATGAAGGCGATGCCCACGGCGTAGATCGCAACGGGGATCATCACATGCAGGAAGCTGAGCGCGCCGAGGGTGAGGGACAGGGTGCCGAGGCTGCCGAGCAGGATGAAGCCGAGGCCAGGGGCCACGAGGTTGTAGGCCGAGGTGCGGGCCATCAGATAGCGCACCGCAAGCGAGCTTGCGAAGAAGAAGCCCGATTGCATGAGCATGCCGAGGCCGAACTGCGCCGGGCTCAGGCCGACCCGGTCCATCAGGATGAAGGGCAGGAAGGTCGCCTGTGCGTAGAGCGCGCCGAGGGCGCCGGACATGACCAGCGCCGTTGCCATGAAATGCCGGTGCCCGAGCAGCATGACATAGGTTCCGGCAAGCTTGCGGATGTTGAGGCGGCTGCGGTCGGGGGTGACGGTTTCGCGCAGGGCGAAGATCGCAACCGAAATGATCCCGAGACCCATGGCAAGCATCACAACGAAGGTCGAACGCCAGCCGAACAGGCCCAGAAGCGCGCCGCCGATGCTGGGCGCCAGTGCCGGGCCGAGCGCGAGGATGATGCCGATCAGGTTCATGATACGGCTGGATTCCTCGCCCTTGAAGAGGTCACGGACCAGGGCGCGGGAGATGGCGACGCCGGCAGAGGCGCCGACGCCCTGCAGGAAGCGGGCGGTCATCAGGGTTTCGATGTCGGGCGCCACGAGGGCCAGCAGGCTGGCGGCGCAGTAGATGCCCATGAAGGCGATGATGATCGGGCGGCGTCCGAGTGCGTCGGACAGCGGGCCTGCGACCAGCTGAGCCAGGGCGAAGCCGCCGAAATAGAGCGTCAGGGTCATCTTGACCGAGGACGGGCTGACCCCGAAGGCCTGCACCAGTTCGGTCATGGCGGGGGTGTAGATCGCCATGGAGACCGGGCCGATGGCGACCAGCAGCGCGCCGATCAGGCTGACGCGGCGTTCGGACATCAGCGGTGTGGTGGAGGAGGCGGGGGCGGTCATGTGCTGTGCTTTCTGTCGGTCCCGGCGCGGGCGCGGCGGTCTGCATCCAGGGTGTCGCGGATCTGGCGGGCGGTCTTGCGAAACTGATCCAGCGTCGCGGCGTCCAGCCCACGGGTGGCGCGGCTGCGCGCACGCACGCCAGCCTGTGCGATTTCGGCGAGGACGGGGGTGGCGGCGTCGGTCAGGCTGACCAGTTTGGCGCGGCGGTCCTCGGGGTCTGGGGCGCGTTCGACAAGGCCGAGGGCTTCGAGTTTGTCGATAAAGGTGCTCAGGCTCATCGGGGACAGGCCAAGGAGGCAGGCGAGCCGGGTCTGCTGCAGCGCGTCACAGCGCGACATATGGGCGAGTACGCGCGCCTCTGACGGGGTGATGTGGATGGCGGCGGCTTCGATCTCTTCCTCGAAGGTGGCGCGCATCAGGCGGGCCAGATCGTTGATCACAAAGCCGAGGGTGTCGGGGTCGATGGCGCGGGGCATGGGGATTTTTCACTAAGGGTACAATATTATAAGGCTGACTTATTATATTGTGGCAAGATTGCAAGGCATATCTTGCACGCGGTTCAAGGCCTTTGATTTCATTTATCTTTGACGTGAATTGCACGAGATCCTGCCGGGGGGTCGCGGCGCGCAAGGGGGCGATTTTGCGAATCCTGCACGGCAGGGGAGGGGAGAGGGGGTGCTGCACACGCGTGCGGCGGGCGTCAAGTTGTCCCGCTATGCCAGAGGGATGCGATTTTCCTGCCACAGGCCGGGATAACCCCCGGCTTTTTCTGGACGAAGGCCGCTGCATTCCGTATCCTGTCGCAAAGCGGGGCACCCATGATCCCGCGTTCAGAGGCAGTTGAATATGTTTCCCGAGCGGTTCTCGAACCTTCCGGCCTATGCGTTTCCGCGCCTGCGGAGCCTTTTGGACGCCCATGCCCCGGGCGGCCCCGTTGCGCATATGACCATTGGCGAGCCTAAGCACGCCTTTCCCGACTGGGTGAGCGGCATCATCGCCGAACACGCCCATGAGTTTGGCAAGTATCCCCCGAACGAGGGCACGCCCGAGTTGCGCGCCGCCATTGCGGCCTGGATCGAGCAGCGTTACGGCGTCACGGTGAACCCGGACACGGATGTGATGCCGGTGAATGGCACGCGCGAGGGGCTGTACAATGCCGCGATGGCGTTGTGCCCTGAGACCAAGCATGGCAAGCAGCCCGTGGTTCTGACCCCGAATCCGTTTTATCAGGTCTACATGGTGGCGGCGATTTCGGTGGGGGCCGAGCCGGTGTTCGTTCCTGCCACGGCTGAAACCGGGCACCTGCCGGATTATGCGGGCCTGCCCGCCGATGTGCTGGAGCGCACCGCGCTGGCCTATATCTGCTCGCCTGCGAATCCGCAGGGGGCGGTGGCTGACCGCGCCTATTGGGAAGCGCTGATCGCGCTGGGCGAAAAGTACGATTTCCAGATCCTGGCCGATGAGTGTTACTGCGAGATCTACCGTGACACGCCGCCTGTGGGCGCGTTGCAGGTGGCGCGCGACATGGGGGCGGACCCTGAACGTGTGGTGATCTTTCATTCGCTGTCAAAGCGGTCGAACCTGCCGGGATTGCGGTCTGGTTTTGTGGCGGGCGGCGCGGAAAGCATTGCGCGCCTGCGTCAGCTGCGGGCCTATTCCGGGGCGCCGCTGCCGCTGCCGCTGCAGCGCGTGGCCGAAAAGGTCTGGGCGGACGAGGCGCATGTGATCGAGAACCGGCGTCTGTATCAGGAAAAGTTCGCCGTGGCGGACCGGATGTTCGGCAATGTGCCGGGCTATCTGCCGCCACAGGGCGGATTTTTCCTGTGGCTGCCGGTCGAGGATGGCGAGGCGGCAGCGCTGAAGCTGTGGCAGGAAACCGGCGTGCGGGTTCTGCCCGGCGCCTATCTGTCGCGCGATACACAGGACGGCAACCCCGGCGCGGGATTCATCCGCGTTGCGATGGTGGCGCCGCTGGAAGATTTGAAGGACGGGCTCGGGCGGCTTCGGGATTGTCTGTATGGCGACTAGTGCCGCAACAAGAGTAAAAAAACCAAAAAAAGAGGCAAAGCAGAACATGGCGTATCATGCACGCGGGCGCGACCCCCTTTTCGACAGCGATATGCAGGCCGCGATTGAAAAGCGCGGTAAGGAACTTGTGGGCCTTCTGCTCGTGGTGCTGGGGATCATGGCGGCGGCGATGATCACGTCCTACACGCCCGATGACCCCAGTTTCATGTCCGCAACGGATGCACCCGTGCAGAACGCGATGGGGCGGATCGGGGCATCAATCGCCGCGCCGCTGTTCATGATCGTGGGCTGGGGCAGCTGGGCGCTGGCGCTGACTCTGCTGGCCTGGGGGGTGCGCATGGTCAGCCACCGGGGCGAAGAGCGCGCTGTGTCCTGTCTGATCTTTGCGCCGATCTGGGTTGCGATCTGTTCGGTCTATGCCGCCGGTCAGCCGGTGGGCGCCGAGTGGAGCCATAATTTTGGTCTGGGCGGCATGTTCGGCGACATGATGATGGGCACGATGCTGAACGTCCTGCCGGTGGGGGCGAGCCTCGGGCTCAAGCTGCTGATGCTGGTACTGGGTGGGGTGATTGTGGCGATGGGCGCCTTTGTCATGGGCTTTACCATGCCCGAGCTGCGCGGCATCACTCGTTTCCTTGCGATGAGCCTGGTGATGGCCTATGCCAATCTGCTGACGCTGCTGGGCCGGAGTGCCAGCGGGGCGGTGCAGGGGGCGCAGGCCATGCAGATGGCGCATGTGGAACGCCGGATCCGCCGCCGCGAGGAAGAGGCCGACACCGTCGCCTGGGCCGCCGCACAGGATGATGTGCCGCAGTATGTGCCCACACCCTCGGTACGCCGCCGAGGCCCGGACATGTACATGCACGACGATTACACGCAGGACGAGGATGTGATGGAGCCGGTTGTGGAAAAGCCGAGCTTTCTGTCGCGCATGCCGCAGCTGATCAAGCGCAATGATCCGGTGCCCGAACCCGAGCTGGCCGAGGTCGAGTCGCCTGAGCTGCAGGAAGAGCCGGGCGACGATCGTATCCGTGCAAAGATCGCCGATGTGATCAAGTCGCGCCTGCGCGCCTCACCCGAGGTGCGCATTGCCGAGGAAATGCCGCTGACCAAGGGGCGCGGGCGCCGTCCCGAGCCGCTGATCGTGTCGCACACGCCGCGCGGCGTGGCGCTGAAGCCGGAACCGCCGATCACCGCCCCCCCGCGCGTGGCACCTGTGGCCGTGGCGGCGG
>NZ_AWWI01000039.1 GCF_002760615.1 Puniceibacterium antarcticum | reverse complement strand
GCGGCCCACCGCCTGCGGCGCCTGCCGCAGCCGCGCGGCCAGAAGCGTGGCGGCCCAGGTCGACACCGCGACGCCCTGCCCCTTGGCCTCCGTCTCGAGTTTGGCGCGCAGATCCTCGGCCAGACGGACCGTCACCTTGCCTTCACGCCGTGCCTTTGAGGCAAGCCGCGGGGGCGCTGACGGGGTGTCTGCATCCTCTGTCACATTTTCGATCAGCAACCGCAGAAGCCCCGAGACGGTCAGCCCCGCTTCCTCTGCCACGGCTTCGAGATTGGTGCGAAGATCGGGCGGAACGCGGGTTTGAATGAGAGAGGACTTCTGCATCGGTGTCATTGAATATGTATTACATTGCTGGCGCTTAGCCTATCCTGCATTCGTCTCCTCCCCAACCCAAAATGTGGTCCGGGACCACATTCGCCGCCCGGCGGCCTGCGCGCGAGCAGCGCACGTCCAGAGGCGGGGGTGCCCTCTGGCATCTCCGCCTCTGGACTCCAAAGCTAGCCCGCAACCCGCCTCTGCCCGAGTTTCCTCGTGAGATGTGAGAGCCGCATAAACGGCGGTCAGAGTATCCCGTAGAGGGCCGTGAAGGGGGCATCATAGGCAACTTTTGCATTTCCGAACCTCCGCCCCCGCCGAACAGGTCGACGGACTGTCGGCTCATACGCGAGCAGCGCGCCATGCCTGCCTGTCACTTGCGCCGCGACACAATCCCATCGGGCGTGAAGGCGTCGAACTGATGCTCGGTGTGACGCGACATGCGCTCGCCATCGGCAGAGACATGGATTTCCACCTCTGGCGTGAACCGGAAGATCGCGCCAGTGCCCTCAAGATGGGTTTTTTCGGCATCCCGTTCCACGACCACGCTGCCATCCGGATCTACGCGGATCACGCTGTCATCGAGCATGATCCTGATCTGCTCATCCTCCAGAATGACGCCAGACCAGCCGAGGGGCCGGTCGCGGCGGATCACGATCTTGTCGGGGTGCATCTTGATCTGCACATCCTCGCTGTCACCAGCGGCCCGCAGAACGACAACGGCCTCCTGATCTTCCGGCTTTGCCCGAAGCCGGGCGAATGCCTGCGCCGGGCGCCAGAAAAACGGTGTGTCCCGCTTCGTCTGGTTCCGGTTCTTGTGGAATGCAATCAGCAGCTCGGCAGACTGCCAAACCGCTCGAAGGGAGGGCGGAACAAGAGACATATCAGCGGTCCTTTTGGCTGGATGACCTGTGGTGGGGTTTGAAGATGCAGCCCAGGTCCCTGAGAAACGGGCGGGGATTGCGCAGCCTCCCCCGCCACTCAGGCTGTCGCTCTGGCCGGACACCGTGGTAGACCGCCAGAAGGGCGCCCGCCGTTTCGACACCATCGACACTGATGATCCGCAATGGCACGACCCTCGGCGGGTGGGGTATCCTGTCTGCTAACGCGGCCGCGCTTCAACCAGCGCAAGCTCGCACAGGGCGACTTCCTCGATGCGTTTTCCATCGTCGAAGCTGACGAACAGTGACTTTGGGTTGGACGCAGGGCGATCTAAGAGCACCTGACCGGTGGCATGCCCGTGCCGCACAAAAAGCGTCAGGGCACCCGCCCTGCTGTCAGGGGACGTTTCCGGAAGAATATTCGCGCGTCCTGCTTCTTCTTCTGCGCCACTGGATGGGCTGTGCAACTCTGCGACCTTGGGCGATGGCGCGAGGTTCAAAGCGTCCGGATCCCTCGGCGCCTCATCCTGCTTGCGCAGCCCGGCCTCGATCTCGGTGCGCAGCGCATCGACCGTGAAACGGGAAATATCAGCCACATCAGTCCGCCCAAGAAAGGCGTGCACGGCCTGCGGATCCTTCTTCCACAAGGTGTTCAGATCTGCGATCGCGCGGATCGGCGCATTTTGTGCCGCAGCATCCCGCAACTCCTCCGGCATGCTCATCACTGCACCGAAGCGGGAAACTTCACCCTCGCTCCAGCCAAGCGCCTGCGCCACGTCGCGGCGGGACTGCCCTGCAGCACGCATTGCCGCAACTGCCTCAGCGATCTCCAGTGTCGTGAGGTCGGCGCGCTGCACATTCTCCGTGAGCTGGGCCATCCGCAAGGTATTGCTCAGCTCCTTCACAACGGCGGGGATCCGATCAAGCCCCGCGAGCTTTGCTGCCCGAAACCGTCTCTCGCCCATGATGAGCCGGTGTGTGCCATCCTCACCTGCGGGCTGGACGGTGATGGCCTGCAACACCCCCTGCGCCCTGATGCTGTTGGCGAGGGAGTGCAGCTTCTCGGGATCGAACTGCCGCCGCGGCTGGTCCGGATCGGGCTGGATGTCCGCGAGGGGAATTTCACTTGGCCCATCCTGTGCGGGCTTTTTCCGGCGTGTCAGGGCAGAGAGGTCGCCGCTCTTCCTGAGGCGGTCGAGGGTTTGCGTTGTGCTTGAAAATGTCTTGTCTGCCATTGCTTATGCCTCCTCTTGCAGGGCGGTTCTCAACCACGCGAAGAATGCGCCAAATTCAGCCGCCGCCTCCTTGCCGCTCCGGGTTGTGACCTCGAACACGGGCAGGCCTTCGGCTTCGGCCATCTCGTAGCCAACGCGGTTTCTGATCGCGTGCGGAATGATGAGGGCCGAATAAGACTCGGCGACCAGCTGCAAGGTGTCCCGCTCACTCTGCTTCACCGCGTCGAACCGCGACGGCAACAAGCCGAGAAAGGTAATGCCTTCATTGAGTTCCTGCACCTGCACAAAGGCTTTCAGCACGCCCTCCACCCCGTCGAGCGAGAACTTCTTGAGCTCGATCGGCGCCAACATGTAATCGGCAGAGAGCATGGCGCCATAGACCACCGCAGAGAAGGTCGGCGGCGTGTCGATCACGCAGAACTCCGGCCCGTCAATCGAGCGCAACCCCTGCGCTGTGCCCCGCAGAACGGCGTCAGCCGAACTCACCGGCACCTCGGCGTCGCCTTCGATCAGGACCAGCTCACCGGGTTCGGTGGTGAACGGCGGCACCGCGCCAGTCTCGACCATGCCCAGGGCATTGCCGACAACCCGCACGCCCGGAAGCGCGGAGGTGAGGTTGACTTGCCCATCAAGATCAACCGCAACAACCGAATGCCCGGCGTGGCGCAGGTGAAACGCGATCTGGGTGGCGATGGTCGTCTTGCCGACGCCGCCCTTGTTGTTTGCAACGACAATTGTGTGCACGGGCAAATCCTTCCTCGTCTTTGGTCTGGGCACCGTCCCAGTGGTGTCTCCTGTACAGAGGCGTCGCGCCTCAGAGTGGGCCGCATATCCGAGGGTACATGCCCGGAAACCAGCTGTGGTGGCTGGCTCGGGATTCCCCGCACGAAGCCGCGCCGATTGTCCCTGCCAAATATTTGCCCGGCACCTGACAGCATGGCGGCTGACGCGGACTAGGCGCTGGCCAGCGTCGTGACACATGTCTCGGCGCGGTGATTTCACGACCCCTCGCATGACCGGGCACATGCCTGCCCAGCTCCTGACAGACAATATGCACCCTGAGGAAGATCCGCAGACTGCGGATCTTCCGGCAAGTTCTTGCTGCTCAGGCAGCGGCAACGTCGGCGCCGCGGGCTTCGACGGCGTCCAGCACAAAATCTGCGGCCTTCTGTGTTGCGCTGGTGGCCCCCCTGATGCGCTACGCGCGGCAAATTCTGATGATTTTTATATGTACCCGCGCCGTGCTAAAGGTATGGGCGCTTGCCCGCGATGATCGGTCATGGGGCGGCGATGATCCCCCCGGGGAGAATGCCGAGAAATTCCTGGTCGGGTTCAACGGAACCCTGCAACTCGATGGCTATCAGGGCTACAATCGGCTGACGGGCCCGAACCGCAAGAACGGCGATCCGATCATTGTCGCGCATTGCTGGGCTCACGCCCGCCGCAAACTCAAGGAAGTCTTCGACCGCGATGGCTCGGAAATCGCAGCCGAGGGCTTGCGCCGGATCGCCGAAATCTATGCCGTCGAGAAAGATATCCGCGGCACGTCCCCGGGCCAGCGCCTCTCGGCCCGCCGAGCCCGATCCGCCCCTCTGGTCGAAGCCTTCGGCACTTGGCTGCAAGCGCAACGTCTGCGCATCTCGGCCAAATCGCGCCTCGGAGAGAAGCTCGCCTACATCCACCGCACTGGGACGGCCTTCAAACCTTCCTGACGGACGGCCGTGTCGAGATCGACTCCAACAAGGTCAAGAACCTGGTCAGACCGATTGCTCTAAACAGTTGGCCCTGAACAAGTCAGAAACCACTGATTTTCCTTATCGATCCCACCAAAACTGTAG
>NZ_AWWI01000038.1 GCF_002760615.1 Puniceibacterium antarcticum | reverse complement strand
GTTGAGCGGCGGGAAGGTCACCGCGTTCTCCGCGGCGTCGGCCGCGGTCGGGGCAAGGCTTTCTTGCGCCGTTTCTGGGCGATCTCATTGAAAGCGGAGGCCGTGCAGCTGCGGGCAAAATCACGTACCATTTCGTATTTCCCGCGCTGGAGGCTGCGGGTATCGCTGTTGGGGCAGCATTTTTCCTTCAAAGGGCAGGCCTGACAGTCCGCCTTCGTCGCGCGATACTTGCGCGGTTTCATCTCGGTCGAGATACGCCCCGGATCGGAGTAATTCCTCCGGGTATGCCGTAGATCCTTCCCCTCCGGACAGATATAGCGGTCATTCTCGTCATCCCAGGTGAAGTCGGAGCGCGACAAAGTCCCGTCCGTGCGTTCACCTTTATCAATGACCGGGATGAAGGGCAGGATCTGCCGTTTCAGGGCGAGCTCGACCAAGCTCTCCTCGGACCCATAAGCTGTGTCGGCAACCAGCCAGTCGGGACGCAAGTCGAAGCGTTTTGCTGTGCGGTCCAGCATCGTGAGGGTGACCTACCGACGACCCTTGCTGCAAAGAAAAAGAGAGTCGGGCGGAGACGGCAGCGCACAAGTCTTCGGAGGGATGACCGTGTCGCAGGTTGCAGGCGTTCCGGCCACAAGCTGGATCGCCGATGTCTTCGGCTGGCGTTACAGCTTCGGCTTCGTCGTCCTGACCGGGCTTCTCGCCCTTGCGATCCTAACGCCAATGCTCTCGCGTATCCCCGCCCGCACCCCGGCATCCGTGGAAGGAGAGACTGATCGACCCTTCTCTCTTGTGGTCTACGGGGTTCTGTGTGTGACCTTCCTCGTCGTGGTTTCGGAATTTATCGTCTATTCCTACGTGAGCCTTTTCATCTCGGGCACAATTCTGCCCGGTGTCCCGCTGCTCTCGACGGCGCTCTTCGCCTATGGCGCGGGCGCAGTGACTGGCAATTTGGCCTGCGGAATCCTCACCGACAAAATGGGCCCGTACCGGGTCCTGCTCGCCTCGGTGACCGCCCAAGTCGCACTGCTCGTAGCGCTGATCGCATTCGGTCAGCATGGCCTGTTGACGGTAGTCATCGCATTCCTCTGGGGCAATGTCAGCTACATGTACCTCGTGCCGATCCAGCACCGACTTCTCGGACTCGCCGGGTATCGCACAAAGCTCGTTCTGGCGATGAACAGTTCGACCATTTACGCGGGGATCGGCACAGGAGCCTCGATCGGCGGCTGGCTCGTCGAAGGGAATGGCGCCAAAGGTCTCGCTTTGGCGTCGATCATCATCGGTGCTGCGGGGATCGCCCTGGCGCTGTACTTCATGCGGGATCGAACCTCCGGACAGCTCACGGAGGCGACGTGAGCAGCATGACCCAAAACTTGGAGCTTCACCCACGCCGGAGAATGCACGGACGTATCTGCCTTGTTGTCGGAGGGACCAGTGGCATCGGACGGAGCGTTGCTGAGCAGATGGCCCGGGAGGGTGCCGCTGCGGTGATTGTCGCGGGCCGCCGGCAGCACCTGGGCGAAGAGGTGGCGCACTACTGTCGGCTACATGGTGCAATGGCGGACTTCATTGCAGCTGACGCCGCGCGTGACCCAGACGTCCGTTCCCTGCACGCTGCAATCGCCGAGCAGTATGGTCGTCTCGATGTCGCCTTCAACAATGCGGGCATTCAGGAAAGGCCGCGACCTCTGCATGAGCAGGGAGATGCGATCTTCTCCGACGTCATCAACGGCAATGTAAGGTCTGTTTTCCTCTGTCTGAAATACCAAGCGAAGATGATGATGGGCGGCGGCGGGACGATCGTTGTGAACGCCTCCGTCAGCGGTGTGCGCAATTCCATCCCCGGGATAGCGCCCGGCCGGGTGAAGACGGACATGCTGATCTCATCCGGAGCTGATGTGGAGGCCATGGGCCGCAGTCTCCCGCTCGGCCGCCCTGGCCGACCGGAAGAAGCGGCCGAGGTCGTAATGTGGCTCGCTTCGCGGGAATCGTCCTATGTCGTGGGCCATATTCTCAATGCCGATGGCGGATTTCTGGCAAGCTGAGCCGCGACCCAAGCGGAAAAAGAAAAAACCTAAGGTCCAGACAACACCGCCTTAAAGTCGTTGACGCGTTCCGCGCTGCTAATTTTCGTAAACGTCACAGGTCGCTGCAATCCCGAAGGGGGGCAAAAGGGCGTCCCTTACCTCTCTACGGGCATTTGAAAAGATCGACTATAATTCAGGGAGAGGTGAGGGGTAAGACAAGCAGTGGTCGATTATAACCTTGGCCTCCATAAGGTTTGCAATCAAGACTTTCTCGAAGATTTTCACATGTTTTGGCTGTTGTCGTGACTTGGCAGAAACAAGCGTGGTTACGAAGGGAAGATCGTGGGTAAAGGTCCGCATAGTCAGGCCAAGATGCAGGTATTCTAAGGCCGTCACAGGGTTGACTACAGATACACCTAGCCCCGATGCGACGAGCGAGCAGGCGCCAGCAGATGTTTCAACCTCAACAAGTCCTAGCGGTTGCACACTTTCTGTATCGAGGACGTTTTCAAGCCTGGAGCGGTAAGGATCGAGCTTCGATAGAAGTATCAACCGTTCTCCGGCCAGATCTCCTGGGGTGATCATTCTTTTCTGCGCTAAGGGGTGACTATTCGGAACCAGAACGATCTCATTAAGTGTCGTAAAGCGATGGATCGAGAGGTTTGGATCGTCTATTTCGTAAGCTGCAATTCCAACGTCAATTTGCCGTTTGTGAACCGCCTCGTGCATATCCTTCGAGAGAAGTGATTGAATGGAGACGGAAACGGACGGGTTTTGGGTCACGAAGTCACTTACTGCCCTAGCAAGAAAACCGTGGGAGAACGCAGGTAGACATCCAACACGGATTTGCATTGTCTCCCGTTTTCTGATGGCTTCGGCCGCGCGACGAATTTCGCTTATACCTCGAAATGCCTCATCGATCGTGATCGCCAGTTCGTGCGCAGCTGCCGTGGGAATCAATCCACCTTTGGCTCTGTCAAAAAGACGAAGGCTAGTTGCATCCTCCATCTGCCGGATTGCTCGACTTATTGATGGCTGAGAAGTGCTTGGATTCAAGTTTGAAGTGCGACGGTTGATTTGATGGCCGCGAGTTCTTCGGCCATGG
>NZ_AWWI01000037.1 GCF_002760615.1 Puniceibacterium antarcticum | reverse complement strand
TTGGAAAAGGACTCGCAGATCAAGAAGCCATCAGGAAGGTGGGGGCGGCGCACCGCTTACCATCAACTGACCCAAAATGGGAAAGCGGGCCTTCGCGCAGATCGCAGCGAACGGCAGGAGAGAGCCCAAACAGCCGGTCACGAAGAGGTCAGCGGGAAAGCAAATCCGAAAAGAGGTCGTCCTCTGAAGGGATGGCTTCTCGGTGCAAAATAGCCCGTATAGCTTCGACTAAGAGATCCCAAGCGCGCACCCACTGTTCATCATCCGCGAAATCTACTTTGCCGTGAGTTATTCTGCTACGATCGTGATAACTCTTTTTCGCCTTTGCGTAGGTTTCAGCACGCGACGCAACAGGTCCGCACAGTTCAGCTAGTGTTATTGACATCCTAAATGAGAGTTCTGGCCCTTTGCCAAACACAGTTTCAAGAGCCTGCCAGATGTGAAGAATCGATGATGACCGGTCGGGCATTAAAGGAGCCTTCGCCAAAGCAGCACGCAGTATCGACGCTTTGCCATACTGAGTTTCGATTTTTCGCCAAACCGTGACTGCCTCAGTCGCTTGGGTAAAAGCATCTGCGTCAATTTCATTTGAGTAGAGCTCACTATTTCCGCGCAGGACAGAAAAAACAAGCTCATTTGGCCAGCCTTCAACCCGAGAGTCTTTGGCCGTGATGCCACTGCGCATGCCTTCTGGCAGCTTTTCGCACAGTTGGCTGGAGCTTCGGGAGTTAATCCCAGCATAATCGTTTAAAGAATGACTTGTCGCAAACGGCGTGATTGTCGGCTGAACTCCATTTAGGTAGATCATCACTTTCAGTATATCCAAGAGCCTCTTTGCCTCAGCGTGATCTGCCGCATCTACCGAGATTTCAAGGTTAACATTTGGCAGAAAAATCTGCATTAACTCAGCGGTCATTCGTGTCGGGTGATTTTCAGCCGCAAGTGAATACAGGTCAAAAATGGACACGTTCCAACGACGAGGATGCATACCGAAGGTCATAGTTTGAACTTCTTCCGAAGAAGAAGGAGTCCAGAACAGTTGGGGAAAATAGAACCGTGACATCGGGAGAACTTACAATACAAACTCAGCTTCTGAGAAGGACATTCGTTCATCCGAACGACCGCTAAGTCCGCACAGCGGCGACTCGCGCGTCCCGCGTCGAAGGACCGGTTTGGGTCGGAAATGCTTGACGCGGCTCACTGACAGGATTCAGAAAATCCGCATCCTAGAGTCAAAGATGCGCGACGTTCGACAAATAGTCTTCCCACATTTCCTGCGCGTCGACGGAAGTTTCAGCTATGAACTGCAACTGTTCTGGCGTGAACATGTGGTAAGTGTGGCCATCAGCATGGAGTGAAATCTCACCCTCGATCCCGAACGATATGCGGACAGGGTCATACTCGACATCCATCATGAACATCACAATTTCGGGTCCATTCACGTTGTCCTCTAGCAAGTGTAGAACTCCATGCTCATAGCCACCTGTCAGGTATTCTTCAAAATCTTTCAGACGCTTATCTGTTTGCATTATTTCACTTTCCTTAGGTCATCGAAGTTCAGGATCTCTGCGGCATCGGCCAAATGCTCTGGCAGGAACCTGGCATAGGTTTTATAGGTGATCGCTGTATTCGAGTGACCGAGATATTGCGCGACGGCCTCGATAGATTGCCCACCGGCCAGCATGCGCACGGCCACGCTGTGGCGGATCTGGTGGATGTTGACGTCTGTCAGCTTGGCGCGGGTGAGCGCTGCACTGTAGCCCTTCCTGATCGACTTGATCCGTTCCCCGGCCCACTCGACAACGTGGTCGGTAAGTCGCGCCTGATAGGCCGATTCTAGGGCCGCTCGCGCCATGCGGTTCATCGGAACAACGGCGCGGCCTTTGCGGGTCAAGCCATCAGGCAGGCGCAGATCGATCACGCCGCGTTCGAAGTCTACGCGCTGCCATGTCAGGTCAAGCACGGCACCGACGCGGGCGCCGGTGGCCAAGAGAAGAACCACTGCCAGTCGGATATGTGGCGCGCCGCAGCCATCTATCAGTGCGCGGATCTGCGCATCCGACATTGGACGTACGTCGCTGTCAGGCTTTGGGGGCAATTCGATGTGTGGCGCCTGATCGATCAGCCGCAGCTTTGCGGCCCAGCGGGTGGCAGATCTGAGGTGGCCAAGTTCAGTATGAACGGTGCCAACCTTGCGGCCGTCAGCAATTCGTTTGCGCAGATAGTCGCGGCAATCTTTGATAGTGATCTGATCCGGGCGCAGCTGGCCAAATGTTTCCAGAACTGCTTTGCCGGTGTGGCGCATGGTCGTCGCTGTCGGCTTCGCGCCAAGATGATCAATGTAGCTGGTCCATATCGCAGATATAGTCAGCCCTTCTGGCGTTCCTGTTTCGCGCAGATATCGGTCCCGACCTTCGGCTTCTGCCGCCGCTCTGGTGCGTGCCTCAAGCTGATAACGGCGCCTCTTTCCATCGGGACCATCCCAGTAGACGCAGAACCCGCCTCTGAGGCGCCCAATACTGATCGCTGACATTCGTATTCCTCTACCGCATCTGCCGGAATTCGAAACATTCGTCCGACACGAAATCCATTTAACTGTCCCCGTTTTAGTAACTGCCGTACCGTTTCGGCAGAGCACTGCCAACGTTCACCAAGGGTTTCGGGTGTGAAGGGTATTGGGCTGCTCATAACGCTCTCCCCGCGTCTCTCAGGAATGATGGGTTTCTCCAGGCAAGCTTCATTGCCCCATAGAGATCTGTTCGGGATCATGCGGCGTCACCGCCGGTGGGGCCGGTGTCGTTGTTCGCGGCGCGGTAGCGGGCTATGGCAGCGCGTGTGGCGGGCAGGGCGGCGAGCATTGTGTCGATCACTGGGTTTCCGGCAACCACGCACAGGTGGGGCGTGTCCGTCCGTGTCAGACGTGCGCACAGCGGCTGGGTGTCGATGCGGTGCTGGGGCGCGCCAAGGTTCTGATAGTTGACGGTGCCCCCGCGCGCCTCGACCAGCTGGGCAAAGGCATGGGCCATCAGGGCCGGGTGCAGGTCGAGGTCATCGGGGTGGGTGGCAAGCCAGCGAGCGGCCGCTTGCATGGTTTTACTCCTGTCAGGTCTGCCTTTTCCGCGCATTCGTTTACCCTTCTTTGATTTCTGGTTAACCTTCGCTAAGCCTGCGCCAATCGTGCGGAGCTCGGCTTTTCGTACTACGTAAGTTCACAAATAGCGAACAATCAGTCAAGCGAATAGTTCGATATTAGCGAACAAATGGTATAAGCAGGCTTGAGTGAACAGCGTTTTGAAGGGGAGCTAGTTATGGCTTTTAATGAATTGGAGCAGGCGCAGCTTATTGAAGCATTGAGTCGCCTTAATGGAGACCAGATGCTTCAATGGGCGTCAGACGTGCGCTCTACTTTTTGTCTTCGCCAAGAGCGAGTGCATGCCGTATCACTGACGCTCGATCTTCCTGGGAAAGTCCATCAAAGGCGTTAATTAGGGTAAAGACGTCTGAATTTACAGATTTTTTTTCTATGAGGTCGACAGGTTCAACGCCCAGTGCCGATGCAATCTTTGCAAGCGTATGGGCGTTGAACGGCTTCACGCCTCGCTCGATCTCGCTCAAGTGGCTTTTTGACATACCTGCAAGGCTGGCGAGGTGTTCAACCGTCCAGCCGCGACTTTTTCTGATTTGACGCATGCGCAGTTCCATCGATGGAAAGTAGCGACTGGCGTCAGAAGTATCACGCCGCAAATAGCGAACAGAGTGCTTGACATTTTGTTCGTAAATGGAGAACTGATGTGTCATGAGCAACCTTTCAAAATATCATGTTGAGACAGGGAAGTCGCAGGCTGAGGTGGCCCGACATCTTGGAATTTCGCGCAGCTATTACAGTGAGATTGTTTCGGGGAGTAAGACACCCGGCGGGGCGCTGGCTGCAAAAATAGAACGTGCCACGGGCGGTGCAGTTACGTCGATCTCATTCTTCCCGGATGCCTCCGGCACGGTGTCTAAAGCGACGATTGACATGCCATCCTCGGAGGCAGCTGCGTGAGCTTCATCGATCCATCTTCACTCCGTCTCTGCTTTCAGATGCTATTTCAGTCGGGATCAGTTTACCGCGACGGGCGTGCAAAATCTTTCGAAGCGAACCGGGTTGAGTCTCGCGATTACGCCCGGGCGCGGTTCGCGGTGATGATGGTCGCGGCCTTTCCGGGGAACACGCCGGGCGAGATTGCCGAGGCGGCTGCGAAGTCCTGCGGTGTGAGCAAGCGGCAGGCGGAAAACTGGCTGAAATGCGACTCGAGCCCGGCGTTCGAGCATGTGCTGGTGGTCGGTACGATCCTCGGGATCTGGAAAACAATGGAAATCATGACACTGGATGGCCGGTCGCGCGAGGACGTGGCCGCCATGATTGGCCAGAGGAAAGGGCGGTCTTGAGTTTTGAATCAGAAATGATGGCGTTTGTGACGTCGGACGCGCGAGATGCGGCCTGTGACATGGTCGCGGGCTGGGTGCAGGTCTGGGGGGCTAATTCGCTGGCGCATTTTGCCATTGGCACGGTGCTGGCGGTGCTGCGGTTCCACCTGCAGGTATCGGGCAGGGTGGTCTGGGGCATTATCGGCCTGTTGATTGCCAAGGAAATATTTTTCGACATTCCGCTGGCCGGGTTCGCCGCTTTGGTGATGCTGGACAGCCTTTGGGATGTCGCCTGTTACGCGGTCGGCGTTCTTCTCGTCTGGTGGACGATCATGCGCGGCCCGGTGACGGAGGGGCGGTCATGATCGGCTCGGACTGGATTATCGTTCTGCTGTGCCTGGCGGCGTTGGTCGCGGTTGTTTGGCTGGCGTTGACGCTGGTCGATGACGCGCTGCGGTGGTGGTTATGAGGCGCGCGCCGCTGACCCCGCGCGCCGAAGCGCTGGCCTATCGGATCTGGGGCTATGCCAAGCCGCGCGCCTGGGACGTGAGCATCGGCGACCTTGCCCAGGCGCTGGACGTGGATCGGCGCCGGATCGGAATCGTTTGCGCGCGAAAGGGCTGGACCACACGCCTGCGCGCCTCGCCCCCCGCACCCGGTGCGGGCGCATCCTTCGAGGATCTTCATGACCTTCTTGTGTGATTCGTGCGCCGTTTGCGCGCGCGCCACGTTTGCGGGGGCAGGGCGAACAGACCTTGGCAGGCTGAATGAATTGGAAGGCAAACTATGAACATACGGGCCGTTCCCTCAATTGTCGACGTTGCGGATCTGCCGGAATATCCGATCTCGCATTCTGTCAGGCTCGACAGTCATGAATTCCTGACATGGGAATTCCGGCGCTTTCTGCAGAGCGAGTTCCGCTGGAACACAGATCATCAGATCAAGGGGATCTGGTTTGATCTGGTTCAGCAAGCGCATGAACAGACGCCGGTCGGGACGCTGCCTGTAGAGCGTCAACCACCTTGTCCGCGGGCGACAACCAATTTGGCCGGTTTTGAGGCCG
>NZ_AWWI01000036.1 GCF_002760615.1 Puniceibacterium antarcticum | reverse complement strand
GATAAGTGTGTCCGGGGAAAGGGGAGCTGCGGCCAGTTTCAGATTTATGCAACAGCGCCGGATAAATGCAGAATGCAAATAAAATATCTCTGACGAAAAAATGATGTGTAGATGAATTTCGTAGGAAATTAAATTATATCAGCCACTTGTGCGCGATGAATAGCGCTAGAAAAAAAGCGAAATATAGTCGATGCATTGAATATGCGACCAAGGACCTAATTCACGATGTCTTGTAGCGAAAGGTTCAAAGTGTCTCAATTCATCAAATACGCCCTTGGCATCTGTATTGTCGCCGCATTTGTGCTTGCCGGAATGTTCGGCACTGAGGCGCTCGTCTCACAAGACGGCGACTCTTCGGGTCAGGACAGCGCGGAACGCCAGCCGACCCGGGTCGCAGTTGCGCTCCCGCAGATGCGCAGCGTCGAGGATGCCGTTTCGGCTGTCGGCACGCTGCGTCCGGTCCGGGGCGTCGAGATTGTGCCGAACGTGGCCGGGCGCGTGACGGAAGTCGCCGTGACATCGGGACAGATGGTCGCGCAGGGGGATCTTCTTATTCAGATTGACGACCGCGCTGCACAGGCCGATTTGGCCGAGGCAGAGGCGACGCTGAACGAGGCACGACAGGAATACGACCGCTACCGGCAGCTCGACGACAGTAATGCAACCGCAGACGCCCGGCTTGAAGAGGCACGCGGCGCATTCCGCCGCGCCGAGGCGGCAAGATCGCGGGCCTTGGCAGATCTTGAGGACCGCGCGATCACGGCGCCGTTTGCAGGAGCGCTCGGTGTGATCGACACCGAACCGGGCGCATTTCTGGACAGCAACGAGACTGTGACACGTCTTTCTGACCTATCGGTGGTCGAGGTCTCGGCCTTCTTGCCCGAGCGGTATTATGAGCGGGTGGCATCCGGCCAGACACTGAAAATCACGACGCCCGCTTATCCTGAGGATACGTTTGAGGGCAGAGTGACGGTGCGTGTACCCGAGATTGATCTTGGCACACGCAGCTTCGAGATCCGCGCCGAGATCGACAATGCCGACAACCGGCTGGTGGGCGGCATGTTCGCCAATGCGCGCCTTGTGCTGGATACCTATGAAAGCATTGCCATTCCCGACGATGCGATCATCAGTCAGGGCCTGACGACCTATGTCTACGTGATCGACGACGGCGCGGCCACGCGCACCGAGATCGAGGTCGGTGCATCCCTCGGCGCCTTGACCGAAGTGCAGGACGGTCTGGATATTGAGGCCCGCGTCGTTGTCGCCGGATGGGATCAGCTGACGGCTGGCGCCCCGGTCGAAATCGACGAAGGCTTTACATCGGAGGGGCTGGAATGACGCTCCCAGATCTGTGCATCCGCCGCCCCGTGCTGGCCACGGTCCTGTCAATCCTCATCGTCGTTCTGGGCATCGCGGCGCTGACGCGCATGCCCGTGCGCGAACTGCCCGACACCACGACCGCGCAGATAACGGTCAGCGTCGGTTACACGGGTGCCGGACCGGCTGTTGTGGACAGTGAACTGGCCACCGTGATCGAGGGTGCGATTTCCACCGTGGCCGGGATCGACCGCATTTCGACTGAATCCGAACTGGGTGGCCTGCGCACCGTCATCACCTTTCGGCAGGGACGCGACGTGGATCAGGCCGCATCGGATGTGCGCGCCGCCGTGCAGGCCGTATCCGGAGACCTGCCCGAAGAGGCGGACGAGCCGCAGGTGGAAAAGAACGACAGCCAGGGTGACCCTATCATCTGGATGACGATGACCTCTGACACCATGTCGGCGCCCGAACTGACCGACTATGCCGACCGCTTCGTGACCGATAGGCTTGAAACGCTGGCGGGGGTTGCCGCCGTGCAGATCTACGGTGACCGCCCCTATGCGATGCGGGTCTGGCTGGAACCCGACGCGATGGCAGCACGCGGCGTCACGGCCACTGCGATCGCAAATGCCCTGCGTGCAAACAACCTCGAACTGCCTGCCGGGCAGATCGAGAGCAGTTCGCGCACCTATCTTCTGCGCACCGAAACGCGGCTGTCCAGCGTCGAGGCATTTCAGGATCTAATCGTGACCAACACGGATACGGGGCGGATCACTCTGGGCGATGTGGCCCGTATCGAGATCGGCACCGAAAGCGACGACAGCCTGTTCCGTGCCAATGGCGAAACGGCCATCGGCATCGGCGTGCTGCGCCAGTCCTCGGCCAATACTCTGACGATTTCCGGGGCAGTGCGCTCCGAAGTCACGGCGATCCAGTCTGAACTGCCGGGGGGGACGACGCTGCAGGTCACGTCGGATGATGCGGATTTCATCCAGAATTCGATCCGGCAGGTGCTGACAACCCTCGCCATTTCGGTCGCCATCGTTGTGGCGGTGATATTTGTGTTCCTGACGTCGATCCGGGCGACGATTGTGCCTGCGGTCACCATCCCGATCGCCCTTCTGGGCGCTTGTGCCGGCATTGCCATGGCCGGATTTTCGATCAACATCCTCACGCTTTTCGCACTTATCCTGGCCATTGGCCTAGTGGTGGACGACGCCATCGTCGTTCTGGAAAACATCGAACGCCGGGTCGAGGAAGGCGACGATCCGAAAGAGGCGGCGCGCACCGGGGCCAATCAGGTTTTCTTTGCGGTGGTTTCGACCTCTGCCGTGCTGATCTCGGTCTTTGTGCCGCTGTCGTTCCTCCAGGGTGAGATCGGCAAGCTCTTTCAGGAATTCGGCATCACGCTGGCCATCGCCGTGGCGCTGTCGACCTTTGTCGCGCTGTCGCTCTGCCCGGTGATCGCGAGCCTCGTGCTGAAAAAGGGCATGAACAGCAGCCGTTTTGCCCGGATCGTGAAATCCGTGACCGATGGCATGGCCAACGGCTATCGCAGCCTGCTGACCCGCGCCATCCGCGCGCCTCTGATCATCCTCGCCATTGCTGCCGCGCTCACGGGCATGTCTTGGACGCTTTATCAGCAGCTGCCATCACAGCTGACCCCGAACGAGGATCGCGGCATCTTCTTCGTCTCGATCCAAGCGCCTGCGGGATCGGCGCTCGGGCTTACGGATGTGGCGGTGCAGCAGGTCGAGGATCTGATAACGCCCTTCCGCGACGACGGCATCGTCGAGGATGTCATCGGCATCGTCGGACAATATGGCGAGACGGGGCGGGCCTTTCTCGTCGCGACCATGGCACCTTGGGCAGAGCGGCAGATGGGCCCGCGTGACGTGCTGGCCGAACTGCGCCCCCAATTTGCCGAAATCACCTTGGCGAACATCCGCAGCTTTGCCCCCTCCGGTCTGGATGCGGGTGGTGGTTCGGGGCTTGAGGTGATCGTAACCGCACCCAGTTTCGCGCAGGCGGCGGACACCTCGGCGCAGCTGGAACAGGGCCTCCGCGAGAATGCAGACATCGTTGGTGTCCGCCGGGCTTATGACGTGAACACACCGGGCTATGATATCAACGTCAATCGCGCGATCGCGCGCGAAATCGGTGTCGATGCGCGCGCCATTTCCGATGCCGTGCGCACCTTCTTTGCCTCGGCCGAAGTGACCGAATTCATTTCGCAGGATCGTCAGTACCCCGTCATCCTTCAGGCCCCGGACGAACGTCGCGCCGCCGCAGAGGATCTGCGCGGCATCAACGTGCGCGCCGCAAACGGTCAGTTGGTGCCTCTGGACGGTCTGGTCACGCTGGAACGCCGCGCCTCTGTGGCAGCCTTCAACCGGTTCAACCGCCAGCCCTCGGTCGAGATTTCCGCCTCGCTCGCGGATGGTGTCGATCTCGGCTCGGCCATCGCGACAGTCGAGCGGATCGCCGAAGACCTGCCCTCCCAGTCTCAGATATTCTACTCCGGTCAGGCCGAAAGCTTTCAGGAAACCTCCGGTGGGATCGTCACCACGTTTGCGCTGGCGCTTTTGGTGGTGTTTCTAGTCCTCGCCGCGCAATTCGAAAGCTTCATCCAGCCCGTGGTCATCCTGCTGTCTGTACCGCTGGCGGTTGCGGGGGCCTTGCTCACGCTGTCTGCGCTGGGTGAGACGGTGAACATCTACACCCAGGTTGGCATGGTCATGCTCATCGGATTGATGGCCAAGAATGGCATCCTGATCGTCGAATTCGCCAACCAGCTGCGCGAACGAGGCTACGCCGTAAGAGAGGCTGCCATTGAGGCCGCAACAGTACGCCTGCGTCCTATTTTGATGACAGTATTGTCCACCGTTCTTGGAGCGGTGCCTCTGGTGATGTCCAGCGGTGCCGGCGCGGCAAGTCGAATATCCATCGGCCTTGTCATCATCGGCGGCTTTCTCGCAGCCTCCATCCTCACGCTTTTTCTCACCCCGGTCTTGTACGATCTGTTGCAATGGGACCGCGACACGGAAAAAGAGACTGCCAAGAGTTCAATGTAGCAGACACATTTAGCAAGAATACGTCCCGAAATCACACCAAGTGTTTCCTGATTAGTCTCCGGCCGTTTTGAGGGTAGTATGATCTGCTTGGAGTTTCTCTCTGACTTCAGCTAAAAACGTCGCGTTCGTGTCTTCCTCAAAAGGGTCGCCATGGCCGTGTCGGTATCGTGACTCTCGATGGTGCCTGCGACACACGCCGATGCCACAACACCATTGCCGATCGCGGTGCGGCCGCGGTCATCCCGCCGCGCAGAAACGCCCAGCCATGGAAGCCAACAACCGCCGGTGCCATCGCCAGGAACGACGCGTTGCGCGCGTCAAAATATCTGGGTCGGGCGCTCTGGCGGAACTGGAGCGGCTACCACCGCCGAAGTCGCGTCGAGACAAACCCTCTCGGGCATTGCTGCGCAATACCCTGCCGGGCAGTGGATGCATTGCATGAAACTGCTGGGCCAGCGGCTGATGTCGCGCGACTTTGACTGCCAAGTCGCCGAGGTTCAGGTGCGCGTTGCGATCCTGAACGGCTACACCGCCCTCGGCATACCTGTCACGAAAGCCGTGGGGTAAATCCCTCTGGGGAAAGGGGAGAACCGTTCGTCAGCTGGTTTGCGCCACAGAGTCCTCTCAGTCCGGGAACTTACGAATATGCATGCCTGTTAGGCTGCCCCTATGCGGTTTCGGTCCTGCGCAGCAGATAGATGTCCATGATCCAGCCGTGTTCGGCCCGAGCCGTTGTGCGCCGCGCCTCGATACGCCCGGCCACATCGGCAAGCGCGCCATGTTCCAGAATTTGCTCCGGCATGCCCAGAAAGGCACCCCACCAGATCATCAGGCCCTGCGGGTCCAGATGTTTGAAACTGCACGCCCCGTCCAGCATCACGACGACCGTTGTAGCACCCCGAGGCCAGCCGTGAGCGCGCAGGCGACTTCCCGTCGTGATCTCAACCGCGCCATTGATCGTGTTCAGCGGAATGGCATGGGCCGCCGTCAGCGCCTGAATGGCTGTGATCCCGGGTACAACGAGTAGCTTGGGACGCGGCGTTAGCCGCTCGGCGATGCGCAGGGTGCTGTCAAAGAGCGCGGGATCCCCCCAGACCAGAAGCGCCACAGGTCCGGGCACCGGCGTGCCTTCCAGCGCGGCCTGCCAGCGGAGTGCAATCTCGTCGTGCCAGGCGTTTACGCGTTCAAGATAGGGCAGGTCCGGATCACGCACCGGATAGTCAAAGCCGATGATCCGCGCGGCCGTTCCGCTGGCCGCAATGATCCTGTGGCGCAGTTCGGCCAGATCCGTCTTGCCTGCAGCTTTCTGCGGGACAAGAATGATCGACGCGTCGCGCAGGGCCTGCATCCCCTCCAGCGTTACATGGGCCGGGCTGCCTGTTCCGATCCCGATCAGCCACAAATCCTGTATCATCTTTTCATTCAATAAAAAATCCGGGGCCATTGCTGGCTCCGGAACCCTCAAAAAGCTGGAAAATCACGCGGCGTTGTACAACCGATGGGTGAAAAGCCCGCGCAAGCCGCCATTGCGCAGCGCTTTGGCACCGGCAAGTACTGCCAGATCGGCAATCGGCTCGATCAGGATGACCAGCATATAAGCAGCCCCAAAGGTCCAGACGGCGTTCAGGTTGTCGGCGCCGAAACCCTGCCCGTAGATCGCCCAGAACGCGACCCAGGTTACGACGCCACCCTGATACACGACAGACATCTTGAGCACGTCAGCATAGGCCAGATCCACATAGGCGCGATCCTGCGGAATGACGCGACGCGCCAGCGCATCAATGGCAAACAGCGGCACCAGCAGAGTCGTTACATTTACGAAATACATCGGCAGATCTGTCGGGGCAAAGAACATGCCTTGGATCAGCAGACCCAGCGCCAGCCCGATGGACGATGGTGCCGCCCCCAGCAGTAGGAACAGCGTGGTGCCAAGGATCAGGTGCACCTCGGAAACGCCGACGGCGAAATGTGGCAGAAGTTCGAAAAACATGAAAACGCCGACGGTCGCCAGCACACTGCGCGCGGCAAAGGTCAGGATGTCGTGTTTGGCCAGATCAGCCGCGATCAGCTTGGCGGAATAGCCTGCTGCCGCAGCTGCCGTACCATAGGCAAAAACCATTTTTGCGCCATCTACGACGCCCGGTTCGATATGCATTGTCTCAGTCCCTTGTGATGCCGCCCCTCCGGCGACGATGGATGATTCCAGGGCTTGCGCCCTGCGGTGGTACGGCAGGTCTCCTGACTTGCGGGTCGCTGCGCGCGGGACCTTCCCAGCCGAGAGGCCAGTGGCATTTCCGTTGCGCTCGCCGCTTACAGTTGCGGGGGCAGTCCGGGGATTTCACCCGGTTCCCTTTTAAGTCACTCACGTGACGCCGTGGAGTGACACTAGGGCAGTTCGCCCCATGCAGCAAAGACAAAACGCTCACTCCATCGCCAGTGGTCCGTAGAGGATCAGGGCGGGCGCATCACTGATCTCGCGGCTCAGCATTTCGGCCAGCCCCGACACGCTTGTCCGGGTCAGGCGCTGCGCCGGGCCGCTGACATCCTCGGCCAGCAGCGCGGCGGTGTCAGCGGGAAGACCATGTGCGTGCAGCACCTCATAAAGCTTGGGAAAGGTGCGTTTTCCCATGAAAACCACTGTTGTGGCCATGGGATCAGCCAGTGCCGGAAGGTTCATATCCTCGGGCAGTTGGCCGCTGATGTCATGGCCGGTCACGAACTGCACCCGCCGCGCGGTCAGCCTCCGGGTAAGCGGAATGCCTGCCGCCGCAGCGGCCGCAAACGCCGAGGGAACGCCGGGAATGATCTCGTAAGGGATACCCGCCTCGCGCAGTGCGATCAGCTCTTCTTCCAGTCGGCCAAACAGACCACCATCGCCGGATTTCAGCCGCACGACCCGCTGGTCGATCCGGGCGTACTCCACCAGCAGGCGACTCACATGATGCTGGCGCGGCGAGGCGCGTCCGGCGCGTTTGCCAACCCCGACCAAGTCCGCCCCGGGACGCGCGTGTCCAAGAATGGGACCTGCGGACAGATCGTCGAACAACACCGCATCAGCCCGCTTCAGGCGGTCCACCGCCTTGAGCGTCAAAAGCTCGGGGTCCCCGGGGCCAGAGCCAACAAAGCTGACAAAGCCGGTCATGCTGCCTCTTCCGCCGTGATCAGGTGAAAGAAGGTTCCCGTCACCTGCCCGCGACAGGACCCGGTTTCAGCCACCGGGTTGCCGTCAGCATCCGCAACGGTGGCCAGCGGGGCATCAGGCTGTTCAAGGATGGTGGAATAGTGAAACTCATGCCCGCGCAGACGCCTGCCCGGCGCATACCCCGGCATAGTGGTCTGCAACTGTGCCTGACGATAGCCTAGGTGCAGCTTGCGTTTTTCATAGCTCGTGACCAGCCCCAGCAGGCCAACCATTGGGTGGCGGGTGCCGTCCTTGTCGATCAGCGCCGTCCCAAGCGCCATGTATCCACCACATTCCCCGTGCACGGGCCGCGTCTGCGCATGGCTGCGCAGACCATCTGCAAAAGTCTGCGCCCCCGCCAACCGCCCGGCATAAAGTTCTGGGTATCCCCCGGGCAGCCAGACTAGATCGGCGTCCTTAGCCGGAGCCTCATCCGCCAGCGGCGAAAATGGCAGCACCTCGGCACCCGCCGCATGCCAGCCTTCGACCAGATGCGGATAGGCAAAGGAAAATGCCGCATCCTGCGCCAGTGCGATCCGTTGCGCCGGGGGCTGGGGCAGTGCGCCCCCCGGCCCCGGCCCATTACCACGCGCCTCTGCCTTGATCGCGTCCAGATCCACATGCGCACGCAGGAAGTCCGCATAGCCCACAATCGCTGCCTCAAGATCGGGATGTTCGACCGCTTGGATCAGGCCCAGATGCCGTTCGGGCAGAGTCAGATCCCCGCGCCGGGGCAAGGCACCCAGCACGGTCAGCCCCGCCTGTTCCATCCCCAGCCGCGCCAGTCGTTCGTGCCGGGGCGAGGCCACGCGGTTCAGGATCACCCCGGCAAAGAGCAGCTCCGGGTTATACATCTTGAACCCCAGCGCCACCGCCGCCGCCGATTGTGCCTGCCCGCTGACATCGACCACCAGAACCACCGGCCAGCCCATCCGCAGAGCGGTTTCCGCGCTGGAGCCGAAACCGCTTTGCCCGCGTGTCGCCACCCCGTCGTACAGGCCCATCGACCCCTCGGCGATACAGATCTCGGCCCCTGCCGCCTGCGCCGCGATGGCGTTCAGTAATCCATCCCCCATGGCCCAGGTATCAAGGTTGAAGGATGCACGAGCGCTCGCCGCGCGGTGAAACGCCGGGTCAATGTAATCCGGCCCGGATTTGAACGCTTGCACTCGCAGCCCGTCGTCAGCCAATGCGCGCAACAGGCCCAGCATCACGGTGGTCTTGCCCGTACCCGAGGAGGGTGCGGAAATCATAAGTCCCGGGGAGTCAGTCATCGCCGTGGCTCCAGCTTGCCCAGGGGCTGTCCGCGGTCTGCGGGCGGTAACGGCGGTCGTAATCGGCGGAATACAGGCAGCTTTCCGTAAAGCCCTCCCCCCCCAGCGCCGGGCCCACAAGGATCAGCGCCGTGCGCGTGATACCTTCATCCACACGTCCGGCAATATCCGCCAGCGTGCCGCGAATGATCCGCTCATCCGGCCAGCTGGCGCGGTACACGACGGCCACCGGGCAGTCGCCGCCATAAGACGGGGTCAGGCTGTCGGTGACATGCATCAGGTTTTGGATTGACAGATGTATGGCCAGCGTCGCACCTGTCGCGGCGAAATTCGCCAGCGTCTCACCCTCTGGCATCGACGAAGCCCGCCCCGGTGTGCGGGTCAGAACCACGGATTGCGCCAGCCCCGGCAGCGTCAGCTCTGCCCCCAACGACGCGGCGGCGGCAGCAAAGGACGGCACACCCGGTGTCACGCTGACGGGAATGCCAAGGGCGCGCAAACGACGTAACTGTTCCCCCATGGCAGACCAGACCGACAAGTCGCCGGAATGCAGCCGCGCCACATCCTGACCCGCCGCATGGGCGCGCTGCATCTCTGCGATGATCGAATCCAAATCCATTGACGCGGTGTTCATGATGCGCGCATCGGGCGGGCAATGCCCAAGGATTTCCTCGGGCACGAGCGAGCCTGCATAAAGGCATACGGGGCAAGCTGCGATCAGATCCCGCCCCCGCAGTGTCAGCAAATCCGGCGCGCCGGGGCCTGCGCCGATAAAGTGAATGGTCATGTTGTCTGTCCTTCTGCAAGGGCGCAGGTGGCCATGCGATCCTGTGATACGTGCCGCATCCCGATCAGCAGGGCGCCGGGGCCTGCCGCTGCCAGCGCCGCAGCTTCGGCCACGCTGCCCGTGCCATAGCGGTCTTCGGACGCTCTTGAATGGGTCGGCGTGGCTTGGCGGCACAACTGCTCGGGTGGGATCGCGTGGATCATAACGCCGAATTCAGCCGCCAGAGCCTGCAATCCTGTGTTTGTCTCTTTGCCCAATGCTGTTGCGAACAGGTCCGGCTGTCTGCCACCACAGGCCAGCATCAGCGCCGCGCGCAGGCTGTCCACCCCCGCCGCTGCACGAAATCCAAAGCCCGCGACAATCATAGCGTCACGCTCCACTGCACCACCGGATAGCTGGATTTCCAGCCACGTTTCGCCCCCAAGGGCGCCGAATGAGCCAGCTCGATGCGCAGCAGATCGCCGCCAAGACGCTGTTGCGCAGCACTGAGCAGCGCCTCGCTCTCCAGCGTCACGGCATTGGCAACGATACGGGTGTCTGCAGACAGATGCTTTACCAGCCAGCCCAGCAACTCCGCCGTCAGCCCGCCGCCAACAAAGACAACATCTGGCCGTTTCAGCCCCGGCAAAGCCTGCGGCGCAGGGCCCTCAATCACCTCAAGCCGATCCACACCCAACCGCGCTGCATTATGTTTGATCCGACCGGCACGATCCGCGCGCGGCTCGATGGCCGTCGCTGTCACACTGGGATGCGACAAAAGCCATTCAATCCCGATAGACCCCGATCCGCCGCCGATATCCCACAGATGTTCAAACGGGCGCGGCGCCAGCGCAGACAGCGTGAGCGCCCGCATGGGCCGTTTGGTCATCTGACCGTCGCTGTCAAACCAGTCATCGGCGCGCCCACTGGCAAGGGATAGGGCGGCCCCTTTGCCTAGGACCTCTACGGCGGCACAGACCGGATGGGCAAACGCCCTGCCCGGCAGCTCAGACGCGCAAACATCTGTCCTCTGCTCCCGCGGGCCGCCGACCGCCTCGAACACGCTCAGACGCGAGCCGCCAAAACCTGCCGCCGCCAGATAGGCGCCAAGGTCCTGCACAGCCGCCCCGTCACGCAGCAAAACAATCATCCGCACGCCCCGTGCCAGCACGGGCCGCAACCTGTCCATCGGCGCCGCATGCAGGCCAAAGCACTCTGTGCGTTCCACCGGCCAACCCATCCGCGCCGCCACCAGAGAAAAGGTCGACGGGCCGGGCAGGGCTGTCCATTCGCCCGCCTCAAGATGCCGCGCGATGCTGCTGCCCGCGCCAAACCAGAACGGATCGCCCGAGGCGAGCACCACAACCCGCCGCCCCCGCAGTGCCAGCACCCGCGCGATCCCATCCGCAAAGGGCACCGGCCAGACGATGCGTTCTGCATTTACGTCAGGCAGCAAGCCCAGATGTCTGGGCGGCCCCATGACGATTTCCGCCGCTGCAAGCGCAGACAAGCTTGCAGCCGACAGCCCATCCGGCGCATCTTCGCCTATTCCCAGAAGTGTCAGCCATGGAGCGTCAGACATGATCCCCAACCTTCTTGTGCTTGGCGGCACAACCGAGGCGACCGCGCTTTGCCGCGCCCTGAGCGAGGCGGCCATTCCCGGTACAATCTCTTTCGCGGGTCGGGTGGAACGGCCCATCCGCCAGCCCCTGCCGCAGCGCATTGGCGGATTTGGCGGGGTGGCGGGGCTGGTCCAGTACTTGCGCAGGCATAGGATCACCCATATCATTGATGCCACCCACCCCTTTGCCGCGCAGATGAGCCGGAACGCCGTTGAGGCCTGTGCAGAAATCGCCGTGCCGCTGATCGCGCTGACCCGTGCGCCTTGGCAGGCACAACTGGGCGACACCTGGACCCATGTGCCCGACATCAACGGGGCTGTCGCCGCGCTGGACCGGCCCCCAACCCGTGTGATGCTTGCCGTTGGGCGCATGCATCTGGACGAATTCGCGCCCAATCCGCAGCATTTCTATCTGTTGCGGCTGATCGACCAGCCGGACAGCGCCCTGCCCTTTGGCGATCATGTCATCGTGCAGGATCGCGGCCCTTTCACGGTTGAAAACGATCTTGCCCTCATGCGCAGTCATGCGATCAACCTCATCGTCTCCAAGAACGCCGGCGGCACCGGAGCTGCGGCCAAGATCACCGCCGCGCGCGCACTCGGTCTGCCCGTGATCATGATCAACCGTCCGGCCATACCTGCGCGAGCAGAGGCTTATTCGATACCCGAGGTGATGAACTGGCTGTCTCACGCAGGCACCGACCTGGGCGTATAGACGAACGGCAGCCCGTTGCGCTCAATCAGCCGCGTGGCGGAGGTCCCCACCAGAACCATCGTGCGCATATCTGCCATTTCAGGGCGCGCCTCGGGGAGCGGCACGATGCGGATCGACTCTTCGGGCGTTGACACCGCGCGGGCAAAGATCACCGGGCGTTGATCCCGGCAGGCCTCGTTCAGCACCTCAAGCACTCGGGCAAACCCTGCAGGGCGCGCCTTGGACCTCGGGTTGTAAAAGGCCATGGCAAAATCGGCCTCAGCAGCAAGGCGCAGACGCTTTTCGATCAGTGCCCAGGGTTTCAGATTGTCGCTGAGGTTGATGGCGCAGAAGTCATGGCCCAGCGGCGCGCCGACCCGCGCGGCCGCAGCCAGCATCGCGGTGATGCCCGGCAGCACCGCGATCTCAAGATCGCGCCATGCGCGCGGCCCAGCCTCGACCGCCTCGAACACCGCCGCAGCCATGGCAAAGACGCCCGGATCACCCGAGGACACCACAACGACCCGGCGCCCATCGGCGGCCATTTCCAGTGCATGGCGGGCGCGGTCAATCTCGACCCGGTTGTCGCTTGGGTGCAGGGTCAGCCCGTCCCGCGCTGGCACACGCTCCACATAGGGACCATAGCCGACGATCTCGTCCGCCTGATCCAGTGCTGCCTGCACCTGCGGTGTCACAAGGTTGTCCGCCCCCGGCCCAAGCCCGGCAATGATCAGCGATCCGCTCATGGCCGCCTGCCGTTTCCATGCACCAGCACGATCGAGAAATAGGGCGTGATCCGCCCCTCGGCCTCGGACAGTTTCTGTACTGTCTGCCCCTCCATGCTGGCATATTCCACCAGCCATGCCGCATCATACTTGCCCGTTGCGCGCAGGGCGCGACGCACCTTGTCGATGTTGCGCCCGATCTTCATAACCACCAGCGCATCGCCCGCCGCCATGTGACGCACCAGATCAGCCTCGGGCAGAGTCGCCATAAGCACGCTCAGCACATCATCCCCCCAGGTGATGGGTTGGCCAGAGGCGGTCCAGGCGGCGGACATGCCCGTGATCGCGGGCACGACCTGCACCGGCACGATATCCTTGAGCCGGGTGTAAAGATGCATGAACGAGCCGTAGAAAAACGGGTCGCCCTCGCAAAGAACGACAACATCGTCGCCCCCCTCGGCAAGGCTGCGCAGGTGGGTGGTGCAGGTCGCGTAAAACTCGGACAACACGGCGTTATAGTCAGGGTCGTCGACCGGAATCTCGGTCGTCACCGGATATTCCATCGGAAATTCGATGACACCCTCGGGCAGCATCCCCTCGACCGTCTTGCGCGCACGCCCGGCGCGACCCGCCTTGCGGAAAAACGCAACATGCTGCGCAGCAGAAATCAGGCGATGGGCACGGACGGTCATCAGATCCACATCTCCTGGGCCAAGCCCGACGCCGTGGATCGTGCCTGTGGTTTTAACGTGCATCATTCCGCGCGGCTCGCGATGGCATTGATCGCGGCGACGGTGATCGCGCTGCCGCCCAGACGCCCTTGGACGATACAGCAGGGCACCGGCTGATCCGCCCACAGCGCATCCTTGCTTTCGCGCGCGCCGACAAAGCCCACGGGACAGCCGATGATCGCGGCGGGGCGCGGGCAATCAGGTTCCTCCAGCATGTTCAGAAGGTGAAACAGCGCCGTCGGGGCATTGCCGATTGCCACCAGCGCGCCCTCAAGATGCGGCCGCCAAAGCTCCAGCGCGGCAGCCGAGCGGGTGTTGGACATCTGCTTCGCGCGCTCGAGCACCGATGGGTCATGCAGGGTGCAGATCACCTGATTGTCGGCGGGCAGACGAGTGCGTGTCACGCCCTCGCTGACCATACGGGCATCACAAAGGATCGGCGCACCAGTGGCCAGTGAAGCCCGTGCCGCAGTGGCAAACTCCGGCGACATCCGCACATGCTGTTCAAGCCCCACCATCCCAGAGGCGTGGATCATGCGCACCGCAATCGGTTCCTCCTCGGGCGTGAAACGCGCCAGATCGGCCTCGGCGCGGATCATCGCAAAGGATTGCGCATAGATCGCGGCACCATTGGTTTCGTAGGTATAGCTCATTGGGGTAAGGTCGCTCCGGACAAAAGGTCTTTGGGTGTCAGCCCGCTGTGGTCGGCTGCATCTGCGGGCGTGCCCTTGTGCACGAGGTCAAAGAACCCGTCCCGCCCGACCAGCGTGACATCCGCGGGCCCCTTGCGCGCGCAGCCCTTGGCGCAGCCGGACACGTGCAGCGTGCCGTTGATCTGCGGCGCAAGGCGGCGGGCGATCTCGCGTGTCTCGACACTGGACGACGGGCAGAACGGCGCACCCGGGCATGCATCGACGCGCATCAGCGCATCTTCCGGGTCTGTGACAAAGGGCGACTGCACCGGCAACTGTGCGCCTTCCAGCAACACCATGCGCCAGGGTGTGACCCGGATCGCCGGAATATCCTGTGCAAGGATCACCTGCGCCAGCGCCGCTGCCTCGATCTGGCCAAAGGCGGCCCCGACCAACGCACCGCCAAGATGGGGGCCAACCTGCGGCAAAGCCGCTTTGGGCAGCGGCGATACCGCACACCAGTCCGAAGGCAGCGGTGTTTTCGCGGCAACCGCCGCCATGCGACGACAGCTTGGTGTGACATGCGCCGCAAGCCATTCCGCCATGTCGATCAGCGAGGGGATAACCGTCGCTTCCGTCACAGCGCGCCCCTTGGGCATCCCGTCAGCGCGCAGGATCAGACCAGTTGCGCTTTGTTCGACCCTCAGATCGGCGCTGTCACCATTCAGCAGAGGCTGCGGCCCGCAATCGACGGCGAAACCGACCTTGGCGGGCAAATCCGGCAAATCAGCCAGATGCGCCAACAGGCCCAGCGTCAGACGTTGGGTGACATCTCCGTCGCGCCAGAACGGGCTGACCAGAATGTTGCGCCGGGCCTCAAGCGCAGGATCAGCATCGAGCAGATCCAGTTCCCCCAGCGCCTGCAGTACAGCGCCATGATCCCCCTCAGCCACACCACGCAGCTGCAGGTTGGCGCGGTTGGTCAGATCCAGAAATCCCTGCCCGAAACCTTCCGCAATATCGCACAGCCCCAGCGCCTGCACCGACGTCAGCCGCGCCAGTCGCGGGCGGATGCGGATGACCAAACCATCCGCTGCCATCATCGGGCGGTACGCGCCCGGGCACCAGTCTTTGATCTGCGGCGCCCTCATGCTTCGGCCGCCAGACCGGCCAGAACCGAATTACGCCGCGTCTGCCACAGCCCCGCAGCCAGCAGCGCGGCAAAGCGCGCCTGCATCGCGCGATGCGCCTCAGGGTTCGCGTCCCGCAGAAACCCGTCGGTTTCAGGATCGCCCAATGTCGCATCGTGATAGAGATCGAACAGATGCGGCGGCACGACCCCGGCCAGATGCGCAAAGCTTGCCATATGCTCCAGCGTCGCGGCAATTTCAGCGGCCCCGCGAAAGCTGTGATGTTTCATACCCGCGATCCAACCGGGATGTGCCGCACGGGCGCGCACGACACGGGCAATCTCTTCGGCCAGCCCCCGGGCACGGGGCCGCGCGGGGTCGGTGTTGTCGAGATGATAAAGCGCGGCCCGCCCCCCCGTCACCGCCTGCGCGGCGGCAAAGCCCGCCTCATGGGGTGCGTACTCCCCCGCCAGCAGCAGATCGGTTTCTGGCAGGTCCTGCGGATGCACAAAACTGTCTGCCGCTGCAACGCGGGCGCGAATGCCCGACGTGTCCTTTTGCGCCAACTCACCGTCCAGCGCCCAGGAGCTGGCCTTCAGCCAGGCCAATCCGGCCTTTTCGCGCCCCTCGGCGCTGTAGTCCTCGACACCCATGCCCAGACCGAACTGCCCCGGGGCAGGGCCATAGACCCGCGCCAGATCGTGGCGCCCGGCGTAAGGGTTCCAGTCCGATGCCTCATCCCGTGCCGCCAGCACCCGCACCGCCTGCGCGAACAGCGCCGAGAGGGTTGGGAACACATCGCGAAAGAGCCCCGACACCCGCAGGGTGACGTCAATCCGCGGGCGGTCCATTTCGGCAAGCGGCAGCACCTCGATCCCCGAGACACGCTCGGACCCGGCATCCCAGATGGGCCGCACGCCCAGCAGGTGCAGCGCCATGGCAAATTCCTCGCCCGCCGTGCGCATCGTGGCCGACCCCCAGAGGTCGACGATCAGACCACGCGGCCAGTCGCCCTCGTCCTGCAGATGGCGGCGCACCAGCTCATCCGCCAGCCGGATCCCCTGCGCATAGGCGGCCCGGGTCGGCACTGCGCGCGGATCGGTTGTGAACAGGTTGCGCCCCGTCGGCAACACATCGCGCCGCCCGCGATAGGGTGAACCGGACGGTCCCGCCGCAATCCGCCGCCCGGCGAGCGCATCCAGCAGCGCCTGCCGCTCTGACGCGACAGACTGCGTGGTGGCAAAGGGCGCCGCGCCGCGGGGTGCGCGGCCCCAGACATGCAGCCCCTCGCCGAACTGGCTTTCCTTGATGTCACAAACAAAGCGGTCGATGCGCATGATTGCCTCGGCACTGCATCCGGCGGTATCCAGGCCCAGATCATGCTCGACCCCCAGCGCCTGCGCCTCGGCGCGTATATCGATCTGCAGGCGGTCGCGGCGGCGCGGATCCAGGCCGTCAGCATTGGAAAACTCATCCAGCAGCGCCTCCAGCCGGGCAAGCCGTTCGGGCGTGCCGCTGTCGCGCAGCGGAGGCGGGATGTGGCCCAGCGTCACGGCCCCGATGCGCCGCTTGGCCTGCGCCGCTTCGCCCGGGTCATTGACGATAAAGGGATAAATCACCGGCAAGGCCCCGGTCAGCACCTCGGGCCAGCAGGTGTCAGACAGGGCAACGGATTTGCCCGGCAGCCATTCCAGCGTGCCATGAGCGCCGATATGCACCAGCGCATCGGCACGGCTTTGCAGCCAAAGGTAGAAAGCCACATAGGCATGGCGCGGGGTGCGGGACAGATCATGGTAACTGTCCTCACGTCCCTTGGTCGCGGCGCGTTCCGGCTGCAGTGCGATCAGCACCTTGCCGCACTGGATCGCCGAGAAATGAACGGCACCGTCACGAAAGTCCGGATCGTCCTTGGGCCCACCCCAAGCGTCTGCCAATGTCTCGCGCAAAGCCTCGGGCAGCTCAAGCAAGGCCGCCTCGTACGCTTCCAACGGCCATCGCATGTTACGCGCCTTGAGACCCGCCACCAGATCACCCTGCCCTGCCCCGATGTCATACCCCGCGCCCGCCAGATCAGACAAAATCGCCTCGGCCGATTGCAGCGCATCCAGACCCACGGCATGACCCATGTTCCAGTCCTTGCCCGGGTAGGTCGACAGCACCAGCGCCACCTGCCGCTGATCCACAGGTTTTGCCGCCAGTCGCGTCCAGCCTTGCACACGGTCAGCAATTGCGCAGATCCGCCCCGCCTCGGCCCGGTGGGCAAAGCGGGAATATTCCAGATGCGGATCGCGCCGCCCCGGTTCCTTGAAACTGGCGACACCGCCCATGATACGGCCATCAACCTCGGGCAGCACCACATGCATGGCAAGGTCCGCAGGCGACAACCCGCGTTCGGCCCCGGCCCAGGCCTTGCGCGTGGAGGTGGCCAGCGCCACCTGAAACACGGGCACATTGCCAGCATCAAGAGGCGAGGCGCCGTCCTCGCCCTTGCCCGAAAACGCCGTCGCATTGACCACGGCGGCGGGGGCCAGTTGCGCTACCTGACGGCGCAGCCAGCCTGCCGCATCCGGGGCCTTCAGCGACGGGGCAAACAGCGCGAGCACGTCAAAGCCCCTGTCCCGAAAGGCTGAAAACAGGGCCGTGATCGGGGCCAGATCGGCGGCGACCATATAAGAGCGGTAGAACACGACCACGATCCTGGGCTTACCGGCAGGCGCAGCACCAAGCGCAAGCAAAGGACAGCAAACGCCGTCCTCGGGCGTCCAGGCTCCGACCTGCGGCAGGGATTTCGAGCCGATCACCGGCCCGCCGTAAAGCCCCGCAGCCAGCGCCATCTGCGCAAGCGCCGCCTGCGCCGCCACAACGCCGCCGGTATCACACAGATGCGCCAACCGCCGCAGGGTGGATTTTGGCACGGTCGAAAGATCATCAAGCCGCGTATCCACCCGCCCGTCCGCAGGCAGTACCGCCAGCGCAATACCCTTTTGCAGGGCCAGCACCCGGATCTGCTGAAGGCCATAGGGCCAATAGGGCACGCTGCCGATCAGCCGGATCAGAATGCCCTTTGCCCCCGCAAGCGTCTGATCCACATAGGTATCCACCGACAGCGGATGTTTCAGCGCAACGATATTGGCCAGCCGCAGCGACGGCAGCCGCCCCTCGGGCCCGCCACCGCGATGCCAGCCTTCCGCAAAGGCCCCAAGGTCGGAATCCGACAGCGACAACACCACAAGGTCCGCGGCGCTCTGCCCCGGATCCATCGGTGTTTCGCTCTCTTCCAGCCCGTGGCTTTCGCGGAAAATGACGTGCATCAGCGCTTACTCGGCGGCCTGCGCTTGCGCCGCGCCCAATGCCGTGCGGATGATGCCTGCATCGATGTCATCATGCTCGGCAATCACCACCAGACGCCCGATGCGGGCCTCGTCGGGTTTCCAGGCACGGTCGAACTGATGCCGCACCCGCGCACCCACCGCCTGCACCAGCAGGCGCATCGGTTTGCCCGTCACCACGGCATAGCCCTTGATGCGCAGGATGTTGTGATCCCGCGCCAGCCCTTCGATCGCGTGAACCAGATCGGCGGGATCACTCAGTTCGGGGATGTCCACCACGATGCTGTCAAAGTCGTCATGTTCGTGATCGTCTGCACCGTCGTGATGTGACGGGCGGGCCTCCATGTCATCTTCGGCGGCGGCTTCAAGACCCAGAATAATTCGCGGGTCAACGACGCCCTCGGTCACCTCGATCACCGGAATGGGGCGCGGGGATTCAGCGGCGATGATCGCGCGGGCCTTGGCCACACCCTCGGGACCGGCAAGGTCGGGCTTGGTCAGCAGGATGATGTCGGCGCAGGCGATCTGATCCTCGAACACCTCGGACAGGGGCGTTTCGTGATCAATGCTGTCATCTGCAAGACGCTGCGCATCCACCGCCGCGACATTGGGCGCGAACCGGCCCGCGGCAACCGCCTCGGCATCGGCCAGCGCAATCACGCCATCGACGGTGATCCTGGAGCGGATATCCGGCCAGTCAAACGCCTTCAACAGCGGTTTCGGCAGGGCCAGGCCAGAGGTCTCGATCAGGATATGGTCGGGGCGCGGATTCAGCGCCATCAGCGCCTCAATCGTCGGAATGAAGTCATCGGCTACGGTGCAGCAGATGCAGCCGTTGGACAGCTCCATGATATTCTCGGCCGGGCATTCGGGGATCGCACAGCCTTTGAGGATCTCTCCATCCACGCCAACATCCCCGAATTCGTTGACGATCACGGCAAGACGCCGCCCGCCGGGGTTCTGCATCAGCTGGCGCACCAGCGTCGTCTTGCCAGAACCAAGAAAACCGGTGATCACGGTGACGGGAAGTTTTGCAAGATCAGACATCAGAGGCCTCCAGCGGGGGAATGCGGGCAACACAGTTGCGCTTGAAATGTTCGGGGCGCTGGCGCCAGGGGATCAGCCCGTCGCCGGTCGCGTGATAGCGCAGCGCCCCGTCAAGGATCATTGCGGGGTCGCCAACCTCATCGACATTGGCGAACACATAGGTCCAGCGCGCCCCGCCCCGCAGGGCGATGGTGCAGCCGTGATCGCAGTTCTGCAGACAGTCCACCGGCGTCACGCGCAGCCCCACGGGCCGCTCCAGCCCCTCAAGGGCGTCGTACAGCGCCTGACCCGGGCGGCGGTCGCCCTCGGCCATCTCTTGTCCGCGTCGGCATTTGACGCAGACCAGCAATTCGGTTGGATGCTGCACTGACTCAGCCTGATCATTCATGGTCTTCGGCCCCATTTCTCATGGAACGCGCGCAATGGTGGCGAGGAGTCCCCGAAATCCAGAGTCACCCCGACACCGGAACACCCCGTCCGGTTTCGTCGTCATGTGATGGCAGGTCTCCCGGCTTGCGGATTTCAGGCCCTTTGGCCCTTTGGTTGCTCTGCCTTCCCAGCAAATGCCAGTGGCGTTGAACAGCCTTTCCGTTCACGGTCGCGGGGGCGGCTGTGCTTGATCGCAAAAAATCGCGGCTGCACATTCCCTTTTCACCTGCTACGCAGGCACCAACACAGCTGCAGTTGCGCCGAATGCAAAGGGCTTGTCAAGATGAAGGAAAAACCGCTTGTCCGATGATCTGAATGTCCGCCACGCGGAAAAAATGCGCAAAATCAAAATGGTGCGCGATAAGATGATGGCCACCAAGACCGACGAGAAAGGTCTGATCATGGTCCATACGGGCGCGGGCAAGGGCAAGTCGTCGTCCGGGTTCGGCATGATCATGCGCTGCATCGCCCATGGAATGCCCTGCGCCGTTGTTCAGTTCATCAAGGGCAACTGGGAAACCGGGGAAAAGATGTTCCTGCGCGAGCGCTTTGCCAAGGAATGCCGGTTCTTCGTGTCGGGCGAAGGATTCACCTGGGAAACGCAGGACCGCGAACGCGATATCGCCGCCGCACAAAACGGCTGGAAGATCGCACAGGAACAGATCCTTGATCCTGAAATCCAGTTCGTTCTGCTGGATGAAATCAACATCGCCCTGCGCTATGACTACCTTGATATTGACGAGGTCGTAGAGTTCCTCTTGCATCAGAAACCCGCTATGACCCATGTCTGCCTGACCGGCCGGAACGCCAAGCCCGAACTGATCGAAGCGGCCGATCTTGTGACCGAAATGAGCCTCGTCAAGCACCCTTTCCGCGATGGGATCATGGCGCAGAAGGGAATTGAACTCTGAGTGGCTTCTTTAGCTTTCTGTGCGGGCGCGGCGCAGAACCATCCCATCAGCGCCGGTGAAATGCTCTGTTTCACGATGAGATCTTCATCTCCTTATCGGTCTGAAGGCCATGGGGTTTCCCCCCAAATCAAGGGTATGGAGGAAATCTTTTCAGGTTACGCTGCCGATTGGGAGTTCGCTGCCGACGACAAAAGATAGCGCGTTCCGCACTCCATACCAAATGCGCGGCGTAAGCGACTAAGGGTCGCGTCGACCCTATAACTCTAACCGATGAATCACTTTTACAGCGCCATTTTGCTCATGTGCCACGCGATGTTCGAAACTGCGGCACGTTGGGCATCATTGCTCAGGACGGAACTGATCCAAATCAGATCGGTTGCCGAGAAATTCGCGAGCGTGTCGACAAGCTGCCGCAGTGTTTGCCTCAGAGCTTCTAAGTTTTTTTAGGCTCTGTTGATGGCTTGGATGCTCCCTCCCGACGGCATGGCAATGAGCCACTATGATAAGTGTTGAAGCCATCACAGAAGCAAGGAGCATCCATGTCCGAAGTTACTATTATCGGTGTCGACCTGGCAAAGCGCGTTTTCCAGTTGCACTGTGCCCACAAACACGGTTCGGTTGCGTTTCGTAAAAAGCTGTCACGAGGGCAATTGCTCGCGTTCGTGGCACAGCAGCCCAAATGTCTGATCGTTATGGAGGCGTCTGCAACGGCGCATGGCTGGGGCCGTGCGTTTGAGGCACTGGGGCCACGACGTGCGGCTAATTCCGCCGTCCTACGTAAAGCAGTTCATCAAGCGGCAGAAAAACGACATGGCTTATGCTGAGGCGATCATTGAGGCGGCGTTGCGTCCGACCATGTATTATCCGGCAGGCGATGCAAGCATCGCTGAGAGGGCGCTTTGTCGCCGTGAAGACGGAAGATCAGCAGGCCCGCGCCATGCTGTTTCGCACACGTCAGATGCTCCTTGGCCAGCGCACCCAGATGATCAATGCGTCGTGCTGAAAGCACGCCTTTTGGCGCGAGGCGCGGCCTCGTGCCGAAACAGCACTCAACGAGCGGGAAAGCACGGCTTGGGAAGACATCGAAGATGGGCCAGCGCGATATTCGCACGCTTCTGGTGTCCGGCGCCATGGCCGTCCTTCAGGCGGTTGAGCGGTTCGATACGCCGAAAAATGGCTGGGTGAAGCGCCTGGTGACCCGAAAGCCGTGCATGGTCGCTGCGATTGCGCTGGCAAACATCCCTCTCACACATGCAGGCATGTGTAGCCGGGCAATGGATGGCGCGTGGCCTCTGGGCAATGATAACGAAACAAGAGGACTACCTGAATCCCGTGGCGGAAATGGTCTAAGCGCGCAGCGTTTGCCAATCCGTCTTGGCACGTCGGGGGTATGAGGAGGTCATTGAGCAGTAAGGGCAAAGGATCGATCATATCCGGGTCAGAGAAAGCAGCATTTGCGCTGAAGCCAACGAGCTCGGTTTGTTGATATGCTTCTGATCCGCGCATCGCCATCCCGGCCAGCGGTCATGTCAGCGCCGCAGAGAAACGCCTGATACATGACCGCACCCGATCACACGCTCGAGCCGTTCAAAAACTAATTGCACCAACCGGCACATCCATACATGCGTAAATCAGCTGACGGACGGGGCTCCCCTTTCCCCAGATGGATTTATCCCACGGCTTTCATGACGGGAATGCCAAGGGCGGTGTAGCCGTTCTGGACGGCGATGCGCGCCTGAACCTCCGCGACCTGTCGGTCAAAGTCGCGTGCCATCAGGCACTGAGCCAGCAGCATTCACGGAATGCACCTTTGTCTCGACGCGGCTCCCGCGGTGGTATCCGCTCCAGTTCCGCCATAGTACCCGACCCAGATATTTTGATGAGCGCAACGCATCGGTCCTGGCGACGGCACTGACGGTGGTTGGCTTCCATGGCTGGGCATTTCGGCGTGGCGGAATGCTGCAGCCGCACCGCGTTCAGCGATGGCACTCATTATCGTATCTGCGCGTGTCGTATCCGCCATCCGCTGAGGTGCTCCCCAATTTCTGGACAGGATCTGCCGCTTTTTAAGCTCTTCTTTGCTCTTGCTGATCGGGTTGCGTGACTTCGGGTTGCAGTGAGTAAACCACCTCCGTTCGTCGGCCCGCCAAGGGTTTTAAGCGGGCGGCGGTGGTTGTAGAACTCCATCGGTTTTCGAACGACGACGCGGGCCTGAGGTCCGGCCTTCTAGGCATGCAGATAGACGCACTCGTATTTCAGCGTCCACCATAACCGCTTGATGAAGATGTTGTCCAGATAGCGGCCCTTACCGTCCATCCACTTCCCCGGCAGTGAATGTTTAAATGCATGAAAGGGGGAGATTGGGGCGCCCGAGCGACGCAGGTAGTCTGTGCAAGCGAAGGATGTGGACGGGAACCCCTGATCGTCGTTTGTGCTGTCCGGGGGGGCGAACCGATAGATTGCTTCGCTCAGCGCTTCGACGCAGAAGTCGGCGTCCAGCGTGTTTGATATCCTCGACGACAGAACCATTCGGATGTGCCAGTCCATGATCGCCACCAGATAGAGGAACCCTCGACGCATCCGTTGACCGGCAGGCGATTTGCAAAGCAAATCTGCCGAGAGGGGGCAGGTAGGTTATGTCGATGTACCAGACCTGGTTTGGCCGGTCCACACGCAGCGCTCGCAGCAGATAGGGATAGGTCTTGTGCCCTTTCGTCGGCTCGCTGGTGTTGGGCTTCTGATAAATCGGCATCAGGCGCATGAGCCGACGGATGTGCTTCTCGTTCGCCGCATGGCCCTCGTTGCCCAGGTGCCAGGTCATCCACTGTCCGGCAGTGTATTGCGCAGCGATGCATGAGAGGGGGACGAACGCCAAAGAAGAGCATCTTCAATAACTGCACCTAAATCAACCGCATCAGCGCGAAGTTCTGCTCCGTTTCTCTCTGCGGAATGTAGTTGAACGACGATCGCGGGATCGACAGCAGCGCGCACCGCTGACCGGTCGAGAGCTCCGGATGTTCGGGTTCGATCATGCCGCGCCTCACTTCACGCCCCAAGGCATCAGCATTCTTTCCAAAAAAAGAGCTGGCGGTCCCTGACTTGGTCTTCATCAATAACCGGTACCTTTCGACTTCCGCGCTCCAAAACACCCGACGCGCCATTGAGCAACGCAATTTTCCATTGATTGATTATCGCTGGATGCACGCCGAACCGGCTCGCCAGTTCCGAGACGGTCGCCTCACCTTTCAGCGCCTCATTCGCCTTGAATTCAGGGTGACCTGCCCCCCGGAAGCTCCCTTAGTCTGATGTAGAGTCTGCCCAACCTGAAGGAGCAGACGAGATGAGGAAAAGCCGTTTCACCGAAGCGCAGATTATCGGGATGATCAAAGAGCAGGGTTCAAGCGTTAAGCAAACGATCAAGGATCGTTTGTAGCGCCGAACGGTTTGCCGACGGCGGAGCTGTGCCGCAAGCACGGCCTGAGGCCTGCTACGTTCTACAAACTGAAAGCCAAGTATGGCTGGATTGACCTGTCCGATGCCAAGCGGCTGAATCAGCTCGAGGACGAAAACGCGAAGCTGAAGCGCCTGGTGGCAGATGTCATGCTGGACAACGTTGTTCTGAAGGATCTCTTGGGAAAGCCCTGACGACGCCGATGCAACGGTGGGTCAGGCATTTGACAATCACGGCTCAGCCAATTTTATGCGATATTTTTTTGCTGGATGCGCTCAGCCAGTTTCGCGAAACTAACCAAGATGTTTCATTCAAGATCATTGATGTCTGCATGGCTGAAATGCTGCATATGATCAGCGCGCGGCGCTGTAACATGGATTTTGGCATCACTCTGAATCCCGAGGCCAATTTTGACTCCACCCTGCCATTGACCCATTGCGAGACCCGCGGCATCCTGCGAAGGGGCCACCCTATGGGTGATTATGGCGATATTTCCCTACCCCAGCTGCGCACGGAACGGTTCGTCAATCTGGCCGAAGGAAGCCCGTTGCGCCACCTGATCCACAACAGGATGGACACAATCAACGTGCAGCGCGACATGTCACTGAGTTGCGCACTTTGCATGGAGTTTTCAAACTGGTTGAAAGCGGCCTCGGCGTTGCACCCGTGAATCCGGAGTCATTGTAATTGGTTGATCCCATGAAGGCCTGCGCGCACCGTCTGATTGCCCCAGTCACCTGGGAAATCGCACAATTCACCCCGCAAGATCGCCCACTCCGGCGGATCCGACAGGCTTTTTCCGACGTGGTGTTCCATGAAATAAACAAGCTCAAAGCCAGGGAGCTTGTCAGTTGAGCCAGCCACCATTTTGCCAGATGTCCGCTACCGGAACCTGCAGTGGGTCGAATCAAGGCTCCGCGAAAGCCCGTCTTTTCGGAAATCTTCGGCAGTTTCCAAACAGTGTAGGCGGAAATATCGTACGGACTGTCTGCGACGTTCCACTATAATGCCATCAATTCCCGAAGCTTGTTCAGGATTGCGGTTTCCTGACCATGGACAAAGAAATGCCCGCCATCGAACAAGTGCAGATTGCCTGGCGCCTGTGTTTCCTGCATCCAATCCGCAAGATGTGCGGTATTTACGTGCCTGTCGTTGCGGCCTGCAAAGACATGCAGCGCTGATTTGACGGCAGCTTCTGCACGGTAGCGATAGCGATACAACATAGCGAAATCTGCACGCAGTATAGGCAACACCAGCTGCATCAATTCCGTGTTTTCAAGCACTTCTCGCGGTGTGCCCCCCATCTCACGCAATCGGTCGATCAGTTGGGTGTCGCGAAGTTCATGCAGTGGCTCATGTACATGCCGCCCAGGCCAGTTGCTGCCGGAGACGACAATCAGGCGCGGCACCTGGATCTGCCTGAGCGTTGCGACACGCACAACCTCAAGCGCCAGCACAGCCCCCATGGAATGCCCAAAGAAGACGAAATCCTCTGTGGCTTCGGCATAGATTTCTGCGGCAATGGCTAAGGCTGTCTCCTCCAGATCAGTCGGAAGATCCTCTCCCATACGCTGGCCGCGTCCGGGCAGTTGAACCAACGACAGTTCAACATCTGTACCGATCGGCACCGACCATGGCAGGAAAAGCCGCCGCATTGCCGCCCGCGTAGGGAAACACATATAGCCGAGTGCGCGCTCCAGGTTTCGATATCCGCTGCAGCCATTTCCCAGTCATGTCGCACATTCGATGATCTGTCCCGTCGTCATCGTCACTTTGCGGTCATCCGTTTCGTAACAATCCAATTCAGAGGATATCACAGTCAACGCACTTTCCAATCAATGGAACAGATTGGTGGAAGCGGTGGCATTGACCGCTGATGAGGCAAGCTTTCGGTCTTGGTTGATGCCCGTTCCGAAAGGCTCAGCCGTCGATGCCAGTCTTGGTGTTCAGCTTTTACGCAAACAGACATCAGGCCGTCCGGCTTGCATTAGGATTCACATTGGTCGTCGCCAAAAACCACTCCAGCCTTATAATGTTTATCGGAGAGTGGCGTATCGGCAGTGGGCTTTGTTGATGCCATGGATGCGGCATTGATGTTGTGACCGGCCCCCGACGGCATCAATGTGCGAAGGTGGGTCAGCGACAATCCACAAAGGAGAAAGGTCGTATCGGAGATTATTAAGGTCGGGCTCGACCATGCGAAGGTTGTGTCCCAGGCGCTTGGGGCCGACCCCTCGGGCCCGGCGGTGCTGCGCAAGAAACTGAAACGGGATCAAGTCCTTGAGCTTTTCGGACTGCTGCCGTTCTGCGTCGTTGCGATGGAAGCCTGTGGCGGCACGCATTTCTGGGGTCGCGAGATAAGCAAGCTGAGTCATGAAGTGCGGCTTGTTCCGCCAGCCTACGTCAATCCCTTCGTGAAGCGCTGAACGGGATACCACGCTAGCAGCCGAATCGAGGCGAAGATGCGCTGCCTTAAAGCCTTTGGCGAGCGCATCGCCACCAAGGACCCGGACCGCCAGGCCTCAGAAATACACATCCGCATCGCCCTCATGAACCGCTTCTTCGCCCTCGGCACCGCCGAGATCGCTCGCGTGGCGTGACATCAGTTGGGAAGGGGGTAATCATGCCTCAAGCCTGAGTTCCGCAACATAGGTAACCGCCTCAAGCGCAAGAGGGATTTTGAAGCATTTTCTGACGCATTGTCGGGTACTGACATATGTCCCGCCTCATGATGCGCCCTCACAGATGTCGCGGGCCGGTATTGTGTTGGCGGATCAGGCTCCAAATCAACGCCGCGCACTCGGGGGCACTTTGTTGCAGGCTGTTTCCTCTGATCCCGTCTCACGACCGTTGCACCAAACGTCTCCTTGCCCTCTTTCGCTCTGAGGTCCTCGCGACCAATGGTCGGTTTCTGCTGCCACGACCGGAGACTGGTAGACGCTTCCCCGGGCCATCAGGGCCCAGACGATGCGCGCCATCCGTTGCCCGGCAACACGTGTTTGGATGTGTGAGAGGGAGCTTCGCCAGCGCCACCCGCACCAGTGATGAGCGACAACCACCATGGCCGGTGCCGACAACCAGCTTGGCCGGTGGGGCTGAACG
>NZ_AWWI01000035.1 GCF_002760615.1 Puniceibacterium antarcticum | reverse complement strand
CCTGAAGCCCCTGCCACAGCGGCGCACGACAGACTTCACCGAGATCGTGGTGCCGGTCACCCGCACAGGCGGCTTCCTGGTCAAAAGCATCTTTTACAGTGCGCCATCGCAACTGATCGGTCAGCGCCTGCGTGTCCACCTCTACGATGATCGCGTTGAGGCGTTTCTCGGCGGCACCCTCGTCGTCAGCCACCCCCGGGCCCGTGGGCGTGGCGACGGGCATCGCGTCCATGTCATCAACTACCATCATGTGATCCATGCCCTGCGGCGCAAGCCACAGGCCCTGTGGAGTTCGATCTATCGCGACAGCCTGTTCCCCCGGACCGAATACGCTGAAGCCTGGAAAGTTCTGCAGCGCGACCTTCCGCGACGCGACGCCTGCCGCCGGATGGTCGATCTGCTCTTCATCGCCCACGAACAGGCTTGCGAAGTGGAACTGGCATATCTCCTTGCAGCAGACCTCGACGCTGGCTTGGTGCCGGATCCCAAAGCGCTGGCATCACGGCTGGCTCCAAGACACATGGCGTTACCGGCGGATGTGACCGTCGTCCACCCGGCGCTGGACAGCTTCGATGCGCTGCTGGGGGCAAGCGCATGACCGCCCGCGAGATCGACATCCACACGCTGCCCAGCATGCTGACTGCGCTGCGGCTGCCCAGTTTCCACAAGCTCTGGGCCGAGATCGCCACCCGCGCAGACACCGAAGGCTGGCCTGCTGCCCGTTTCCTCGCCGTTTTGGCGGAATATGAACTGGCCGAGCGCGACATGCGTCGCATTCGGCGCCATCTGAACGAGGCGCAGCTGCCGGTCGGCAAGACGCTGGCCACCTTCGACTTCAAGGCGTTGCCCACCCTGCCACGTGCCCGGGTGGAGGCCCTGGCGGCCGGCGACTGGCTGGACGGGGGTGGCAACCTGATCGCTATCGGGAACTCCGGCACCGGCAAAACGCACGTTCTTTGCGCCATAGGGCACGCCTTGGTCGAGGCAGGGCACCGCGTCTTCTACACCCGCACCAGCGATCTGGTGCAGAGACTTCAGGCCGCCCGCCGCGATCTCGTTCTCGAGGCGGCTCTGGCGAAGCTCGACAAGTTCGACCTGATCATCCTCGACGACATCACCTATGCCCACAAGGACCAGGCCGAAACTGGCGTCCTCTTCGAACTCATCGCCCGACGCTACGAATACCGCAGCATCGCCATCGCGGCCAACCAACCCTTCAGTGGCTGGGATCAAATCTTCCCGGACAAGGCCATGACCGTCGCGGCCATCGACCGCTTGGTCCACCACGCGACCATCCTCGAGATGAACGCCGAAAGCTTCCGTCAGCGGGCTGCGGCCACCAACAGGATGGCACTGGCAGAACCGGCAGCGACAACCAACAACGACAACCAAAACGAAGGAGAGACCTAACCCAAAACACTGAACGAAACGCCAACCTCAGCGGCCTCAAAACCGGCCAAATTGGTTGTCGCCCGCGGACAAGGTGGTTGACGCTCTACA
>NZ_AWWI01000034.1 GCF_002760615.1 Puniceibacterium antarcticum | reverse complement strand
GGATAAGTGTGTCCGGGGAAAGGGGAGCTGCGGCCAGTTTCAGATTTATGCAACAGCGCCTTCTGGAGGGTTACGGCAACGGCGTGACTCTGTTGCAGCTTGCAGGCAGCGCGAATACCGTAGATATTTTTGGAAGCATTGATGCAACAGGCGCCGACGCCGACGCCGTTGCCATAGATGCCAGCGCCACGTCAAACGACACGATCCATGTCAGCACATCCGGGACTGTCACTGGTAATATCCGGGCGACCCGTGGCACTGACGTGTTGCGAATCGACGGCTCTGTGGTGGGTGATATAACTTTAGGCCCCGATACGCGCATTGGTGGTACTGGTTCGGTTCTTGGGAATATAGCAGGCCAAGGGATCACTGCGCCCGGCGCGCCGGGAGGTACAGCAGCCTCGTCAATGACCACTTCCCGTTTTGAGCCGACGGACGGTGCGCTTGAAATCACTGTTTTTGGATCAGTAGGGGCTGCAAACAGGCTTCTCGTAACACAGCAGATCTCAGAAGGGTTCCCCGTCGCAGACACCGGCATCGCAGTGCTGAACAATACAACCCTGCGATTGATCGGTACGCCCTTGCAAGGTGACATACAGGCTCCGATCCTGACGACGACCAACGGACTGACTGGCACGTTTGCCCAGGTTGTGGACACTGCAGGTCTGCTGAACTCGGGAAACGAGCGGTTGCAGCATGCTCTTCTTTATACATCCGGCGCCGTTCTGCTGACCAGTATCAGCCCCGCCGCCTTTGATGCGGTCGCGAGCGGCAGCTATTTCGACAGCCTGTCGGTGCTGGATCAGTCACTGACCCAGTCACTGGGCGTGTCCCGCAAGGCACCTTCCGATCCGCAGGGATTTGCCAGAGCAACCGGTGCCTATGCTTCTTTGGGCAAACAGGATGGCGTGGCCGGGTTCAGTATTGGAACCAATGGTCTTTTGGCCGGGATCGATGGCCCTATCGGGCAATGGGGGTATTATGCGCTGTCGCTCGCGCAGACCAAAGCGGATGCTTCGCTGGATCAGGGCGGGGGGAAGCAGGTGATGGACACGCTTTCCACAGGCTTCAGCCTTGGATTCGCAGCTGGGTCGCTCGATATTGCCTTATCAGCCTTCCATGGCGCGGGCGATGTCGCGTATCGGCGCGAAACCGGGTCTGGTACCGCTCACGGCAGCACCGAACAGCACCGCTGGAGCGCAATCATCGGCATCGGTCAGACGATTGCGCACGGCGATTGGCTGCAAGGCTGGCGATCAAGCTTGGCCTATTCCCAAGTGAACGAGGACGCTTTTCGCGAAACCTCGTCTCCTGGTGTGGTCATGCACTTTGAAGATCGCAGCTATGAACGGGTCCGCTTCGGGCTGGGCATGCAGACGGAACGGCGCCTTCAGAAGCTGACACTGTCGCCTTGGCTCAGTGTCGATGCATTATATCACGCGGACATAAAAAGTTCCGACATTCGATACAGCGCGCCCGGCACCAGCGGTGTTCTCGACGGGCGTTCGGCCAAAGGATTCGAACTGCGCCTTGGCGCAGGCGCTTCCTTTACCACCAGCTCTGGCGCGGTTTTGAGCGCGGGGCTTACGGCGAACGGGGGCGAATTGGCGTCTGTCCTGCAATTGGATGCAGGCCTCACCTTTGACTTTTAGGATGTCTTTGAGTTGATCCAGAAGGGACCGGGTCAGACAGGGCTCAGAAAAGGTGCTATGCATGGCGGTTCAGCAGCGTTGAATATCTTTAAGCTGTCGTATTCGGCCACTCATTCCCGTAGCTATTTGACATGTCGCAGAGGTCTCTTTTGACAGATTTAAACCCTTATCTTAATACTAACTTATTCAGTTAAATGATCTTTCCAAGTAGTGTCTATGAAGTTAAGCTCAGATGTATCGCAAACAACGCCGTTTTGCTTTACCCGCAACCCAAAAAGTTGATATGTGAAATGAGTTCTAACCCAACTTTTGCGGAGCCGCAGATGGACACCTTGGAGACACATCAGATTGGTGATGACGGCCTCGCACGGCAACGGCTGCGCCTCTGGCTCCAGATGCTGAAGGCCGTGCGCCACGTTGAAGGATCACTGCGCGAGCGCCTTCGTTCGGGCTATGGCACCACGCTCCCCCGTTTCGATGTCCTTGCTGCGCTGCATGCAGAACCCGATGGCATGAAGATGAGCGAACTCTCCCAACACCTCGTCGTCTCAAACGGCAATGTGACGGGCGTCGTTGACCGCCTCGTGTCCGAAGGGCTGGCTGAACGTCAGAACGTGGCAAGCGACCGCCGCGCGTTCCTTGTTCGGATCACCGACAAAGGCAGAACTCTGATGAACGAAATGACAGAGGAGCATTTGCGCTGGATCGACAAGATGTTTGAGGACGTGTCCGAGCCGGATGCCGCGCGGGGCATTTCGATCATGCTCGATATCCGGCACAAGCATTAAGCATTTCGAGCGCAAAACAACATACAGATCGAACGCGATTCATACTCAAATATTTGATATTTAGTCGAAAAGATGATTCAGCGTATTCCTAAATATTATGTGAGCCCCCCCCTGTTGGAAAGCGGATAGCTTTCACCTCGCGGACTTTTGGGGCAAGATCGGCTGGCCTTCCTGACCAATACGACAGCCTGTGACCGTCCTGAACTTACCATCAATGGCGACCAGGCTGATATTGGGTTCGCTCTGCTTCCCTCCTCGGATCTTTCGCTGTTCCTGATCTGCCCCCGTCGAGTGGTCGGGTATGAATGTTTGTGTATGGTCGGCGCCTGGTGGCCTTTTTCCTGGAGGCCACATTCGTCGGGCTGTTCTTCTTTCGCTGGGACAAGCTGAGCAAGGTCGGCCATCTGGGGGTCGCCTGGCTGGTGGCCATCGGGTCAAACTTTTTCGCGCTCTGGATACGCATCGCAAATGGCTGGATGCAGAACTCGGGGGGCCGAATTCGACCCGATGACCATTCGGATGGAGATGACGGATTTCTTTGCGGTGCTGTTCAACGAGGTTGCGCAAGCGAAGCTCGTGCACACTGTATCTGCCGGCTACGTCAGTGCTTCGGTCTTTGTCATCGGGTGTCCGCCTGTTATCTGCTGCGCCGGCGTCACATTGAACTGGCCCGCCGGTCGATCACCGTGGCTGCGGCCTTTGGGGTGGCGGCGGCATTCTCTGTCGTGTTGCTGGGCGATCAGTCCGGCTATACCGCAACCCACAGCCAAAAAATGAAGCTCACCGCGATCGAGGCGATGTGGGACACCCACCCTGCCCCCGCGCCATTCAGTCTGATCGGCTTTCCGGATCAGGCAGCGCGTGAAACCCATTATACCATCGAAATCCCCTGGGCGATGGGCCTGATCGGCGCCCGGTCCCTGAACACCGAGATCCCGGGCATCAACGATCTGGCGAAAGTTGCCGAGGAACGCATCCGTTCCGGCCTGATCGCCTATGAGGCGCTTATGGACGTGCGCGCCAACCGAGAGGCCAAAAATCCGACCGTCACAGCAACATTCGAGGCACATTCCGCCGATCTTGGCTTTGCCTTGCTGCTGAAGAAATACGTCGACAACCCGCTGGACGCGAGTGAGACGCAGATCAAGGCGGCGGCGGATGACACCGTGCCGATGGTCTGGCCGCTGTCACGGGCTTTCCGCATCATGGTCGGGCTGGGCCTGAGCTTCATCGCAACCATGCTCTACTTCTTCTATTGCGCGTCGTTCAAGGGCATGCGCTTTCCCCGCCCGGCGCTGCATCTGGCGGTGTGGATGATCCCCGCATCCTGGATAGCCGCCGAACTGGGCTGGTTCATCTCCGAATTCGGGCGCCAACCCTGGACCGTGGTTGGCGTGTTGCTGATCGGCTTTGCCATGGGTGTCGGCGCGCTGATCCCCTTTGTAGGCAAGACGGATGTGGAGCTTCGCGTCGCGATCAACACCATCGGCCCGGTCTGGAAGGGCGATCAGGTCTGGTTCATCCTAGGGGGGCGCGATATTTGCCGCATGGCCACCGCTTTATGCGGTCAGCTTTTCGGGATTTTACCTTGCGATGTTCGTCATTCTGGCCTGCTTTATCGCGCGGCCGCTGGCGTTCGTGTATCGTTCAAAACGGGACGATCCGCGCTGGCGCGCGTCTTGGGACTGGGCACTGTTCGCCAGTGGTGCGCTGCCCGCGCTGCTGTTCGGCGTTGCCGTGGGGAATGTCATTCAGGGCGTGCCGTTCCACTTTACTGAAGACCTTTTGCCGATCTACGAAGGCGCTTGGTACATGAAGTTAATCGGCCTGCTGGATCCGTTCTCTCTGCTGGCCGGGGTGGTCTCGCTGTCGATGCTGGTGATGTATGGCGGCGCCTGGCTGACTTTGAAAGCCGGGGGTGTCGTGCAAACCTGCGCCCGGGCCATAGGATCACTTGCGGGGCTGGTCGCGGTCGGGGCCTATGTGCTTGCCGGGGTCTGGATGGCGGTCGGGGTCGAAGGATTCCGCATCGTCGGCGATTACGTCACCGACGGCCCGTCCAACCCGCTGCATTTCGAAGTGGTGCGGACGTCAACCTGGCTTGGCGCCTATCTGAACCGTCCTTGCACCTATAGTGGGGATCGTTGGACGGTTGCTGACCTTCGTCGGTCTGCGGGCAGGGCGCGAAGTTTCGACGCTGCTGTTCTCCAATATGGCAATCCTTAGCGTGATCTCCTCTGTCGGTCTGACGATGTTCCCATTCATCATGCCCAGCTCCAGCGAACCGCCTTCGTCGCTGACGGTTTGGAACAGCTCTTCATCGCATCTGACGCCCAAGGAATGTGCAAAATTGCCCGCAACCCGATCATGACCGGGCTGCGGGGGGACAGCTCGTCGCCGTCAGAGCCAAACGCGCCGTTTCGCAATTGCGATCATCCTTAACGGGATGCGACACCAGCTCGGCATCGACGGCGGCGCCGGGCGCCCACCGTGTTTTTACCCGAGATCACACAGCGGGTTCAGGGTCTGCGTCCTGATAGCTTTCTTGGTTCTACAGCTTTGCAGGCGTTGCGTTGCTTTTTTTGGCGGTGCGAGGCTGCGCTGCCACTGTCGTCTTGGCGAAAAAAAGACCCCGGTGGAGACACCCAACGGAGCCGTTTTCTCAGGCTGGTTTCGGCGCGGACCAGCCCTGTATGTGATCGTGACCCTGTTTATGATCGTGGTCATGGCCCTGTGCATGAGAATGATTGGCACCATTTCCGGCATCAGGATCCAGCGCGCAGACAGAAGCGCTCTGGCCAAAATCGACCTCTATTGTCGAATGGGCGATCCCGTATTCCCGCGACAACAACGCCTTGACCGCGCTCAGAGCGGTGGCCGGATCTGTGCCCTCGGCGAGTTTCACATCCATCGTCGCCGCGGGCTGGCCCGAGGTGATCGACCAGACGTGCACGTGAGTCACGTTGACCAGACCGGGCACCTTTGCGATCAGCGTTTCTTTCAGATCCGCCACTACGACATTGCCCGGCGTTCCCTCCATCAACACGTTGAGCGAGGCCTTGAGCAGCGCCCATGCTGAACGCAGGACGATGGCAGACAGCAGCATCGACAAGATCGGGTCAATCGGGGTCCAGCCGGTGAAGTAGATGGCAATCGCCGCAACAATCGCCGCGACCGAGCCGAGAAGGTCCCCCATCACATGCACCATCGCGCCCTTGATGTTGACGTGATCCCTGTCGCCCTTCATCAGCATCCAGAACACGCCGGCATTGACTGCCAGCCCCAGCACGGCGATCACCAACATCGGCCCCGCCAGAACGGGCGCCGGGTCCAGCAAGCGCTGCACGGCCTCATAAGCGATCCAGATCACCAGCAGAATCAAGGAGATGGCATTGACGAAGCCGGCAAGGATTTCGAAGCGCATATAGCCGAACGTGCGCTTGTCATCCCGCTTGCGGCGCCCAAAGCGGAAACCGGCCCAGGCCAGAGCGAGCGCTGCAGCATCGGTGAACATGTGCCCGGCATCTGCGATCAGCGCGAGGGATCCGGACAGCAGCCCGCCGATCAGTTCCGCAAACATGAACCCGAAGGTCAGAAGAAAGCCGACCAACACGACCTTTTCATTGCTGGCGCTGACGTCCGGGGCATGGCTGTGTCCATCACCGTGGTCGTGGCCTGCGTGATCGTGAGAATGGCCATGGTCTTTGTCGTTGGGCATGGTTGGTCCTTTCGTTTGACCTCTTCAGGCGCGCTCCATCCGGGTCAGGGCGCGGTCGCGTCCCCCGGCTTTCCGACGCCGACATGCCGGACTTCGCCTTACAAGACTTACCGGGATGCGGGTCACAGTTTGTGCTGAATACCCCAGATCTCTTCCGCTTTCCCGTCGATTCTGCGCTGGCGCCGAAGATTTTGCAGTATGTCAAAGCCACATCCTTACATAATCGCGACTGTGCAACCGACAAGCCGCGCGGCGGGCATTCCCGCATCCGAGCTTAAAAGAACCTCCGCATGGTTTACTATGCGAGCCATTGACGGATGCTTCAGAACCTTGGCATCCAGGTCAACCCGGCAATGGGATAAGAATGTAGGGAGTTTTGGCTGTCACACGGTTCGCGCGACAGCGCCTTTCGGCAGCAAACGGTTGCCTGTTGCATTTCGTGACTGGTGGTATTTGGGAATTCCGGACAATCATCGAAGAGCTGCTGGAGCACGCACGGTTTGCGATAGGCAAAGGCTTCGGCCACATCGGGAACAAATCGCCCTTCGTCAAAGCGGGAACACCGCTGAGGACGATTTACAAAGCTCAACTGGACGGCTGACCCCTTCGGGCCGTTGGGGGTGATTACGCGACCGACCCTCCCTTTGAGGGTCGCGTAATCGGCATCACGCCTTGAATTCGGCAGAACGCACCATCTGGCATTTCCAGCCCGCGACGTTCCAGTTGGGGTGTTCGTTCGCCCATTTGGCCAGCTCGGGCTGCGCGCCCATCATGCAGGTCATCGGGGTTATGTCGGTAAACAGCATGCTGCGTTCCCGACATTCTGTCGGAGCGGTGCTCAGGCATGTAACGAAAAGCAGTTCTATCATGGTTGCCTCTTGTCAATGGAGTCGTTGGTCGTAGTGACGAGATTAGAGATAAACCGTTAACTGAGGTTATATCTTGGCGCGCGGCGGGTGCTGCAATGCAGCATTGCCCAAAAATAAGCTTTAAACTTGCGCGTCTGCAGGAGGAGTGGGCATAAAACGAATGTCCACTCAGGATAGCCCCCTTCACAACGACTCTTCATCGGCGCCGAGGCGCATCTTATCGCTGCGCGCCCGGCTGGGCTTGGGCGCCCTTCTGCTGGGGCTGGCGGCGCTGGCAACAACCGCGCTGATCGTGATCGGGATGGACAGTGTTTCGGCGCGCATTGATGCCGCGCTGGCCGCAGAAAAGCGGATCGAGCGCTATTCCGTGCTGTCGACGCAGGTGTCGACCTTTATCGTGGTGGCGGCCGAGGCGAACCAGTCGGGCCTGCCCATGGATGAGCGCACCGCCCGGCTTGAGAGCATAGCGGCCGGCATCACCCGGACCTTTGGGCTGCTGCGACAGGATCTTGAGGCGGCGGTGGCCGAGGCCCGCGCGCTGGGGCTGGATGAACAGTCGCGCCGCGCCACGCAAAGCATTGGCATCGCCCGGATGGAGGCGCTGTTTCTGTCCACGCGCGACGCCTTTTTGACACCTGCGGCGGATCGCGAGCGGTTGCAGGGGTATATCGACGTTTTCGCCATGGGATTCGATCCGCATCTGAACGGTGTCATCACAGCCGAGGTGCGGGCGCGGGATGCCATCCTGTCGGGAATCGAAGATCTGCGCCTCAGGCTGACGCGGATCGCCTTTGGCATTGCTGTAGCGACGCTGCTGCTTATGACGGGGTTCTACCTCGGCCTTGTGCGGCCGCAATTCTCCCGGCTGAACCAGCTGCGCGATGCGACGCGGCAGATCGGGCAAGAGGATTTTGCCATCATCCTGCCCGACCGTCAGCCGGACGAGATTGGCCAGCTGTTCACCGAAACCAACCGCATGGCGCGCGCGCTGGCCCATCGCAAGGCGGCTGTAGATCAAGAATGGTCGCGGCTGAATGCGACGATTGCGGAACGGACAGAGGCGCTGCGCGCCGCCAATGCCGAATTGGCGCAGACAGATGAGAACCGCCGCCGGTTTTTCGCCGATATCAGCCACGAGTTGCGCACGCCGCTGACCGTGATCCTGATGGAGGCGCAGTTGGGCATACAGGGCTTTGCCGAGGCGGCACCGTCCTTTGAGACGATCCGGAACCGGGCGCTGCGCCTGAACCGGCGGATCGACGATCTGCTGCGGATTGCGCGATCAGAAACCGGGCAGCTGGCGCTGTCGGCCAGTGTCTTTGATCTGGCGGAGGTGCTGCGCGATGCGGTCGAGGAGACCCGTGCAGAAGTGCAGAGCGCCGGAATGGTTCTGGAGCTTGCCCCCCCTGCCCCGCTTGCGGTGGTCGGCGATCCCAACTGGCTGCGGCAAGTGGTGGCCGGGCTGATCCGAAATGCCCTGCGCCATGCCCGCGCGGGGGGCCGGATCCGACTGGTCATCGATCGGGCGGGCGGGATGGGCCGGGTGCATGTCAGCGACAATGGTCCGGGCATCGCGCCCGATGATCAGGACGCAGTGTTCGAACGCTTTGCCCAAGGGCGCAGCAGTGCCAAGGCCGAGGGGTTCGGCATCGGCCTGGCGCTGGCGAAGTGGGTGGTCGAGCAGCAGGGCGGCACGATTGCGATGACCAGCCCCCTGCCCCGCGTCGACACCCTCGGTGCCGCACCCGGGACAAAGGTCACGGTGGGCTTGCCGCTGGACATCGCCTAGCGTTGCGAGATGACGCCCCCGACCCGTATCCTGATCGTAGATGACGACCCAGAAATCACCTCGGCCCTCGCGCGGGGGCTGGGGCTGCACGGTTATGACACGCTGAGCGAACACCGGGTCGACAGCGCGTTGCAGCGGGTGCGTGAGGGGGCGCTGGGGGCGGCGATTGTCGATGTGATGATCGGGGCAGACAGCGGTATAGACCTGGTGCGCGCCCTGCGCGCCGAAGGTATCACCCTGCCCATCGTGATGCTGTCAGCCCTGTCCGAAGTCGAGGATCGCGCCAGCGGTCTGGAGGCCGGGGCGGATGATTATATCGTCAAGCCGTTCGCGTTTGACGAGCTGGTGGCGCGGCTCAAGGTGCAGGAGCGTCGTGCGCGCACCGACAGGCCGCACCGGGCACGGCTTGAGGTCGCGACGCGCAGGGTGATCGGGCACAACCGCGAGGTGGTGCTGACCGAGCGTGAATTCCGCCTGCTGCAACTGCTGGCGCTCCATCCCGGGGAGGCGCAGAGCCGGGGGCGGATCTTTGACGCGCTCTGGGCGGGGGATGGGACCAGTTCGGAGAACATCGTCGATGTCTATCTGGGCTATCTGCGCCGCAAGCTGGAGCCTGTCGTGGATTTCGGATTCGAGATCAAGACCCTACGCAACCGGGGATTCATGCTGGACGGCATTGCACCGGACATGCAATAACCCCATGAGATCACGTTATCTTTATTTTTTCTTAGAACATAAGAATTGCGTGGACTCGGGACATGCCGCAGGCTCTGAAAGTGTTCACGTAACCGACCCTTAGGAGGATCTATCATGGCTTGGGCAAAACCAATCATCCGCGAAATCGAATGCGGCATGGAAATCAACATGTACGGACCGGACGCAGACGACGCTGGCGTTCTGTTCTGATCACCAGCGCGCGGAGAGTTGAATGACATTCCGCGCGCGCATCCTTGGGGCAGCTGCCGGTGGCGGTCTGCCCCAATGGAACTGTGGTTGCCAGAACTGCAACCTTGCGCGCGCGGGAGAGATCCCGGCGCAATCGCAGTCCTCGCTGGCCGTTAGCGCAAACGGTACTGACTGGGCGATCCTGAACGCATCCCCCGATATTCGACAGCAACTGGCCGACTGCCCTGCCCTGCATCCAACGGGCCTGCGCGACATGCCGCTGCGGTCCGTACTGGTGACAAACGGCGATATCGACCATGTTGCCGGATTGCTGACACTGCGCGAAATGCAGCCCTTCACCGTTTACGCGACGTCCGGCATTCATGATGTGCTGGACGCTAACCCGATATTCTCAGCCCTCAATGAAAAAGTGGTTAAGCGCGCGACCATCGCGCTGGAAGCGCCGGTTGAAATCGCACCCGGGCTGATTGCGACGCTGTTTGCGGTGCCCGGTAAGGTGCCGCTTTACCTTGAAGGCGACACTGTCCAGACCGATCTGATCGGTGATCAGACCGTGGGTGTGCATCTGCAGGCAGGCGAGACGGATGCTTATTACATCCCCGGCTGTGCGCTGATGAATGATGATTTGCGCGCGCGGCTGAACGGGGCTGCGCTGGTGTTCTTTGACGGCACGCTCTGGCAGGATGACGAGATGGTTCTGGCGGGTCTGGGCACCAAGACCGGCAAGCGCATGGGCCATATGTCGATGAGCGGGCCGGACGGGTCCATGGCCGCGTTTGAACCGCTGGAAGTGGGCCGCAAGGTCTATGTCCACATGAACAACACAAACCCTGTGCTGCGGCCAGAGTCGGACGAACGCGCAGCGGCGCAGGCGGCGGGCTGGACCATCGGACAGGACGGAATGGAGATCACCACATGACCCAGAGCCGCGACGATTTCGAAGCCCGGTTGCGCCAGATCGGCGCCGATCGCTATCACGACAAACATCCGTTTCACCACCTGCTGCACGGCGGCGATTGCACCCCCGATCAGGTGCGCGCCTGGGTGATCAACCGCTACTATTACCAGCACTCAATCCCGATGAAGGATGCGGCGTTCATGTCGCGGGTCGAGGATGCGAAACTGCGCAAGATTTGGCGGTCGCGGATCGAAGATCACGACGGCACCGACACCAACGAGGGCGGTATCCAGCGCTGGCTGCGTCTGGCCGCGGCGGTGGGGCTGGACCGCGACTATGTGGCGTCCACGCAGGGTGTGCTGCCGGCCACAAAATTTGCCGTCGATGCCTATGTGCGCTTTGTGCGGGACAAGACGCTGCTTGAGGCGGTGGCCGCGTCCCTGACCGAATTGTTCGCGCCAAAGATCCACAAGGACCGGATCGCCGGCTTGCTGCAAAACTATGATTTTGCGGATGATTCCTCGCTGTCCTATTTCCAGAACCGGCTGAAAGAGGCGCCGAAGGATGTTGCATTCGGGCTGTCCTGGGTACTGGATCATGCCGACACGCAGGAAAAGCAGGACGCTGCCGCCCGCGCGCTGGAGTTCAAGACAGATGTGCTGTGGGCGCAGCTAGATGCGCTGTATTCGGCCTATGTTGCCCCGGCGCGGATCCCGCCGGGTGGCTGGCAGCCGCATGAGGGGCTGGCGGTGGCCGTGGCCCGGGCGTCATGATTGGCCCAGAGGACGTGCCCTACCTGCCCCGCGGTGTGCGGGTGCATCGTGACCGCGTGCGCGACGCCTGGGTGCTGCTGGCGCCCGAGCGCGCCATCACGCTGGACGCCATCGGCCATGCGATCCTGAGCGAGATCGACGGCGCGCGCAGTTTTGGTGAGATCACCGCTGCGCTCGCGGCAAAATACAACGCCCCGGCCGAAGATATCGCGAAGGACTCCGCCGGGTTTCTGGGGGCCTTGCAGGACCGCCGTTTTCTGGAGGTGATGCCATGACCATCCGCCCGCCGATTGCCATGCTGGCCGAGCTGACGCATCGCTGTCCCCTGTCCTGCCCCTATTGTTCGAACCCGCTGGAACTGGCCCGGCAGGCGCAGGAGCTGGATACCGAAACCTGGGTGTCGGTGTTCCGGCAAGCGGCGGATCTGGGCGTGTTGCAGCTGCACCTGTCCGGGGGTGAACCCGCGTCGCGGCGCGATCTGGTAGAGCTTGTCCGGGCGGCGCGGGAAGTGGGGTTGTACACCAACCTCATCACCTCGGGCATTGGTCTGTCCGAGCGGCGTTTGCAGGAGCTGGACGCGGCGGGGCTGGATCATATCCAGCTGTCCCTGCAGGGGACGGATGCGGCGATGGCCGATGAGATCGGCGGATATGCCGGTGGTTTCAAGCGCAAGATGCAGGTTGCAGAGTGGATTGGTGCGATTGGTTTTCCCCTGACGCTGAACGCTGTGCTGCATCGCAGAAACCTGCACCAGTTGCCGCGGGCCATTGAAATGGCTGAGGACATGGGCGCGCGGCGGATCGAGGTGGCGACGGTGCAGTTTCACGGCTGGGCGCTGAAGAACCGGAATGCGCTGATGCCGACACGCGAGCAGGCGCGCGAGGCGGATGCCATCGTACGCGAGGCGCGTATTCGCCTGAAGGGGCGGCTGGTCATTGATTATGTGCCTGCGGATTATCATTCGGACTACCCGAAGCGCTGCATGGGCGGCTGGGGTACGACCGGGCTGAACGTGACGCCCGAGGGCAAGGTGCTGCCCTGCCACGCGGCAGAGAGCATCCCGCATCTGGTGTTCGATAACGTGAAAGATGCCAGTTTGCACCAGATATGGTATGAGGGCGCTGCCTTTCAGGCCTATCGTGGGACAGACTGGATGCAGGAGCCCTGCAAATCCTGCGAACGCAAGACTGTCGATTTTGGCGGATGTCGCTGTCAGGCGATGGCGATTGTCGGCGATGCAAATGCCACCGATCCGGTCTGTATCAAGTCGCCCCATCACGCGGCGCTACAGGCCCAGACAGAGGCCCATGCGACGGCCGAGGGCAGCGAACTGGTCTATCGTGCCGCCCCCGGAAAGACCGTCCCGGAGCCAGTCGAATAGGCCGGTCCTGTCCCGCAAAAACGCCATATGGAACGCGTATGGTTTTGATATGGAAACCGTATGGCTGCGATGCGGCGGCTGGACAGGAACAGGTTCCCCGCGGGGAACCCCCTCCATTGGCGTTGCGCGCCGTCTGACCCCGGATTTGCGTATTTGGAAAGAGAAGAAGGGCAGGGGTTTGCGGCCCCTGCCCTTCTTGCTGTTTTGCCTTCATCTGCCCTGTTCAGACAGGTTGAGACCTGCACCCGGAATGCACCCGCTATTCGTCGAGCTGGTCGAGAAAGGCTGTCAGAGCTTCTTCCAGTCGACGCCGGTCCTTCGCCGAAAAGTCGGTATCAAGCCGGAGTTCAAGGCGACCATGCGAAGCTGTGACACGCGCCGCGCCCCCGGCCCGTTCGATGCGGAACGTGGTGCGCGCCGGGCGGGGTTGCTGCGGACTGCGCGCGCTGGGGCGCGGTGTTTCCGGGGCGGTGGCGGTGGCATGACGTGACAGAACACCAAGCTCTGCCTCGGCCGTACGCGGGGTGGGCAGGGCCGCCAGATCGCGCAGAACCTTTGCCGCCAGACCGGGCATCTCTTGCAGGCGTTTGCGCAGATCAAGGCCAAGAGCACGCGGTATCGCCTGAGGCTGGGTGAGGCCGGATCCGATCTCTTCGAGCATCTGGGCAAAGGCGCGCACATAGCTGCGCTTTTGTTTGTTGGCGGAGCGGTAAAGTTCCAGAACAGCAGTATCCACATCGTTGATCACCGTGGCCGGGTCCGCGGCATAGTCCCGCGCGAGCATCGCCATTTCAGCAAAGGAGATGTCCTTGCGCACGAGGTTTTCATCCACCATCCGGCGGTAGAGCGATTCAAGTGTCTCGCCCCGAGCGAGGATCGAGGCGGGCACCCTGCCCCATTTTTCGGAATCGCCGGTTTCCGCCAGCAACGCGCGCCAGGCCGAAAGACGCCGAAAGCCCTGGATCAGCTCGTACTCTCCATCGCCCACCTGTTCGACCTGGATCGGGTTTGACAGACCGATGGCGCGGATTGAATCCTTGAGTTCGGACAGATCGTCCTGACCATCCTGCGCGCGGTCGCGCAAAAGCTTGGTCGTGACAATCGCATCGACCGGAATCAGATCGGTGATCAGCCCAGCCTTTTTCAGCCGCACATGTTCATGCGCGAGGCGGTCGTTTTCGGCACGGATCTGCGCCTCTATGTCCGCGCGGGAGGCGAGGGATTCACCGGTTTCACGCACAGCCGAGGCCATGGGACCGCGACGCGCCTCGGGCTTGGGGACGAGCGGTTGCGCGGCAGGAGCGGCGGGGGCTTCGTCCTCTGGGAGGTCGATGTCGAAGATGCGGCGTTTTTTACTCATGCTACGTCCTCCAGCTGATCCCAAGTGGCGAGGATGCTGTCGCGGAATTCCTCGTAGGCCTGGTCGAATGTGGCGCGGGCGCGGCGCCATGTTTCGCGGGTCATATCGCGATAGTCGATTTCATAGACCGAGGACAGGAAACGCCCGGACTGTTCGACGGCACGCGTCATCTCGATCGGGTGTTGGGCCACGTGGCCTTCGAACACCTTGCGGAAGGCGTCGAACATGGCGCGGTGCAGATCATTACCCGGCTCGTAGCGGGTCATCAGGAAACGGATATCGAGAAATATCTTGGGCAGGGGGAGGTTCCCCGCGGGGAACCCCGCCGAAAGATCCCCCAGCGCCTCGGACAGCTGGCCGATAAAGGAAGTTGTGGAATCGTATTCCCAGTAGCCGGGGCCGGAGGGGATGTAGAGCATGTCGGCGGCGAAGACCGCATTCATGCTTTGATAGCCGATGGCGGGGGGGCAGTCGAAGATCACGAGGTCATAGGCATCCGCCGCGATCCCGTCGAGAAAGCGCGACACGGCGGCAAAGAACGACCAGTCGGGGTTGAGGTGGCGGTACTGGGCCGAGGCGAATTCGACAAAGGCCGCATTGGCGCAGGAGGGGACAATGTCGATGGAGGGCCATGCGGTGGAGCGGATGAAATCGGTGTTGCGCAGGGCGCCAAGGCCCATGTCACGGATTGACGCCGGCAACTGGCGGGTGGGCACGCGGGCGCCGGTTTCGGCGGCGACGGGGGCGGCGTTCATCCGGTCGGTTTCGCGGATCAGGTCGCGGGCCATGATGCCCCAGACGGTGAAATCCTCGGCCACGTCCGTCAGGCCCATGGAATGCGAGAGGGTCGCCTGCGGGTCGAAATCGACCACCAGCACGCGGTAGCCATCAAGGGCGGCGGCATGGGCGAAATGCAGCGCCACGGTGGACTTGCCGGCACCGCCCTTGAAGTTGGCGATGGCGGCGCGGAAGGCGCGTTTGTTGGCGGGGCGTTTTGGCAGGAGCGAGCGGCGGTTGATCTTCATGCGGCGGCGGATCTCGTTGATCTCGTCCAGGGTGTACCAGCGCTGGCGACCGTCTTCCTCGACCAGCCCGTCGGGGAGGGAGGGGTCGGCGGCAAGGCGGCCGCGGAAGGTGGATTGGTTCACCTTCAGGATCAGCTCGGACACTTCCCAGCTGGAAAAGCGGCGCAGGGTCTTTTCATTCTCGGGTGAGAAGGTCTGCTTGCGGATGTAGCTTTGCATCTTGAGCGACTTTGCCTGGAGCGCGGCCAGGTCTTCATGTGTGTAAGGCACGGGGCTATTCCTGTTTTGGGGACGCTTATGGCGGCTCTTCTTCTATTTACGTGCATTTGCGCAATTTGGCAAAAGTTAATACGCTTTGAATAGGTAAAAAGGTACTTTGGTCTAACTGTCCTGAAACCTTTGGCTTTTTCGGCGCAACCGATTCGGACTGAGGCGCGCCACAGGTGGCAGACCACCCCGAATTTAGGGGGACAAGGTTGGCGCACATACCAGCCTTTGGGGGACAAAACTGACCCATAGGGGGTCACCCTGTGTGTCCCCCTATACCTTTGAAACCCAATTTTCATCTTTGAATTGGACGGAGGCAGCGGCTGTTCCAGAAATCGACTTGACAGAATCGAGTCTGCGGACGCTAATTAGGGCAAGTTGGCAAAGAGCGTTGGTTAACCAAAGCCACAGACCGACACGGACGCTAATCAGTGTCCCAGAGGCAGTTAAGCGTTTCGGCGCGACGCAGACAAGGAACGGGCGGATGATCGTCACACAACCAGTGGGCCGATACGCGGCGTCGCGCAAATATGATGTGCTGACCGCGCTCGGTGCCTATGCACTGGCGCAGGAGAAGGGCATGCAGCGGCTGGTGCTGCGGCTGCTGACGCTGATCACGGCGCGCTACAACTGGAAGGCGGATGAGCTGGTCGTCGGGCGGCGCGAGATGGCGCGGCTGTGGTGTGTGGATGAACGCACGGTCAAGCGCGAGACGGCGAAGCTGCGCGCCATGGGCTGGCTTGAGGTCAAACGGCCGGGTGTGCGCGGGCGGATCACGTCCTATGCGCTGCGGCTGGACCGGGTGCTGGAGGATACGCGCATGGCCTGGGGCAATGTGGGTGAGGATTTCGAAGCGCGCATGGGCATGTCGACAGGCGAGGCGCCGCAGCAGGGATCGGTTGTGCCGTTCCCGGGTGCGGCCAAACCGACGCCGCCGGACCTGACGCGGGGCGACGTGTGGTCGCTGGCGCTGGGTCTGCTCTACAGTGAGGATGCGCAGAGCTATGGTGCCTGGCTGCGCGCGCTGAGCGTGCATCAGACCACGGGCGACCGGTTGCTGCTGATGGCGCCAAGCCGGTTCCATGCGCATTACGTGCAGACCCATCTGCTGGACCGGGTGACACGGGCCGTACGGTCGGTCGAGCCGGAGCTGGGGCGGGTTGCGCTGCTCTATCCCGGGGCCGAGGGGTAGGGGCGCACTGCACCGTTCAAAAGGTTTGGGACATCCGGCGGCGCTGCGCTAGCTTCACCCATACTGGTACGGAGCATTGCGGATGGCGCGTTTCTTATCCCTTCTGACCCTCGTCTGTTTCGGCCTCGCGCAGCCTGCCGCTGCGGCGCCGCAAGAGCGCGATGCCTTCATGGCGCTGGCGAAAAAGGGCTGGGTCTATGAATTGCGCAGCGCGATGTGGCGGCATGATCCGCTTATCCCGCCTATCGTGATCAATGGCCGGGACATGGCTGGTGCGGCGCTGTGCCTCGTCGGAGAGCGCCCGCATCCCCAGACTCGGGTGGTGATCGACAGCTTTCGCGCGCTGATGGCAGAGATCTTTGGCAAGGGGCTGCCGCTGCGCTATGCCGGGGAGGATGGCGCGGCCTGCGGTACGGGACGGGTGGTCACGGTGCGGCTGTATTCCGACCGTCCGCCGCAGGGGGCGTTCAATGCGGATCTGCGGCGCATGGATGAGGTGTTTCAGTTCGGCCTGCCCAAGGGGCGCGATCAGGTGGTGATGTCGCCGGCACAGGCGCAGACGTTTTTTGGCCGTAACGGGCGGGCGACCCATGTCATGGTCAAGCAGCCCGCGCCGGGTGAGACGACGGATCTTGAGACGGCATTTTATGCCTCGATCCTGATCGAAGAATTGTATCAGAGTTTTACCTTTGGCATGGATATCCTGCATTTTGATCCGGACACGGCCTTTCTGTCCAAACTTGAGGAATATCCGGTCAACCTGCGGACGCTGCCCTGGGGGTCGGCGCGGTATATGGAAGGGTTGCTGACATCCAATCCCTATGGGCTGTGCCGGTTCGATGTCTTCATGCTGCACGCACTGGCAGAGGCGCCGGTGGTTCAGACCAATTCCGAGGAATTTCTTGACTATATCGCGACCGATTTTGAGCGGCTTGAGGCCGAAACCAATGTGACGCTGACGCATGCGGCCTATGCGCCCATCCTCGACAAGGATTGCGGCGTGGCGGAGGAGTAGCGACTGCTACCTTGGCACAGGTTTGTGGATTGTGTGGCCTCGGCTAGGCTTTGATCCAGCGACCGCCGGACAGGGCGGCAGGGGAGGGGTCATGGACGCAACGGCGGATCACGTGCCGGACGGTGTCGGCGCACTGGCGCGGCATCTGGCCGAGGGGCTGATCGGGCATGAGGTGTTGATCGAGCGGCTGCTGATCGGGGTTCTGGCCGGGGGGCATCTGCTGATCGAAGGGGCGCCCGGATTGGCCAAGACGCGCGCGGTCAAGCGGTTGGCGGAGGCGATGGATGGCAGCTTTGCCCGCATTCAGTGCACGCCTGACCTCATGCCGTCCGATCTGACCGGCACGCCGGTGTTCCGCCCCCAAAGCGGCACATTCGAATTTGTGCCCGGGCCGGTATTTCACAATCTTGTGCTGGTGGACGAGATCAACCGTGCCCCGCCCAAGGTTCAGTCCGCCCTGCTTGAGGCGATGGCGGAAGGTCAGGTGACGTCGGGCAATGCGACGATGCGGTTGCCTGATCCGTTTCTGGTGGTGGCGACGCAGAACCCCATCGAACATGACGGCACGTTTCCCCTGCCCGAGGCGCAGCTGGACCGGTTTCTGATGCATGTGGTGTTGCGGCTGCCGGACCCCGCGACCGAACGGCGCATTCTGGATCTGGTCGAGGCAGAAGGGCAGGGGGTGCAGGCCGCGCCGATGTCGCTGTCCCTAGAGGAGGTGCGCGCGGCGCGCAAGGATGCGATGGCGGTGCATCTGTCCGCACCGTTGCGCGATTACATCGTGCGGCTGGTGACGGCGACGCGCAGCGACAGCCATGCGCAGGATATCGATCATGCGGTCAGTCCGCGTGGATCGCTGGCACTGGCGGGGGCGGCCAAGGCGCGCGCCTACCTGAAGGGGCGCGATTTTGCCCTGCCCGAGGATGTGGCCGAGGTGGCGGGGGATGCGCTGGCGCATCGGATGGTGATGACCTGGCGCGCGGTGGCCGAGGGGCGCACGGCACGGGCGCTGATCGCGGATGTGGTTGCCACGGTCGAGGCGCTGTGAATCCGGCGCTGGATGTCCCGGGCATCGCCCTGCGGGCTGAGGCGCTGATTGCCATGCGTGCCGGGACCGGCGCGCAGGAGGGGCCGCTGTCGGCGCTGCCCGGCGGGTTCGTGACGAAACGGCGGGGGCACGGGCAGGAGGTTGCGGATGTGCGCGCCTATGTGGCGGGGGATGACATCCGGCATCTGGATCGTGGGGCGACGGCGCGCACCGGCGCGCTGCATGTGCGTCAGTTTCAGGAGGAACGTGATCGCGTGACGCTGCTGGTGGCGGATTTCCGGCCCTGCATGCTTTGGGGGACGCGGCGGGCGTTTCGCTCTGTCGCGGCGGCAGAGGCGCTGGCGATGATCGGCTGGCGCGGGGTCGCAGAGGGCGGGCGCGTCGGCCTGTTCGCACTCGGGGCGGGGGATCCGGTTGTGGTGCCGGTGCGCGGGCGTGTTCGGGGCATGCTGGGGGTGATCGGCGGGATGGTGCGCGCG
>NZ_AWWI01000033.1 GCF_002760615.1 Puniceibacterium antarcticum | reverse complement strand
TCTCAACCGGAGGACCAAACTTGGCCACCCCAATTTCGAACGCATCGCGTGAAATCCGTCTTTGGTAGGGCTCGTTCCAGTCTCCTAACCCTTCATGCAACAAGGCCCCTATAACCCTCCATGTAACAACGCCCCTAAATCCGGTAGTCCATCTCAATCATGAATGGTCCGCAAGCCGGTATCCGATTCCAGGTTCGTTCATCAGCAGATGCGGGTCGCCCGGATCTTCTTCAAGTTTTGCTCGCAGGCTGCGGATCGCCACGCGTAGATATTCGACACTGTCCCTATGAGCAGGCCCCCAGACGGCTCCCAAAAGCTGGGCATGGGTTAGGACCTTTCCCACATTGATGGCCAACAGCTCCAGAAGTGCAAATTCTTTTGGAGTGAGTTTGACCTGTACGCCGTCGCGGGAGACGCTGTGTGCGTCAATATCGATCCGGATTCGGCCGGCGTCGACCTTGCCTGTTGCACCGTTGCCGACTGCCCGCCGACGCAGGCAGGATCGGACACGCGCGAGCAATTCATCAGTATCGAATGGCTTGGTGACATAATCGTCTGCCCCCAGATCCAGCGCTGCAACCTTCTCCTCGGTCGCGTCTCGGGCCGTCAAAACGATCACGGACAATCCGGCCACGCGCAAGGGTCCGATCAGTTCCAGCCCGTCTCGGTCCGGCAGTCCCAGATCTAGCAGAGCGAGGTCGCAGCGTGCGGTCTTGCGCAGGCCCTCGCCCCCTGTCTCGGCATGTTCGACGTTGTATCCCCCGCGCGTCAACGCAGCAGTGACCAGACGGCGGATTGCAAGCTCGTCTTCGATCACCAAGATACGGAATTGGGTTTTTGTCACATCGCCTCCTCTGTCACGTCTGCAAATATGGCCGCAGGGGGAAAGGCAATTGTGAACCTCGCCCCGCCGCCCCGAGCGTTCGAGGCCCGCACTTCAAGGCCCATGGCATCGGCGAAGCCCTTGACGATGGCGAGCCCCAGACCGGCACCACCTGTCCTGTCCGACCCCATGCCGCGAAAGAACCGCTCGAACACGATCCGTTCGGAGTCATGCGGCAGGCCCACACCATGATCGCGCACGCTCAGCGCCATCCAGCCCAGCCGACGCCGCGCCTGGATCTCGATTGGCATATCGTTGGGGGAATACTTGTGTGCGTTGTCCACGAGGTTCAACAAGGCGTGCTGCAACAGGACCGGGTCTGCCCGCAGCAGCGGCAGGGTGGCATCGACGTCTACCGTCACCGCGCGATCCTTGAGGACGCCGCGCATATCGTGCAGCGTGCCGCGAACGACATCGGTGAGATCAATGGGCTGCAGGTTGACGCGCACAGCGCCTTCCTCAATCCGGGTGACGTCCAGCAGATCACCGAGAAAGCTGTTCAAACGGCGGGCTTCGATCCTTATGGCATTCACTAGCGTCCCATCCGGGTCGCCGCCCGGCGTCAGCGCCTCTGCCGCAGCGATGACACCCGTCAAGGGTGTGCGTAGGTCGTGGCTGAGTGATGCAAGCAGCGTTGCCCGCAGGCTGTCGCGCTCGCGCGTAGCGCGCAGATCGCTCATGTCCTGTTCCAGTTTCAGACGCTCATGGGCCAATGCCGCCTGATCCAGCAGGCTGGCGGCAATCCCTGCCTTCTCGGCGGGGACGGGGTGCTGTCCGTCCTCGCGGCGCAGGGCCAGCACGCCGAGGATGCCCAGAGATGTGCGCAGCGGCCGGAATTGCCAGGCACTGCCGGTCAGGGTGTTGGTGCCGAAGCCCGTCGCATCGCCCTTGTCCAGCGCCCAGGCGGCCGCAGCACGGTCGGTCGGGTTCAGTGTCAAGCCGTCGGGTGTGCTGGCGGTGATCGTCACGCCGTCCGGCCCCTGCGCCAGCATCATGGCATCAACCGCCAAGATGCCTGCGATCTCCTCGCAGACGACACGGCCCGTGGCAGCGGCGTCGGACAAGGCCCCGAGGCGAGCCGCGAGGCGGGCGAGGGCTGCGTTTTCCCGCGCACTCTTGGCGTTCATCCGGGCGGTGACGCGCAGCCGGACGGCCAGCTGGCTGGTGACCAGACCGACGGCGATGAGGATAAAGACCGTGACCACGTTACGGGGGTCGTAGATGTTGAACGTAAGGACCGGTGGCAGGAAGAGAAAATTGTAAAGCGTTCCTGCCAGCAGCGCCGCGACAATGCTGGGCCAGCGGCCGAAGAAGAGGGCCGATACGATGACCGGCAACAGAAACAGCAGATCGACGCCCTGATATCCGATCCAGGCGTCGGCAACCTTGCCAAGAACCGCCGTTGCTCCGACCAGCGAAACCGCCCCGGAGAGGCCGAGCATAAGGTTCTCGGAGCGCAGCCGCGACCAGATTGTGGTCTGCGCCGCCTTCGTCTGGATCGGGATGACATGGATCGCCACATCGCCCGCAGCGGTCAGCAGATCGCCGACGACAGATCCGTGCTGCAGAGCAAACCAGCGGCTGCGGTGGCTTTTGCCGATGACCAGTTGGGTCGTGCGCATTTCACGGATCTGTTCCAGCAGTACATCGGACACGCTGGTGCCCGGAACGCTGACCAGCGTAGCGCCCAACTCCGCCGCGAGGGCCAGATTACGTCCGACCCGCCGACGCTGCCCTTCGCTGAAAGCCCCCTCACGGGGCGTCTCGACGTGAATGGCCGTCCAAGGTGCTCGTAAGGCGTCCGCAAGGCGCTTGGCAGCCCGGACGATGGCAGCAGAGCCGGGCTCTTCGCTGACGGCGACCAGCACCCGTTCGCCGACGGCCCAAGTGCCGGGAACGCCGCCTGCGCGCAGCTGGTCCAGCATCTGGCTGTCCACGGCCTGCGCCGCCCGGCGCAGAGCAAGCTCGCGCAGCGCCGACAGCTTGGTTTTGGTAAAGAAATTCTCCAGCGCGCGGTTGGCCTCTTGTGGCAGGTAGACTTTGCCCGCTTGCAGCCGCGCGATCAGGTCGTCGGGCGACAGGTCGATCACCTCGATCTCGGCATCCTCGAAGACGTGATCCGGCACCGTCTCTTGGACGCGGACCTGCGTGAAACCCCCGACAATATCATTCAGACTGTCGAGATGCTGAATGTTCACCGTCGTCCAAACATCCAGCCCGGCTTCCCGCAACTCTGCGATGTCCTGCCAGCGCTTTGGGTGGCGCGACCCAGGGGCGTTGGTGTGGGCCAGTTCATCGACCAGAACAAGGGCCGGGGCGCGTTCGAGGATGGCATCGAGGTCCATTTCGGTCAGGGTCTGCCCCCGATAGGCGATGCGGCGGCGCGGAACGATGTCAAGCGGCGCCAGCAGGGCCTCTGTTTCCGCGCGGCCGTGGGTTTCGGCAAGGCCGATCACAACATCAACCCCCTCCGCCTGTTTTTCGGCGCCCTTCGACAGCATCTCGAATGTTTTGCCAACGCCGGGGGCCGCCCCAAGGAAGATCTTCAAGGCACCGCGGCCTGCGCGGGTGGCCTCGCGCAGCAGGGCATCGGGCGAGGGGCGCAGATCTTCGTTCAATTATGCACCTGCATCAAGGGCGAGATTGAGATCCAGCACATTCACGATCCGCTCCTGCGTCAGTGGACCACCCGGAGCGAAGGCGAGCCGCTCGACGACCGACTGCACCGCGGCCGGGTCCATCCCCCGCGCCTGTGCGACACGTGGCACCTGAAAGAGCGCACCAGCGAGCGAGATATGAGGGTCGAGGCCCGCACCGGAAGCGGTGACGAGATCGGCGGGTATGGGCGCATCGACGCCATAGGCCGCGATGATCGCACTTGCCCGCGCGGTGATGGCGGGGTTGGCGGGCGACAGGTTCGACCCGCCAGCCCCTGCGGCGTTGTAATCCACTGCCGACGGGCGCGGCCAGAAATAACCAGGCGACGTGAAGGACTGCGCCACAAGGCGGCTGCCGATGATCTGCCCGCTGGCGTCGGTCAACAGAGAACCCTGTGCCGTTGCGGGTGTCACCGCCTGTGCCACACCCCAGATCAGGGCGGTGTAGCCTGCAACGCAGACCAGCATCGACGCGATCGCAACGCGTATGGAAGAGAGAATGTCGTTCATCATCGTGTTCCCCAGATAAGTTGATCAATACGCCAGCGACAGCTGTTCTGCCATCGGTCCAATCGCTGCTGCAGGTAAAAACGTCAGCGCGCCGAAGATGATGATCGTGATTGCCAGCATGGTGGCAAAGGTCGCATCCTCTACTCCCAGCGTGCCGACGCTTTCTGCCGCGCGCTGCTTGGTCATGAAGGACCCCGCGATGGCCAGCGGCAGGATGATGGGCACGAACCGCCCCAGCAGCATCACGATTCCTGTCGCGATGTTCCACTGGGCAGTGCCATCCCCCAGGCCTTCGAATCCGGACCCGTTGTTGGCGGCAGCAGACGTGAACTCATATAGAATCTCCGAAAAGCCATGCGCGCCGGGGTTGAGCGTGGTTGATTGCCCCCAGGGCGTTGCAGCGAAAAGCGCGGTGCCGCCAAGGATAAGGACCGCGTGCAGGAACAGCGCCATGACCGCCAGTTTAACCTCGCGTGCCTCAACGCGGTGACCCAGGTACTCGGGTGTTCGCCCCACCATCATCCCTGCCACGAAGACCGCGATAATGATGTAAACGAACATGTTGATCATGCCGACCCCGACACCGCCGAAGGTCGCGTTCAGCCACATCCCGATCATCGGGATCAGCCCGGTCAGAGGATTGAGGCTGTCGTGCATCGCCCCGACGGATCCGTTCGAAGTCGAAGATGTCAGCACCGCCCAGAGCGGGCCGGTTGTTGCGCCAAGGCGCAGTTCCTTGCCCTCGAGGTTGCCGAGGGTCTGTTCGACCGGAAGGTCGCGCAGGGCATAGGTGGGCGCGCTTTCGAACCAGACCGAGCTGGCGATCTTCGCGATCAGAAAGACCAGCATCACCGAAAAAATCACCGCCGCATGGCGTTGGCGTCCAATGATCCGCCCGAACATCCAGACGCAAGCCATCGGGATCAGGATGATCGCGATCATTGATACCAGGTTGGTCCAGAAGCTGGGGTTTTCCAGCGGATGTGTGGCGTTGGGTCCGAAGTAGCCGCCACCGTTGGTGCCAAGCTGCTTGATCGCCAGAAACACCGCCACCGGCCCTCGTGCGATTGTCTGGGTGGCACCCTCCAGCGTGACCGCCTGTGCAGCCCCCTGCAGGGTCATCGGAACGCCCATCAGCACCATGTAACCGGCCACTAGCACCGCCAGAGGTAGTAGCACAAGAAAGGTTGCGCGTTGCACGTCGATCATGAAATGTCCCATGGTTTCGCGTCCCGCGATACCACGCGCCAGTGCGGCCAGCGCCGCAATGCCAGTGGCGGCAGATACGAACTGAAGCCACATGAGCGCGGCAAGCTGCGACAGGTAGCTCATCGACACCTCACCGGAATAGTGCTGCAGGTTGGTGTTGGTGGTAAAGCTCGCCGCAGTGTTGAACGCAAGATGTGCATCCAACGCACCCTTTGTGTCGGGGTTCAGCGCGAGGAACTGCTGTAGGGACAGGATGGCAAAGCAGATTGTGAACATTGCCACGTTGAAGATCAGCAGTGAGGCGACATAGCTGCGCCAGTCCTGCATACCCCGCGCGCCAGAAATGCGCTCAAAGAGGTTGGTGGGGCCGTTGTTTCCGGCCGGGTCCATCGCCCAGGCCATGTAGCGGCCCAATGGCCATGACAGCAGCGCGGTGCCGCCGACGATAAGCGTCGAGAGAAAAATGGGGTCCATTTCGGTTTCCTCAGGGATGAGTCAGCCACGCGCCGCAAGGGCGACGATGACAGCAAGCAGGGCAAAGACGGCATAGCCGAGCAGAAGATACAAAAGGGTCATGGCGACACCTCACGCCAGACCAAGGGCTGCGACAGCGAGGTCGATCCCCTTGATGCCGATAAAGGGAACGATCAGCCCGCCAAGGCCGTAAAGGCCGAGGTTGCCGATCAGTTGGCGCGAGGCGCTGCGCGGTTTGTAGGCGACACCGCGCAGCGCCAGCGGCACGAGACAGGGGATGATCAGCGCGTTGAAGATCACCGCCGAGAGGATTGCGCTTTGCGGACTGGTCAGGCCCATTACATTCAGAGTGCCAAGACCGGGATAGAGCGCCACAAAGATCGCGGGCAGGATGGCAAAATATTTGGCGACATCGTTGGAGATGCTGAACGTCGTCAGCGCGCCCCGCGTCATCAGCAATTGTTTGCCCAGACCCACGATCTCGATCAGCTTCGTGGGATTGTTGTCCAGATCAACCATGTTGCCCGCCTCGCGCGCCGCCTGCGTGCCGGTGTTCATTGCCACACCCACATCTGCCTGCGCCAAGGCAGGTGCATCGTTGGTACCGTCGCCGCACATCGCGACAAGGCGGCCGCCGGACTGTTCCTTGCGGATCAACTCCAGCTTGTCCTCGGGCGTCGCCTCGGCCAGGAAGTCGTCCACACCGGATTCTGCGGCGATGGCGGCGGCGGTCAGGGGATTGTCCCCGGTGATCATCACCGTGCGGATTCCCATGCGCCGCAGCTCGGCAAAGCGCTCCTTGATACCGGTCTTGATGATGTCCTTCAGGTGGACGGCCCCCAGAAGACGGGTGCCATCGCTGACTGCCAGCGGCGTGCCGCCATCGCGCGCGATGCGGTCAGTCACCTGCCGCAGTGCCTGTGTGGCTCGGGCATCGAAAGGATGCAGTTTCAGCACCGCATCCACCGCGCCCTTCCGAACCTCTCGCCCATCGGCATCAATACCCGACACGCGGGTCTGCGCGGTGAAGGTCACGACCTCGGCCCCTGCGGGCTGGGTCGCCTCCATGCCCTGCGCGCGGGCCAGTGCCACGATGGACCGCCCCTCTGGTGTCTCGTCCGCAAGGCTGGCCAGCATCGCCGCCTCAACCAGATCGCCTTGTGCCACACCCGGCAGGGCCACGAATTCACTCGCCTGCCGGTCGCCCAGCGTGATGGTGCCGGTCTTGTCGAGCAGCAGCACGTCGATGTCGCCCGCCGCCTCGACCGCGCGGCCAGATTTGGCCAAAACGTTGAACCGCACAAGCCGGTCCATCCCGGCGATGCCGATGGCCGACAACAGCGCAGAAATCGTCGTGGGGATCAGTGCCACGAAAAGCGCCACCAGCACCGGGACAGAAATTGTCTGTCCGGCATATGCCGTAAACGCCGGCAGCGTGCCGACGGCGACCAGAAAGATCAGCGTAAGGCCGGTCAGCAAAAGTGTCAGCGCGACCTCGTTCGGCGTCTTGGCCCGAGACGCGCCTTCAACCAGCGCGATCATCCGGTCTATAAAGCCCTGACCCGGCTCTGCTGTGACCCGCACCGTGATGCCATCCGACAGGACGCGCGTGCCAGCCGTCACCGCGGACCTGTCGCCACCTGCCTCGCGGATGACGGGCGCACTTTCGCCGGTGATCGCGGCCTCGTTGACCGAGGCGACGCCAGCGATCACCTCGCCGTCGGCGGGGATCAACTCGTCGGTTTCCACCCGGACCAGATCACCCTTGCGCAGCGCGCTGGCCGGGACCTTCTCCTGCTGTTCTCCGTCGATTCTTCGGCCGGTCAGTTCCGCCTTCGTGGACCGTAGCGCCGCCGCCTGCGCCTTGCCGCGCCCCTCGGCCAGCGCCTCGGCGAGGTTCCCGAACAAGACCGTGAGCCACAGCCAGATCACCAGTTGCAATTGAAAGAAAGTGTCTTCCGCCCCGGCGACAAGCGATCGGAGCGCCAGCACTGTGGCCAACAAGGCCACCACGGCGGTGGTGAACATGACCGGGTTGCGGTAGAGCTCCCTTGGGTCAAGCTTGCGCACCGCATCGCGTAAAGCGGGCTTCAGAAGTTCTGAGGTGAACAGCGAAGCGGAGGATGTCTTGCTCATGTCGCCCTCCTCAGAATCGTTCAGGGCGTGCCAGAACGGCTAGCAAATAGACAGCAAGTCCGATGGCCACGATGGCACCGAGCACAAGATCGAACGTCATGACAATGTCCCATGATGAAGGTCCGAATCCGGACCGGGTGATGTGCAATGTGCCATCAGCCCGCATAAAGATGCGCGGTGGGTCACGGTGGCTTGCCGTAAAATTTGCATAAAGATTTTAGGGGCGGAGGTTCGGGTCGAATCCTCAGAAATGCATTTCGCCGACTTTGTCAGCCTCTTCGCGCTGCGCTGTCTCACGCTTAGCGCTTTGGCTTGGCCAGCCAACTTTTGTTATGCAGTCCGAAGGGTTTTCGCTTCTCCATCTTCATTAGCTCCTATGCCTTGCGCGTGCACCATCGGATTGCGTTGAACCCGCGTGATGTTGAGGATCTCTTGGACGAGCGGGGCGTGTCCGTCTCTTATGAAAGCATCTGCTTGTGGTGCCAGGTAATTTTAGACCGGTCTTGTATGAACACCCGTCGAAATGGCGTCGTCCCTCGCGGCCTGAGCCTCTGGCCGCAGCGCATCCAGCCCCGTGCTCGCCGCTTCGCCATCCCCTGCCTCCTCGATCACGGGCTGTCCGTCTGGCGCGCTGCCAAAACGATGGGGCCGTTCATGGCCTCTATCTTATTGGGGTCGAGGCCGAGCAGGCGCATGATCAGATCCGCGAGCGGGCAAGGCTAACCCAGTCATGCAGGATGGCCGTGGACTCTGCGTCCAGCTGCTGCTCTGTGGACATGATCCGTTCTGCGACTGGGCAGCCTCTGACAGCTCCGCTATGGCGGTCCCTGCCTGATCCATGTCAGCAGTGTAATATAGCGCGGCAAAACCCGCGATGTTCATCGCCGCCACGCAGAGAGCAAAGGGTTCGCAGCTGGAATAGAGCGCGCAGCGCCGCAGATCGACTGTCCGCAGGTTGCGGCAGGCGTCGCGGATCGCCTCGGTTTCGCCATGCGAGGTCGTTACATGGTTCATCACCGACCGGTTGATGCCCTCGCCGACGATCTTGCCGGCCTTGACGATGATCGCCCCGAAAGGTTCGGTTCCGGGGATGTCGCGCGCGCCTGCGGAAATCTTAATGGCCCGAAGCAGCAAGGCTTCCTCAGATATCCTTCGCTCCTTCTTCAGCGGCAAAATATCTGACGCGGCGATTATGGGTCTCAATCCAGCGCTGCGGGCGTTCGGTCTTGCAGTGATCAAAGGCCAGCGGACAGCGAGGGTGAAAGCTGCACCCCGAGGGCGACGATACCGGCGACGGCACCTCGCCCCCCATCATAATGCGGTTGCGCTTGGGGGCTTCGAAGTCGGGGATCGTTTCTGGCAGCAATCGCGTATGCGGGATTTCACGCTTGCCGGATGGTGAAAGGGGACAAGCCGAAGTGGCAGCGCTTCAAACGCTATCCCATCCATTGCTCGGCAGGCGCATGCACAGCATGCTGACGAAAAGGGTCTACTCCCATATCGATATCGCAGACGTCCAGACCGCCTATGGCAAGCACTACCCGATTGTCGGCATTGACCGAATAAGCAAGTTTGCTTTCACCCAGTTCGTCGAAAGGGCGGCGAAGACGGCCACCGCTCAGTTATGGCGCGCCTTGATCGCTGCCGTTCCTTACTGGCTGCACACTGTGCTGACCCCCATCTCGGATTCATGTTTCGCATGACCCTGCTGGGCAATCGATAACGGTGTCCAACTGACAAATCGAAGCCGCGAAATCAGTGTCTTCAAACACATCTTTGACCGCGTGCTCTGGGAACTTAAGATCGAGTATAGGCTGACAAATGTTGAGCGGATCAGGAAATGACCCGGGGGATCGTTTCCCCGTTGAACGTCAAGCGCTTCCATTATGACGACAACAACCAGCTCCGCACCCATCTGGCCGACTTCATCTTGCGTTGGGACCAATGGTCCTCCGGACCGTTGGTCAATCCCTCCTCACCTACAATTTCGCGTGCAGGCTCAAAACCCTCAGCGGCCTCACGCCCTACGAATACATCTGCAAAATCTGGACATCCGAGCCAAACAGATTCATCCTGAGCACGAAACACCAGATGCCGGGATCAAGCACTTTTCATTCACCACAATCGCACATTGCGATGCCGACAAAGAACGACAGCCAAGCAACCGAATGGCGCTCAACGTGAAAACAGCCACCGACAATGTGCGATTATGCGCCTATCTGATAAGATCGGCGGTTCTATTGCGATCCTACCACAATTTCTGAGTGTCGCGTTAAAAACAAAAGGGCAGCCCGCATAGGTACGGCGCTTGGTTTCGGGGTCATGGCGTTCAGAAACGTGATGTAACTGAAATGCTGATTTCTCGCCCTGATCCGTAGGAACAGACATATGCGGTCTGGCATCCGGTCACATACCGTTCGTCTGTCAGGTTGGTCACGCTCAGATTGCCCACAAACCCGTTGTCGAAGGCATAGCTGGCGGCCAGATCATAGGCGGTCGAACTGGGCACTTTGAGCGTGTTGGCGGGATCAGCATAGCTTTCGCCGCGATACCGCACACCCAGTCCCACGGATAAACCTTCCAGATCCCCGACAAAGGCATGTTGTGCAAAAAGCGACAGTTCCTGTTTCGGGTTCAGCGTCGGCGCCTTGCCGACAATTGCCGAATTGCTGTCTTTGGTCACCTCCAGATCCAGGAAGGTTGCGGCCCCGGCTAGCGTCAGACCATTGCCAAAATCATACTTACCCTCGACTTCAAACCCGCGAGAGCGGACTTCGCCGATCTGTGACTGGTTTGGAGAAATGCCGGTCACGACATTCTCCTGCTCGATCTGGAACGCTGCCGCAGAAAGAGAGAAGTTGTTGCCCTGCGGTGCCCATTTGAGGCCCAGTTCTATTTGTTGGCCTGTTTCGGGTTTGCTCACACCGCTGGACGGGGATGCGGCCAGTGGATTGAAGAAGCTGGAAAATGACGCATAAGGAGTCAGCCCGCTGGTGGTTTCATAGGCCAGAGCGGCACGGTAGGAAGTTTCTGAATCATTGCGCGAGAAGGCGCCTGAACCGTCCTGCTCAGTCCAGACAAAATCGTGCCGCAGATTAACGGTGCCGATCCAGCCGCCCCCCCAGCGCATCTGGTCCTGAAAATAGAGTCCGATCTGACTTTGTGTGGTGACAGCGTCCTGATAGGGTGCCCCCAGAACAGGGGTGCCCGGATTCGATGGATCGACTACCGAATTTGTGCCAATGCCCGACGCTTGGGTTTCATCAAGCCAGTAATACCGCGCATCCAGCCCAAAAAGCATATCATGCGAAACCGTTCCGGCATCCACCGTCCCGTAATAGCGCAAGTCGGTCTGGGCAGTGCGCACCTGCGTGTCATGTTCGAACGCAATCAGGCTGAGCGTGCCGTCGGCATCCGTGGGGGTAGTCGAATAACCGGCATAACCGAAGGGATAATAATACCGCTCTTCGATATGGGCGACGCCAAGGCGGCCGATCCCGGTAAAAGTAAAGCCATTGTCCATCTCACGTTCGACAATCGCACTTACAGAGGCCTGCTTGCGCGAATAGCTGTCCCAGTCCGAATCCGAGAAGTTGGCATTCGGATCAATGTAGCCAAACTCGGGCGTCGATTCGACAGTGCCCTCATATGGCAGAAAGCTGCTGCCATTATGCTGTTCGTCGGCATAATGGATATTGGCAAGTAAGGTGACGTCGGTGCCGCCATCAGTGGTAAACTTGAAAGACGGTGCCAGCGTGCCGCGAAAGCCGTTGTTCAAGTCGTCGTATTTGTCGCCGCCTTCCAGCCGCCCAGTCAGGCGGTAGGAGCGTTCGTTGCTAAGGTCGTCGCCAAAGTCGAACTCTGTCCATGCACCTGTGGCATCATTCGCGCCAAAGGTCAGCTCGCGCACCCGCCCCCCGGGTCTTTTGGACACATAGTTAACGATGCCACCCGGATTCGAGCCGCCGTAAAGCGAGGAGGACGGGCCGCGCAGAACCTCGATACGTTCCAGCGTATAGGGATCGATAAAAAAGGATCCGAAGGCGAAGGCCAGGTTTTGTGCATTGTCGAGGTAGATACCTGTCTGGTCAGCCTGAAAGCCGCGGATCCGAAGCCAGTCGTAATCGTCATCATCGCCGAAAACATCCGTAGAGACGCCTGCCGTATAGCGCAGCGCCTCGCTCACCCGGCTGGAACTGAATCTGTCGATCTCCTCGCGCCCCAGAACGGATACAGATTGTGGAATTTCGCTTAGAACCAGCGGCACTTTCGATCCGGTGACTGTGGGGGGATTCTTGTCCCCGTTCACCGGCCCGGTGGCGTCTTCCTGGTATTGCAGGACGATCGCCTCTAGCTCAAAGGTTTCGTTCGCGGACTGCGCGAGAGCGCCGGGAGCGGCTGACATCATCAAAAGCGCGGTCAGTGTCATCCGCCCAATTGGGGCAGATGTGTTTTGGGAATACTCGGTCATGGCGTCCTTCTTGGGTGCGGCCGACAAGGGCAGCGGCTGGGAGACTCCAAAGACTGATAAAAATAGTCAGGTAGAGATGTCTTGTAAATTCGGCCCGACCGCGCCCGAACTCTGTTCTTTTATCCAAAAGCCGGGAGCGAGGCCGGTTGCGGCCTTAAAAACGCGGTTAAAATGAGCCTGATCCGCAAAGCCAGTCGCGTCAGCCACCTGCACGAAGGGTACGCCTTGTTTCAGCAGCTGCTTGGCGTGGGCAATCTTCATTTGCATCACCCACTGATAGGGCGATGTCCCCATAGCGGCGCGGAACTCCCGGTTGAAACCCGTGCGCGACATGCAGGATAGTGTCGCAAGCTGATCAACTGAAATTCGTTGTTCCATGTTGCGCCGCACATAAAGGGCAACGTCCGCGAAAGCGGCCTGCTGCGCGCTGTAGGGTCGAGTCATGGTGCGGGCGTGGTGAAAAAACTCGACGATCAGCGCCTCGGCGAGTCGTTCGGTATGCTGAGCCGATCTGCACGGGCGGTCGGTTTCCTCGGTCAGTAGCGCGGTGAGTCCTGCCAATACGCCCGCCTCTGGCAGAAAAACCGGTCTGTGAAGCGGCGTGTCTGGGCCGGTGATCTGCAAGAGGCGGCGATGGGACAGGTGAAGGTCGAGATGTCGCAATTCTCCCGACTGCGCCATTCGCCCCCATACTTCGAGGCCGCCGGGAATATAGCAGCAGGCGCAGATCTGCGGTGCTGCCTGCCGGTCCGTCGTCAGCGACAGCTGACGACCGTCGAGAATAAAGACAAACCTTGGATGCATGGACACATAGCGTCCCCCAGCCTGCGCACGGACCCGCACACGCCAGTGGTCTATCGTCATTTGATCAAAGCTCAGGCAACGCACAGCGCAGAGCGGTTCAAACCCCTGCACCGAGGCGTACATCCTGGGATGAAATGACATGGCCCCAGCCCTCTTGTTAAATTCACCTGATGGCTGTTCCGGCTTGCATTTCTTCGGAGAGCTGTCGGCTCTCCACTCTTTGGAAAGCCGTCGTCAGTCACCAAATACAATTCCTAGCTGCACAGACCCAAGTCGGGTCTGACATGCTAGAAGGCTGGATTTTGCTGATATGTCGATATCCTCACCATTGGTGGTGATGCAAGCTCAGATACACTCGGCACGATGTTGTCGCTGTAACGCGCCGCGTTCGCAAATTGGCTGGCCGGTTCTGCATCAATCAAGGTTGCCAGCAGCTTGCCATGCCTCAAATGCTTGCAGTCGGTGGCACCGGATGGCGGCGGCAAACCGACGGCGCGCTGGTACGGAGAAGGAATTGCGGGTTGCGGAGTATCTTCAAACGAAGCGTTTTAGACCCGCCGGGTGATCGGAAGCCCTGCATCGCCCTCTCCCGTTTGCAAAACGGGAGAGGGCTTTTCCGCTGCGGTCATTGAGCCACTTTTGGACCATTGTTTGAGGCTGGGCGCAACGTCGCGCCTTTCGGCTCATAGGAGCGCAGTTTCTCCGCTGCCCGGCAGTGCATTGCGAAGCAATGTCACGAGAGGGGGGAACTATCCATTTGGGCGCGAAGCCCCTAGGGCCTGTGGACAATCATCTTGAGGCTATGAGTGCTGCTACGAGATTCCAACACGCTACGTAGCTGCAGTCGGTTTGCTCAGACTACACGACACTGGACGCATGTTGCGGATTTTGGGGCTGGTGCCGACCGGCGAGATG
>NZ_AWWI01000032.1 GCF_002760615.1 Puniceibacterium antarcticum | reverse complement strand
GTCGAGATGGCCGCGCTCTGCCCGCCACCCGAAGTCGCCGCAAGGCTCGCCGCCGCACCGGTCGAACTGTTGATCGTTCCAGTTCCGCCGGAATACGTATACACAAAAGACGCAAACGGCGTTCCGCCATATGTTCCGCTCACATTGCACCCAGCCGAGCAATTGAAGCTAGAGGGCGCACTGGTGACTGTACTTCCATTTACCTGAAGGACGATGGGGTTCCCGCTGTCACCTCCGCCGTCATATGTGAAGAACTCTGTAGTGCCGGAGTCGTTCGTCGCCTCGATGAAAAAGATCTGCTCATCTCCGCTCGTGGTCAATGTCGGAAAATCCGCAGAATAAATGCATTCATCGTCGGTCAAATTCAGTGCGAGCTGAGAATTGCCGTTAAAATCCGTCGGGCCGCAGTCGTTGAATGCAGCCTGTGCCCCCGTCGGGGTCAGCGCCGCAAAGGTCAGAGCAAAAGTCATCGCTGCGACGCGCCACAGATTGGGAAGCTTTCTTCCAAGGGGAAGCGACCAGAAGATCGCCATTCGGTAAACTATTACTAACAGATTTTTTTTTGAAAATACCATGACTCGCCCCTGAGAAAGAGTCGGCCAACGAAATTTTTCGTTTGCGTGACCCAATAAATAATGCAAGCGTTAGAGTATGCTGATGCAAAAATAAACAACCGATAGTTGATGCACGGTTATTTATGTGGCAGATTGCCCAAAGGTGTTGCCTTTTGAACAGTATCCGAGCCTTGGACTATATGAGCGTTTGTAGTTGTACTGATACCGGAGGTTTTCGTGTCAGATCCATTTTTAGCTGAAATCAGAATGGTGGGTTTCAATTTTCCGCCAAGAGGCTGGGCGTTTCTTGACGGCCAGATAATGCCGATCAATCAGAATCAGCCTCTTTACTCACTTTTAGGTATCACATATGGCGGAGACGGTCGCACGACCTTTGCTCTGCCGGATTTACGCGGCCGAACTCCAGTGCATAAGGCGTCTGGGCCTGGGTTTGAGCTTGGGAATCGTGGTGGAACGGAATCCTTAGCCCTGACGAAAGCCGAGATACCCGCACACAGGCATGTCGCACAGGCATCATCAACCGCAGGCAATTCTCCGGTTGCGCTTGATCATATCATGGCAGCCGAAACAGGGAATGATCTTGCGTATCGCGATTCAGAGGCCTCCAATCTGACCTCCCTGAACACCGGAACAGTCGGCACTGCTGGTGGCGGTCAAGCGCATGATAACATGCAACCGTATATTTCGGTTTCGTTCTGCATTGCCCTTTTCGGGGTCTTCCCGTCACAAAACTAAAGATTGGAGGACATTGAATGTCAGAACCTTTCGTCGGCGAGATTCGGATGTTTGCAGGCAACTTTGCGCCTTCTGGTTGGGCATTTTGTGAAGGCCAGCTGATCGCTATTTCTCAAAATGATGCACTTTTTAATTTGCTTGGGACGATCTACGGCGGCGATGGTCAAACGAGCTTTGCGTTGCCCGATATGCGTGGTCGCGTCCCGATACACAGGGGTGACGGTCCGGGGCTGAGCAAGCGTCCGTTGGGGAGCAAAGCAGGTGAAGAGCACGTCACCCTTACCACCAGCCAGTTGCCCAGCCACAGTCACAACTTTCACGCAAATACGCAGGCCGCGACATCCGCCGCCCCCGCGGGTAAGGTTGTTGCTCTTGGCGTGGGCGTAAATTTTTACAATGCACGCGAACCGACGGGAAACATGGTCCCGTCGATCGTTTCTAAAACGGGTGGGTCACGTCCACATGAGAACATGATGCCAAGTCTTTGTATTAGCTTTATAATATCACTTTTTGGTATATATCCGAGTCAGCAGTAGGAGGTCTAGATATGTCGGAACCTTTCATAGCAGAGATCCGCATTTTTGCTGGGAATTTTGCTCCGCGTGGCTGGGCATTCTGTGATGGACAATTGCTGCCAATTGCCAATAACACAAGCTTGTTTTCATTGATCGGCACGACATATGGCGGCGACGGTCGTTCAACAACTGCGCTTCCAAATCTCCAGGGCAGGGCGCCAATGCATCATGGGCGCGGCCCGGGGTTGACAGACCGGCGACTTGGAGAGGTCTTGGGAACATCAACCGTAACTCTAACAGAGGTTGAGATGCCCAACCATGATCATGCTCTGCGTGCCTCACCAGAGCCCGCGACGGCGGACTCGCAACCAAGTCCTACAGCATCGCTGGCGCGTTCTGGTTTTGGTGACAATCTTTATCAGACCGACACGGCGTCGAACCGCGTTTCCTTGTCAGACAATACTATTGAGGTCACGGGAGGCAGCCAATCGCACACGAACCTTCAGCCCTATCTCACGCTGAATTACATCATCGCTTTGACTGGACTTTACCCAGCCCGGGAGTAAGCGAAAAATCTTGGTGTGTCTTATAGTATCTTGTATTCGCACCTTCGCCAATAAGATTGGAGGCAACCTACTCAATCAAACAAGGTTAGATATTTCGTGAATATTTTTAGGGGATAGAGTGTTCAGCGGATGACATGAAAAATGATGATACTGATTTTATGATCTTTCCGCGGCTCGAACGTGCTATGCGCCATGGTGTATCCTATCGGGCTATGAGATGCACAGATCTTGGATTTTTGTCGCGCCTATATCGCTCGACCCGTGAGGAAGAGATGTCGATCTTGCCTTGGGGCGAAGATCAAAAGCGACATTTTATCTACATGCAATTTAAGGCGCAACATGAGCATTATCAAAAGCATTATCCGGATGCGCTTTGGATGGTTGTTGACGTTGAAAAGATGCCTGCTGGCAGACTCTATATCGAGCGCTGGAGCAGAGAACTGCGCATTATAGATATCGCACTTTTGCCAGATTTCAGAGCCAAGGGAATCGGATCTTCGATTCTAGAGGACTTAAAAGTTGAGGCGATGGAATCTGGCAAGAAGATCAGCATTCATGTCGAAAAGGAGAATCCTGCGATGTCACTGTACCTGCGTCTAGGCTTCGGTATTATCGAGGATAAGGGTATATACAACTTATTGGGCTGGCCTCATCCCAGCTAGTGTTCGCCGCGGCCTTGTTGCACAAATCCTGCGTGGGATTCACTAGGTTAATCCAATGTGGTAACTGA
>NZ_AWWI01000031.1 GCF_002760615.1 Puniceibacterium antarcticum | reverse complement strand
TCCTTTCGGTTGGGCCAGAGTCTATCTCAAACTGGATTAGCTGCAGGGGGCAACGTCACGACCAAACCGGTGGGATTCTGCGAGGGGCATGGCGGGTTGGCGGTGTTGGTGAATGATGAACTGCGCAAGGAACCGTTTACCGGCACCGTGTTTTTGTCCCTCTCGACGTGGGTTGACCGGCTGAAGCTGCTCTACTGGGACGGGACAGGCGATGAGCAATTGAAGCGCCCGTGGGCTCCTGCTGGATTAAACTTTCCGGTTATTTTCATATTCAGTCGCTACCTTTTCGCGCGGTCAGGTCAGTTCGTGATCACGGACAGGCCCAGGATGCAGGCACGCGACGCTGTGGGCGCCTCCCTCGGGCAAGGGGATGGTGTGCGTGCATTCTTCGGTCGCCCTGACGCAGCGTGTACGGAACACGCAACCCGATGGAGGGGCCATGGGGGACGGCATGTCCCCGGTCAGGGGGATGATCTTTTTTGCGCGTTCCGCCACCGGGTCGGGCACCGGTACGGCGGACAGCAGCGCCTGCGTATAAGGGTGCTTGGGCAGGGCGTAGAGCTCTTTCTTGGGCGCCTTTTCCATTACACGGCCCAGATACAGCACCATGACATCATGCGAGATGTTCTTCACCACACTGAGGTCATGGGCGATGAATATCATCGCGAGGCCAAGATCTCTCTGAAGTTCCTTCAACAGCTCGATCACCTGCGCCTGGATCGAGACATCCAGCGCCGAGACGGGTTCGTCGCAGATCAGCAGCTTTGGCTCGACGATCAGCGCCCGTGCGATGCCGATGCGCTGGCACTGACCGCCAGAGAATTCGTGCGGATAGCGGTTGATCATCTGCGGCAGCAGGCCGACCCGTTCCATCATCTGCGCCACGCGCCGGCGCCGCTCGGTCGGGGACACATCGGGGCGGTGGGTGCGCAGGGGTTCGGCAATGATCTGGCCCAGGGTCATGCGCGGGTTGAGCGAGGCGAGCGGGTCCTGGAACACCATCTGGATTTCCGACCGGAATGGCTTCATCCGGCGCGGCGACAAGGACAGCAGATTGGTCTCACCCCGCCACATCACGGTGCCGCGGGCTGGCACCATCTGGATCAGGCCGCGCGCCATTGTGGATTTGCCGCAGCCGGATTCCCCGACGACGCCAAGCGTCTGACCTGCTTCGAGATCGAAGCTGACGTCTTTGACCGCGCGCAGCTCTCGCGGGGCGGTCCATGGCATGTCGCCTGCACGGGTGATGGGAAAGGTCACGCTGAGGTCGCGGACAGACAGAAGCGGGCTCATGCGGTAAGCTCCTCGATCGGACGGCGGCAGGCACGCGCGCGGTCGCCTGCAAAGAGGGCAAGCGGCGGCATGGTGCGACAATCTTCGCCGGCAAAGGTGCAGCGGGGGCGGAACGGGCAGCCTTCGGGCGGATCGGCCATGTTGGGTGGATTGCCCGGAATGGATTTCATGATCGCGTCATCGTCATCGACGCGGGGCACAGCCGCCAGCAGGCCGCGGGTGTAGGGATGACTTGGTTGCGCGAACAGCGGGTCGGTTGGCGCCTGTTCCATTACGCGGCCCCCATACATGACCAGCACCTGTTCGCAGAAGCCCGCGACCACGCCCAGATCATGGGTGATAAGGATCGTCGCCATGCCGAATTCGCGCTGCAGATCAGACAGCAGATCCATGATCTGCGCCTGTACCGTGACGTCGAGCGCAGTTGTCGGTTCATCCGCGATCAGCAGGTCGGGTTTGCACAACAGCGACATGGCGATCATCACGCGCTGGCGCATCCCGCCGGAAAACTCGTGCGGATAGAGGCGGATGCGTTCTTTGGCTGCCGGAATTTTCACCGCATCCAACATGCGCGTGCATTCCGTGAGCGCGTCGCGTTTGGACATGCCGTTGTGGAGGGTCAGAACCTCTGTCATCTGTTCAGAGATGCGCATGTAGGGATTGAGCGAGGTCATCGGATCCTGAAAAATCATCGCGATGCGCCGCGCACGCAAAGTGTTGAGCACCTTGGTGCTGGCCCCGAGGATTTCCTGCCCGTCGAACAGGATGGATCCGTCGGTGCGCCCGTTTTTCGCCAGAAGCCCCATTATGGAAAAGGCGGTCTGTGATTTTCCCGATCCGCTTTCGCCGACAATCCCCAGCGTCTGTCCTTTGTCGATGGACAGCGACAGGTTGTTTACGGCGTGAACGGTGCCGTCGTCACCGTCAAAGGTGACAGACAGGTCCTTGATCTGCAAAAGAGGCATCAGCGATCCTTGGGGTCGAGCGCATCTCGCAGGCCGTCGCCCACGAAGAAGAAGCCGAACAGGGTGAGGCAGAAGAACAGCAGCGGGAAACCCAGCTGCCAAGTGGTGCCATAAGCGATGGTTCCGGCGCCTTCGGAAATCAGTGCGCCAAGCGATGTCAGCGGCTCCTGAATCCCGAGGCCGAGGAAGGAAATGAAGCTTTCTGTCAGGATCATCAGCGGCACCAGGAGCGTGACATAGACAGCGATCACGCCCATCAGATTTGGCACGATATGGCGCAGGATGATGACAGGTGCGGCGACACCCGTGGCGCGCGCCGCCTCGACAAATTCGCGGCCCTTGAGGCTGAGCGTCTGGCCGCGCACGATCCGCGCCATTTCCATCCAGGAGATCAGTCCGATGCCCACAAACAGGATGGTGATGGAGCGGCCATACATGACCAGCAGCAGGATCAGCACAAACATGTAGGGCACAGCCATGAAGATATCGACCAGCCGCATCATGAGGCCGTCAATGCGCCCGCCGGCATAGCCTGCCGTTGCACCGTAAAGCGTTCCGACGACGCAGGCGATGATTGCGCCGACAACACCCACGGCCAGGCTGATCTGTGTGCCCTGCACGGTGCGCGCGAACAGGTCGCGCCCCAGATCGTCGGTGCCGAAATAATGTCCTGTCTCGAAAGACGGGCCGCCCAGTTCAGCCACCTGCCCCATGACGTTGTAATCCAGTTCTTCATTCGACCACTGCGCGGCGTATCCGCCAAAGATCGCAAAGAGCGCCACAAAGACCAGGATCACCAGACCCATCATCGCGGCCTTGTTGCGGAAAAAGCGGCGGCGTGCATCTGCCCAGGGCGAACGGCCCTTGGCCGGCAGAGCTTGTGCTGAGACAGTGTTTTCTCTGGTGGACACCATGTCAGTACCTGATCTTGGGGTCGATCCATCCGTAAAGGATATCGACCACGAGGTTGAAAAAGATGGTCAGGGCGCCCACCAGGATCGTCACACCCATCATAACGGCGTAATCCCGGTTCAGCGCGCTGTCGACGAAGGCCTTGCCGATGCCACCGGTGGAAAAGTAGATGTCCACAACGACCGATCCGGTGATCATCGCCACAAAGGCCGGGCCGAGATAGGAAATCACCGGCAGCATCGCAGGCTTAAGTGCATGGCGCAGGATGACCCGCCGCTCTGGCAGGCCCTTGGCGCGGGCGGTGCGGATGTGGTTCGACGTCAACACTTCGAGCATCGAAGATCGCGTGATGCGCGCGATGGATGCCATGAAAGACGTCGAAAGTGCGATCACCGGTAAGATCCAGTATTCCGGCCCCTGCCAACCGCCGCCCGGCAACCAGCCAAGCCACAGGGTGAAGACCAGCACGAGGATGGGGGCCATCACAAAATTGGGCAGCACCTGCGCCCCGATCGACATGCCGACGGCGATGTAGTCGAGCATGGAGTTGTGCCGGATGGCTGCGGCGACGCCCAGCGTGACCCCAACCAGAACGGCCAAGACAAAGGATATCAGCCCATAGGTCAGAGTGATCGGAAAGCCCTGGGCGATGATCTCGTTCACCGTCCGATCCTTGTAGACAAAGCTTGGCCCGAAATCGAAGGCACTGACGATGTTCCAGACATAGGTGCCGATCTGTTTCCACAGTGGATCATCAAGACCATATTTGGCGTTGAGGTTCGCCATCACCTCGGGCGGCAGTTCACGCTCGGCAGTGAACGGCCCACCGGGGGCTGCGTGCATCAGCACAAAAGAGATCACGATCAACACAAGCAGGGTGGGGATCGCGATCGCGATGCGTTTGAGAATGTAACTGAACAAACGTCAGCCCCCTTGGAAAATCGATGAAGCTATTGTGTGCAGAACCGGACCATCAGGAACGATCCGGCTCTGCAGCGGCGTCACTCGGCGACGCGATACAGGTCTTTGGCGTACCAGCTCTGGTTGAGGTTATCCAGAGGCCAGCCCTTGATGTCTTCTTTCAGCATGAAGACCTTGGCGTAGTGATAGAGGGGGATGATCGGCATCTCATCTGCCAGGATCATCTCGGCCTTCTGGTAGAGCGGCAGCGGATCTTCGGCAGTTTTTGAATCCTTGATCACGGCGTCATAGTCGTCGTTGAAGAACTCGCCGTTGTTGTGACCCGAATAGGATGCCATCAGATCCAGATAGGTCGAGGCCTCGTTGTAATCGCCACACCAGGCGTAGCGCGCCATATCGAAGTCCTGGCTCTGCATGCGGTCGGTGTGTACCTTCCATTCGTAGTTGTCCAAGGTCAGGTTCACGCCAATCTGCTTCAGCATCTGCGACGCAGCGATGGCGATCTTCTTGTGATCCTCTGAGGTGTTGTACTGAAGCCGCAGCGATAGCGGTTTGTCGGGGCCATACCCTGCCTCGGTCAGCAGCTCCTTGGCCTTTTCCAGTCGCTCTGGCTGGGTCCAATCTGCGTATTCGATATCGGGAATCTCGAAGCCTGCCGTTGCCCAATGGGTCCAGTTATACGACGGGTGCTGTCCGCCCTGCAGGATCTTGTCGACGATGATGTCCCGGTCGATGGCATAGCTCAGCGCTTTGCGCACACGCACATCCTTCAACGCCTCGGGGCCCTTCTCTCCGACGTTCAGCATGTAGATATAGGAACAGTTGTAAGGCACTGAGGTTGCCTGATCGGGGTATTCCTTTTCCATCCGGGGATACTGACCCGCGGGCATATCCACACGGTCAAGTTCGCCCGCCATGTACCGGGTCAGGCCCTGATTGACGTCGTTAATGGTCAGCGCGATCACGGTTTGCAGAACCGTATGTTCGGCATCCCAATAGGTGTCGTTCTTTTCCATCACGACGCGTTCGCCAAGCTGGTGCTCAACCAGAGTGTAAGCTCCGTTACCGACCAGAGTGCCGGCACGGGTCCAGTTGTCACCATTCGCATCAATCACCGATTGCGGGACCGGAAAAGTCGACGCATGGACCAGCATCTGCGGGAAATAGGGCATCGGCGCGTCGATCTTGACCTCAAGCGTATGCTCATCAACGGCCTTTACGCCCAGCTCGTCAGGCGCCATGTCACCTGCAACCACAGCCGAGGCGTTTTCGACCTGCATCAGCTCCATGTACCAGGCGTATTCAGAAGCGGTGGCAGGATCGGCCAGACGGCGCCAAGCATAGACGAAATCATTTGCCGTCACAGGGGCGCCGTCCGACCATTTTGCGTTGTCACGCAGCTTGAAGGTGTAGGTCTTTCCGTCCTCGGAAACCTCATGTTCCAGCGCGACGCCGGGGACCAGCCCTCCTTTTTCATCTTCGTTATAGAGGCCTTCGAACAGGTTGCGCAGCACGTCCGACCCTTCGGCATCCGTGTTGATCTGAGGATCCATCGACTTTATCGCGTCAAGCAGCCAGAAGGTATAGGTCTGGTTCTCGGCCAGCGTCACGCCGTCTGGCACATTGGCGGCCTGTGCCTGCCACGCCAGACTCAAGGCCAGTACGGATGATGCAAGTGTCCTGGTAACGTTCATGAAGATTCTCCCCAAAGTTGAAATTTGGTCATTTTCGACTCAACTTTGCACCATTTGAACGTAAAGGCAGCTACACATGCAATGATGACTTGGCGGTAAACTGAACCATTACGATGATTGGTCCTTCGCGAGGCTTTGATTGTCGACTACGTTGGGCGCGGTACGTGGGGCTTTGCAAAGGCTAAATTTACTGTGTGCTCAGGCACCATTGCAGAACTTTTGCCTGGGGCGATCCTTGCCCTTTCCGCACTGACGTCATGGCACGTGAACGATCTAGGCAGTGCCGAGTGCGTTGAAGCTGTATATCAGTGCGACGCGGAACTGGATTTCTGCGGTCCAGGGGTCGGGGTCTCTCTCGGCGATGCGTTCACCGAAGGCCTCGACGCATTGCATCTTCGCTTCGATCCGGCTTCGGACGTGGTGCCCGGTCCAGCGCTTCCATAATGCCTTGGCGTTGTGCCGGGCATTGCCCGAGATTGGACGCAAAGTGCATGATCAGTGTCGCACCTTGATGGCGCACTTGAACGAAACAGCCATCAACGTACTGCTTTGGAGTGAAATGGTGGGCGACCCAGGAATCGAACCTGGCGTGCGTCTCCGCGAGGGAGTTACAGTCCCCTGCCACACCTTGCGGCCTGTCGCCCACTGTCGAAGCACCGCGGCGCCTCAACGTGAGGGGGTGATTAACCGCGCATAAAACTGGCGTCAACTGGAAAATCCCTTGCGGACGCAGTCTGCTTTGCCCATGGTCGCGCGCATCTCGAAAAGGGCTGGAACATGATGAAGAAACCCAAATGGGTCGTCGAAAAAGAACAGTCGCGCAAGGCGTCAGCTGCGGAGACAGTTTGGCTCTTCGGCCTGCATGCGGTGCGCGATGCGCTGATGAACCCGAAACGTGAAAAGCTTCGGCTGGTCGTCACGCTGAATGCGCAGAACAAGCTGGAGGATGCGATTTCGTTCGCAGGAATCGAAGCCGAGATCAATGATCCACGCCGGTTTTCTGCGCCGCTGGATCCTCAGTCTGTTCACCAGGGCGCCGCGCTTGAGGTGAAAGCGCTGAACTGGGGTCGTCTGGAAGACGTTGCTTTGGGGGACGGCACGCGTCCGCCGCGTATTCTGCTGCTGGACCGCGTTACCGATCCGCACAACGTCGGCGCGATCCTGCGCTCGGCCGAGGTCTTCGGCGCCTGTGCGGTGATCGGTACGCTGCATCACAGCGCGCCTGAAACGGGGGCGCTCGCGAAGACCGCCAGCGGCGCGCTTGAACGTCAGCCCTATCTGCGAGAGCGCAATCTGGCCGAGACGATGGAGCGGCTCAAGGCGATGGGCTATTTCGTCGTTGGACTGGACGGTGAGGCCGATCAGACCATCGAGGCCGCGCTTGAGGGGCGGCGTGACCGTGCCGTCGCGCTGGTCTTGGGTGCAGAAGGGCCTGGCCTACGCCAGAAGACAAAAGAAACCTGTGACGCTTTGGTTCGGATCGATTTTGCCGGTGATTTTGGCTCTCTCAATGTCTCGAACGCAGCAGCTGTGTCGCTTTACGCGGCGCGCGGCTGAGCTGTCATGTCTGCGGGCCTTGGCCTGCCTACACGATTCAGGCGACCGCGCCGCGCCGGCTTTGGAACTGGGAGTGACGTCTTAGGACATCTGCCGCCGTGCGGTTTAGGACATCTGCCGCCGTGCGGTAATTGGTCATGCAGCCCGGACCGGGGTAAACCGCTGCGTCAGGTCGCTCTGGTCAAATGCGCTTTCGTGGCTTATCTGCGGGCCTAACCACTGGCCGCGCATTTGGCGGCGAAAATTGCGGAGGTCCCATGGCGGATTACGAAACCCCAGGTACGGTCGAAATGGACTGGAAAGACGCGATTTCCACTGTCGAGGAGATCATCGAAGATGCGCGCAACGGGCGCATGTTTATTCTGGTCGACCATGAAGACCGCGAGAACGAAGGCGATCTGGTGATCCCCGCCCAATGGGCAACGCCGGATGCGGTCAATTTCATGGCGCTCTATGGCCGCGGGCTGATCTGTCTTGCCATGACCGCCGGCAGGGTCGAGCAGTTGGGCCTGAAGCTCATGTCGACCAATAATTCGTCGCGCCATGAAACCGCTTTCACCACCTCCATTGAAGCCCGCGAAGGGGTCACAACTGGTATTTCTGCGGCTGACCGGGCCCGGACCATTTCCGTGGCGATCGATGCGTCCAAAGGCGAACAGGATATAGCGACGCCGGGACACGTGTTCCCGCTGCGAGCCAAGGATGGCGGCGTGCTGGTGCGTGCCGGTCATACCGAGGCCGCGGTGGATGTGGCCCGTTTGGCCGGGCTGAACCCGTCCGGCGTAATCTGCGAAATCATGAACGAAGACGGTACCATGTCCCGGCTGCCTGAACTGGTGGCCTTTGCGCAGCGGCACGGGCTTAAGATCGGGACGATCAGTGATCTGATCTCCTACCGTCGCCGCAACGACAATCTTGTCCGGGTGCGCAAGGAGGAGGTCATTGCCAGCGAATTCGGCGGTGACTGGAACATGCGGATCTATACGGATGAAACCCACGGGGACGAACATATCGTACTGACCAAGGGTGATCTGACAGGTGACGCGCCAGTTCTGGTGAGGATGCATGCGATGGATCCGATGTTGGACATCGTCGGTGCCGGGCCAAAGGGGCGTGCGGGTGAATTTCATCACGCGATGGAAGCGGTGGCTAAGGCTGGTCGCGGTGTGGTCGTGCTGCTGCGCGACACATCGATGAAGCTGGATGTCAGCGACGAAGTTTCGCCCAAGACGTTGCGCCAATACGGGCTGGGCGCGCAGATCCTGTCCTCTTTGGGTCTGTCGAGGCTGACGCTGCTGACCAACTCCCCGACACCCAAGATTGTCGGGCTTGAGGCCTATGGCCTTGAAATCGTGGGAACTCAGAAAATTTCGGAGCTTGGATGATGGCGTCTAGCGAAACACATTACACCCTGCCTCGGGCAGAGTTCGAAAAGCCGGTGAAGCTTCTGATCGTTGTCGCGCCTTATTACCGCGATATCGCCGACCAGCTGCTGGCCGGTGCACGCGCCGAAATCGAGGCTTCTGGCGGAACACATGAGACGGTTGAGGTGCCCGGCGCGCTGGAAGTGCCCACCGCAGTCGGTATCGCCGAACGTCTGAGCAACTTTGACGGCTATGTCGCGCTGGGTTGCATCATCCGCGGTGAGACGACGCATTATGACACCGTGTGCAACGATTCATCCCGTGGACTGGCCCTGCTGGGTCTGCAGGGGCTTTGCATCGGCAATGGCATCCTCACGGTGGAGAATACGGCACAGGCTGAGGCGCGTGCCGAAGCCACCGGCCAGAACAAGGGTGGCGGCGCTGCTGCTGCGGCCTTGCATCTGATCGCGCTCAGCCGTAAGTGGGGCGGCCAGCGCGAAGGAGTGGGGTTCAAACCTGTCCGGGACGAATATCAGATCGCTGCCAGCAGCAAGGGCAAGACCTCCGCATGACCACGCCAGCCACTGCCCCCTCGGGCAACATGAAGCGCAAGATGAAATCGGCAGCCCGGCTCTATGCTGTGCAGGCGCTGTTCCAGATGGAGCATTCCAGTCTGACCGTCGATCAGGTGCGGCTCGAATTTCTGGATCACCGCTTTGGCGCGATCTATGAGGGGGACGAGATGATGGAAGGGGATGTCGACCTTTTCACCAAGATCCTTGAGGATGCTGTGGCTTGGCAGGGCAAGATCGACCAGATGGCCGACCGTGCGATTGTTGCGAGATGGGCGATCGCCCGGATAGATCCGACCTTGCGCGCGCTGTTTCGCGCCGCAGGTGCCGAGCTGGTCAATTCAGATACCCCGCCGCGTGTGATCATCAAGGAATTCGTCGACATTGCTGGTGCCTTTTACCCCGAAGGCAAGGAACCCAGCTTTGTGAACGCGGTCCTTGATCACATGGCGCGCGAGGCACGGCCCGAAGCTTTCTAAATGGGGTTTAAGCCCGCTCGTATGCGGCTTTAAGACCTAGATTATGCTAAGCAGGTGGGTTTACGCCAGCGGAGTTTCCGGATCAGGTCGCTCGAATGCCGCTCAACATGTCACAGGGTGCTGAACTTAGTTTGACGCTCATTTAAATGCAGAAGCACGCCGCTTTTCCGGCGCGTTTCTTTTTTAAGATTTGGATATTGTGAGTTGCTCCTTCTGGCTTATCGCTAGCTAAAGCTCGCTCACTTGGCCAACAGCCAGAACAGCGCCTGTCGGTGCACCGGTGTTCGAACCACCCGGCGGTTCGTCTGAGATGGCAAGTGTCAGGCTGGCAAGCTGGGCGCTCATACCCTCTGGCAAGATGACAGAGGTGTTTGCCCCCTCCGGCAGAACACCCAGAGATACCGGCGCTGCACCCTCGGCGATCGCCCAAAGCTCTAGAACCCGGCCCGGTGCTGCCTGTCCGGCGGTTCTGGCGATCTCAAGGTGGTTTGTATTTGCCTTGTAAATCGCAAGCACGCGCAGGGACTGATCCTCTGCCGAGATTTCGCTGATCAGCAGGGCTTTTGGCCCGGCGGGAAGTGTCGGTTCGGGGATTTGCAGCATCTGCAGGGCCAGAAACCCCGAAAGGACGATAGACGCAAAGCTGAGGCCCTGCCACAGACTGGCCCGCTGCCAGAACGAAAGAGGTTCTATTGGCCCGAACAGGCGGGCCATCAGTTGTCTGCGTGTCCGGCTGGGCGGCGTCGTCTCGGCGATTTCGTCATTGAGGCCGGACAGCCTGCTTGCCCAGAACGCTACATAGTCCATCAGGTGTGTCTCAAGCGTGAGTCGCGCCTCGAATGCGGCTTCCTCGGCCGGAGAAAGTAGACGCAGGACGTATTCCGCGGCAAGGATCCCATCCTCTGGAGTGTCTGAAGTTGATGTCATTGTTCCATGCATTCCTTCAGGCTTATGAGGCTGCGCCGCAACCAGGTCCGCATTGTGTTCAGGGGCACGCTGAATTTTTCCGCCAGTTCAGCGTAACTCAGACCTTGTAGGTAGGCTCCCCTGACGGCCTGACCTTTTTCCGCTTCCAACTTGCCAAGGCATTCTGTGATCCGCGCGGCTTCGCCTGCGGCGACGACGGATTGTTCGGGCGTGGGACCGCTGGCAACAAGGTGATTTGATACGTCGTCTAGATTCGCGCTGTCACGCGTAGCGCGCAGCCTGTCGATGGCCGTGTTGCGGGCAATCGCAATCAGCCAGCTCATCGGGCTCATCCCGTTGGAGGCATAGCGGTCCGCACGTCGCCAGATTTTCATATACGTCTCCTGCAGGACATCTTCTGCGCTGGCCCTGTTGTTCAAGACACGCAGCGCGACCCCAAAGAGTTTCGCGGAGGTCTGATCATAGAGTGTCGAGAAGGCCTTGCGGTCGCCAAGGGCCACGCGGGCGATCAGACTTTCGATATCGACGAGCTGTGCCAAGGGTGTGATCCTTTGTCCGAATACAGGGGCCCCGTGATGCTTAATGACGAAAGTTAGCGGGGGGGGCCGGGAAAACGTCAGGAATGTTTGGGATGATTTTCAAACTGTTGCAAGGAAGGTTCGGATTCTTTTGACCTGATTTGAAACCTGTCGCTGTCTGAGTTCGTATGTGTTGTAACAACAAAACTTAAAAGGCTTAAGACCGATGCTGCGGAATTACATGGCTGAGATTACTCGGTTCGTTGGATCGAACGAGGTGAGAAGCGAGAAGAAATGTGAACCCGAGACTGTCTCTGCCGTGAGCCGGGCCGAACTCGAGGCATTGTTCAGCGATTTACTGGATGGGAAACCGCCCGTTCAGCCGCTGTGAGCTGTAACAATGGCGTCTCATCAAAAACGCCTCTTCCGGCTGGAAGAGGCGTTTTTCAGCGGCGGGAACCGCAGCAACCGTGTGGTTATCTCATTCCCGAGGACCTGTATGTACAGGTGGGCGTCAGGTAACCGGACCAGGATCCGGACAGAGCCAACTCCCTCGGAATTGCTTAAGGCCACCGGAATGCAACCATAAACGAGAAGAGCAGAAACCCGCCTGATATTCAAAATAGGAGGTGTGATGCCTTGCGACAAGGGGGCGTGACGCGGAGAACGAGATTCGTTCAAAGTTTTTATGCTAAATGCGGGCCAGTGACCCTGAACGACAATGAGCGGCAGTCATTTGCTGAACTCTTAGAATCAAAGATCCAAATAAGATTTTCAAGATTGCGCTCTAGTCTTGGGTCTGGATGAAGCCGTACTGTTCCAGTTCCTCGGGTAAAAGAACATAGATTTCATCCGAAGGCGTGGTCAGCGCGTGCTGCATGACCAGAGGGTCGATGCCCATCTCCTGAAGATAGATCATCACTTCGCCCTGACCGCGTTGGATATCCTCGACCGCGACAAAGGCGGGCAGCAGTGTATTTTGACCAAAATAGTGTTGGTGCACCCCGACGGATGCGCCTGTTGCAATATCGCGGGTGGCGCCGCCCGCCAGCATATACGGGCATGCGGAATAACAGTATTCTCCGTCCAGCATCCGTGTGGCGAGTCCTTGTGCACGCAGGTGGCGGCCCAGGTCCAGCGCATCGGAGACTGCACCGCCGGGACTTTGCAGGATCAGTGTTTGGATCGCAGGCTCTGCCGCATCGATTTGAGCGATGATGCGCGAGGCGTCACCGGGTTCGATTCCGCCTTCAAGCCGCCAGAGGCTGCCGTCCTCCTGCGTCAGGGTCAGCCTGTCGGGAAGGGTGCCTGCATCCCGAAGTGGCGACGTAGGTGGGCGGTCACGGGAGGGGTTGAAGGTGCGACGCTGATCGCCCGGGCGCACTGGCTCGGTCAGTCGCGGGGCGGCGGGGCCGAACCCCGGCAGATGGAATCCGCCGTCGCGCACATCACCCAAGACCAGCAGCGCGCCGATGATCAGCTGGACCACCAGCGCCCCTGTCAGGATGCGCGGGACGGAAATGCCCCGCATCAGGCGGATTTTCCTGGCAGGCGGGGGATCTCGGCTGAATAGGGGGCATGCTCTGCGCTCGCATCCGGCGGCGGCGCAGGCTTGGGGGTGCTGGCGATGTCCGATGCGACAGGGGTGGCACGGATATTGATCGCCTCTTCGACGTCGCGCACGGCATGCAGGGCAGCGCGCAGTTCGGCGAGGGTCATGGTATCCTCGACCCCTACACCCTCGCGGCCCGACCGGATTGCGGATTGCGTTACAGAAAGGATGAGGACCAGCACCGCGGGCAGCAGGTCGATTGCGATCGCCCCAGCCCAGGACGGTACGAAGTTGCGCGCGTAAAGGATAACCGCATCCGCCGAGGAAATCGGCGTATAAGTGACCTCTTCGGCCGGTTGCAGGGCAAGTACATCCTGAGCGGCGCGTTCCAGAGTTGTCGCGCGCTGCGCCAGAACTTCGAGCACCGAGGTGATGGTCGCGGCCTGATTCCCCCTGTTCGCCTCTGTGCTGCCATCGAGCTCTGGCAGGACGACCGAGGCCGCCAGATCCTGTGCTGCGCGCTCCACCAGAGCTGCAACCGAAAGCTGGCGCATCTGGGCGATGAGACCCTGCAGCTGGACGGCGGATTCGGAAAATTCGACCGATCTGGCCTCGACCGGGCCGGGCTCGACTGTCAGCGCCCGCATCCGCGACAGGATGGTGTTGCCTTGGGCAAAGGCCTGTTCTACCAGCGGTGTCTGTGACGCGATCTGCGTTTCAAGCGCAGAAAGCTCTGCAGATTTCTGGCGCAGCACACGGAACACAGCGCCGCGCCCTGCAAGACCGGACAAAGACCCTGCAGCTTCTTGTTCCGACAAATCCTCAAAGCTCTGGCGCACTCGGGCCACGTCGCGTTCCAAGGACTGGCCCGTCAGCGCAACCTCATGAACCCGTTCAAGCGAGGCCTGATAATCCTGCACGGTCTTGGCAAGGTGCTGTTCGACTGCAGCCGATCCAGCCAGTGCTGCGGCATTGAGCCAGGAAGACATTGCAATGATGGCGAGCGAGCCGAGGCCCATGGCCGCCAGCAATCCGGCCTTAGCACCTTTCGAACGGACGGCGGGGAACAGCCGCATGAGGTAGGACCAGAATACAAATATCCCGACAGACACGGCGACGGAATAGGCGATGGCGGCAAAGACGGACATCGCGCCGGTGTCATCCAGCAGGGTCGAAACGCCAAGATAGGTATAGATCCCCGAGGCGACTGCCAGAACGCCAAGCGCCGTGCCAGAAAACGTCTCAAGCCAGCTGAGGTGGTCTTCGAGTTCGCGGGCGTAGCGCACGCCGCGCGCCTGAGCCGAAGTCAGCTTGATTTCATCGGTCATTTCGGCTCCTCAGGGTGCATTTGTCCGACTTAATCTAATGTCCGGATGCGCTGATGGAAGACTTTGCCGACCCGGGGTTGCATGTGTTCACGCATTGTTCATATTTTCAGCCATGTCTCAAAACACTGATTCCCCATTAATGCCCGGCCAGTTGCTGGCGCGTGGAGTCTGCCGCCATCTGGCAAGCCAAGGTTTTGCCGTGATCGAAGAATTCACGCCTGAACGTGGCAAGCGGGTTGATGTGATGGCGCTTGGTCCGAACGGTGAGATATGGGTGGTGGAATGTAAATCATCGCGCGCCGATTTTATGACCGACGGGAAATGGCGGGGCTATCTGGAATGGTGTGACCGGTATTTCTGGGCGGTTGATCAGGACTTTCCCACGGATCTGCTGCCGGATGGCACCGGACTTATCATCGCAGACGCCTATGATGCCGAGGTTTTGCGCATGGCGCCCGAGGAAAAGTTGCCCGGGTCGCGGCGAAATGCATTGATCCGCAAGTTTGCAGCCCAAGCGGCGCGGCGGCTGCAATTGCTCAGGGATCCGGACTTTGGCCTGACGCCCTATTAACGTTTGCTGCGCGGCTTGACCTTGCGGGCTGCTGCAGCGGCCGCGCGGATTTCCTCGGCGATTTCCTCGGCTTCTTCTGGGGTGAAATCCATTGGGATCTCGATCTGGTCGGTCAGGATGAAGAGGCGCACCATGCCAATATCGGTGGGTCCGATCTGCAGGTTGGCTTCGACGTCGCGTTCGGTATTGATGCTCATGGCGTGCTCCGGGGGCGGGGGGCTGCACATCTGCCTGTACGGGCGTCTTGGCAGCGGTCTGTTTCAAGGGCGATTTCCTACGCTGCGGACCATTGAAATGCAAGCAGGACAGTGATCAGCGCAAGTGGTATCTGGTCGAGGGAATTAGTCTACCTTGATCGTCCTGCGCAATTTGCCTGTGGCGCGATCAAAAATCAGGATTTGGTTTTTTGCCGTCACCACTGCATACCAATCTGGACCTTGGGTAAAGGCGGTAGCGGTTTCGCCGTCGGGCAGGCTGATCGTTTCTGGTAGCGGTGCGGACTGATCACGGTAGCGGATGACAATCAGCGAGATGAGGATTAGAAGCCCGACAATCATGGTGGCGGTCAACGTTGTGACCAGCAACCTCAGGAATTTCAGATTGGCCGGCTCGGGTAGGGGCGGCTCGGGAGTATCAGTCATGGCGTCCAACATGTTGCGGGTGGTGATAGGTGCGGCACCGCCGCCGCGTCTTGATAAGGCTCTGGCGCGTGATGTGCCAGAGGAAGCGGCGCTGTCACGCACCCGGTTGGCCCGGCTGATCAGCGACGGCCATGTGTCGCGTGGAGCGGATGTGATCGAGGACCCCAAGGCCAAAGTGGCTGAGGGGGACGAGATCGACATTCTCGTGCCTGAAGCCGAAGAAAGTCACATCTCCCCCGAGGCGATCGCCTTGGACATCATCTATGAGGATGCAGACCTCATCGTGGTGAACAAGCGGGCGGGGATGGTGGTGCACCCTGCGCCGGGATCGCCAACGGGCACACTGGTGAATGCGTTGCTGCATCATTTCGGCGATGACCTTTCCGGCGTAGGTGGTGAAAAGCGACCCGGCATCGTGCACCGCATCGACAAGGACACAAGTGGCGTTCTGGTGGTGGCAAAGTCGGATCGCGCGCATCACGGACTTGCCGCTCAGTTCGCGGCCCATACGGCGGCGCGCAGCTATCTTGCCCTGTGTTACGGTGTTCCTGATACCGGCGACCCGCGTCTGCGCGGGATCCGCGGCGTGTCTGCCGAACCAGGGGCTGTGATCAAGGTCACCACCCAGCTAGCGCGGCACCGTACAGATCGGCAGAAACAGGCGGTTTTCTTTGGGCAGGGTCGGCATGCGGTGACCCGCGCGCATTTGCTGGAAAGTTTTGGCACGCCCCCGACATTGGCTTTGCTGGAATGTCGTCTGGAGACCGGACGCACCCACCAGATCCGGGTGCATATGGCGCATATCGGCCACGGTTTGGTCGGTGATCCGACCTATGGCGGACGCCGCAAACTGGCCGCATCAGCCGTGTCTGTCGCGGCGGCAGAGGCTGTGCATGACTTTCCGCGTCAGGCGCTGCACGCGGCAGAACTGGGTTTTGTACATCCTGTGATAGGGGAATGGATGCAGTTCGAAGCACCGTTGCCTGAGGATATGGAAACGCTGATGGCGCACCTGCGCTGTTGACTCCTCACACAAACAGCACATGAGCGTGAAGGCACTGACATGAGGGATCCACATCGCCTGTATTTGCGTTAACCTTCCATGAATGAAAGGCGCGTAACTGCGCTTGAAACCCCTCGGGCAGCAACACATATGGATGTTAAGCATCTAAACATGTGGATGTTAAGCATCTAAACATGGTGCGGCCCCGATATATTGGAGGGAAGAGGGATGAGCAACTACGGCAATCTGCCGGCCCCGTCACCGGAAGGTGGGCTGAGCCGCTACCTGCAACAGATCCGGAAATTTCCGCTGCTTGAGCCGGAAGAAGAATACATGCTCGCCAAGCGTTGGGTCGAGGAGCAGGACACCGAAGCGGCACACCGTATGGTCACCTCGCACCTCCGTCTCGCGGCTAAGATCGCGATGGGCTATCGAGGTTATGGTCTGCCCCAGGCAGAGGTGATCTCTGAAGCCAACGTGGGCCTGATGCAGGCTGTCAAGCGGTTCGACCCGGAAAAAGGCTTCCGTTTGGCGACCTATGCCATGTGGTGGATCCGTGCCTCGATCCAAGAATATATTCTGCGGTCATGGTCTCTTGTGAAGATGGGAACGACTTCGGGCCAGAAGAAACTGTTCTTCAACCTGCGCAAGGCCAAGTCGCGTATCGGCGCCTTGGAAGACGGCGACCTGCGTCCCGAACATGTGACCAAGATCGCAACCGATCTTGGTGTGACCGAAACCGAAGTGATCTCGATGAACCGCCGCTTGTCAGGTGGGGATGCGTCCTTGAACGCGACTGTCGGATCCGAAGGCGAAGGGACCATGCAATGGCAGGACTGGCTTGAGGATGAAGATGCCGATCAGGCTGGCGATTATGCCGAGCGTGACGAGCTTGAAGCGCGTCGCGCGTTGCTTGCCAGTGCGATGGACGTGCTGAATGATCGCGAAAAGGACATTCTGACCCAGCGACGCCTTTCGGATCAGACGGTAACGCTTGAGGATCTGAGCAGCCAGTACGACGTCAGCCGTGAACGTATCCGCCAGATCGAGGTGCGCGCGTTTGAAAAGCTGCAGAAACGAATGCGTGACCTCGCGCGCGAGCAGGGCATGCTGGCACAGGCATGATCTGATTTCTTTGAGAAGATGAACGGGGGTCGTACTTTCGGCCGCCGTTTTTTCAATACCGGCGCGCCAAAGTGCTTTGCATTTTCTGTCGGGCTATCTGCAAAAATCTGATGCAGAGTAACTGGCTCACGCTCTTCTCTTTCCAGAGACGCACCACCAAGCCTAGCGCCATGCGCTGCCCTCAAGGTGTTACGCTGGCTTTTGCGTGTTCGTTTGCGCTAGCACTGCAGAGAACAAAATAGGAGCAAGGCATGTCAAATTTAGTAAAGTGGGGCATCTTGGGGGCATCAACCTTTGCCAAGAAACATATGGCCCCCGCGATTCATTTGGCACCCGGCGGGCAGTTGGTTGCGCTGGCGACCTCGGATATGGTGAAGGCTGAAGATTTTGTCGGCATTGCGCCGGATCTTCGAGTGCATGACAGTTATGATGCTCTGCTAGCCGATCCGGATATAGATGCTGTCTACATTCCACTGCCGAACCATCTCCACGTGGAATGGGCGACCAAGGCGGCTGAGGCGGGCAAACACGTGCTGTGCGAAAAACCCATCGCGCTTGAGGCGGGTGACATTGATGAACTGATCGCGCTGCGCGACCGTACAGGGCTGCTGATCGCGGAAGCATACATGATCGTGCACCATCCGCAGTGGATCAAGGCGCGGGAATTGTTTCGCGAGGGTGTTCTGGGCCAAATCCGTCGGGTTTCGGGGGTCTTCAGCTACAACAACACCGACCCAAGCAATATTCGCAACCGTCGCAATATTGGCGGCGGGGGCCTGCGTGATATAGGCGTCTATATCTTTGGAGCGACCCGATTCGTGAGCGGTGAGGAGCCTGAATTGATCCTGTCGTCCAGAATCGACTGGGACGGAGATGTAGATACCACCGCGCATCTGACGGCGCAGTTCCCGTCGTTTCACTACACCGGCATGGTGTCGATGCGCCTCGCACCCTTTCAGGAAATGGTGTTCCATGGTGACAACGGACTTATGCGGCTGTCAGCACCGTTCAACGCCGGAAGCTATGGCGAGGCACGCATCGATCTGTCGGGTGCGGATCAATCCTCGCAGGTCTGGAGATTCACCGCCGATAACCAGTATCTGCGGCAGGTCGAGGCTTTTAACGCTGCAGTCACTCAGGGGGCAGATTTTGCCTGTCCGTTGGAGTTTTCGCGTGGCACGCAAGCCATGATGGATATGGTATTCGACGCAGAGCGTTGATCCAAGATACAGCGTTTCGGTTTTGACTTGGATCGGATATTCGCGGTCTCTCCCTTTGGTCGAACGCGAAATCCGATTTCCGTTTGCTCAGGTTAAGCCAGAAGCGCTTTAGGCCCGGCAGAAACTGTCAGGCCTACGTGGTAATGCAGAATCGCCATGGATCAGGCGGCGTTTGTATTGGCCGCCTTTGGCTTCTTCCCTGAATTCTCATCGATGAATTCCAGTACAAGCGGGCGGATGTTGTTGCGCCAGCTCTTGCCTGCGAAGATGCCATAGTGTCCGGCACCAGGCTCCAGATGGTTTCCCTTCATGGAATCAGGCAGGCCGGTGCACAGGGCAAGGGCGGCAACGCACTGGCCGGGGGCAGAGATATCGTCATTCGCGCCTTCGACGGTCTTGACCGCGACCTTTGTGATCTTGCCGATATCCACATGCTTGCCGTTCACAACGAATTCGTTTTTGGCAATCTCGCCATTCTTGAAGATCCGTTCGACCGTGGACAGATAGAATTCTGCCGGCATGTCCATGACAGCAAGATATTCGTCATAGAACCGATTGTGGGCATCGTGATCCGACGCCTCGCCTCGGGCGACCCGCATGATCTGATCGCTGAAGGCTTGGGAATGGCGATCCAGATTCATCGAGATGAAGGAGGTCAGCTGCAGCAAACCGGGATAGACAAGTCGTCCCACACCCGGCCAAGAATAGCCAACACGTTGAATAGCGGTCTCTTCCAGTTGACCCATGGTGACACGACGTCCAAAGTCGGTCACATCAGTCGGAGTTGCATCGGGGTCGATCGGACCGCCGATCAATGTAAGGGAACGGGGCTGCGCGTCGGGATCTTCCTCGGCAAGATAGGCGGTGGCCGCCAGAGTAAGGGGGGCTGGCTGACAAACTGCGATCACATGGGTATCGGGACCAAGATGGCGCATGAATTCAACGAGGTAGAGGGTATAATCCTCAATGTCGAACTTGCCGGCACTAACCGGTACGTCCCGGGCGTTGTGCCAGTCAGTGACATAGACTTCGCAATCGGGGATAAGCGAAATGACCGTCGAGCGCAGCAGTGTGGCATAGTGACCGGACATCGGAGCAACCAGCAGCACTTTGCGCGGCTGTTCCGCACGGTCGGTTACGTTGAAGTGGAGCAGATTAGCAAACGGACGCTTGACCATCGTTTCAATATTCACGATGTGGTCTTTGCCATCAGCGCAAGTGATGGATCGAATTCCCCAGTCGGGCTTGGCGGTCATCCGTTCAAAGCTACGTTCGGCCACCTCGCCCCAGGCAGACATCCATTGGATTGCAGGGTTGGAAAAGAGCGCGAATGCCGGGTAGGATGCAGCGGTGCGAGCGGTCGCGCCCATCCATTGATTGGTATTCCTGACGGTCTCCATCAGGTCGTAGGTTGCCATGTAGCGCATGATGCGTCTCCTTGTTTCCGGAGCGGGGTCCGGGCCAAATCGTCGCTTTGCCCCCCGACTGAGGCGACGGAATTCTGCACAGCAGCGAAGATAGGGGGGAAATCTCGCAATGACAACTGATGACATAGTCGCAACCGAAGAGCTGGAGCGACTGAACGAAAACCTGACCAAGGTAGAGGTGCTGACCCAGAGACTTTTGACGGCGATGGGCAGCAAGCAGCGCGTGAATCCTGCGCTGTCCGGTCCTGGACAGGATCTGTACGGCAAGGCAATGACGGCATACTGGCAGGAATGGGTTCAGAATCCGTCAAAGATCATAGAACATCAGATAAGTTTCTGGGGTCAGTCTGTCACCCATTTTGTCGAGGCGCAGCAGGCGCTTTCCAAAGGGAAGCTGCAGGCGCCTGATAATCCCGGGCCCAAGGACCGGCGGTTCTCGAATGCGCTATGGGACACGCATCCTTATTTCAACTTTATCAAACAGCAGTATCTGATCAATGCCACTGCGGTGCAGCAGGCAGTTGAAGATATCGACGATATGGCGCCAGTGGAAAAGCGTCGCTTGCGGTATTTTGCGCGCCAGATCGTGGACATGATGGCGCCGACCAACTTTTTCTCGACTAATCCGGATGCTTTGCAGAAGGCGGTTGAGACTGAGGGTGCATCGCTGGTCAAGGGGCTTGAGAATCTGGTCGCCGATCTTGAAGCCAACAACGGTGAGCTTGTGGTCCGCCTCGCGGATGAAGGTGCCTTTGAAATTGGTGAAAATATTGCGACCGCGAAGGGTGCGGTTGTGTATCGCAACCGGATGATGGAGCTGATCCAGTACAGCCCCACCACGGAAAAGGTGCGACAGACGCCCATCGTGCTGTTCCCGCCATGGATCAACAAGTTCTATATTCTCGACCTCAAGCCTGAGAACAGTTTGATCCGCTGGGTCGTCGATCAGGGCTACACTCTCTTCGTCGTCAGTTGGATCAACCCTGACGAGAGCTATTCCGACGCTGGCCTGGACGCCTATATTGAAGAAGGGTTCCTGACCGCGATCCGCGAGGTCAAGGCAATCACTCGGCAGGACAAGGTCAACGCTGTGGGCTATTGCATTGCGGGCACCACGCTGGCGCTGACCCTGTCGCTGATGAAGCAACGAGGCGATACATCGATCAAATCGGCAACCTTCTTTACGGCGCTGACCGATTTCAGCGACCAAGGGGAATTCACACCCTTCCTGCAGAACGATTTTATCGACGGGATCGAAAGCGAGATCGGCGAAACCGGGCTGCTGAAGTCATTCATAATGGCGCGGACCTTCTCTTATCTGCGCTCGAACGATCTGATCTATGGCCCGGCGATCAAGAGCTACATGATGGGCGAAACACCCCCTGCCTTTGATCTGCTTTACTGGAACGGCGACGGAGCGAACCTTCCCGGTAAGATGGCGGTGCAGTACCTGCGCAAGCTGTGCCAAGACAACAGGTTTGCCGAGGGCGGGTTCGAACTTATGGGGCATACGCTGAACCTGAAGGATGTGTCGGTCCCGCTGATGTCCGTTGCTTGCGAGACGGACCATATAGCAGCCTGGAAGGACTGCTACAGGGGCGTGCAGAAGATGGGCAGCCGATCCAAGATCTTTGTAGTTTCAGAGTCGGGACATATTGCGGGGATCGTCAATCCACCCAGCAAGAAAAAGTACGGCCACTATACCAACGAAGACACGGCAGCAACGCCAGAGGAGTGGCTGGCTTCGGCCGAGTTTACCAACGGTTCGTGGTGGCCGCGTTGGGAGGCCTGGCTTGCCAAGCGCTCCGGCAAATGGATCGAGGCCCGGGAGCCGGGCGATTCGGATCATCCAAGTTTGGAAACTGCCCCCGGAACCTATGTAAAGGTCAAAGCCAGGCAAGCTAATCAATAGCTTGCACGAATTTGCTGCAGCGCAGCATTTATACTTGAAATGCCGCGCTGCAGCATGCATATTAGGTCCAGCTTAAGAAAAGGCGGGGTGGGCCCGCCATAAGCGAAAGGATCACTATTATGGCTGCTAAAGCACAAGATTTCACCACCGCAATGAAAGACATGATGGGCGCATTCCCCGTGGACACCAAAGCCATGGACGACGCGTTCAAAACCACTGCAACGCTGAACGAAAAGCTGTCGGGCGTCGCTCTGGAAGCCGCTGGCAAGTCGACCGAGATCTCGACCAAATGGGCCAAAGATACGTTGTCCAAGCTGGCAGAAATGTCCAAAGCCAAGACCGAGCCCGCCGATTACGCAAAGGCGATGACCGATTTTGCCTCCGCTCAGGCCGAAACTGCTGCAGAGAATATGTCTGCCTTCGCTGAAATCGCGAAAAAGGTTCAGATGGACACCGTCGAGCTGATGATGGCAGCTGGCAAGGACATGACCGAGGATGCATCCGCAGCCATCAAGAAAGCCACCAACGATGCTACCGCGGCTGCCAAGAAAGCAGCTCCTGCCTCATAAGCTCGCTCAGGCTCTCGACGCATCAAAGCAAGCACAGCTTTGAGAATTGCGCTGTTCTCCTCCCAAGCGGCGCAATTCGACAGGCGGGTTCTTCGGAACCCGCCTTTTTTCGTCTTGCGCGATCTGTTTGCAGGTGCGGAAAGCTTGGTCTTTTCTTTTGTGAAACGGGGCCCTAGTGTTTTCCGCACCGCTGCATTTTTGGGAGGGACCCCGTGGCTGACCCAGACAAACCACTGCTGATCAAACGCTATGCCAGCCGCAGGCTCTATAACACCGAGACCAGCGATTACGTGACACTTGAGGACATTGCCGGATTCATCCGCGATCACCGCGAAGTCAAGATCGTCGATCTGAAATCCGGCGACGACCTGACCCGCCAATACCTTCTGCAGATCGTGGCCGAGCACGAGAGCAAGGGTGAAAGCGTCTTGCCGATCAACGTTTTGACCGACCTTGTGCGCAGCTACACGACGCAGGCAACCAGCGTTGTGCCACAGTTCCTGGCGCAAAGCTTTGAGATGTTCCGCGATAGCCAGTCAAAATGGGTCGAAAACATGAGCTCGATCAACCCGATGACCAAAATGCCCGGATTTGAAGCGGTCCAGGCACAGCAGGAAGCGTTCCTTAAGGCGATGACAGGGTCGGTGGGGAAGCAGTGGTCAGGACCTGAGGCCGATGAAAAGGACAAGCCCGAAGATTTTGACGCGATCAAGAAAGAACTCGCGGCGCTGCAGGCGAAACTCAACAAGCTTGGTGGCTGAAGCCCTAATTCGCGCCCTCGGACCGGTATGCCTATGTCGACTTTCGGTGCGAGGGCCAGCACCTCGCATTACCCGAGATATCCAATGATAGATGAGGGCAAAGCGGGGGCCGCGCGCTAGGCTGCGGCACTGCCCATGACCTGATGCGCCGCCTGCAGCAGGACATCTGCCACGGCTGAACAATCTTCAGAGGTTAGCCTTGCGGGAAGGCGGGTGTCACAGGCACGCATCAGCATGGCGCGGGTCAGGGGCAGATCGGGAAGATCGGACAGGAACTGCCAGTTCCAGAAGGCCCTGGCATTGTCACGGCTCAGGCCAAATACTTGAATCCTGACGCCTGCGCTTTTTGCTGTTTCTGCAAAAGCAAGCACCTGTGCATCCGACATCCCAATGAGGTTGAACTGCAGAGAATCCGGTGCGCGCTGTTCCTGCGGAAGCTTGTCAGGCACATCGATCCAAGGACAGGCGTTCAGAGCCTTGGCCACATGGTCGTGGTTTCGCCGTCCATCCGCAACACGACCTGCGATATGTGATATCTGGGGACGTATGATCGCGGCGGACAGGTTGGAAAGGCGCAGATTGTATAGCGGCAACTGGTTCTGCCATTTCGCGCAGGCTGCGCCTAGGACAGGATGCTTGGCCCAGTTGTGTTCGTAAGCGCCGGACATGATGATGGCGCGGGCAATCAGATCGGCGTCGTCAGTCACAAGGATGCCGCCTTCGCCCGCATTGATCAGCTTGTAGCTTTGGAAGCTGAAACAGCCGATCCGACCCAGCGTGCCGATGTTGCGCCCATTCCAGGTGGCTCCAAGGCTATGGGCCGCATCCTCGATCACCGGAATCTGACGGGCGCCGCACAGCGCCAGAATGGCATCCATGTCCGAGGTATGGCCACGCATATGGCTGATAAGGACGGCCTGAACAGTGTCGAGCTTTGCCACAAAATCATTCATATCAATGCGATAGTCGCGACCCACTTCGCACAGCACCGGATGGCAGTCCGCGTGTACGACGGCCGAAGGCACGGCGGCAAAGGTAAAGGCCGGGATCAGGACACGCGCGCCGCGTGGCAGGTTCAGCGCCTTGAGCGACAGGAACAACGCCGCGGAACAACTGCTGACCGCAAGCGCATATTTTGACCCCAGATGGGTCGCAAATTCCCCTTCGAGCAGCGCAACCGGGGAATCGGACGGCGCGTGATAGCGAAACAGATCGCCAGAGCGCAGCAGCCGGTCGATCTCGGCGCGCGCAGCGTCAGGGATCGGTTCAGCATCGTGCATGTCCGGGATCTGGGTCATTTTTAAATTCCTGAAAGTTGGTTTCAGGTTTTGTAAAACAGCTGCCGGGTTTCCCCAAGTGAAAATCCTGTGACACTAGCGACCTGCGCCCTCAGAATCCTATCCTGTCGCGCAGCGCATACCAGCTCATTGCCAGTGCCAGAAGGGGTGCGCGCATGGCGGGGCCGCCGGGAAAGGCCGGCAGGGGCACAGCGGCCATGGTGTCGAACCCTTCGGCCTGCCCTTGGATCGCCCGCGCCATCAGCTGGCCCGCGTGCACAGCCGTACCTACACCGTGCCCGGAGTAGCCTGAGGCCGAGAGCACGTTTGGTGCAGGGCGCGCAAGGTAAGGCATTCGCTTCATGGTGATCGCAAGCGTGCCACCCCAGGCATAATCGAGCTTCACATCCCGAAGCTGCGGGAACACCTTGAGCATGGGTTTTGACACCAGTGCGCGGATGTCTGCGGGAAAGCGGTAGCCATAGCTTTCGCCACCGCCAAACAGCAGGCGTTTGTCATCGCTCAGGCGGAAGTAATTGACGACAAAACGCGAATCCGCGACGGCAACATCCTGAGTCAGGACCTCTTGGGCACGATCGCCTAGTGGTTCGGTCGCCACAATGAAGTTGTTGATCGGCATGACCCGGGCTGCCACATCACGCTCCAGCCCGCCAAGGTAGCCGTTTGCGGCCAGGATCACATGCCGCGCTGTCACGCGGCCCGAATCCGTCTGAACCATTGCGGGATCGCCTTTGGTGATGTGCTGCACATGGCTTGTCTCATGGATACGCGCGCCCGCAGCTGTCGCTGCCCGCGCCAGCCCTTGGGCAAAGCGCAGGGGGTGGAGATGCCCCGCGCCCATGTCGAGCATCCCGCCCTTGTAATCGGGAGAGGGGCAGAGCGCGAAACAGGCGTCGCGATCCAGCGCCTTGACCTGATCATAGCCATAGACCCGCGACAGATGATCGGAATATCCGTGCAGCTTCTCAACATCGCTCTGGGCTGATGCTGTCCAAGCCACGCCGGGCTTCAGATGGCAGTCGATGTCATGTTCAGAGATCAGGCTCTTCACCAAGGACTTGGCATCTTCTGCCAAATTCCACAGCTTGCGGGCGGCATCCAGCCCCACCATCGACTCGAGCACCTTTTGATCCTGCCGCTGGCCCGATCCAAGCTGACCCCCATTGCGCCCCGAGGCGCCAAAGCCGACGCGATGAGCCTCAAGCACCACCACGTCCAGCCCGGCCTGTGCCAGATGCAGCGCCGCCGACAGCCCCGTATAGCCGCCGCCGACGATGCAGACATCCGCCCGCGTGTCGCCTTTCAGAGGGGCAAATGGCTCAAGCACATCCGCCGTGGCGGCGTACCAGCTTTGCGGATACGCGCCGCGTTTGTCGTTGGAAAACAGCAGATCCATCCGCCCGGCTCCCCTGCTTCTTCTCTTTTAAAATACGCCGGGGGTCCGGGGGCAGCGCCCCCGGTCCGGCAAATGACACAGGCTCAGACGTTCAGCAGAAGATGCTCACGTTCCCAGGGGGAAATCACCTGCAAGAATTCCTCGTATTCGGTGCGCTTTACAATCGAATAGACCCGCGCGAATTCCGGCCCAAGAACGTCGTGCAGCTCTTTGGACGCGTCGAACAGATCGAGCGCCTGACCCAGAACCCGGGGAATGTCGCCCTCGCCCTCATAGGCATCACCCTTGAACTGCTTGGTGGGGCGCAGCTCTTGCATCATGCCAAGATAGCCGCAGGCCAGCGACGCCGCGATCCCGAGGTAGGGGTTGCAGTCCATGCCAGCAATCCTGTTCTCGACACGGCGCGAATCCGGGCTCGACAGTGGGATGCGGATGCCCGTGGTGCGGTTGTCGCGGCCCCATTCCAGATTGATTGGGGCGGCATGATCTTTCACGTAGCGACGATAGCTGTTCACATAGGGTGCCATCACGGCGAGGGCTGCGGGCATATGCACTTGCAGACCAGCGATGAAGTTGAAAAAGGCATCTGTCTCACCGCCCGCAGGGCCGGTAAAAATGCTCTTGCCTGTTTCCATATCCAGCACCGAGTGGTGAATATGCATGGCCGACCCCGGCTCATCCGCGATGGGTTTCGCCATGAAAGTCGCGAAACAGTTGTGGCGCAGAGCGGCCTCTCGGATCAGACGCTTAAAATAGAACACCTCATCCGCAAGCTTTACAGGATCGCCGTGGCGCAGGTTGATTTCCAGCTGTCCGGCGCCGCCTTCCTGGGTGATGCCGTCGATCTCGAAACCCTGCGCTTCGGCAAAGTCATAGATGTCGTCGATCACGGGGCCGAATTCATCCACGGCGGTCATGGAATAGGCCTGACGTGCTGCGGCGGGACGGCCCGAACGGCCCATCATCGGCTCGATGCTCTTGGCCGGGTCGATGTTGCGGGCCACAAGGAAGAATTCCATCTCGGGGGCGACAACTGGCTGCCAACCCTGCGCCTCGTACAGGGCGCAGACACGTTTCAGCACATTGCGCGGGGCGCACCCCACCGGGCGATCCTTGCGGTCATAGGCGTCATGTATGATCTGCAGCGTCCAGTCACCGGTCCAAGGGGCGGCAGTGGCGGTGCTCATGTCCGGTTTCAGGATCATGTCGCGTTCGATGAAACCCTCGTTCTCATCCGCCGCTTCGCCCCAGTCACCTGTGATTGTCTGGAAAAAGATTGAATCCGGCAGGTGAAAATACTTTTGGCGTGCGAATTTCGAGGCGGGCACTGCCTTGCCCCGAGCGATGCCGGGCAGGTCCGAGATGATACATTCAACCTCGTCCAGGCGGCGGTTTTCAAGAAAGGCCTTCGCTGCCTCGGGCAGTTCGTCGGTCCAGTCGCTCATGCAATCTTCCTTTCAGTGAAGAACAGGGCGAACATCTCGGCAAGCCGCGCGCTGTCTGTGGTACTATCCAGCTGCGCCAGCGCCGATTGGCGTAGGGCCTCGGGTACCACGCCGGGGGCGCGGGTTTCGAGCAGATCCTTGATATAAGTGCGGTTGATTTCGGGGTGCGGCTGGATGGTAAAAGCACGGTCACCATACAGCACGGCGGCATGTTTGCAAAAGTCGGTGCCAGAAACGGTTTTGGCGCCTTCGGGAAGCACGGTCACTTGATCCTGATGCCAGGCATTTAAGTTCATAGCTTCGCCGTTGATCTCATAGGTGTTGCGCCCGATGGACCAGCCGCCGGCAAATTTCTCGACCTTGCCCCCCAGCGCTTGGGCTATGATCTGGTGTCCGAAACACACGCCAATCATCGGGCGCCCCAAGGCATAGATCTCCCGGATCAGCTGTTCCAGAGGCACAATCCAGGGGTGATCTTCATAGGCGCCAAAGCGCGATCCGGTGATCAGCCAGCCATCGGCGTCATCGGGGCCGTCGGGGAATTGTCCGTCGACCACGGCAAAGGTTTCAAATGTTAGGCCGCGCCCTGACAGGAAATTTGCGAAGATTTCAGGGTAGTCGCCGTTCCCGGCGACAAGGTCATCCGCGACGTGGCCGGTTTGCAGAATGCCGATTTTCATGAGGCACCGATTTTTTGGAAATATCAGATCACAGGTAGAGACGACAGGGACGGGCGGCAAGGGGCCGACTGTCCCTGTTCAATGTCAGACGGTGTCGAGATAGATCTCGACCTGTTCGTTGGGGCTGAGCTCAGCCATGTAGAACAGCTCTTGCCGCTTGGTTGATACGAGGTTGCGGATCAGTTCAGCCGAAAAGATGCGTGGCACGATCGTGCTTTTCTCGAAGGCGTCAATGGCCTCTCCCCAAGTTGTGGGGATACGGGGCAGGTCAAGCGCATACGCATTGCCGGTGATCGGCTCGGGAGGCTCGACTCCATCCTCTATCCCGTTCAGCGCCGCGCCCAAGATGGCGGCAAGCATCAGGTAGGGGTTCACGTCGCCCCCGGCCACACGGTGTTCGATCCGGCGCGCAGCAGAATTTCCCGACGGAATGCGGATGGCTGCGGTACGGTTTTCATATGCCCAGCTGAGACCAGAGGGCGCATGTGCGCCTGGCACCATCCGGTCGAAGGAATTCTGATGTGGTGCAAAAATCAGCGAACAGTCGTGCATTGCATTCAGGCATCCGGCGACAGCATGGCGCATGAGGGCGGTGCCGCGTGGACCGCCATCATCAAAGATGTTTGCACCGTTCTTGTCCACGATGGAAAAATGCGTGTGCAGCCCGGACCCGGCGTAATCCTCGTAAGGCTTTGCCATGAACGATGCTGCAAAGCCGTGGCGGCGGGCAAGCCCCTTGACCAGCAGCTTGAACAGCCAGGCGTCGTCTGCTGCACGCAGCGCATCGTCGCCATGCATCAGGTTGATCTCGAACTGGCCAAGGCCCGCCTCGGAAATTGCGGTATCGGCGGGAATGTCCATAGCCTCGCAGGCATCATAAAGATCAGTGAAAAAGGTGTCGAAGCTGTCCAGCGCCCGGATCGACATCGTCTCGGCGGCCTTGCGGCGCTTGGAGGAACGTGGCGAAATCGGGACCTGAAGGTTGCGCCCGGAATCGTCGATCAGGAAGAATTCCAACTCGACCGCAACGACCGGGGTCAGCCCCTTGTCCTTGAACCGGTCGAGCACGGTTTTCAGTGTCTGGCGCGGGTCGCCTTCGTAAGGTCGGCCGTCTTCGCGGAACATCCAGATGGGCAGCAGAGCGGTCGGTGCCTCAAGCCAGGGCATGGGGACAAAGCCACGCTCGGTCGGTTTCAGCACGCCATCCGCATCGCCGGATTCGAACACCAGCGGGCTGTCATCGATATCTTCGCCCCAGATGTCGAGGTTCAGGACAGAGAGAGGAAAGCGTGTACCATCCTCGACCACCTTGTCGGCAAAGCGCGACGGCACGCGCTTGCCGCGCGGTTGGCCGTTGAGGTCAGCTGCCGCGACACGGATCGTGCGGACCTCTGGATGTTTGCGCAGGTAGTTCTTCATGACGGAAGACATGGGACACCGATTATGAGGGTAATTTGATCAAATTAGGGATAGCGAGTGCCCGGGGGGGCTGGCAAGCAAAAAAACCGACAAATCCTCTGGTCCTTGATTACCGCTCTTGGATGCCCGTCCTGCGGGCACCGGGTTTCCCTTAGCGAATGAGATTGGGACGGATGCGCAACCGCGCCTGCTGTTCCTGCGGAAGATGGCGGTTGAGCCGCCGGTTTATAAGGCCAAAACAGGACACGATGAACAGCGTCAAAAGGATGAAATAGCCTGCAAGAATGGGGTAGGGGATAAAGGGGTTGAATGTCTTGTCGGCAAAGTAACTGGCATAGTAAAGCGCATCGCCCCGCTGCTGCCAGGCTGGAAATCCCGAGAAATAGACCAGCGTCGTGGCATGGAACAGAAAGATTGCCTCGTTCGTGTAGGCGGGCCAGGCGAGACGTAGCATGGTAGGCCAGATGATGCGCCGGAACCGGGGCCAACCGGAGAGGCCATAGGCGTCAGCCGCTTCGGCATCGCCCTTGGGGACTGAGCGAAGGGCGCCATAAAAGATCTCTCCGGTATAAGCGGCGGTGTTGAGAAACAGCACGATCAGCGCCCCGAGCCATGCTGCAGAAAATGGATCGAAGATCGGTGAGACGGATTTGAGGCTTTGAAAGGCGAAGTAGGCAAAGAAGAACTGGATGAAGAGTGGCGAGCCGCGGAAAATGAAGATGAACCATTCCGACAGCTTGCGGGTGACCTTGTGATTGGACGCCTTGCCAACCGCCACTGCGGTGGCGAGCAGAAATCCCGTCGTCAGGGCAATGATGCCGAAGTAGATGTTCCAGATCATGCCGGACCCGATCAGCACCACCTGCTGGCAAAGGGTGAAATCCGAGCGCGGCAAAAGACGCTCGCCAATCCCGATCGAGCGCAGACCATAATCGGCGAGGGTGTCCCAGCAGCTCATGACAAGCCCATCACTGCAGGTTTCATCTGCCCGAAAATATCCCGGGGGAGTCCCGGACAGCGTCCGGGACGGGGGCAGCGCCCCCTGAGACTGGTGTCGTCGCGAAAAATGGTCATGTCTCGGCCTTTCTCTGCGCTTCACCACCGAGTGTCGCCTGACCATGAGTCAGCTTCACCATGAGCCGTTCCAGAACGATTTCAGATACGCGTGTGAAACAGAGGTAAAACACCAGCAGACCGAGGAAATACCAGACACGCCAGTCCCCATGGGGGTAGTCGGTGAACCGCGGCGTTTTAGTCCCGCCCAGTTCCCGGGCCCAGTAGACGATATCCTCGACCCCCAAAAGGAACAGCAGCGGTGTCGCCTTGATCAGCACCATCCACAGGTTGGACAGACCGGGCAGGGCATAGACCCACATCTGCGGCACGAGGATGCGGCGAAAGATCTGGCGAGGGCTCATGCCATAGGCTTCGGCAGTTTCCATCTGGGCGCGGGGCACGGCACGCATGGCACCATAAAGCACATTGGCCGCAAAGGCCCCAAAGACGATGGAAAAAGTCAGTACGGCCAAGAAAAAGCCGTAGGTTTCATGCACCCATTGCGCCGCATTGTTCAGTGGCAGCTTGGCCGCTGCGCAGACCACAAAGTCATTGCCTTGCCGGATCGGCTGATCCCAGTCGGGGCATTTGACCTTGTGACGGAGATATTCGAACGCCTGATCCAGGGCGATGACGAAGAACAGGAAAAACGCAATGTCGGGCACGCCGCGCACGATGGCGATATAGCCATGCCCGAACCAGCGCAGCGGCAGAAACCGCGACCGCGCTGCCGCAGCCCCGCCGAAGCCGAAGGCCAGTGCCACAGGCGCCGTGATTGCCAGCAGCAGGAGCACCGTTCCGAAGGACCAGTACAGCCCCAAATGTTTGCCGGTCGTCAGGTAACAGCCGAGCCAGGCGGCATCGGACAGGGCGCTGGGATCTGTACAGAAACTGAAAATGGCAGCGCCTCTGGCTGGAGTCGGATTTTGTGTATTTTACAAAGACAAGAAGGGGGGCGTTGGCGCCCCCCTAGGCGTCTTCAGAATGTCGCCGATCCTGGCAGCCATTTTTCGATCATCGTGTTGAGCGTGCCGTCTGCCTTCATCGCGTCGATGGCGGCTGAGAACTTCTCGTTCAGTTCGGTGTCGCTTTTGCGAATGCCAAGGCCGATGCCGCCCCCGATGAGAACGTCGTCCCCGACGATGGCAAGACCGCTCGCATCGTCCGCGATCGGCTGAAGATAGGCCTTGTCGGCCAGAACGGCGTCCGCTTCACCGCTGCGCACGGCGGCGACGCTTTCGTCAGGTGTGGCGAATTCGACCAGGCTGGCACCGGAAGAGGCAATGTAGCTGGCCTGAATCGTGCCTGCCTGCGCCGCAAAGACACCGCCGGTGAAGTCAGGTTCTGCACCGTCCAGGGCCAGATAGGCAGAGGGATCAGGCTGGGTGTAGTTCGAGGTGAAGTCGATGACCTCCTTACGCTCATCGGTGATCGACATGCCGGCAATGATCGCATCGTAATTGCCCGACACAAGGTTCGGGATGATGCTATCCCAATCATTGGTGACCCATTCGCAAGTCAGCTCGGCACGTTTGCACAGCTCGTCGCCCAGCTCGCGTTCAAAGCCGTCAACTTCGCCTGCGTCGTTGATGTAGTTGTACGGAGGATAAGCGCCCTCGGTGCCCAGGCGGACCACGGTGTGGCTGGCTCCAAACGCCATGCTGGCGCAAAGCGTCAGTGCAGCGGTACCTAAAAGGATTTTTTTCATGTGAGTCTCCGTTGGTTTATGTCTAGGGCTAAGGGCGTTTGTGTCGCCGGACCCTTATGTTGTTGAGTGCAGAAAACCCTGCAGCCGTTCAGATTTGGGATTGCCAAACAGCGTTTCAGGCGGGCCCTCCTCTTCGATCAGGCCCTGATGCAGGAACACCACGTGATTGCTGACGTCACGGGCCATCTTCATGTCGTGTGTCACGATCAGCATGGTGCGCCCTTCGGAAGCAAGATCCTTGATAACCTTGACGACTTCCTGCTCCAGCTCTGGATCCAGTGCCGAGGTCGGCTCGTCAAACAGGATCGCCTGGGGTTCCATGCACAGGGCGCGCGCGATGGCCGCGCGTTGCTGCTGTCCGCCCGAGAGTTGAGCCGGATAGGCATCGCATTTGTCGCCGATGCCGACCTTGTCGAGATAGCGGCGCGCGGATTTTTCGACTTCGCCTGGGGCGCGCGCGAGGACAGTCAATGGCGCCTCCATCACGTTTTCCAGGATTGTCAGATGTGACCAGAGGTTGAACTGTTGAAACACCATGGACAGATTTGTGCGGATGCGCAGGACCTGTTTGGGGTCGCCGGGACGGCGCGCCATGGCGCTGCCCTTCCAGACCACGGGTTCGCCCTTGAACAGAATATCGCCTTGTTGACTGTCCTCAAGCAGATTGGCGCAGCGCAGAAGTGTCGATTTGCCCGAGCCGGACGAACCGATGAGCGAGACTACATCGCCGCGGCGGGCTGTGATGTCGACACCCTTTAGGACCTCAAGCGCGCCATACTGCTTGTGGAGATTACGGATGGCGATCACGGGGGTGCTGTCTTTCACGAAGGCCTTACCATATTGTGAATCGTTCTTGCTGTGCAGAGTGCAGGTAAAAATCCATGTAATGCAACGTGCAAAACGGGCGGCAGGGAAAATCTGCCTGCAAACTGACCATAGGTCAGCCTGTTTTTGAGGCGCAGTCAGGGGTTCGGTACGGCCATGTAGACTTCGTGGGGGATTTCGACGATTGCGCGCAGGTTGAGGATGGCGCGGGTCTCGGGGGAGAGATCGGCAAGGGCCGAAGTCAGTGCACGCCGCAAGGGATCGGGGTCGTTTCCTCGGGCTGTGATGAAGGGCGTTGCGGGCGTGGGGGTGGTTCGGTCGCATTCCCGCAGTAAGCGCGCGACATCCTCGTACCGCTGAATGAGCCGCCAAGTATGAGCGTCGATGACCGCCAGATCGGCTTCGTTCCGGGCGACCATACGTGCAGATTCGATATGTGCACCGCTTTCGACCTTTGGGCCCAGCTTCGCATTCAACTTCTGCGCGTGGCTGATCAAGGCGGCATGCCCGGACTGGCTGTGGCTCTGGTTGATCACGAGCCGTCTTGAGAAAAGATCTTGTACGGTGGACTGGTCGTCTGAGCGAGCCACCAGCACCGAGTTATAATAACCTGGGGCACAGCCGGGAAGGCCGTAGTCGGGGCTTGCTACAAGCGTTACCTTGCCCAGAAGTCGGGTGCGATAGGGCAATCCACAGGTCTGCGACAGCAAAAGATCGAGATGTTCCCATGCCTCCCACAAGCCCAGACTGCGGTCCAGCCGTTCGGGACCATATCCAAGACGCGCCCTGATCGCAGCCCACAATGCATCATTGGCCCAAACAGTTTCGGGCCAGTCGTACATCGGAAGATTGGCGATCATTTTTTGGCTTCGATACGCTGTCGCGCCATGGCGCTGTCAACGTCGCTTATGCCAAGCAGGCTGGCAACAAGGCGCAGCAGCGAATCTTCTTCGGCCTCTCGCACGCCGTCCGCTAGGGCAACCTCCCACAAGGCCTCGATCACCGCGATGCGGTGATCATAGGCAACGGCATCCTTGATGGCGCGGGTAAAGCGGACGGTGTCCGGAGCTTGCGATTCCAGCTCTTCGGCCTGAGCACGCAGATCGGCCGCGCCTGAAGCAGAGAGGTCATAGCGCGTGGCTGCGATGCGATCTATACGCTCCCGCTCTTCTTGATCATAGGATCCGTCGGACCGCGCCACACGCACAAGCAGGGCCGTCAGCGCCAAGCGCGCATCGGCATCCTGAAGGGGGGCTGGGGCCGGATGGGTCAGCCGATTGATGAAATCTGAAAACATGTCGTGCATATAATCCATTTGGCTGCGAACAAAATGCCATACCTCCTATATTTTTGTGTCGATACAGTCAAAATCGCGTAAGTGCCTAAAATTCTGTCAAAAAAACGGTTGTTCGCTGTCGGGAATATCGGCAGCGAACTGCTATCTGCCGGGGTTGTGCGGGTGATGATGACTCGGGCTGGAAGAGCGGAGACAGGCGGGATTTACCCCCGTCAGGTCAGTCGGCGGAACTTGTCCGACAAGAACTTGCACTCTCTTTCGATGCCATAGGGTGGGTTGATCACGAAAAGACCCGAGCCCGTCATGCGGTGGCCGTCGCGGATCGGGGGGAAGGTGACCTCATGGCGCAGGGCGGTGGGGTGATTTTGCTGCAACTGGGCGAGCATGTCGAGATGTGCGCCGGATTTTAGTATTGGATACCAGAGGGTTAGGATGCCGACATTCCATTTGCGATTCAATGTTTGCAGCACCCGCGGGATCGTGTCGTAGTCGGTCTTGACCTCATAGCTCGGGTCGATGAGCAGGAGGCCGCGGCGGGGTTCGGGGGGGCACAGGCTTTGCGCAAGCTGAAAGCCATCCTGTTGATATGTATGACCTTTATAGTGCCAAAGCGCATCGCGCAGGGCGGTGAATTCGCCCGGGTGCAGCTCTGCAAAATGCAGGGTGTCATCGTCGCGCAGCAGGGTTGCGGCGATGAGAGGTGAGCCGGGATAGGCGGTGGCGCCGTGATTTTTCTGTATGGATTCCAGTGACTTGCGGTAGGGGTGGTCCTTCGCGAACCAGCCTGCGGTGCGGGTGATGCCCATTGCGGCCTCGCCCGTTTTGACCGCTTCGGGTGCGGCGAGGTCATACAGGGCCCGCCCGGCATGGGTTTCAATGTAACTGAGCGGTTTGTTCTTTTGCGTCAGATAGTTGAGCATCCAGGCAAGCAGGGCGTGCTTGTGGACATCGGCCAGATTCCCGGCGTGGTAATGGTGTTGATAGGACAGCATGAGCGTGGCTTAGCCGGGGGGCGGGCGCGGCGCAAGAGGGCGCTGGGGGCCGTATGGAACCCGTATGGAGTGCGTATGGTTTTCATATGGCTGCCGCGCGCGGGACTACGCGGTTTTCAGGGGCGGACTGGAGAGGGAGGCCCGCCGTGCGGGGATGCCGGACGCGTTCAGGCTGTTATTCTCACTTTGATTGCGCGGCAGGGTTGAGGGGGATGTTTGGGAGGCAGCGGACACGCTTCCTCCTGCAGGGGGCTTGGCCTTTTTCCGGATCGGTTGAGGGGTGTCCCGGCCCGGATTCAAGCGCGCAGCGCGCCGGGCCAGCGCCTGCCCGTGTCGTGCCAGAGGCACGCCTCCGGCGTGGCGGGCTGGGGCTTTGGTGAGGGTGTGCGTGACTTTGAGGGAGGAGGGCCGTTGCTGGCATAAAGTGCCGGGCATTGGCGTTGCGAGCGCCACCCCACGGGCAGGCGCTGGCCCTGTGTGGTGTTGGAAATTTAGCCGATAAATCTGCAACCAAAGAACTTACTTATTATGGTTTCGAAAAAATCTGTATTAACCCGACGACAACGAGTGCCAACGTTAACCAGCCAAGAGTCTTTTGCTGGTTTATTTGATCCTTATGCCTTCTTTCATCCTCAGACATTTGGCTTAAGGTTGTAATCGTTTTTGCCTTGATAGTATAATTGGCAGCATTTTTTGCCAACTCACCGCTTTCACAAAGAGAATTCAGAAGCAATCTGTGATGATTGATCAATTCATCTTTCTGTGGGTGAAAAATCCAACGTTCGCCATAGTTCCTTTTGCAAACAGCCCATATCGTAAAATTAGTTTCACCAGACTTAATATACTCTTCATAAATTTCCGTAAGTATAGCGGCTCTGTCTTTGCGGGCCAAGGTTCTGGTGTTGAACAGAGATTGTCTGAAATATCCAATATAGTAAGAAATTTGGGCAACATGTAAAAAATCTGCAGCTATAAATCTCAAGGCAGATTTGTATCTAATTTCGTTCGTTTTGTAATATTGCGTTATCTCTACTCTAGCATCTGCAAGTTGAGATGTAGGTATAGATGCTGGATAAGATTGATGGTCGTCACTGTTCCAAATCAGAATAGAGACAGATACATCATCTATCTCTTCAACAATAATCTGCCCCATTGGAGCATTAAAGTATAGATGGACAGTATAGTAATTTCTCGTTTTCAGACGGTCCAATCCGCTCAATGGAATGCGCATAGGGGACTTTCGCTTTAGCCCCTTCGTTATCGCTAGCACATTCCATTTATGCTGATTGAGCGTAAACATTCAAACCAACCGGCTCACATCCTTTGCCGCCCGCACAAAGTCCTTGAAAAGGGGGTGCGGGTCAAAGGGTTTTGATTTCAGCTCGGGGTGGAACTGGACGCCGATGAACCAAGGGTGATCAGCCCATTCGACGATCTCGGGCAGTTTGCCGTCCGGGGACATGCCCGAAAAGCTCAGGCCGACCTTTTCCAGCTGCTCGCGGTACTGCATGTCGACCTCGTAGCGGTGGCGGTGGCGTTCGTCGATGGTCGTGGTGCCGTAGATTTCGGCCACCTTGGAGCCTTCTTTCAGCACGGCGTCATAGGCGCCCAGACGCATGGTGCCGCCTTTGTCGTCGCCGACCGAGCGGTTGACCTTTTGATTGCCCTGCACCCATTCCTTGAGGTGATAGACGACGGGTTCAAAGCGCTTCTTGCCGGATTCATGGTCGAATTCTTCGGAGCCTGCGGTCTTGACCCCGGCGACGTTGCGCGCCGCCTCGATCACCGCCATCTGCATGCCGAGACAGATGCCAAGATACGGGATCTTGTTGACGCGGGCGTATTGCGCCGCCTTGATCTTGCCCTCGGTGCCGCGTTCGCCAAAGCCGCCGGGCACGAGGATGGCGTGCAGGCCGGTGAGGTGGGGCGCGGGGTCTTCGCTGTCAAAAATCTCGGCATCGACCCACTGGATGTTGACCTTGACCCGGTTGGCCATGCCGCCATGGGTCAGCGCCTCGGCGATAGATTTGTAGGCATCTTCGAGCTGGGTGTATTTGCCGACGATGGCAATGTTCACCTCGCCTTCGGGGTTGTAGATGCGGTCTGCCACATCTTCCCAGCGGTCGAGCACGGGGCGCGGGGCCGGGGTGATCTGGAAGGCGTCGAGGACGGCCTGATCGAGCCCTTCGCGGTGATAGGCGAGCGGGGCCTCGTAGATCGACTTGAGGTCTTGTGCGGCGATCACGCTGTCGGGGCGGACGTTGCAGAACAGGGCAAGTTTTTCGCGTTCCTTGACGGGGATCGGTCCCTCGGAGCGGCAGACGAGGATATCGGGGGCAAGGCCGATGGAGCGGAGTTCCTTGACCGAGTGCTGGGTCGGCTTGGTCTTGAGCTCGCCGCTCGCCTTGATGAAGGGCAGGAGGGTGAGGTGCATGAAGATACACTGACCGCGCGGCTTGTCCTGGGAAAACTGGCGGATGGCTTCGAAGAACGGCAGACCTTCGATGTCGCCGACGGTGCCGCCGATCTCGCAGAGCATGAAATCAACCTCATCCTCGCCGATCGAGATGAACTCCTTGATCTCGTTTGTGACGTGGGGGATCACCTGAATGGTCTTGCCAAGGTAGTCGCCGCGGCGTTCCTTTTCCAGCACGTTGGAATAGATCCGGCCCGAAGAGATGGAATCGGTCTTGCGCGCCGAGACGCCGGTGAAGCGTTCGTAATGGCCAAGGTCAAGGTCGGTTTCAGCGCCATCGTCGGTGACGAACACCTCGCCATGTTCAAACGGCGACATCGTGCCGGGATCGACGTTGAGGTAAGGGTCAAGCTTGCGCAGGCGGACCGAAAAGCCGCGGGCCTGCAAAAGGGCCCCCAGAGCGGCCGAGGCGAGCCCCTTGCCCAAAGAAGAAACGACACCGCCGGTGATGAAAATGAAACGTGCCATTGGCGCGGACCCCGTGATTTGATTCGTGAGTTTGTTCAAGAAATGGTCACCCGCGGTCCTGAAAGGACCGCAGCATCACGGGATTTAACCAATAGAGGATTCGCACCGAATTGTCCAGCCAACCGCAAGATGCTGTTGCGATTGGGGTACAAATCTCAAATTGTTGTGGAGATGCGAGGGCTTGGCGCCCCCGCAGGATCGACGGTCGACTTATTCGGTCGCGCGAGGCACCAGAGGCGACGTCGCGTCGCCCTCGGAACTGCTCGGCGGGGGCAGGAGGCCGTCGGTATTGATGTCGGGTGTGGTGATGTCCGCTGCGGGCGCAGAGGCTGGTGCGGAACCGGTCAGGCGGTCCATGATCGAACTGCCCGATCCGCCTGCCGCAGCAAAGAGCGTGAGCGTGATCGACGTGCAGATAAAGGCTGCGGCCAGGATCCAGGTCACCTTTGCAAGGGCCGTTGCCGCCGCGCGGCCGGTCATGGCGCCGCCGCCACCGCCGCCGCCCATGCCAAGGCCACCGCCCTCAGAGCGTTGCATGAGCACCACCCCAATCAGCGAAAGCGCCAGAAGCAGGTGAATGATGAGGACGACGTTTTCCATTGGGCAGCCTTTGGTACGGATCGTCGCGTACTTAGAAGTTCGCAGGCCTCTGCGCAACCCCGCTTGTGGCGTGTGCGCGCGACAGCCGTGCCGAGCGGTCGCCCCGTTTTCATCTGCCCCTAAATATCCCGGGGGTTTGGGGGCAAAGCCCCCAAGGCGTGCCGGGCATGTTCCAGCTGCCTCTTGCCCAATGGCCGCTGTCAGAGCATCATCGCACCCATGCCCCATGATCATGCCGACCACGACCATCCCCACAGCCTGCTGCCGCCCGATCCGGCGCTGCGGGTCAGGTCGCTTGAAACCCTGCTGGTGCAAAAGGGGCTGGTCGATCCGGCGGCGCTGGATGTGATCATTGACACTTATGAGACAAAGATCGGGCCGCAGAACGGGGCGCGGGTTGTCGCCCGGGCCTGGGCCGATGCCGCGTTTCGCGCGCGGCTGCTGGCGGATGCGACCGAGGTGATCGCAGAAATGGGGTTTTATGGCCGTCAGGGCGAACATATCGTCGCGGTCGAGAACACCGGGGCGGTGCACAACATCGTCGTGTGCACCCTGTGTTCCTGTTATCCGTGGCCGCTGCTGGGCATTCCGCCGGCCTGGTACAAATCCGATGCCTACCGCGCCCGCGTCGTGCGCGAGCCGCGCCGTGTGCTTGGCGATTTCGGGCTGGCTCTGCCCGAGGGTCAGGCGGTGCGGGTCTGGGATTCGACGGCCGAGATTCGCTACCTGGTGATCCCGCAGCGCCCCGAGGGCAGCGAGGGGCTGGAGGAGGAGGCGCTGATGCGGCTTGTCAGCCGCGATTCGATGATCGGCACTGGCTTGGCGCGGATGCCTGGGGACCGGGCTCGTGAAGGTGCCTGAATGAGCCGCGTACATGACATGGGCGGGCGGTTCGGAGATGGAGCTGTGTTGCCCGAGGCAGAGGAGGCCCGGATGCAGGGCCCGGGCTGGCACAGGCGCGCGCTGGCGGTGACGCTGGCCGCGGGGGCGCTGGGGGCCTGGCCCATTGATGCGGCGCGCCGGGCACGCGAAAATCT
>NZ_AWWI01000030.1 GCF_002760615.1 Puniceibacterium antarcticum | reverse complement strand
GTATTTTCATGGAGTACGCCATAGCCCGATTAGGCCAGCCAGACAATTTGGCAATGCCCCCTGAGCAACGGGGTGTTCCCCCGCCGATACCTGTCCGGGCGCAGGGCCCGATCCAGGATATTGCGCGCCGCATTCGTGGAATCTCGGCATCTGTCCTCAGGAGGTCGGGAAAGATGTTAACGAAACCGAGAGAATGCCAGATAGGATCCGCCGGACAATATGAGCAGGATGCCGGAATATGTTGCTGCCACCGGGATCTCGCCAAAGAAAGCCCAGCCAAAAAAGGCACCCCATATGATCCAAGTATAGCGGATCGGTCCGATAAGGGCAGCATCAGATGTCCGCAGGGCATTAATATTGCAAATCTGCCCCAAGATTGCTATCGGCCCCAACATGAAGAGAAGACAAGCGACAGCAATCGACATACTCGACCAAGTAGCAGCTGCTGGTATAGCGAAAATTATTGTTCCAAATATGTTCACATAGAGCAACACACTGATACTCGCCTCAGATCGTGCTAGCTTCTTAATAAGTATGCTTTCTGTAGCAACGAGAAGTGCGCCGAAGAGCGCAATTGAAGCAGGAAATAGATCCTCAACACGTATCGACACAGCACCACTACCGAACACAACTATTCCAGCACCAAAGAGGCAAACCATTGCAGCTCCCCATTGAGCTGTGGAAAACCGTTCCCGAAGGAAGACCACGCCAAGGATGACAACAAAAAGTCCATCCATCAATCCTACAGCCGTTGCGCTCGTCACTGACATATGACTTGCCGCATAGATCGCAGCCATTCCGCCCCCGCCTCCAGCGAGCGCTCTGATCGCGTGAACCGGAACCTGCTTAGAACGGATCCTTCGTCTTTCACCAGGGAATAAAGCGAGCCATATAAGAACCGTGATTAATGCTCCTACGTAACGAAACCAGATCAATTGACCTGCCGATATATCTCCTCCGCTCAAACGCCCAGAGATGTATATGAATCCGAAAAATCCTACTCCTAGAAACGCCCAGAGTACGCCATATAGGTTCGTTTCTACCGTTTCAGTGGTGTGCAGTGTATTGCTCATGGACGTTTCCCCTATGAAAGCAACTGAAGTGATTAAAAGAGGAAGCGGGACGTAGATGAGCTCGCGCCAAATGCGGTTGAGACAAATTCATGCTGGACACCTCCCATCCATTTTGCCACCCGTGGTATGGTTGGAGAATACTCGTCTGGTCCAAAATCTGTTGTGAGATATATGAATTCCCCTGGACGCAAATCACGACCATCTCGTGATCGAGCTGAAACCGTGGAAATGTTCATTGACTGACGGCCAAGGAACTCATGAATATCGCCGGATGGCGTCATGCAATGAGCAGGCGTCGTCGTTTTTCCCAGACCCTGCTGGTACCGGCTAAGTGTGAGCCAGCCAACACCCAGGATCGCGATATCCTTTCCTTCAGGGTCTTCAATCTTATAGCTGTGTTCGTATCCGACGGTCTCGCCATGCTCACGATGCGTTACATCACATACGAATGTTCCTGCATGCAAAACCTGTCCGGTGCCCAACTCGCCATGTCGGTTACTTGAGGTCAGGCCGAGAAGACTGCTGCCAATTCGGTCAAACATTGGAAGACCAAGCACTGCAACTGGATCATGTTCACCAAAGGCACAAGATGAGGATGAGGAATAGGAAGAAATTTCAGGAAGGGGCAGGCCATGATCTACAAATATTTGCAAAATCCACTTCACCGTCGCAACGAAGCCATTCAAAGCACGCGTGCTTGGATCGGCGCTATGATAGGGAACAGCACTACCAGCATCGGGAAGATGACATCCGACGCTCGCGACGCGTGTATTTGGGATTGTCAGGATGGTGCGCATCAACGCGTCGAGAGAATAAGGGTCTCGTATAGAGAAACCGTTTCGACCAAGACCGGCCGCATCAAGGCTAAGATGTATATCCGCAGTTTGTCCAAAGTGGCTGTAAATCTTGCCGATTTCCTCTATCTTATTAAAAGAAGCAGCCATCTCCCTTACCCGCCAATCGGCTTTGGCGGCATCGCTGATCTCTCCCTCTGAGCCGACCCTGAGACGGATCAGAGGTATGTTTTCATCTATCCTTCGAACGGCCTCGATTTCCTGGTTATCCACGACTGCTACGTGCGAACAAAAGCGGATAATTTCCGGAGCAACGATATCTATGCCATGCCCATAGGCGTCACCCTTCAGAACAGCGCAAAGACCACGCTGGCCGATACGTTTCCTGACGATCTCGACATTTTCAAGAAGTGCCATCTGGTCTATGCCAGCGATGACAGGCCGCGTCCTTTGCACATTCTTATTTCGTACGAGACTCGCCATGAACCGTTCGTGTCTCGTGACAGTACGCTTCATACCCATTTGAAGATCCATAGCAGGTCCCTCAAGGATTGTAGCCGGCATTGCGTGGCGCTGGAGAATGACCTGCGACGGATTCAAAATCGCGCCGATCCCATGTCATTCGGCACCATCCTTCGGAGATATCCTCAAGGGACTGCTTTTCCTCTGGTGTATCCCAACTCGCGTTCCGATCATCGGGCCACCGGTCAAGCCAGCTGGGATCGAACAGAGTTTCAACATAACGAACCCCATGATCTGGCAGGATGGTCAATACGTTGATATCCGGATCCTTATCAGCGTACCAATTTGCAACAGTGAGAGCTGCACCACTTGACGCCCCGACAAGAAGACCGGTTTCCATGTGAAATTTATGAACCTGCTGAACCATTTTAGGGACAGGAACCCAGTGAACCTCGTCGCACTGTTTAAAGTTCACATTCCCCATGGGTATCCCTGCGCCCATGGCCAGGACCTGTTCGAATGACTCCCTGCACATCCGAGTGATGCGTTTTGCCTTCGCCCCAAAAATTACGCTTCGATTGTGGTCTACCGCGACGACCTTAAGATCCGGATTGTCTTCTAGAAGCACACGGGCGAAACCGAAAAGCGAGCCGCCTGAACCGACTGTTCCGACAAGAACTTCAAAGCGCCTACCTTCATCAAGAAGCCTCGTGGGAAAGGGACGGTATGACTTCGAGTTCAGAGGGTTCGTATACTGCTGTGGCCAGAAGGCAGACGGGTTTGTCTCAAGAAGTCGAGCTAGCACAGTCAGTCTTGCCTGCTGGATACCGCCCTCGCAAAGGTTGCTTGCCTCAACGACATGGATACGAGCACCGAGGCTTTCCAAACGCCAGCGGACGACTTTAGATATAGGACCTGTCACAAGAGTGAGCTGCAGATCGTATTGAGAGCAAATAATGGCAAGCGCCAGCGCGAAGGTTCCGGAGCTGCTTTCAATGACCTGACCTCCAGGAAGGAGAACACCACTTTCGATGGCATCATCGATGATACTCCTTGCTGGCGTGAATTTCATAAGATCGAACTTCGCTGCCGTCAGGTTAGGACGCAGGTCAACGAACATCGGTTCGGAGAAGGTTCGCAGAACACTGGGATCTGGAATGGTAAAATTAATAGTCATAGCAAACCTTTTCGCTTACATTCTGTAAAGGCCGAGGTATTCACCACCCCAGCTTCTGACTTCGGAGGATACCTCGGTCAACGTTGCAGGGCATGGCAGTTCATTGATCGGGAAGATGAGGCCGGCGATAGTTCCGGAGTGGGATACGCACACCCCTGCCGCGTTCAAAGCGGTTCTAATGTCCATGAGGTAACCGAAATTTCGTTTCGGATACTTTCTTTCGTTGATAAGGGCGCTTTCTGTGGCAATCTCCGCAATCTTTCTGCAATCACCGGCATGAACAGCTATCCTCAACATCGAGAGAAGCTGATCAAATCGCGCCAACTCTTCTCTGGAATAGTTCGCAGGTGGCATATCATCTGTCTTGAACACTTCTCCCGGCATCATATTAAAACCGAGCACATATAACGGCGGCAGTCGGCACCCGAAGTTCTCAAGGACCTTCCCATCCCGTTGCGCGAAAAGTCTCACACGGTGATCAAGCATCGTGGAGTCACAGGCTTTTTCGACTTGCAGAACCAGACCCACCAAGTCCTCAAGTTCAGTATGCTGACCATAGGCTTGGTCCATAGCTCTTAATGTGGCGACAATATCAGCCGTCGACGAGCCCATACCGATTCCGGAGGGAATGTTGCTTTCGATATCGATTATGAAATCGAGATCTTCAGGAACAAGATGAAGGCTGCGATACACCTGAACGGCCTTTTTCACCTTCACCCTGCCCTTTTGGGTGTGGATTACTCCAGATCCCGGTACAATTTTTGCCGTTGCAGTTGATCCGACACTACGACAAGAGAGAGTCACCAGTCCCCTGAAGCTGGAATTTATGGGATCTGTAAACTGTCCCTGAATGATTTCTCCAAAATGTCCTGAGCAATGACCTACACCCCGCCAGAGCCATGGATGAACATGAAACTTTTCAAACGTGAGTGTCTGCAGCATTTTCGTACCTAACAATTACATCTTGCGTGTGGCAAAAATGAAGGTGGGAGCTACCACGTGTTTTCAGAGATCACCGAACGTATTTACCTGAAATGATTGAACATCCCGAGGTTCCGTTAATCATTATTAACACCTAAAGCCTAAAAAGTGATCAAACCAATATAAACGGTTACAGTAGTCATTCATTCTTGATATACCTCAGGTATGAAGCTCACATTGACCCAGATCGAAGCCTTTTCTGCAGTTCTGGCAGTCGGGACTGCTACTGGAGCAGCGAGCATTCTGAACACCTTGGTCTCAAGATTGAAGTGCGACACCCACAGCCCGAAGGGCATAGGATGTTGGCATGG
>NZ_AWWI01000029.1 GCF_002760615.1 Puniceibacterium antarcticum | reverse complement strand
AAGACCGCACTCGATCACCAAGCCCAGAAGTCCGAGGCCCTTGCACAATGGGCGGCAACCATAGAAGTTGCTAGGCCACCTTTCGATACGCTATATTGCGTGCCAGCCAGCACGACAATGTACCGCCCGTGACATGACCATCATCATTGCGTATCACAGTGAACGTCCAGCTGCCAGGAGCTGGCGCATCCATCGAACGCCGTGTGACAAGTTCCCAGACATCCTGCGCGACCGGGTAAAGAGGCTCCATCTGCCCGGTTCCTAGAAGGCCGGTGAACTGCATGCTGGCCGCGCCATCGCGGATTTCGATGCACATTTCGGTTTGCAGTTCCTCGGTTTCGTAGGTTCCAGCTGCATCCACGCTGCAAATCGCGGGCACTTCGGTAATCGGTTCAAGTTGGCGCTGCGTGTTTTCAGAGACGATGCCAAGTGTCAAAGCATCGCCCGCACGCTGCAGTCTGACACCCGGCGCAACAAGGCTGCCATCTTCGGCAAGCCTCAGCTGCGTTACATCTGTGAAATACTGGAAGTCGACCGTGCGGCGCCCGGGTGTGATGCGCGTCATCATTCCGCGGTCGTGATCGATCCAGGTCCCCGCCCATCCCTCTGGCAGAGGCCGCGACGCAGGCTCGGTCTTGCCCAAAGCGGCAGAGGCAATCTGCAGAGCACAGGCATGGGCATCGGCTTCGTGATTGAACATCACCACTACTGACAGGCGGACCTCAGGGCAGTACAGCCGGTGAATGCGAAAGCCGCGCAATGCACCGCCATGGCCGGTGACTGCAAGTGCACCGATGCGTTCATGGACAAGCCCAAAGCCGTACCAAGCCTGCGTGCCATCGCTGAAAGTGGGCTGTTTCGAAATGCGGGTATACAGTCCACTTTCGTCCTCACGCTGGGCATCAATCCAGTGTTCATATGCCATCATGTCACTCAGCGAGGCTGAAATACCCGCATCGCCACGCCAGTAGATGCCGTTATCGGCGGGCATGAAGCCATGATCCCCGTTGCCTTCATAGCCCACCACGCCATCCTCAGGGTGGCGTGTATCGGCGGTCAGAACAGCAGTTTTCATACCCGCAGGTCCCCAAATATGGGTCTGATACAGCGTCTCCAGATCCGAGCCCGTCTCGGCCTCGATCATCTCGCTCAGGATGCGGTAGTTGCAGTTGCAGTAGGAATAACTGGTGCCGGGGGGGAAATGCCCGCTGCGCATCTGGGCGATCATGGGCAGAGCGTCCTCTCGCCGGAAGGTCTGTTCGGCAAGCCCGCCGTGCAGCACCGTCAGCGCCCAGTAATCCCGCAGCCCGGACTGATTGTGGCACAGCTGGCGCACGGAGGGGAGTTCGGTGGCCAGATAGGGCAGAAAGGGCGGCAGTTTGCCGTCCAGCACCTCAGGCTCGCCAACCGCTGCCAGAAGGCTCGCACAGGTGAATTGCTTGGAGATCGAACAGATCGGCATCCGTGTGTCGACACTCATCGCGGTGCCACGCGCCAGATCGCTGTATCCCCAGGCGCGGCTTGCTACGACTTCGCCGTCTTTCAGGACACCGATCAGTCCACCCGGACCCTGAAACCGCTTTGGCACGGCGTTAATTGCGTCTTCCAACATGGCGCGGCTCAGGTAAATCATCGGGTTGGGTCCAGTGTCTGATCAAAAACTCAGCAGCTCTTAATTGATCGCCAGTGATTCGACCAAGGCAAGCCCTAAAATGCAACTAAGGGATGAATTTTAGGGCATCAGGCGCCGCGCTGCAAACACACTTGATTACTTTTTAGGCATATCGCGCGATCGACTGAGCTCTTATCACCGGTTTCACCATGGGGAAGGTGGGAACTTGTGTGTGAAAATCGCAGCGTGACACGGACAGCCTTCGGGCCCGCTGTCAGACTACGGGCTTAGAGACAAATATCGCGTGGCCTGACCCCGGCCCGCATCGGGCACGAGAGAATAGTTTGGACAAGAAAGGCAAGGACCGCCTCATGACAACTCACGAAGGTTTCGCCCCCTTTCGGTCTTGGAAGACATGGTACCGCGTCACCGGGGAGCTTACCTCTGACAAGACACCACTGATCGTGGCCCATGGGGGACCTGGCTGCACACATGACTACGTCGACAGCTTCAAGGCGCTGGCGCAGGACGGGCGCGCGGTGATCCATTACGATCAGCTGGGCAATGGAAAATCGACCCATCTGCCTGAAAAGGGGGCCGATTTCTGGACCGTAGATCTGTTCCTTGAAGAGCTTGAAAACCTGATCGCGCACTTGAAACTGGACGCGGGATACGACCTTCTCGGGCAATCCTGGGGGGGGATGCTGGGCGCGGAGTTCGCGATACGTCAGCCCGTCGGCCTGCGCGCCCTCATCATAGCGGATTCCCCGGCGTCCATGGAGATTTGGGCCGATGAGGCAAACCGCTTGCTGGCCGACCTGCCCCAGAATGTGCAGCAGACCTTGCGTGCGCATGAAGAGGCCGGAACCACCGACAGCGCAGCTTACAAGGAGGCGTCAAAGGTTTTCAGCACCCGCCATATATGCCGTCTGCAGCCGCTTCCGGACGATGTGCAGCGCACCAATGATGCAGTCGAAAGCGATCCGACAGTCTATCACACGATGATCGGCCCCAGCGAATTCCACATCCGGGGCACGCTGAAGACCTGGTCGGTCATCGACCGTCTGACAGCGATCGAAGTGCCAACCTTGCTGATTTCTGGGGCCTATGACGAAGCAACCCCGGCCACGATGCAACCGTTTCAAGACCTTATTCCCAACGTGCGCTGGCATGTTTTTCCAAATTCCAGCCACATGCCACACCTTGAGGAATTCGAGGACTGCATGCGGGTTCTCGGTGACTTTCTGGCGCAGTGTGACGCCTCTTCCCCGCAACCAGATGTGGCCCGCGCCTGATGGCATCCTGAACGGGGCCCCAGGACACTCTCATCACCTATTTTGAAAGGATAAGTATATGGACCTCATGGCTATTTCTAAGACAGGTCGACGTGGTAGCGCGCTCGCCCGCCTTGCGATCACGGCAGCAATGATTCCCGCAGTCGTGCCCGCCTTGGCACAGGCGCAGGACGCTCATCGCGGTGGCACGATGCACCTGATGGCCGTGGCCTCTGGCGGAACGCTCGACCCGCAGATCAACTACACCGCGCAGTTCTGGCAGCTCTACAGCGCCACCTACGACGGCCTGGTGGCGTTCAAGAAGGCTGATGGGCCCGAAAGCAACACCGTCGTGCCTGACCTGGCCGCCGAAATGCCGACCGTAAGCGCTGATGGCAAGACTTATACCTTCACCCTGCGCAAGGGCGTGAAGTTCTCCAACGGCGACGACGTCACGACGGAGGATGTAGTCGCTTCCCTGCGGCGGATCTTCAAGGTCAGCAGTCCCACTTCCGGCAGCTTCTACAATGGCATCGTGGGCGCGGAAGACTGCCTTTCCAGCCCCGCAGATTGCACCCTAGAAGGAGGCGTCATCGCGGACGGCACTGCCAATACGGTGACGATCAACCTGGTCGCAGCAGATCCCGAGTTTCTGTTCAAGCTCAGCGCGCCGCATGCCTCGATCCTACCCAAGGGCACAGCATCGAAGGACATGGGCAACACGCCGATCCCCGGAACCGGGACCTACATGTTCACCTCCTACGATGCCAACAATTCCCTGACGATGGAACGCAATCCCCACTTCGTGGAGTGGAGCGTGGATGCCCAGCCCGAAGGCTATGCCGACACGATCGAATACAAGTTTGGCGGCACCGAGGAATCCGCGGTCAACGCCGTCATGAACGGCCAGGCTGACTGGAGCTTCGATCCTCTGCCCGCCGACCGACTGGCCGAGCTGAGCACCAATGCCACCGATCAGCTGCATGTACATGCGCAATCAGCCTGGTGGTATGCACCGATGAACGTGAACATCTCGCCCTTCAACGATGTGCGTGCGCGTCAAGCGCTGAACTATGCCGTCGACCGCAATGCGCTGGTATCGGTCTTCGGCGGACCGGCTCTTGCCCAGCCGGTGTGCCAGATCCTGCCGCCAGATTTCCCCGGTCATGAAGACAGCTGCATTTACACCCAAGATCCGGGCGACACGTGGAGTGCGCCGGATATGGACAAGGCACGTGCGCTGGTCGCGGAAAGCGGCACAAAGGGTGAAAAGGTGAATGTTGTCACCGAGGACAACGCCGCATCGCGTGGTGTAGGCACCTATCTGCAGTCGGTTCTGAGCGATCTGGGCTATGACGCGACGGTGCAGACCGTCTCTGGTGACATCCAGTTCACCTATATCCAGAACACCAACAACAACGTGCAGATCTCGGTTACCCAGTGGTACATGGACTACCCGGCCGCCTCCAACTTTCTGAACGTTCTGTTCGGCTGCGGCTCGTTCCACCCGGGCTCGGATTCCTCCATCAACATCGCGGGTTTCTGTGACGAGGAGATCGATGCGCGCATGAAGGCAGCCATGACCCTCGGCGCGACCGACCCTGAGGCCGCCAACGCGGAGTGGGCCAAGATCGACAACGCAGTCATGGAAAAAGCCCCGGCTGTCCCCCTGTTCACGCCGCGTCGCCTCGACCTTCTGTCCGAGCGCGTCGGCAACTTCGAGTATTCCAGCCTGTTCAACTGGCTGATTGCCAAGTCCTGGGTTCAGTGAAAGGTCTAGAATGACTTCGGTCTCCACCGATAAATTGCCGCCCTCCCCGATCGGGGAGGGCGTTTCAGCCCCTGATGGTCCCTGGAAGCGTCTCTTGGCAGGGTTGCTGAGCAGTCCGACCGCTGTACTGTCCGGGATTGGGTTGATTTTGATCTTGATCGCGGTCCTTCTAGCCCCGCTCTACGCCAATCACGTGGCCCATACGGACCCTTTCCGATCTGGTCTGAGCGCCAAAATCGAGGTTGAGGGCAAGACGGTCCCGGTCATGCAACGCTCTACCGAAGGGCTGGGGCTTGGCGTGACGCCGATCGGCCCCACTTGGTCAGGCGAATACATGCTGGGAGCTGATACCCAAGGGCGTGATGTCATGGCACGGATGCTCTACGGCGGTCGCAGCTCCTTGCTGATTGCTGCAGCGTCGACCGTGCTGACGCTGGCCCTTGCTGCGATCATCGGCGTTGCGGCGGGGTACACGGGCGGGTTGGTCGATGGCGTTCTGTCCAACCTGATCGACATGATGTGGGCCTTTCCCGTCTATCTTCTGGCGATCTCTCTCTCCATCGTGATGATCGGCAAGACATTCGTGCTGGGCCCGATAGAGCTTTCGTCGTCCAGCCTGATCATTCCAATCACGATCATTGGCCTCGTCTATGTGCCCTATGTCGCACGGCCCGTGCGCGGCCGCGTCATGACGATCAAGAACAGCGAATTCGTGCTGGCCGCACGCGGTCTTGGGGTCAGGCGGCACCGCATCCTGATGCGCCATATCCTGCCCAACGTGTTGTCGACCCTGATTGTTTTTGCGCCGATGCTAACGGCGCTGAACATCGTCACGGAAAGCGCTCTGTCCTTTCTATCAGTCGGGGTACAAGCGCCGAACGCCAGCTGGGGGACCATCCTGCAGGACGGCCAGTCACTGCTTTATTCACGCCCCACGGTGGCCCTTGCGCCCGGGATCGCGATCATGGTCACAGTTCTGCTGCTCAATCTGTTTGGCGATGTCCTGCGTGACGTCCTGGACCCCAAATCTGCTAGGGGCCGCTGATGCTGACGATTTTTCTGTCACGCCTTCTGCGGATGGTCATCGTGATGCTCGGCATTAGTGTGATCACCTTCCTGATCTTCTTTGCCACCCCAGGCTCGGACCCCGCAGCGCGGATCGCCGGGCGGAACGCGGCGCCTGAAACCATCGCTGCCGTGCGCCATGATTTCGGCCTCGACCGACCACTGTATGTGCAGTACGGCCTGATGATGGATCGCCTGTTCATCACGCGCGACCTGACATCATTTGCCAACCGCGGGCAGAAAATTGTCCCGACCATCATGTCTGCTGCCCCGGCAACCCTGTCGCTGGTGGCAGGTGCCGCGATCTTGTGGATGGCCCTTGGTGCAACCACCGGGATCATCGCTGCAGCCTTCAGGAACCGCCTGCCAGACAAGATCTTGATGGGCGCGTCGATGATGGCCGTCGCGATGCCCGTCTTCTGGGTGGGCGAGATGATCAACCTAGTTACGCAAAGCCGCCTGCATGACACATGGGCATTTTCATGGGTGCCGCCACTTGGCTACGTTCCCCTTACATCGGACCCTGCAGGCTGGTTCTTTGCGCTGGTCTTTCCATGGATCTGCCTGGCGCTGATGTATATCGGGCTCTATGGGCGCATGCTACGGACCGGCATCATCGAAACCTATCAGGAAGACTACATTCGAACAGCCCGGTCCAAGGGGTTGAGCGCGCGCCGCGTCCTGCTGAAACATGCAACGCGCACCGCGATCATTCCGATTGTCATCATGTTCGGCATGGATTTCGGCGTGCTTGTCGGCGGCGCAGCCGTTCTGACTGAGGTGGTGTTCGGCATAAATGGTGTGGGCCGCCTGACCTATCAGGCTCTCAAGGCGCTCGACCTGCCGATGATCATGGCAACGGTGCTCTATGCATCGTTCTTTGTTGTGGTGGCGAATGCGATCGTCGACGTGCTCTGCGTCATGATAGATCCACGAATGAGGCAGAAATGACCAAGTCTAGCGAAAAAACCCCAGCTCCGGTTCTGTCCGTACGTGGCCTGAGCGTGTCATTCCGTGGCGCGCGGGGCGTCTGGAGCGAGGTCGTGCGCGGCCTTGACCTAGAGATAGGCGCCGGTGAGACCGTGGCGCTAGTCGGAGAATCCGGATCCGGCAAAAGCGTCACTTCTATGGCAATCACGCGCCTGCTGGACCCAGAGACCAGCAGGTTGGGCGGTAGTATCCTTCTGGATGGCCAAGATATTTTGGCGCTGAGTGAAGAGGATATGGTGTCCCGAATTCGCGGCCAGAAGGTTGCAATGATCTTTCAGGAGCCGATGACCAGCCTGCACCCGATCTACACCATCGGTGACCAGATCACCGAAGCGCTGACAGTGCATAGCCCGATGTCAAAGGCCCAGGCGCGCAAACAGGCGATCGAACTGATGCAGCGCGTGCGAATCCCCAATGCCGAAGCGCGCATATCTGATTTTCCGCACGCCTTCTCCGGCGGTATGCGCCAGCGCGTGATGATCGCGATGGCCCTTGCTTCGCGTCCCAAGCTGCTGATTGCGGATGAGCCGACGACCGCGCTGGACGTCACCGTTCAGGGCGAGATTCTGGATCTGCTGAAGGATCTGCAGGAAGAATTCGGCATGGCCATGCTGTTTATCACCCATGACATGGGAGTGGTGGCCGAGGTCGCGGATCGCACTGTGGTGATGCTACGCGGCGACATGGTGGAAAGTGGCACGACGGCGCAGATCTTTGACGCGCCGGTGCAGCCCTATACCAAGGGTCTTCTGGCCAGCGTTCCAAAGCTGGGCACCATGCGGGGTGAACCCGTGCCGCTGCGCTTTCCGGTGGTCAACATGGCTAATGGCTCTGTCACGCCCGGCACCAAGCTGGATCGCACACCCGACACCGCGGCACCCTTGCTCAAGATCCGCGATCTGGTGACCCGGTTCGACATGCGCGGCGGATTGCTGCAGCGTCGGGTCGCCCAGGTGCATGCGGTCGAGGATGTGTCCTTCGACATCTATCCGGGCGAAACCCTGTCGTTGGTCGGGGAATCCGGCTGCGGCAAGTCCACGACGGGCAAGTCTTTGATCCAGTTGTCCGGGGGACGCAGTTCCGGCAGCGTCGACCTGAGTGGGACCGAGCTGTTCGACACCAGCGGCGAAAAGCTGCGCCGCCTGCGTCGGCGCATCCAGATGATCCCGCAGGACCCCTTGGCCAGCCTTAGCCCCCGAATGACGATCTCAGAGGCGCTCACCGAGCCGTTTCTGGAACATCGCATGGGCAGCCGCGCCGAGGCCCTCCAGAAGGCCGAAAGGCTGATGCGTCAGGTCGGCCTCCAGCCCGATATGCTGGCGCGTTTCCCGCATGAGTTCTCAGGCGGTCAGCGGCAGCGCCTGTGCGTAGCGCGGGCGTTGATGCTGGATCCGGAAATAATCATCGCAGATGAATCCGTGTCAGCGTTGGATGTTTCGGTCAAGGCGCAGGTCGTCAATTTGCTGATGGATATCCAGCAGAACCTCGGGATCGCCTTCCTTTTCATTTCTCATGACATCGCGGTGGTCGAACGGATCAGCCATCGCATTGCGGTGATGTATCTTGGCGAAATTGTCGAAATTGGACCGCGTTCTGCGATCATGGAGCGTCCGGCGCATCCCTATACCCGTCGGCTGATCGAGGCTGTCGCCGTTCCTGATCCCTCGCGCCGCCACAGCCGCCGCAGTCAAGAACCGCAGGAGCTGAAGACGCCCTTGCACCCGATGTCCTATGTGCCGCCGAAGCGCCGCTATATCGAAATCGCACCCGGTCATCTGGTGCGCGATGACGTGACTACAGCCGCCTGAAGGCACGAAAACTCGGCGGGCAGGGCGTGATGCTCACTTTTCCCCCGCCCGACGCCGGGTCGGATAGTGTTCTACGCGACGCCTCTGGAGATCCACTCTTCCAGCGCAAGAACACCAAAGCCAAGTGCGCCACGTCGTGCTAGCGGCGTATCCGCTTCACGGATCTCCTTGCCTGCAATGTCCAGATGCATCCATGGCAGATCCATCGTGAAATGGCGCAGGAAGGCTGCGGCATAAGGGGCATCGCCGTCGTCCAGATCACGGGCATGCTGGCGCAGGTCGGCCACCGGGGATTTCAGACCCTCGTCGTAGGCGTGATCCAGAGGCAGCGGCCAGAAGCGTTCGCCTGTTATTTCACCTGCAGCCACCATTTGACTGCCCAGATCGGTCGAAGTGGCGAAGACGCCCGCGAACACCTGCCCCAGCCCCTGCATCACCGAATGGGTCAGCGTCGCCAGATCCACCATGACCCGTGGTTTGAACTGCGAGGCTGTGTAATACAGGATATCCGACAGAACCATGCGGCCTTCGCAGTCAGTGTCATAGACCTCAACCGTCTTGCCGGACATCGTCGTCACAATATCCCCCGGCTTGTAGGAATTGCCGGACAGCATGTTTTCTGCAACCCCAAGCACGCCGACGATGTTCTCCGGACTCTTCTGCAACGCCAGCGTCAGCATCGCCCCGATCACCGCCGCCGCGCCGCCCATATCCCCTCGCATGTCGAACATACCCTCAGATGGCTTGATGATCAGCCCGCCTGCGTCAAAGCAGATTCCCTTGCCCACCAGTCCGATCGGCGCCTCGCTCGGCGCTCCTCCATTATAGCGCAATACGATCACCTTTGGCTTGCGCGCAGAGCCGTTGCCAACCGCCAGCAGTGCGTTCATGCCAAGGCGCTCCAGCTCCTCCGTTTCAAGAATCTTGATTTCGATGCCGGCCTCCCGCAGCGGTGTCAGATAGCTGGAGAAGTTGTCCGGGTGCAGATGGCTGGCGGGAAAATTGACCATCGAGCGCGCCAAGCTGACGCCGGAATGAATAGCATCCGCTCGCGCACACAGATCCAGATCGAAATCGCTGTCCACCTGCAAATCCAGATCGAACGCGATCTCGCACTGGGGCATCAATTCGAAACGATAGTTGCGCAGACGCAGGCCCAGCAACATCCGCATCAGAATCTGCTCGCCCGTGATCGCGGTGCCCGCTGGCAGCTCGAACAGCAGCCTGGCTGCCGTAACGCCGCGCTCTTCAACAAAAGCCGCAAGCGCGGCCCCCACCTTGCAGGACACCAGCGCCCCGAGTTCTGACGCCTCGCCCAGCCCGACCACGATGATCCTACCCGTTTCAGCGCCCAGAACATCCAGACAGGCGCCTTGCTTGCCCGTGAATGCTGCGGCTTTAATGGCATGCCCTATCGCACCATGGATTTGCCCGTCCAGCGCCCGGGCACGCGGGCCAAGACCTCCATCCTGTGCAAGCATAATGATGTGAACATGAGGCGCCGCGTATGAAGCCGCGTCACTTTGCGGAAATTTCGAGATTTTAACTGTCATTGTTTCATTTCCGGTAAAACTGGGGACATTCTCTTGACCTGCACCCGATCCTTTATAGGTCAAATCGCACGAGTGAAGTACAGCAACACACAGCCGACGACCTGAGGGGCAATGCAGATCCGATCAATATGCCGCCCAACTGTACGGGTTGCCACCCGGATAATCTCTTGAAAGGTGAACTTTCGTCTAAACGAGATGAGCCATATTAAAAGGGTTTTGTCATGTTTTTTTGGAATGCCGCGAGTAATGTGCTGCAGCGCTATCATACCTGTATTTCAGCGGCATAGCCGCTCAACAGGTTGAAGGCCTCTACGGAGCGCGCCTTGCCATCGTTTGACGCACGCTCAGAGGTCGTCACCGATCAGGCACAAGCTTCTCGGCAGTAAAAACTATCTGTTCATGGGTTTGGAAGGTGACGGCATAGCCGCAGCGATCGCCTACACGCTCATCGAAACTGGCCGCATGAACAGCGTTAATCTAGAAGCTTGGCTCACCGAGGTTCTCGAGCGTTCAGCATATCACAAGATCGACTGCATCGACGAACTCGCGCCCTAGAGCTTGACGCCACAATAGGCCTTATGCGCCGCAAGACCGCGCGGATACCTTCCACAGAAGCTTATATTCTAAGCATGCGGGAACGAAATCTGCTTACACACGTTGACTAGAGAGTGCCTACATCCCTTCAAATGAAGATTGCAAGCATTCGGCATCACCCTTTGAGGAAGATGGAATTCTTATGCCAGTTTATTTGCATTCAATAGCGCCAGCGCTTCCTCCACACTGCCTCAAGCAGGCTGATGTTCAGGACCGGGCGGCGACAATTTTCGGCCGAAAATACGAACATTTTGATCGCCTCTCGGCATCTTTTGCGAACGCCGGAATCGATAGTCGTTATTCGGTTGTTCCGATCGACTGGTTCGCGCAAGCTCACAACTGGCAGGATCGCAACGCGGCCTATATCTCTGGCGCAAAGGCGCTTTTTATTGATGCGGCAAATGCCGCCTTGCAAGAGGCTGGTTGGAGCGGATCTGAGGTGGATTGTGTGGTGACAGTGTCGTCGACGGGCATTGCGACGCCGACACTGGACGCCCAAGCATTTTCTGAAATGGGCTTCCGTCAGGATATAATGCGGATTCCGCTGTTCGGCCTTGGATGCGCTGGTGGCGTGTCTGGGCTCTCGGTTGCGCAATCCATTGCGACGGCCAGGCCGGGATCAAAGGTGCTGCTTGTCGTGGTCGAAACCTGCTCTTTATCCTTCCGCTCTGACCGCTTGCAAAAGGCTGACATCATCGCGGCTGTCCTTTTCGGGGATGGGGCCGCAGCCGCCTGCATCAGTTCTGACAAGTCCAGCGGCAAGGCGGTTGTGGAGCTACACCCGGGCTACCAGACAATGTGGCCCAAAACTCTGGGCATCATGGGCTGGGATGTGGATGAATCCGGGCTTGGGGTGGTTTTCGATCGATCAATTCCGTCCTTTGTGAAGGCAGAGTTTGCCGAAGCGACCAGCAAGGCGCTGAACGCGGCCAACCTGAACCACAACCAGATCGACCGGTACGTCTGTCATCCAGGCGGCGCGAAAGTGGTGGATGCCATAGAAAACGCCCTGCATCTGGATCAGGGCAGTCTTGATGCCGAACGTCAAACGCTGCGTGCAGCGGGCAACATGTCCGCGCCGACGGTCATGTTTGTGATGAAGGCAGTTCTTGATGCCGGGACAAGCGGTCAGATGATGGCCTGTGCTCTTGGACCGGGCTTCACCGCCTCCTACCTGCCCTTTCATGTGACGGCAAAGGCGGCATGATGCAGACAACCACGCTTCTTTTTCTTGGGTTTATTGTGGTGCAGCGGCTGAGCGAGCTGGTCATCGCAAAAATCAATACCGCCCGGTTGCTTGAAAGAGGTGCGTACGAGGTAGGCCGCGGACATTACCCCGTTATGGTTGCGATGCATGCTGCATGGCTGGGGTGTCTGCTGATATTCGGCTATGATCAGCACATGAATTTTGCGTGGCTTAGCGTCTTTGTGGGTCTGCAGCTGTTTCGGCTCTGGATACTGGGCACCTTGGGGGCACGCTGGACAACCAGGATCATCATATTGGATGCGCCACTGGTGCAGCATGGGCCGTTCAGATATCTCAAGCATCCTAACTATGTTCTTGTTGTTGCGGAACTGATGGTGGCCCCCATGGTCCTTGGCCTGGTCTGGATCGCCGCGCTTTTTACCGTTTTGAATGCCGCAATGCTCTGGGTCAGAATTGGTGTTGAAGGCAAGGCGCTCGTGCCATTGCGCCGGGGCTGACATTGTCACTCGGTATCGGATTTGGTGCTGAACGGCTGGGACTGGCGGTACTTCGGTGGCCAAAAACAGCTGCGACAATGCTTGTTGCGATACTTGTGGTGATTGGTGCCAGCCTTCCCAATCTGCGATTTGACGACGACATCAACCGGGTGTTCCTGTCAGACAGCGCTCTTTCCGATGCGCAGCGCAGCTATGAGGCGGCGCAGGATCCTCCGATCAGCACAGTCATCGCCTATGTCCGCTCGGCTGCCCCCATGACCTCGGTCGAGCTGACCGCGTTTCGCGATGCCACGCTTGAGATTGAGTTCATCGACGGGGTGGTCGGAGTTGTCTCTCCTTTCATCTTGAGGATGAGTCCTGACGAGGGCGCACCAAATGGGCAGCCGGTTTTTCCCGCAGAGATACTGCCGGATTATGGCGCAGATATCGGCAAGTTCCGCGCCCTTGGTACGGGGCTGCCGATCTTTATCAATGATGAGAATACAGCGCTTCTTATCACTGTGACGGTGGATCTTGGACAAACCAAGGTTCGGGAGGTCCTGCCGCTCTTGCGATCAGAGATCGACGGCGCGCTCTCTGCCGACATGTCGCTGGTCCTGACAGGGGAGGACGCGATAAATCTTGAAATTGTGAATGGCCTGAAAGGCGATCTGCTTTCGCTGAACATCTGGGGCGCGCTGCTGGTGGCATTCGCTGCGTTGGTCCTGCTGCAGGATCTGCGCATGGTCCTGCTTGCCGTCGTCCCGGCCGTTTGCGGTGCGGTGAGTGTTCTGGCGCTGTCAGTCTGGCTGGGTTATCCGATCACGGTGCTGAGCAATGTCATCCCGATCCTGTTGCTGGTTCTGGGCGTTGCGGACGGTGTGCATCTGGCGGGTGATTTAAAAACGTCTAAAGGCGATCCGGCAGACACTGTACGTCGTGTCGGGCCGGCATGTGCCCTCACCGCGCTGACCACAGCCGCCGCTTTTGCAAGTGTGATGCTCACCGGCAATGCCCAGCTGTTCGAATTCGCACTCTTGGGCGCCGTAGGAACCGTGATGGCCTTCGCCATGACAATCACGGCATTCGCGCTCCTGGCCATGATCATCAGACCTTCTGACCGACCCATACCGCAATTCGCATCCCGCGGGGCGAACACTTTGGCAGAGGTGGGGTCGCGCTTTCCCAAGACGGTTATCTTGGCGTCGATTGCTTTGCTGTGTCTGTCGGTCGCAGGGTATCTGCAGACAACCCCTTGGTTTCCTTTGTACCAGAACCTCCCTGACAACAGCACGACCGTCGCAGCAAATGATGCCATATCCAAGGATTTTGGCGGCGTCTTCAGGATGATTGTCGAGGTCTACGGCGATTGGGAAAAGACACGGACCCTGTCCCAGACGCTGAGTGACATTGCAGGCCCTGACGCCGTTCTGTCAGAGGTGAATTTCGCCCGCTGGCTCGGCACGCCGGACACCGAACCCAGTCCAGAACAACTTGCGACCCTGCCGATCGCGCTCATCCAGGAAATCCGGCCAGACACCTCCGTCCACAGAATTTTCGTGTCCATACCCGAACCGATGCGCGATGAGGACAGCTTGCGCACCTTCGATGCTCTCTATGCGGCGGCGGCGGGGGGCGGTGCTGACCGTATCATCGGCCTGCCGACTATCATGAGGTTCGAGGCCGTCGGCCTGATTTCCGAATTGTCGCGAGGACTTCTGGCCGCCGCAATCGGCGCTACACTGATCGTTGCACTGGCTTTCAGGTCTCTGCGGCTCATTCCCGTTCTGGCGTTGCCCAATCTCCTCCCGCTCATGATCACCGGCGCGTCGCTCCACCTTTGGGCGCGCGGAGAGCTGACGCCTACAGCCGTTCTGGCGCTCACGATTGCCTTTGGCATCGCGATTGACGACACGGTGCATTTCATCAGCCGATACTCTGATGCACGCAGCCGGGGCGAGGCCCCGCGGGCCGCTGTGGCATTGGCCACGCGCGATGCTGGTCAGGTGATGGTTCTGACCACGATTTTGCTAAGCGTCGGTCTTTGCGTCACACTTGCCAGCGGGTTCTTTCCCATCCGTTTGTTCGGGGGAATGATGATCGTAACGCTTTTGGTCGCGTTGGTGTTCGATCTGTTGCTTTTGCCCGCGCTCCTGTCGCGAAAGGACCCGTTTCATGATAGCTATTAAAACCATCATGGCAGTTTGCTTCGCATTGAGTCTCAGCAATGCCGCTGCCGATCCTCTCGGCGACATGGATGGCCATTGGACCGGATCGGGCTGGGCGCGTGAAACGCCTGACGGCCCTAAGGAAACCGTGCGTTGTCGGCTTGATAATCACTTTGACTCGGGGCAGCTGAAGCTGACAGTTTCCGGGCGTTGCGTTGTTCCAGGACGTAAGATCAGGCTATCGGGGGAAATCGAAGGGAAAGACGGCTCAGACCGCATTTCTGGTCACTGGTTCAATCCGGACGGCATTGGCAGTGCCGCCATTTCCGGTATCCAGCGGGAAAATCTCATCGCCTTCACCTTCCGAGCATGGGATCCCGCAACGGGTCGCAATCTTGCTCAAAACATCGAATGGCGGACTTCCGGCACGACGCTTTGGCTGAGGTCCACAGACCGTGAAGACCCTGAAATCACAATGTCAGATCTCGAGTTCTCTCGTTAGGGCCTGTGGGCAATCAAGTGTCCCATTTGGTTTGAATACCGATTCAACCTTCCCAACAGGAGGTTTGAATTAAGGAGCAGCGCTTTGTGGTGACGGATCGTGTATGGTACAGCTTGAGCCGCATTTGCCGGGTGAGGCCAGCAACTCGGGGCCACGGCAAAGAACAATCGCCTGTTTCTAGAGGCAGTTTTCTGGCGGGTTCGAACCGGTTTGCCATGGCGCGACTTGCCGCACTGCGCTTCAAGCTTGGCCTCAAGGCCAAATATATCGGGCTCCGCCCGATGGTAATTCCCGCAAAGGTCGCAGTTTTTCACCTCATCCGAAAGCTGCACGAGACAGAAAACGTGCTTGTCAAAGCAAATCTGATTTGGATCGCTAAAGCTCCTGCCCATGATGAATACTCAAATGGCGGCAGGATTTGTCCGTGGGATGGCCAGTAGCTCACCGTGACAAAAGCTCTCGCCCGACTTCATGGAACCCTTTTCCGCACCACCCGTTAATCACCGGACTACACGGCGGCGGTTCAGCATCACCGTGGACTAGATAAAGGCACAGGAGCCAGCGATGAAAACCATCCTCACCGTAAACGGCAAGCAGCATGAAGTGGGGCACGACTCGCGACGCACTCTCCTTGATACGCTGCGCGATGATCTTGGACTTCAAGGCACAAAGAAAGGTTGCGATCATGGCCAGTGCGGGGCCTGCACTGTTTTATTGAACGGTGAGCGCGTGAATTCCTGCCTGTGCCTCACCGCGATGCACGAAGGCGACGAGATCACGACAATTGAAGGGATTGGTTCGCCGGAACGGCTGTCGGCCCTGCAAAAGGCATTCGTCGAGAAGGACGGTTACCAGTGCGGCTATTGCACACCCGGTCAGATCATGTCAGCGACAGCAATGCTGAAGGAAATTTCCGAAGGCGCGCCGTCATACGTCAGCGATGACCTGGGCGCCCCGCATCTGAGCGATGAAGAGATGGCGGAACGCATGTCCGGCAATCTCTGCCGTTGCTCCGCCTATCCGTTGATCAGGGAAGCCATCGCCATGGCGGCGGAGGTGAAGAAATGAGACCGTTCGATTATTTCCGCGCGACAGCCACAGGTGACGCTGCGATGGCGTCCGGACAGATCATCGCAGGGGGGACAAATCTTCTGGACCTGATGAAGATCCAGGTCGTGAACCCTGAAACGCTTGTTGATATCACCCGCATTGAGGGCCTCTCAGAGATCGTATGCCACGGCGACGGACTGCGCATTGGCGCGCTCGTCACGAACACCGCATTGGCGCATGACACGCGGGTTCGGGCTGGCTGGCCCCTTTTATCCCGCGCGATCCTCGCCGGGGCTTCCGCGCAGATCCGCAACAAGGCCACCACTGGCGGCAACCTGTTGCAGCGTACGCGCTGCCCCTATTTCTACGACACCTCGCAGCCCTGCAACAAGCGCACGCCGGGCGAGGGTTGCGCGGCGCAAGGGGGGTCGGGGCGTATGCTTGCGATTTTCGGGACGTCCGAGCACTGCCTTGCGGCGCACCCGTCCGACATGGCGGTTGCTCTTACCGCGCTGCAGGCAGAGGTTGAAATCCGCGCCCGGAAAGGCGATTTACGCCGCATTCCGATACAGCAGCTCTACCGCGAACCGGGCGACCGCCCTGACCGCGACACGGTGCTGGAGGCGGGTGACATTATCACGGCGGTAATCCTGCCTGCTCCGCTGATCGGCAGCCGACAGGTCTATCGCAAGGTGCGCGATCGCGCATCCTACGCCTTTGGGCTTGTCTCTGTCGCCGCAGCCATCGAGATGGAAGGCGATACCATCATGCGCGCGCATCTCTCCTATGGCAGTGTCGCGCCGCATCCCTGGACGGACGATGCGGTGGCGGAAATGTTGGAAGGCCAAGCCGCCTCTGATGCTTTGTTCGCAAATGTAGCCGATGCTCTTATCTCTGAGGGAGCGCCGCACCCAGACACCGAGTACAAGCGCACATTGCTGCGCCGGACCTTCATCGCCACTCTGCGCCAGTTGACTGTGCTGGCGGACCGCTCAGGCACCGACATCGCGAGGACTCAGGCATGACCGACACTTTCACAATGGACAGCCCGCAGCCGCGCCTTCTGGATCAGACCGGGCAGGGCGTGGTCGGCACACCGATGAATCGCCCCGATGGCCCGCACAAGGTATCCGGTCGGGCGTCCTATACCGCCGACACTGTCATGGACAACGTGTTACATGGCGTGCTCGTGCGCGCGACAATTGCGCGTGGCAAGATCACAGGTATCGACAGGGATAGCATCAGGTCGATCCAAGGCGTCATCGACGTCATCACCGATCAACGGATGATCCGTAATCCTGCGCAGGGCATGGCCGGAGAAGCCCCTGTGCAGCCCGGCGATGCGGTTTACTATCATGGACAGCCCATCGCGCTGGTGGTTGCCGAGACTTTTGAGGGCGCGCGTGATGCGGCCCAGCGGCTTAATATCCGGTATGAGACTGAAAAAGCTTACGTCACGCCCGAGGGCACGCCAGACCGAGAGGTCGCAGACCCTGAAACCGCAGGTGACTTCGACGCTGCGTGGAAGGCTGCAGAGGTCAGAGTTGACCAGAAATACACGACCCCGTCCCACGCCGCCGCCGCGATGGAGCCGCATGCTGCAATCGCCGATTGGAAGGACGGCTCCGTCACCCTTCGCAGTTCGCTGCAGATGATCCGCTTCAACAAGAAAGAGCTGGCTGACACGCTCGGGATCGAACCCGCACAAGTGCGCATTCTGGCGCCCTTCGTGGGGGGCGGCTTCGGCTCAAAACTGGGACTGGGCCCGGAGGCGGCGGCGGCGGCCATCGCGTCGCAAAAGCTCGGCCGTCCGGTTCGGGTGGTGATGACGCGACAGACTGTGTTCGATTGCGTACTGCGCCGCTCAGAGACTGCGCAGCGTGTCCGCATTGGTGCGACGCAGGACGGCAGAATCACCGCGATTTCCCATGATGACACGGTTTCCAACCTCGATGGCGAGGGCTTTTCCGAGCCGGTCTCGCAAGCCTCGCAGTTCCTCTACGGCGCTGACGGGCTGAGCTTTACCCAAACCGTGGCGCGCATCGCGGCAACCCCGGCAGGATCTGTGCGTGCGCCTGGTGAGGCGGTGGGGATGCTCGGCTTCGAATCTGCAATGGATGAGCTCGCGGACAGTCTGGGGATCGACCCTGTGGAATTGCGCCTCAGGAATCTGCCGGACACCCATCCAATGGATGGGCGGGAGTTCAGCGTCCGTGGTCTTGCCGATTGTCTGCGCGAAGGCGCCGAGCAATTTGGCTGGGCGCAGCGCGGCACGGCAGGAACGCGGCGCGAGGGCGACTGGCTGATCGGCATGGGCATGGCCTCGGCAGCCCGCTCCAGTATGCTTGTGAAATCCGCGGCGCGCGTGCGCCTGACCGGTGATCGTGCAGTGGTGGAGACCGACATGACAGACATCGGTACCGGGACCTATGCAATCTTGGCGCAGATCGCGGCTGAAATGCTTGGCCTCTCGCCCGACAATGTAGAGGTCCGCCTGGGCAATTCCGATCTACCCGGCGCGTCTGGCTCTGGCGGCTCGTTCGGTGCGAACTCGGCAGGCTCGGCGACCTTCCTCGCCGCACGCAAGATCCGAGCCCGTCTCGCAGAACAACTGGGCTGCTCGGAGGACGATCTAACCCTGCAGGGGGGACGTGCCCGCGGCGGCAATCGCGAAATGGCACTGACTGATCTCGCGAGGGATGAAATGCAGGCTGAAGCCACCATTGAGTCGGGAATGACCGCCAAGAGCCACTTTTCGTCTGGGTTTGGTGCCCATTTTGCTGAGGTCGCCGTCAACGAATGGACTGGAGAGGTCCGTGTGCGGCGCATGTTGGGCGTGATGTCGATGGGCCGTATCCTCAACGAAAAGACGGCCCGCAGCCAAGCGCTTGGCGGAATGATCTGGGGTATAGGTGCAGCCCTGACCGAAGATATGCAGAGCGACCGTCGTGACGGCCATGTGGTGACCCGCGACCTTGCGAACTACCACGTGCCGTCTCATGCGGATGTTCCGGGTGACATGCAGGTTCTCTTCCTTGAGGAGCGCGACGACTGGGCGAACCCGATTCAGACCAAGGGCATCGGTGAGCTGGGAATTTCAGGTGCGGGCGCTGCCGTGCTGAATGCCATCGCTCACGCAACCGGGAAACGCATCTACGACTTCCCGGCGCTGCCGGACCGCGTGATCGCTGCTATGGAGGCTGCGCTCTGAAACGGCCGTCCGGGCCCCCGACAGTGCCATACCGGCATTGCACCTCTCGAGGGCCGGGCTGCGCGATCGTAGCCCGGCCGGACATGTGTCGGACATCTAACGTCCGCTAAACGTAAAGGTCACATAATTCATGTGGCTGCGAAAAGCTGCCTGTTCGTGGGACATCAAAATGGATTGAAAAACCTCTCAATGTAGAAACTTCGGGAGGGCCTTGAGCAAACAATGGGGAAAGTTCACGGAGGGTTCGGGCAACGGCTCCATCAGGCTTTCGCCGAGGTTATGCGTGACGTTTGAAACGGTCGAAACGTTGCCTGATGATGCTGAGAACGCTGCGTGCACTTGTGCTCTTTGTGCTTGTCATCGCCCAAAATGGGCCCGAGCGCGCATTGATCGGGCCGAGTTTGCAGTATGGAAATGTGCGGACTCGTTTTAATCATAAGGCTTGATGGTGCGATCCATTCTCAGGAATGGATGGAAGCATTATGGGTCACTTTCGCCAAGGAAGCGCCAAGTAGAGTCACCCGGCATTGGTTTGCACTGCAAACCATAAGACGGTACGCACGCCTTCAGAGGAGTAATACAGCGACCGTAGGTTTCGCTATCGCAGTTGAGCAAGGAGTTGGGGAGTGAGGAGGATAAAAAAACGATCCAGTGAATCGTTTTCCCGATGAACCTTAAAACCGTTGCGAAGTTAAGCAAGTGTGCGACGGTCGAGGACTTGAAGAGCGGACCGACGGAAAAGCGGTCGACAGTGCTGACGGAGGCTCAAGACGTTCAGCGGCTTCACGCCCTACGAATACATCTGCAAAATCTGGACTTCAGAGCGAGATCGTTTCATCGTAAATCCGATCCACCAAATGCCGTGACTGAATACCTAGAACTCATTTTTCCAGCCTGACTCGAGACCTATCGATATTCAGTTGTGATTTGGCTATGACATTGCTGGAAATCATAAAAGGCTTGAAACTCCATGGCAGACCAGAACACTCCAGATATCGTTTACACCAAGGTGGATGAAGCACCTGAACTGGCATCGGCGTCGTTTCTACCGGTCATCCGGACCTTTGCGGCAGCCGCGGACGTCTCGGTCGGCACACGCGACATTTCGCTGGCGGGACGCATCATCGCTGCATTCCCTGAAAACCTGACCGAGGCTCAGCGGCAAACTGACGATTTGGCCGTGCTGGGTGAGTTGGTGAAGACGCGCGAAGCAAACGTCATCAAGCTGCCGAATATCTCGGCCTCAGTGCCGCAGCTTGTCGCTGCGCTGAAGGAATTGCAGTCGCAAGGCTACGATCTGCCGGACTATCCCGAGAACCCGACGACGGACGGAGAAACGACAATTCGTGCGCGCTTTGACGCGATCAAAGGCTCAGCAGTGAACCCAGTGCTGCGCGAAGGTAACTCGGACCGCCGCGCGGCTGTCGCGGTGAAGAAATATGCCATGGCGAATCCGCATTCGATGGGTGTCTGGTCACCCGACAGCAAGACGCATGTCGCCACGATGGGCGCGGATGATTTTCGCGCCAACGAGACATCTGTGACCCTGACCGCCGCGCAGGCCGGTGCTGCACGCATCGAGCATGAGAGCAAGGACGGCACAATCACGGTGCTCAAGGACGCTGTGAACTTCCCCGCAGGGACGGTTGTGGATGCGACCTATATGTCCGCCAAGGCGCTGAGCGCGTTTCTGACCGAACAGATCGAGGCGACAAAGGCCGAAGGTGTGTTGTTCTCGATCCACCTCAAGGCCACGATGATGAAGGTGTCTGATCCGATCATCTTCGGCCATGCTGTGAAGGCATTCCTGAAACCGGTTTTTGACAAGTACGGCGGTGAACTGGACGCGGTCGGGGTCAATCCGAATTCCGGTCTTGGTGCCTTGCTCGACCTGGTCAAATCTGCCCCGAAGGCAGACGAGATCCTTGCCGAGATTGACGCCCTGATGACAACGCGTCCGCCGCTTTATATGGTGAATTCCGATAAGGGCATTACCAATCTGCACGTGCCTTCTGACGTCATTATCGACGCGTCGATCCCCGCGCTGATCCGCGCGGGCGGCAAGGGCTGGGGCCCCGACGGCAAGGAACACGATACCAATTGCGTGATCCCCGACAGTTCCTACGCGGTCGTCTATGACGAGGCGATCAAGGACTGCAAGGCGAACGGCGCGCTGGACCCTTCTACCGCTGGCACGGTCCAGAATGTCGGCCTGATGGCGCAGAAGGCCGAGGAATACGGCTCGCACCCCACCACGTTCGAAATCCCGGCCGACGGTGTGGTGCGGATGATCGCAGCCAATGGCGACGTGCTGCACGAGCACACCGTCGAGGCGGGCGATATCTGGCGCTCGGCCTCGACCAGGCAGGCACCGATCGAAGACTGGGTGCAGCTTGCAATTGACCGCCAAGCGATTGAGGGCTGCGAGGCGATCTTCTGGCTCGACGAAGCGCGCGCGCATGACGCTGAACTGATCAAGTACGTGAAGCCGCTGCTTGAAGCAAAGGGCGTGTCGGACAAGTTCCGCATTCTTTCCCCGGCCGAGGCGACGCGCGTTTCCTTCGACACGATCCGTGCTGGCAAAACCTCAATCGCGATCACCGGCAACGTTTTGCGGGACTACCTGACCGACCTGTTCCCGATCCTGGAACTTGGCACCTCTGCAAAGATGCTGTCTATCGTGAAGCTGATGAACGGTGGCGGTATGTTCGAGACCGGGGCAGGCGGCTCTGCGCCCAAGCATGTGCAGCAACTCGTCGAGCAGAACCACCTGCGCTGGGATTCTCTTGGTGAATTCTGCGCGCTGGGGGAAAGCCTGAAGTTCCTCGCAGAGGTCAAGGGCAACGCCAAGGCGAAGGTGCTGGGCCACGCGGTCGATGTCGCAACACAGGGTATCCTCGATAATGACAAATCCCCGGGCCGTAAGGTCGGCCAGCCGGACAACCGCGCGAGCCACTACTACTTTGCGCTCTATTGGGCTCAGGCGCTGGCCGAACAGACGGACGATGCCAACATGGCCGCGCATTTTGCACCCATCGCCAAGGCGCTGGCCGAGAACGAGACGGCCATCCTAGCGGAGCTTACTGCCGATGCAGGCAAGCCTGCCGATACCGGCGGGTACTATCACACCGATCCGGCCAAGACCGCATCGGTGATGAAGCCGTCGCCGACGCTGAACAAGATCATCGGCTGATACACGAAGAAGCCCCGCCAGAGACATTCTGGCGGGGCTTTTCTTGCTGTATCGGGTCTCAGTTTCCCGGTTACCGCTTGGCCGCGTAATAGGCGACCTTGCGTTCCAGAAAGGCCAGGAATTCGGAGATCGAGAAGGCCAGTGCGAAAAGCACGATGAGAACCGCCCAGAAGTGGCTCATCAGAAAGTTCGTCGCGTAAAGTTCGAACAGCGCTCCGAAGCCGACGATCGAGATCAGAAGCTGGCCGATGATCACGCCCTTCACCGCCCGGATCACCCCGATCCGCACGCCGCCGAGGATCTCGGGCAGGGCGGCCCAGAAGTAGATCTTCACGAAGGCATCCATCGGCGTTGCGCCGAAGCTTATCGCCATTTCGACGAGCGAGCGGTTGATCTGGCGAACCCCGGCGCGGGTGTTCAGGATGATGATCCAGATACCGAAGAGCGTGGTGGTGATGACGATTGATGTCATGCCGAAGCCGAACAGCACCATCAGCACCGGCACCAGGGCTGTGAGCGGCGCGCTGACGAAGATGTTCACCCAAGGCAGCAGTAATTCATCCAGCAGGCGACTTTTTCCCATCAGTATGCCGACAGGAATTCCGATCGCGATGGAAAAGAACACACCTGCGAGAAACGCCTGCGCCGTCTCGGACAGTGCGGCGAGAAAGGCTGGTGTGCCGATGATCTTGAACAGAGTCACAAAGACTTCGGACAGCGGCGGAATGAAAAAAGTGGCGCCGGTCCGTCCAACGATCTCCCACAGCAGGGCCCAGATCAGAAGAGACGACATCGCAGGAAGCTTGTGTCCGTAAACTCTCATCTTTTTCCCCTATTCGACATAATTGCGCAGGGAGGCCCAGATTTCGTCGACGATATCGAGGTATTCTGGGTCGCGGCGGATATTGTCTATGCCTTTGGCACGGAAGTTTGACGGGCGTATGATCTCGTGAACCCGGCTGGGGCGGGGCAGCAGGATCGCGATCTGATCCGAGACATAGACCGCCTCTTCGATGGAATGGGTCACGAAGATGAAAGTCTTGTTCTCATTCGCGACGAGCGCGAGCAGATCCTCCTGAAACTTGCGCCGGGTCTGTTCGTCGACGGCAGAGAATGGCTCGTCCAGCAGCAGAACCTGGGCATCGACCGAAAGAGCGCGCGCCAGACCGACCCGCTGGCGCATACCGCCGGAAAGCTCGTGGGGAAAGCTGTGCTCGAACCCGGCAAGCCCGACATCTTTGATGTACTTCTCGGCCTTCGCCTCGCGTTCCGATTTAGCGACGCCGCGCAATTCGAGCCCGAAGGCCACGTTGCGCAGCACGCTCGCCCAGGGCAGCAGTGCGAAGTCCTGAAACACGAAGGCGCGGTTGGGGCCAGGACCGGTCACCGCCTTGCCGTTCACGATGATCTCGCCGCTATCGGCTTTCAGAAGCCCCGCAATGATCTTGAGCAGGGTCGTCTTGCCGCAGCCCGACGGCCCCAGCAGCGAGGTCAGCTGTCCACGCGGGAACTCCAGTGACATGTTCTTGAGAGCTTCAACAGCGCCGTAATTCTTGGAGACGCCGCGCACGGTAACGGCATTGTCCTGAGCAGACGGGTGGGCGTCGACAAAAGCCTGACTAGTCTGTGACATAACCACGGTCATTCCCTTCAAAGAGTATATTTTCTATTTTTTCCAGCAGGTTCAGAAACAGGACCGCCAGAAGGATGATCGAGAAGATCGCTGCATACATGCTGGGATAATCCGCGATCGACCGGCTGTAGCTGATGATGTCGCCGACACCGGTCGGCGTGATTTTGAGTTCTGCGAGGATCGCACCTATGAAGCCGGCGGATACGCCAAGGCGCAATCCGGAAAAGATCACCGGTGAGGCGGCGGGGATGATGATTTTGAGCAGCACATGATGATCCTTGGCCATGAAAGAGCGCCCCATTTCCTTAAGAGATTCCGGGGTGTTGCGCACCGCGCCGCTCGTGTTGAGCACGATGACGGGCATCGCCATGATGCACACCACGAAGACCTTGGAGGTGAGACCGATGCCGTAGGCCATGACCAGCAGGGGGATCAGGGCGGCGAGGGGGGCTGCCTGCATTACGATGAAGATCGGCGAGAACAACCACTCGAACTTCTCGCTGAGACCTATCCACAGGCCCAAGCCGATGCCCAGAACGGTCGAGATCGCCACGCCAACAATCAGCGGCTTCAGTGTCTCGGCGTAAGCCACGAAGATACTGCCATCCAGCGTCATGCGCAGCAGCGAGCTCATAGATTCAAGGAAGGTGGGAAAGGCATAGCTGACGGGAATGCGCCCGGCGACTTCCCAGGCACCAAAGACAAGCACCGCCGAGAGGATCTTGAGGAGCAGGGATCTGTTTTTCATGACGCCTCTGTTTCGAATTCGTTTGGACAGAATTGCGATGCGCCCACGGCCGGACCATCGGCCGCGGGCAGGAGAAAGCTTACTTCGCCGCAGCATCCAGCGGCGCGAGGTACCAGAAGTCCTCGATGTTGAGCTCTTCGGGATTGCCTTCCAGCTGACCGGCCGCGGTGTACCATTCCATGTCAGCCTGCGCGGCCTTGCGACCGCCACCATTGGGATCGTAGAGCCCGCCCGCAACCGCCTCTGTATAAAAGGCGTCCAGTTCGCCGAGGATCTCTGCGGGAAGCTGGCCGATGGGTCCGTCGGGGTTCGTCTCGCGGCTGATGATGGTCGGATCTTGCGCCATATCCTGCCAGACGCTCATCAGTGCCGAGACGAGGATGTCGACCTGATCACTGTTCTCCTTGATCCAGTCGAGGTTGGCGAAGAGCGCCTCGTCGCTCGCATCCACATCAAACATCGGGAGCACGTTGAAGCGATCCTCGGCTTCGGCCATCATCTTGTTCTTGTTGGAGAGATCGAGGATCGTCACTTCGGCCTGACCTGCCAGCATCGCCACCACGCGGCTGGACGAGCCGGGAACGTAGGAGCGGTCGCCGAACTTGATGCCGACGCGCTCCTCGATCACATTGGCGATGGAATCCGTGCCGCCCCCGCGGGAATGCAGCATGATCGGCACGCCGTCGAGTTGCGCGAGATCGGTGTATTTCTCGATTGCGACCGGAAAGAACTTCAGCTTGGACAGCTGGAAGATGATCCGCAGCGGGGCCTTGGACCGCTGCATGGCCGCGTATGGCGTGCCAAAACCGATGTCCATCTGGCCGCTGAGGATTGCCTGTATCGCCAGTTCCTCGTCCGCGAAAGCGGTCCATTCATAGTCGAGACCCTTGGCCTTGGCCCGGTCGAGCGCCACGAAAAAGGCGGCAAGTTCATCCGACGGAGTTTCCGCCAGAGCTATCTTGAGCGGTTCGGCCGTGACGGCCGACACCATTGTGGCGATGATCAGCGGTAAGGCAAGTGCTGGGCGCGCAAACTGTTTTCCTAAATCCATAAGTGTTCTCCTCCCAGGGAACGTTTTTGGTATTATTGGTCGTGCCGGTGTCCGGTCGACTATGTCGTCTTGGCGGTTTCGTCTCAGGCTTCTCCAAACAGGCGGTCGGACACCGAACGCAGATGCATTCGCATGGCATCGTGTGCCGCATCCGGGGCGCGCGAGGCGATGGCTTGCACGAGGGAATCGTGCTCGGAAAAGCTGGTGTGGCTCGCGGCCGGGCGGGTCGTGGCGCGCACGACGCTACCCCAGGCCACTGCACGACGGACATGATTGAGGTGCTCGAACAGCGACACCAGCAGAAGGTTATCACTGGCCTCTGCGATGTGACGGTGTAGCTGGTCGTCCTGTTCCTCGTATTCTGCCCAGGTGGTCGCCGACCGGGTGCGCTCCATCGCCCTTTGCATGTTGGACAGGTCCGTGCCGGACGCATTGATTGCTGCCTCTCGCGCGATGGCCGGTTCGATCACTAGTCTGGCGCGCATCATCCTGAAGGGAGTCAGGTTGCGTCCAAGCTGGACGAGAGCATCTGGCGCGTTGCCCTCGCAGGGGTCGGACACGAATGTACCCTTGCCAACATGGCGCCAGATCATGCCCTCGCGTTCGAGAGCATCCAGTGCCTTGCGCAACTCTGTACGGCTCATCTCCAGCCGCACGGTCAGATCGCGTTCAGCGGGCAGCCGGTCACCACCGGTGTAATCCCCCTCCTGGATGAAGCCTCGGAGCTTCTCGACAACCGGGTCTGCCTTCAGTGAACGTTCAGAATATTGCAATGTCGCCTCATCATTGGTGCACCAATTATGTGCAAGTATAGGGTATTATCGGCAACCATTGATGAATATGTCTACTATGGCAAGATTTATCTGATTGGTTTGTATTGATTTATACATTGATCCCAGCTAGTCCCCTAATGGAGTTCCAGCCAAGAGAGGTCTTAAATGGCAGATTTTGTTATCCCCGCTCCGCCCGTCACGGCGCTTCCAGTCGTCGGCGGAGGGGAGTTTCCGGTCCGTCGCGTCTACTGCATTGGTCGGAATTACGCCGCGCATGCCATCGAGATGGGGCACGACCCCGATCGAGAGGACCCGTTTTTTTTCCAGAAGAACCCCAATAACCTCGATAGCACCGGCGAGTTTCCCTATCCGCCGCACAGCTCAGATGTGCATCACGAGGTGGAACTGTCCGTGATGCTGAAATCCGGCGGCAGCAATATCCCGGTCGAATCGGCGCTGGACCATGTCTATGGCTACGCGCTTTCGCTCGACATGACCCGTCGCGACTTGCAGGGCGAGATGAAAAAGGCCGGTCGGCCTTGGGAAATCGGCAAGGCCTTTGAACGCTCCGCCCCCACCGGCCCCGTGCATCAGGTTTCCGAAGTCGGCCATCCCGACAGCGGTCCGGTGACGCTGAAGGTCAACGGAAAGCTCCAGCAGGAAGGCGATCTGAACCAGCTGATCTGGAAAGTGCCGGAAATGATATCGTATCTCTCCGAGTATTTCGAACTGGCCGCCGGTGACGTTATCATGTCGGGAACGCCCTCCGGCGTCGGGCCGGTGGTCAAGGGTGATACAATGGAAGTCGCGATCGAAGGTCTGGGATCCATGACGGTAAAAGTCATCTGACATAAACTCAGGTGTGTCGCAGGTAGAAGACATGTGCGCTGGCAGATTTGTGTCAGCGCATCTCTGAGAGTGTAAGCCACATAAGGTAGCGTCGCGTTCGACCGTTGTCCTTGGCTCAATAGCCGAAATGGTCTCACCGTGTCGGGCGTTTGGTGTCAGCGAGATGTGCGGCGTCAGACCATAGGCGCAAATAGTTCGGTCAGAAAAGGCTCATGTTCACAGCCGCGCCGCTGGGGTGCGTGTTCGACTAGCCCGAGTAGGCGCACCGAGAGAGTCTGCGCCGATTCGTCCGAAATTATGGTGATCTTTGATGTCGCCTTCGTCTCCGGCTCTGGCTGGTCGCCCTAACCCGTAACAGAAAGCGTCACGCCCTCACGTTGCGAGATACGCGCCACCATTGCCAGCAGATTGTCTGCCCGCGGGTTGCCCTTGGCGCTCAGCATGCGCATCAGGCTCTTCGGATCCTTCTGCATGTCTTGGGCCAGGGCGTTGAAACCAACGGTCGCGTTCACGTAGTATCGCAGCAGCAGTTTGCCGGTTTCCAGATCATCACTCGGCAGCGCTTCGATACCATCGCCGAAGCCGCGCCGAAACGAAGATGCATTGCGTGAAACGGCTGTGTCAGGGCCTCATGGCACGCGACTTCGACCGTCAGGTCGCAGAACTCCAAGTCCGTGATGCGGTTCTGAATGGCTACACCGCGCTTGGCATCCCAGTCACAAATGCCGTGGGCTAAGTCCATCTGGAGAATGGGGAACTCTGGCCCTCAACCCCTTTGCGCAAAAAAAAGCCCCCGGGTGTTGCCCGGCTCAACAAAACAGCCCGCATTGTTTTCGCAGAATTGTCGCAGAAAGAGGTTTATCTTCGAGCCTGAAAACTTCTAACGCTCCATCCGAGCGCCTCATGAGATGCAAGGGCAGCCTAGCGATAGAACGGCAGGTAGTCCGCAAACTTGGAGGCCATGGAATGCGCCACCAGAGCCTACGTCGGCAGGCCGCGCGGTACCAGCCATTCAGGCGCCGGAGCTTGGGCATGAGAGGCGCCATTGCAGGACCGGCAAACGCCTTTCGGGCGGATCGTGACGAGCACGCGGGGCCGGGCCGGGATTAAATCCAGACGCTCGCTGCGGTCCTCACGCCAAAGGCGTGTTTTCAACACGACGCCTACCTTGACCATCTCGCCGCAGCCGGAAGGACACAGGGTGCTGTCCGGTTCGATGACCCGTTCGGTCCGCTCGAGATGCGCTTGCAGATGGCCGTCGCCAGTGTCGCTCGACCAATGGCGCTCCGATGGCAACTCTGCTTCGGGGCGCATGCGCTCTTCTTGCGGTCGCAAAGGGCTTTCTTGGCCGCCTCGCTGGCTGAGGTCAGCATCCCCTCGGCAACCTCGACATTTTCGAAGGGCAGATGCTGCTGAGCGAGCGAAGCTTGTGATCGCTTTATTGTAGCGCTGAAGGAATGCGTGCCCCTTCATGGCTTGCCCTGCAAACCACTGCCGGGTGACAGTACGTGGCGCTCCCGTGATGAACTTGTCACATCATGCTTCTTTCCAAGCCTGAGAAAGGATCGCACCATCAAACTGCGGGATCAAACAGCTGTTGGGTCCCCAAACCTCATGAAGATTCTGCTGCGCCTGCACAAAAATGAGACAGGCAGGCGGGGTGTGAATTGTGCTTCCGCTATGCATGAAAGCGACTCAGACCAGATTGCGCGGGATTGAGACATCCCAATCCTTGTCCCGGACCAATGTATCGCCCTCCCACGCCCGAAGCCGTGCGGTGATTTGAAACGCATCCTTGTCACCGGTTAATCGCGTGGTGGTGATGGTTCTGACCGACCAGCCGTCGCGGCGCATTTCATGGGTCCATGTCACCTCGCCCTCGGCCGAGGTCGGATCGTCGGGCAGAACCGAATAGCGCTCGCGCCCTTCGGCGGAGTGGTAAAAGTCATGCGCGGTGATATGCGCCCCGCCTTCGTGATCCCGGACCTCGATAGTGACACGGCCCGTATCGCGGTCCTCGGACACAGTCCATTCGGCTTGCGAAGGTTCGGCATATGTCACGTCCAGCGGTTCGCCCGCACGCGGCGCACCCAGATCCCGCACCTCAGGCCCGTCAGCTGTGCGCACCGGCAGAGACAACTGTGACTGGCCGGTCAGCACCGTCAGCGTCACAGGTTCCGGCGCGGGCCAGGCAATGGGGAAATAGCTGGTCGAAATGCCCAGCCGGATAAGATGCCCGGCGCGAAAAGTCTGCGCAACATGCTTGAACGGCACTTCTACGGTGTAGGTCTGCCCCGGTTCCAGCGGCGCGGGCTCTTCGTGACCGTCGCGGTGGGTCAGGTTCAGCAGGCCATAGCTGACTCGCGTCGCCGCCCCATCTGGCGCCACGTCCACCAGCCGCACGGCGACCTGCGCGACCGGCTGATCGACCTGCAGGGTCAGGGTCAGCCGCGCATCGCCCGCGATGTTCATATCTGCCTTCAGCGGGGCAGTGTCGAACACCAGACTGCCAGCATCTTCGCGCCGCTGATCTCCCGGCTGGTCGCCGGGATGCGCGTAGGAGCACCACTTGCCCGCCTGTCCCCCAACCCAAAGCGGCGAGCAGATCGACACTTTGGCATCCGTGGCATCCACGACCCCGCCAAGCCGCCCGTCGGCGCCAAGCCCGAAACCGGTGCGCGTGACGTTCGGCGACGGCCAGGCCGGTTCGGTGATCCATTCACCGTCCCGGTGGTCATAATGGCTGCGCGGCGCGGCGTGGTCCTGCAGATACAGCCTCAGCGGCGGTTCCTCCATGATCCCGGTCTCGCGTCCCTTAAGCCAGTGATCCCACCAGCGGACCTCTTCCGTCAGCCAGTCGATGGCCGGGCCGGGCGCCCCCAGATACGGATATTTGTGCGACCAGGGGCCAACGATCCCCTTGACCGGGCCGCTCAGGTTTTCGACCAGCCGAAAGACGGACCGGCAATAGCCATCGGCCCAGCCGCTGACCGCGTAAACCGGCACTTTAATATCCGCGAAATCCTCGCAGACCGAACCGTGTTTCCAGAAATCATCACGGGTCTGGTGGTGCAGCCAGTTTTCCAGCCACAGGCCAGAACCGTCCAGCCGCTCTTCCCACATGTCGCGCCAGCGCGCACCCACATGCTTTGGGTCGGGCGGCAGCGTGTTGATGCCGAACATGACCGAGGCCCAGGACAGCTGATCCCCCAGCAGGGTGCCGCCCATGTAATGAATGTCGTCTGCATAGCGGTCATCGGTCGAACAGATCGTGACAACCGCTTTCAGCGCCGGCGGACGCAATGCCGCCAGCTGCAAGCCGTTGAACCCGCCCCAGGAAATCCCCACAATCCCGACGCCCCCGTCGCACCAGCCCTGATCGGCCAGCCAGGCGATCACGTCGCAGCCGTCCTGCAGTTCAAGCGGGGTGTATTCGTCAACCATCAGCCCTTCGGACTCACCTGTCCCACGCAGATCGACCCGCACATAGGCATAGCCCTGTGCGGCCAACCACGGTGCGCGGGCATGGTCGCGCTCCAGCGTCTTGTCGTTCTTGCGATAGGGAATGTATTCAAGGATCGCAGGCACCGGCGCCCCATCCTCGGGCATCCAGATCCGCGCGGCCAGCCGCGTGCCGTCCGGCATCGGGATTTCGACATGCTCAAGTTCCCGTACGGGACGGGGCAATGGGGCGTCGATTTTCATGCAATCACTCGATTTTGCCAAAGATGGGTTTCGGCGGCCGGTATCAGGCCCGAACCGCCGGAAGTCCAGCGAGCAGAGGCTATTCCACGATATCAGTGAACTCGTAGTTCAGCTTTTTCATCACCTGTTCGTAATTCCATAGCAGCTTGGACTGCTTGCTTGCCCCCATCCAGACCGAGGCGACGGCAAAGCTGTAGGCATCCTGTTCGGGCAGTTCCGACAGCAGCGAATTTTTGGCCACATAGGAACTGATGCGCGTGCCATCGACCTGCTCTGCCGCAACGGCGATTTCGGCCTTGGACGGGACGCGGGACACCGTGGCGTCATTGAAGAACACCCGGTAAAAGAACTCCCCCGCCACGTTCTGCGGCCCTTCACCCTGCGGCATGTCGGGACGGCGGCCCAGGCCAAGGTCAATGGTCACCTGCTGGTGGCTGACCCCGTCGACCATCTCGAACAGGTCGCAATGGGACTGCGCGATCCGTGTGTTGATCTCAAGCAGCCAGATCTTGTTGGACACCTCATCCCAGTAATATTCGATGTTAAAGCCCGCATTGTCATAGCCGATATGGGTCATGATCGTGCGGGTGATGTCGTTCATGATGTCCTGCACCCTCTTGGGCAGGGTCGAGGGGTAGAGATAGTAGAAAAAGCTCAGAACCTGCGGATAGCGGATGGAATCCACCGTGCCGTAGGGCACCACCTCGCCGTTATAGACATAGCCTTCGACGGTACATTGCCGCCCGCCGATGACCTGTTCGGCCATGCAGTAATGCCCTTCAACCGCGCGGATGTCGTCGGGCATTTCGGCTTGGCTCAGGACATAATCGAACGGTTCACCGATAGACCGGATCTCGGCCCGCAGCTTTTCTGTGGCGTAGTCGAAATCTTCGGGGCTATCGATCCGAAATCCCAGACGCGAGCCCGAAGATTTGATCGGCTTGACAAAGAAGGGAAAGCGCAGATCCGCCTCGCCGATCTTGGCCAGGGCGTTGTCGTCAAACGGGTCAAACGCCGTGAATTTCGGGATATGTTCGGGGATCACCTCGGACATGACCTTACGTGACCAGAATTTATGCTCGCATTTCAGCAGGCTTTCGAGCGAGGCGTTCTTGGTTCCGTATTTCTTGCACAGCAGCGGCAGCATGGTGGACACGGGAAAGTCGATATAGCCGACGATGGCGTCAATCGATCCGTCAAAGGAATCCAGCACCCCTTCGGCCTCGGCCAGCATGGCGGGGATGTCGAAATCCTGTGTCTCTGACACCTGAGCAGGCGTGAGCAGCGGGTGAAATACAACATCCTCTACCCCGCGCAGGCGCGTCAGACGCTCGGCGTTCATGTCGTTCAATCCGATAACGAACACGTTCTTGGTCATTGTCTGTCCTTATGATTGGGGGTGGGCGGCACGGACAGAGCGGCTCCTTTAAAGGAGCCTGCCCCGCCCGGACCTGTGCCCGATGTCAGTATCAGACTTTGGCGAGTTCAGCTTGCGAGGCATAGGTCCGCCCCTTAAGCCGCTCTGTCGTACCTTCGATGTCGTCAACCAGCAGCAGCAGGAAATCGCCCGGCTCTGCCGCATCAATCGCCTTGGCCACGGCTTCCTGTTCGCTCATGATCGTTTCGACCTGCGCCCCGGCCACGACAGAGGCCGCGCCTGCGTGGATCAGCCGCGATGTTTCGCCGGTTTCACGGCCGCGCGCGTCGGTCTCATAGACATAGACCAGATCGCACATCCGGGCGAGTTGCGCGCCAAGTGCGGCCAAATCCTCGTCGCGCCGGTTGCCTGGGGCTGTGGCGACGCCGATTTTGCGTTGGGTGGCCAGACCGTTGACCAGCGGTTCCAGCGCGATCAGTGCAGGCACATTGTGGCCATAGTCGATCAGGCATTTCACGCCGTCCGCCTCAAAGTAATTGGTGCGGCCCGGCATTTGCGCCGGCGTCGGGTGGAAGGTCAGCAGCCCGGCGCGGATGTCGTCAATCTCGATCCCGTGGGCAATCGCCGCCGCCGCCGCCGCCATGGCGTTCTGCACGTTGAACGGCGCGTGGCCTTCGAACGCGATGGGCACATCGTTCACCTCGACAATCTCGACCGTGACCTTGCCGCGCAGCAGGACGATCTTGCCCTGTTTGACGGTCAGGACCATGCCAAGCCCTGCCAGATGCTCGGTCAGCGCCGGATTTTCAGGGTCCATGGTGAAATAGATGATCTGACCACGCGCCCAATAGGTGCCGTGCTCCATCACCAGCGGATCGTCTGCATTCAGCACACAGAATCCGCCGTCTTTCTTGACGGCATCCACCACCACGGTCTTGCAGCGGGCAAGTTCCTCAAGCGTGTGAATGTCCCGCTCACCCAGATGGTCCGACGCGATATTGAGCAATACGCCCACATCACATTCGTCAAAGCCAAGCCCTCGGCGCATGATACCACCGCGGGCCACCTCAAGCACCGCATGTTGCACGGTGGGTTCACGCAGAACCGCCTGCGCCGCTGCGGGGCCGGAATAATCCCCGCGAAGAATCACGTTGTTGTCGATCTCGACCGTGCCGGTGCAGCCCATGCCAACCGAATTGCCCGCCTGGCGCAGGATATGCGTGGTCAGGCGCGTGGTCGTCGTCTTGCCATTGGTGCCGGTAATCGCAGTGATTGGAATGCGGCCATTGTCGGTAGGATCGGGGAACAGCATGTCGACAACGTGCTGTCCCACGGGGCGCGGTGTGCCGTGGGTCGGTGCCATATGCATCCGGAACCCCGGGCCAGCATTGACCTCAACCACGCCAGCGGATTGCTGATCCAGCGGGATGGACAGGTTTTCGGCCAGAAGGTCGATGCCTATGATATCAAGCCCGACAAGCCTTGCGATCCGCTCCATCGCGAATTTGACCTCGGGATGCACCTCATCCGTCAGATCCGTCGCCGTCCCCCCGGTCGAGATATTCGCCGTGGATTTCAGATAGGCAATCTCACCCTCGGGCAAAACGGTGTCGAGCGTATGGCCCGCCTGTTCCAGCATCCGCATGGTCTGAACATCCACATGGATCTGGGTCAGCAAGTTTTCATGCCCGACGCCCCGGCGCGGGTCCGAATTTTCGATGTCGATCAGCTTCTGAACCGTGTTTTTGCCATCACCCACCACATGGGCCGGACGGCGGCGCGCAGCCGCAACCAACTTTCCGCCGATGACCAGCATCCGGTGATCTTCGCCGGTGATGTAGCTTTCGACGATCACCGCGCCGGAATCGTCGCGCACACGTGCAAGTGCTGCATCAAATCCCGCCTGCAGATCCTCCGGGTTGGTGATGTCAGTCGTGACGCCGCGCCCGTGATTGCCTGACAGCGGTTTGGTCACCACGGGCCAGCCGATCCAGTCGGCGGCCTCTTGTGCCTCTGCAACGGAATAACACACCTGACCGCGCGGCACCGGAACACCGGATTCGTCCAGGATCTGCTTGGTCCATTCCTTGTCGTCAGCGATAGAATGGCCAATGATTCCGCTCGCATCCGTGACCGTGGCCTGAAACCGGCGCTGTTTAATCCCTTGGCCCAGCTGAGTATAGCTGGTCCCGGCGGTCAGGTTATAGGCGGGAATGTTGCGGTCGCGGGCGGCGTTGACGATGGATCCGGTTGACGGACCCAGCGCATTGGCATCCCGCACCTCTTTCAGATGGTCGATGATCGGGCCAAGATCGACGTCTTCGCCATCGTAAAGCTTCTGCACGATGACCACCGCCGCCTCGCCCGCGGCAAGGCCGCTGGCCTCGTCCCGGTAGCGAAAGACGATATTGTATACACCGGGGTCATAGCTGTCGACCGTCTTGCCGTAACCGACGGAAAACCCGATCATATTCTGCAATTCCAGCGCCACATGTTCAACCATGTGCCCTGCCCAAGTGCCGTTCTTCACACGTTCAAGGAACCCGCCTGGCGTGCCCACTGAACAGCGATGATCGAAAATGGTGGGGATCAGCTCCTGCAACTTATCGGCGATCCCCGGCACCTTGTCGCTCGGGCGGTCTTCAAGTTCCTCTATGTCCAGCCGCATGTAGATCGCTTGGTAGCGACTGTAATAGTTAGGTCCGCGCAACGCACGGTTTTCGAGTATATGCAATCGAATGCTCCAGGTTTCCGGCCCGCAAATCTTCGGGGCTCAGGACCCGCCGATCCGCCATGCTGTATGCATAGCCATCAACCAGCGCGTGCATGATGACGTTCTGGACGCTGACTGCTTCACCGTCCTCGAGATCAAACACATTCGATCCGGTTATCTGTGAACTGTCAACCAAGATCACGTGACCCGGCCCAAAGGCGCGGATCAGATCTCCGTCAAACAGGACGGCAGCATCCTCTCCCAGACCGACGCCAAGGTATTCGGGATTGGTCGCGCCGACCTCCATCAGCCGAGAAAACCGGCCACGTTCCAGAAAGTGGGTGTCCATCACAACGCCGTTCACCAAACCGAAACCGGCGCTCATCTTGACGGCACCCTTTCGCAGGGAATCGTCGGCAGGACCGCCATAGACCATAGTCTGCGACTGGCAGGCCGCACCGGCGCTGGTCCCTGCGATCACGGCACCTTCCTCGCGGCGCGCACGAATTGTGTTTAGCGCCTTGGATGCACCCAGGATATTGGTCAGTCGCATCTGATCCCCGCCCGAGATAAAGATGACGTCAGACCGGCGGATCATCTCGGCAAATTCATCCGATGCGGCGTCCTTGCGGTCGCGGATGCGGATGTCCAGCACCTCGGCCGCGCCAATCTCTAAAAAGATGCCGACATAGCCGTCGAACACATCCCCCGGGATGCTGCTTGCAGTCGTGATCACCCCCACAATCGGCGCCTCGCGGTCTGACAGAGACAGAACGCGGCGCAGAATATCGGCGCGGGATGTCTTGTCTTCGGCGCCGCCGATCGCAACCATTGCACCCTTGGCCGAAACCTTGACAGGCATATTCATCTGTTGCACTCCTCTCCCACTGCGGGGCAATACGTTGGCTCTGACACTATCACCAAGCCCGGCAGCTGACAGTGCGCAGAGGCTCGAATCGGTTACAAGATGCACTTGCATCACATAAATCGTCCTAACGGCGGTTCGATCTGACAAACTTCTGCGCGAAGAACGGGCACTACCCTGAAAGAGACATCCTCATGACCGGCAGTTTCAGCCTTGCGATCCACGGCGGCGCGGGCGTTCTCCCCCGCGACTGCATGACCCCCGAGCGTGAGGCGGCCTGCCACGTCGCCCTTGAACGCGTTCTCAAGGTGGGCGAGGCGGTGCTGCAAAAGGACGGCAGCGCGCTGGACGCCGTCACCGCCGCGGTCTGCGCGCTCGAAGATGAGCCACTGTTCAATGCCGGCCGGGGTGCGGTGTTCACCCGTGACGGCGTGCAAGAGATGGACGCCGCCATCATGGATGGCCGGGATCGCAGCGCTGGCGCGGTCGCGGGCCTGTTCGGACCAAAGAACCCCATCCTCGCCGCCCGCGCGGTGATGGAGACCACCGACCATGTGCTCATGATTGGGCAAGGCGCAGTGGACGTCGCCCGCGCCGCCGCGCTCGATTTCCGCGAAGCGCCTTATTTCTTTACCCAGGAACGCTGGGACTCTCTGCAGCAGACGTTGCAGATGGAACGGGATGGCGCTCTGAACGACGACCCGTCGCGCCGCCACGGAACCGTCGGCGCCGTGGCGCGCGACCGTAACGGCGCGCTTGCCGCAGCAACCTCAACCGGGGGCATGACCGCCAAACGTACAGGCCGTGTGGGTGACAGCCCGGTGATCGGCGCGGGGACCTTCGCCGACAACAAAAGCTGCGCGATTTCCGCCACTGGAGATGGCGAGGCCTTTCTGCGGCTCTGCGTCGCACATGAAATTGACGCGCGCATGCGCCTCACCAACATCAGCCTGGAACGCGCTGCCGCCGAAGTTGTCCTGTGCGATCTCGGTGCGGCGGGCGGCTCGGGCGGTCTGATCGCGATTGATCGGAATGGCGCGATCACCCTGCCCTTCAATTGCGACGGCATGTATCGCGGGTGGAGCGTGGACGCTGATGACCGTGGCACAGCAATCTACTGAAGCGCCGCCTAAGCGCCTCTCTGAAAGGGAGTTCTTGCACGGACAGCTGCTTTACTGATATCGGCGGTGGTTTCTTCAGCTGAGGATGAAGGAGATGCCTCATAAATTAAACGCTGAGCGCCGTGACAAGATACCGAAGCAAAGACATCGGGTGACCAACTGGGCTGAGTATGACGAAGGCTTGCGGCGACGTGGTGATCTGACGGTCTGGGTCAGCGAGGCTGCGCTTGCGTCGTGGTCAGAACCACCGCGAACGACGCCTGGAGGTCAGGCTTTTTAGTCGGAT
>NZ_AWWI01000028.1 GCF_002760615.1 Puniceibacterium antarcticum | reverse complement strand
GGTCCTTTCGGTTGGGCCAGAGTCTATCTCAAACTGGATTAGCTGCAGGGGGCAACGTCAGATTCCTTGGTTGGAAACCTCATAAAAATGAGGATGACACGGCTGCGTTCTTAGAAGTCGCGGTTTCAGAATGGGATCAAGGCAAAGGCTTCCCGGTTGTTGCTTTCCGCCGCGAGCAGCCAAGCGAATTGATTGGCATGTTTCACCCCCACCTGATCGGGCATCGTGTGAATTACGGTTATGTCTTGCGAGCGTCGGCATGGGGCAAGGGCACTGCCTCGGAAGTCATGACCTGGCTTGTCGACCATGCCCTGTCACACCCGGAAATTTTCAGAGCAGAAGCTTTCTGCGACGTAGATCACCCTGCATCTGCACGGGTTATGGAGAAGGCGGGAATGCGTCGCGAAGGCATCTTACACCGTTACTTCAGACATCCGAAAATCGCAGACGCGCCCCGCGACTGTGCCATCTACTCGAAGGTTCGCTGAGAGCTCTGAGCGTCGATCTGGTCGCCCGTGGCGCTGGACGGAGCCAGCCTTGGCAGCTCTGCGGACAAAGCCGCCCTCGGTTTCTGCCAGCTTGCAATGTAAAACGATCGTTTTACATTGGTGTCTATGGATGCAAGAGGAGGCTCCCATGGATATGACCACCAAACTCACCGCAGCCGCAGAGCGGCTCTTCGACCGTCACGGCTACATGGCCACCGGCATGGACCGGTTGACGGAGGCTGCGGGAATGTCGAGCCGCACACTCTACAAGAACGCCGGTAGCAAGGCCGCGCTCATGGCGCGTGTCCTGACCGAGAGAGACCGGCGCTTCATGGCCCGGCTGGAGGTGCGGACCGTCGACGCCCTGTTTGCTGCACTTGAGGACTGGGTGCGGGTCGAGGGGTGTCGGGGCTGCCTGTTCCTTCGCTCTCGCGCGGAAACGGGTGGCGACACGCCGGAGATCGCCGAAGCCGTCGCGGCGCACAAGGAGGCCTTCCACCGGCGGGTCGGCGAGGTCGTCGCAACGGATCTGGGACGCGAGGACCCGGCGCTCGCAGAGCAGGTGCTGGTCCTCTTCGAGGGCGCGACCCACGCGGCTGTCTATCGTGGAGCACAAACCGTCTCCGCAGCAAAGGCGGCGGCGGCCATCTTGCTGGAGAGGGCGCGCTCATGAGCCCGGCCCTTCGCATCGGCGCTACAGGCTTCGCCCTCATCGCAGTCTGCTACGGTTTTGCCCGCTTCGCCTTCGGCCTGTTCCTGCCGCAGATCGACGGCGAGCTTGGTCTCGGGACGTCCCTCGGCGGCGTGATCTCGGGTGGCTCTTTCGCCGGCTACTGCATCGCCATTGTCGCCTCGGCCATCCTGACCGAACGGCTCGGCGCGCGCGCCATCGCGGTCGGGGCGGCCCTCGTTGCGGCAATCGGCATGGCGGGCATCGCGCTCGCGCCTTCGCCACTGATCCTGGCCATTGCCGTGGTGGTCGCCGGATCGAGCACGGGCCTTGCCTCGCCGCCTATGGCCGCCGCGGTTGCAGCGGCGGTCAGTAGAGGCCGGCAGGACTTGACGAACACGGTCATCAATGCCGGCGTGAGCGCGGGCGTTGCGCTGTCGGGGCCCATCGCCCTCGCTATCATGGGACAATGGCGGCTGGCCTTCGGAGCTTTTGCCGCCGTGGCACTGGTATTGGCCATCGCAGCCGCCATCGCGCTCCCTGCAGCCTCGGGCAGCGGCCGCTCAGGTGGTCTGCCCCCGATGACGGGACCGGTCCTACGACTGATCTCGGCATCCCTCCTGATGGGGGCTGCGAGCACGGCGCTCTGGTCCTTCGGCGGCCAGCTCGTCGCGAACCAGCTGGACTGGGGAACGACCGGAACTGGCCTTCTCTGGACCTGCATCGGTGTCGGCGGGCTTGTTGGAGCCTTGGCAGGAACGCTCGTCGGAAAATTTGGTCTCGACCGCGTTCACTGGGCCTTTTTAAGCCTGATGGCGGCCAGCATCCTGTTGGTCGGCCTCGGACTTGGTCCCGTCCCCACGCTGGTTGGCGGTGCCGTTTTCGGCGCGGCCTACGTGATGCTGACGGGGGTCTACCTTGTCTGGGGCACCCACGCCCTGCCGGACCGGCCTGCAACAGGGCTCATGGTCGGGTTTCTGACCATCGCCGTGGGTCAGACCGTCGGCGCACCGCTTTTTGGATTTCTGATGGCGGGTCCGGGCGTCGAGTTTGCCGTAATATGTTTCGCCGCCGCCGCGCTGATCGCCGGGGCCTTCCGAGCAGGGAGCGCAGTCAATAGCGCACTTGCGTAGCCTCCTGGGGGTAAGCGAAGATCTCGAAGAAGGTCTCGGAAGGGCTCACTGCCGACCTTCGCTGCGGAAGCACCCCAAATAATATGGGGCGGCCGCCCCGAGCGGCCGCTTTGTTCGGCTTCCCCATTTTAGTTTGCGGGCGCAGCGAATGTCCGTTCTCCGCCCTTCGTGTCGAGCGAGGAACACGGGAGCGAACGGCCCATTGCCGCCAATCGTCAGCCGCTCTGATGCGGCGTCGCAGCAAACCGAAGCGGTCATTCGCTGCGGACGCACCACAGGAACCAGACGAGCAGCGGCAGCGCGAATGAATGGCTCGCTTCCGCCAGTGCCGTCTTGCCTTGGATGAGCTCTATAACGAGCGCAGTCACTTCGTTGCCAGAACACCTGAACTTCAAAGCTGCGTTGAAATGGCCTAGGTCTTGTCCATCCGTATGTTTTTTCTGAGGTCATGATGCTAACAAGCAGTGCGCTCTTCCACCTTTGGAATCGGCAGGTCTTACTCCGAAATCGCCACGACAAGCTTTCGCCGCTTCTTGGGTGCTCTTGGGTCCATACCGGCATCTACATGATCGGATGCTCCGACCGTGTGGTGTACATCGGACAGAGCAATCAACTCAGCCAACGATCTATCGACAGTCTGGGGCGTGTTTATCACAGGGTCCCAGACACATCGCTTCCCTGGTCTATGGCATTTGCGCCCTGCGCCTACGACGACATGGATGAGCATGAAAGCGCAGCCATTCGAGCATATGCGCCCGAATTCAACACTTCGATACCGAGCCTGGACAAGAGTCTTGGCCGCATGCCGGTGATAGCGGGCACCGCTCAAATCTTTGCGGATCAGGCATCGCCGAGCATCGCCTTTTCCCCAGAATGCGCAAAGCGTCAGATAGAGGCCGCTGCGACGAACGCCTCGCCACCGTGGAGAAAAGGAAACGCGCTTCCACGGGTTGACCTCAGCACCGCCCCCGAACAGAAGTTTGACCTTCGCGATGTGAATACATCCGGTAGAGATTTCTTCGATGCGTTGTCGTCGCAACGACGACGGGCCCAAAGGCGCTCTGCGCCGACGCAAAGACCGGAGAGGATCAAGACCTACGTCGAACACAGAGGCGTGGAGATCCACATTGACGAGATAAGGTCAAACGAAGTCGGTAAGCGCCACCTTTTCTTTGAGTGGATGGCAAAAAGCTACGGCAAGGTGATCGCCAGCGGAACAGAACTTGATAAGGCAACCGCTGCCAACAAGGCAATCGACGCCGCGGAAGAGCACCTCGCGCAGCCATATCGGTTCAAGATTAATCTTTGCGATGACGGTTCGGTGGTTACGAGGGATGGCGAGTATCTTGGCACTTGGAAGACGGACGAAAATGGCCACCCCTCTTTTACACCAGACGGTGAGTCTGAGGTGCTGTTCTTTGAAACGTGGATCGGGATGCTCTGCCAAAAGATAGCTGACTGGCACGAGGCGCAGGATCAAGTCCAGATATCATGAACGCGCCGTGGATTGTCATGCGTTGATATGAAAGCCGTGGAACGGCCCAGAGCCGACCTTGGCCACCGGATCAACGCGCCGCAGCGCGGCCCGTGATTCCGACCACTCGTGCGTCGTGCAGCATTTTGTCGGCTTGATCGCCGGTCAGCGGAATTTTCCGCCGTTCGCAGCACCAGCAAAATTCACGGTTTACACGCCAAACGATTCTTACCGCCTCTCGAGTCGCAAACTGAACGTCAAAGGCTGCCCTTCATGGATACTTTTGGTATCGGAGATACCGCACACAGGATTTTTGTATGACCGATATCAGAAAAAAAACCGGCGGTCCTGACGGCGTCTGTCGGCGTTCAGGTGCTTGTAGTGACTTTCCATGCCAACATCCTACGCCCTTCGAGCTGTCGGTGTCGCACTTCATTCTTGAACCCAAGAAGTGCCAAGCGCACTGATCAACTTGTACTCCAGGAGCTTTGCCGTTGTCGGATCGGTGGTGCTCGCGCTTTTCCTCGGTAACACGAGTTTGTTTGTCAATCATCCAGGGACAAGTTATTATGTGAACTAAAATTCCTTTATGCGATATGGCTGAATTTAATCATCTGAAAATTTCGCTTTCAGCAATGTACTCATTCCACCAATAGAGTAAGAAATGGATCGATACAGGTATGCCACAAGTTATATTGATAATTTTAGGTGCTGGCATTATGGTTTATTACTTTTTCAAAGCACTTGACTTTGTTTTTTTAGCCTTACCACATGTAGCGATAGTCTTGATAATTCTGATTGCAGCCTTCTTCATTTTTCTGAAGAATGCAGAGCGCAAAAGTGCTGAACGTAAGCGTCGGGAGATACTTCGGGATGCAGATGCCCATAGCACTCCATTTAAATACAAAATAGGGCGCCATGGGAACGAAACTCTAGCGATTAGATATGGTATCGCAAATATGGAGACGGAAACAATTCCATATTTCTACTATGCAAAGGGCGGCGTCAAAAAGAGAAATCCTGATCGTGACAAAATTAGATGGAAGGATGCAAATACTATTCGCCTGAAAAAGCTAAGAAAGCTTGATGAGAGTAAGTATGAAGTTCAAATATCTGATTTTCGGAATAGAAAAGCTGTAGCAATTATCGAAGTTGGAACAGACTATGTTAAAACATTCTATCCAATCGACGAAGGATGGTTCAACATACACCGTGGACTTGAGGAGGCACTTAAGGGAAATCGAAGCATGAGCCTCAAAGAGCTTGCAAGGTTCCATATTGAAAAGACCGTTTCCTCCCACTAAATTTCGAAAATCCGTCGTCTAAGATAAGGGCGGAGCAGCGGATTGGTTCCCGGTCTTGTGTCCGCTTTGGAAACTTGAACCTGAGCTGTTCGCTGGCGCAGCGAATGTCCGCAGTCCGCCCGACATGACGTTCGCTGCGCCAGCGCCATCCAAATTTTTTCAACGGCAGCGAACGGCAGAAAGGTCCGCAGCGCCGCCGCTCGCCCTCCGGTTTGACGCTGATTTCGTTTGCAAGTGCAGCGAAGGTCGGCAGTGAGCCCAATTTGACGGATGTTGCATGCGCAGACTGATGATAAAGAGGCGTATGGTTCCCGTATTCCACACCCAGACAAGCCTTTTCAGCGATCTTGTATCGCTCGGCGTTCGCGCGGGAGATGGACTATTTGTGCATGGCTCGATGAGTGCCATAGGCGCTACCATCGGTGGTGCTCGGAGCATTGTGGAAAGTCTTCTGAACGCAGTCGGTGAAACAGGTCTGATAGGGATGCCCGGCTTCTCTTCCGACGCCTATTTCCCTGCTGGTGTGGATAGGTCTGACTTAACCCAAGACCAGATCGCACGGATCGAAGATGAGGTTCTCGGATTCGATGTCTCCAAGTCCCCAACCTCCGGCATGGGTGTCATTGCGGAGACTTTCAGGACTTGGCCAGGCACGCAGCGTAGTGCCCACCCCACTGTTTCGATTTGCCTTAACGGGATGAGGGCAAATGACTTTCTAGGGGAACACAGCCTCGCTTGGGCAACCGGGGAGGAAACACCCATGGGGAAGCTCCGTGACCGCCAGTCGATGAAAATTTTACTAATTGGGGTAGGCTGGAACCGGTGCTCAGCCCTTCACACCGCTGAAACCCTTGCAAAACATAGGCGAACAAAGACAAGGCGCTTCAAGAATGGTGGCTTAGAAGGATCGTGGATCGAAACGCCTGATGTAGCAGATGATATGAACCGATTGTTTCCAGCAGTTGGTGAAGCGTTTGAGAGGACCGGTGCTGTTTCTTTCGGAACGCTCGGAGATGCCGACTGCAAGATATGTGATTTTCGACATCTCGTCGATTTCGCATCTAACTGGATCGACTGCGCCAACAAACAAAGCGGCGACATCAGCTAAATGAACCTCTCTGCCCAACGGCAGCTTCGTCCGCAGTGCCGCCGCTCGCCCTCCGGTTTGACGCTGATTTCGTTTGCAAGTGTAGCGAAGGTCGGCAGTGAGCCCGATACTGTTGAAAAACTCCGCTACGCGAAAAATGACTTGGAAAATTGGAATACTGTTCTCGCCAAAAGTTATTTACCAAACATAGTTTTCATAAGGGCACTTTTTCGGAAAAATATTCTCGTGATCCGGCCCGATTGGGCGAGGAGGTGAGTTTTTCAACAGCATCAGCCCAATGTGTCAAATGCTGCGTCGGCTTCTAACGGCAGCAATGCGCAGGAAGCAACCTTTGCAAACTCCAGGCCGCAAGCACTGGCCACACGGCACATCCGGCACAGAGCTACAGTTCGAAAGAATAGGACCTGCTAGCGTTCATGTTTTACCTGTGTGTTTCGCCAAAGCTCGCGTAGAATGTGGAATTCTTCCCAGTGTATTCTTCAGGATGATAGCTGCCAATGAACTTCATAGTAGATTTCAAAAGGCGCGGTCCGGGCCATGGCCCCAAATGAACAAGGATATCAGGGTCACAAATACGCCCGGCGCAAACGCCTTCGACTATAACGGAACTCAAACTTGAAACCTTGCGGACAGCGACCTTCATCGCTTGCTCGTCGAAACCCGCCAAGCCGTTCGGAGGGCAATTGAAATTATCAAGGTGGATAAGCTCCCACCCTAATTGAAGCTGAAGCCACCTTGCGGTCGGAGACTTTCCAGAACGGGGCCAACCATCTACTGCAAGGATCGACCCGCACGGTAAATTTAGGCAGGCATCCTTAATTCTGTGCAGGGTCCCTTCAGGGAGGTACAAAGAAGGGTTAAACTCATTTTCGGGTAGGAATGTAGCCAGTTTTAAGCCTCTAAGCTTAATCATGAATTTCCATCTGAAATTTGAGGTATTCGTCGTACATTGGGTCCAGCATTTTGAGATAAATCGCGCACGATGGAGTTTTCCCTGCTGCTTCTCTTTGTCCACCGGCTCTGACCGGGGTATGCTCGATTGCGACGACCTCGTATGAGACTAAGCCTCCAATCTTGTTTGCGAGTATTACACGATTGCCACGCGCAGGGATCGCTGCAAAATGATGCAATCCGATAGTGATTTGTTTTCCGCTATCGAGTTCCTCAATGAGCGCGACACTCTCAAGCATTTACTACCTCACATATTGTACGCAGCATTGTTGTCCACCTAAGATAAGCAAATTGGATGAGGCAGTGAGATCCACCGCCCAACCTGCCTTTTAGACCTAAATATTGATATCACACCTAGTTTTTTTAGCATGAATTATTCTTCATTGGCTAGTGGATGCGCTGTTCTCCTTAGCCTACATTCTTCGGCATTGGTGCAATGGACACGGAAGGGGGGAGCGAACAACTTTCGACGTTCTACCATAGTTTCCCAGAGTGAAAATGACACTAAAACGGCATTCACAAGTTCCCGTCATAGCAATGATATGTGCCGTATACCACTACCACCCATCCAAAGAATAGAACAGCCAGTAGTAGCATAGTTGTACCCATTACCATACCTTGTACCAGGCGACTTGGATGAAACATAAATGTTAATGAACTGATGCCGATAAAGACTAGGCCCACCAACACTAGGCGCAAATATCTGCCTAAAAAAAAGAAATAATAAGAGCTCATTACGTTTTCAGTGAAATTGAAATTAGGTGCAATATACCATTGTTGAGCTTCAAATAAAACCAAAAGCAATGCGGCCGATGTAAGCGATAGGTAGGTTAGCTTATGCGGCTTACGTCTATACCAGGTGGCGAACGCACAACCACCAGCCACCGTTGCCATACAGATGACTATGAGTGGAATCAGCAACACTGAATCGTCCAGCTTCGTTGTCAGATCTACTGAAGACCAGACTGGATCGAGGGGTGTCGCTTTAATACATGACGAAAATAGAGGCCAAATGAACCCGAAGAGTAATGTGCCAAACAGGGCCGCAAAGATCACAGGCAGGAGTTTTGCCGCTGAACCTGCTGCAGTCATCTTTAAATCTCACTATAAATCCACTTGATGTCTAAATCTCATGTGTTTTCTGAATATGCAAGCGTCGGCTGCCCTAACGGTTGAAGTGAAAATGCTGCTCGTTTCGCGTCAGCTATAATGCGCGGGAAAGGTTCAACGCCGAAACTGTCGGTAGTTCACCTTGAACCGACATTCCCCAAGTGGGCGGCCACTCGATGTCAAGGTCGCCGGATTTTTCCGGCTGATCAAGCGTTTTGTTCTCCAAGCGTCGTCTGAGGTCGCCGGAACGCTCGAATGTGGGTGGATCGGGCCGCGACGCTGTATCAACTTCGAACAAACACGTTTTTCAGCGCGGCGGACAAACCTGTCCTGCCACTTTCGTTCGCTCTCGGGCAGTTTCAGCGTCATACACATGACGGCGGCGCTCGCAATCGACGGATCGAGGCAAGGATGGCTCGGACCATTGCGCCGGTGACCGCGACCTCGGCAAGTTGGAAGGTGATGGCGCGGGCGTGGCGCACGACGCGGGCGCCGATCTTGATCAGCTTCAGCTGGAGGGATGTCAGCGACCATACAGCCATCTCCTCGGGCAGGTCGATGCAGTTCAGGAAGGTCGTCAGGTTGTAGGCCAGCGCGTGCAGTTGCAGCCGTACCTCGTTGTCGCGGAACCGCTTGCACGACAGCCGCGTCCAGCGGAAGGCATACTTGCCTTCCTTGATGTGCTGCTCGGCGGTGCCCCTCTGGTTGTAGAACCGCACCACCCAGTCCGGTTCCATGGGCAGGTTGGTGACGATAAAGCCCACGGGGGGAAACAACTCGCCCGGATGCCCTTCGATCTTGGCGATGACACGGCGCTCCTCCTCCCAGCTCAGCGCCCGGTAGTGGAAATCCTCGTAGAACCGGTTCACCTTGGTCAGCGAGGGTCGCCCTACAGGCCGTGTCAGCCGGTGCGCGATCTTCTCGCGCAAGACGGCATTGGCGGGCAGCCGGATGGCGTAGAAATAGCCCGCCTCCTCCAGCCGCGCGTAGACCGCAGGGCTGGCATAGGCGGCGTCGGCCCGGAAGAAACGGCCACGAAGCTTGCGGCCAGCGTAGCGGGCGATCACCGGGTCGAGCAAATCCCGCCAGTTGTCGGCGCTGTGGACATTGCCATGCCGCAAGGCGCAGCGCTCCAGCATGCCAAACTGGTTGAACAGGAACAGCGGATGGTAGCAGGTGCAGTCGAAATGCCCGTTCTAGGCAGACCCTTCCTGATCGCCATGGGTCGGGCTGACCGAGCTGTCCATGTCCAGTGTGATATACCTCAGACCCATGCGGTCATGAAACCGGTCGATCCACTGGCCGTTCAGATCGGCCAGCGCCGCCCGGTTCTCGGGTGTGGGCAGTGTCTCGGTCTCGAACCGCCCCATCTGCGAGGCCGAGGCTGCTTGCGCATCGACAGCACGACCGCCCACGACCTGACGCATGACCGGATCGAGGGCCAGCCGGTCGGCATCGTTGACGTCCTCGTATCCTGCCGAGCGCCCGTAGACCGATTGCCGGAAAAGCCCGTCCAGCCGATGGACCGTGGTCTTCCCCCGGCGGTTGTCGCACAGCGCTGCCGACGTCAGATCAGACAGCCCGAGCCGTCCAGCTCACGCATCACCAGCAGACCACCATCCGAGCTGAGCTGCGTGCCGCGAAATTCCAACCGCACACGAGGGTCGAAATCCACCCGATCTGCCCGCTGCAAGCACGCACCCTCTGGGTGATCCTTAAAACCCGCCCCAAATCGCCATCAACACTATGATTTGTATATAGAATACTACGGTCAGGACAGCGAAATCAGCAGATTACTTGGGGAATGCGGGCTTAGGAGCAAAACTGCCTCGATATCTTGTCTTCGGGTATCGTATCGCAATCTCTATGAGTATCCGCTTTGGGCTGGCAGCAGTCATAGCGACATACAAATCGAACGGCATCAAAGTCCGCAGTGCCGACATCCGACCCTCGAAAATGCTGCGGGGTGGACGAATGGCCGGTCTGACGGGCCGCACCGCGGCATCACGGGAGTCTGGCGAACGGCAGCAAACGGCCCAGACCGGACATTGACCCTGCGTGTCGGCGCCGCATTGCAGCTTCACCAGACCAGTCATTCGTGCATGATGCAGCATTTTGTTGGCTCAATCGTCGGTCAGCGGACTTTCCTGCCCTTCGCCCGACCTAAGCACTCCGTTCCTTGGCCGATGGCGCCCTCATCGCGCTGACCAGTTCCCGGTTCGCGGTGCCCCATTCGCACAGGGGAGCCAGAGCCTCGACGAGTGTCTCGCCGAATGGCGTCAACGCATAGTCAACCACGGGCGGGACGCAATGATGATCGCGCCGAAGCAGGACATTCATCTCCACCAGAGCGCGCAGTTGCTGGATCAGCACCTTCTCACTGATACCGCCAACGCGTCGTCGGATCTCTGAGAAGCGCGTGGGCCCGCTCTGGACGTGAAAGAGTATCAGCGGCTTCCATTTGCCCCCAATAACGGCCAGCGCCACGTCTAGACCGCAGGGCGTGTTCGTTCGATCCATGTCAATCTTGCCCTTACCTTTTGGTAGGTTCTACCATTCAGGTAATCCTGTGTCTACTTGGATGCCATGGCCGCGGCCAATTACTAAACTCCATGCCCTGTTCGGGAAAGGCAACCAAGATGACGGATCATCAGCACACCATTCGGAAGCTCTACGCGTCGGCCGAGGCGACCTCCCTCGACGTCGAGGCATTTCTTTCCTACTTCTGGCAAGACGGTTACGCCCGCGACATTCCCACTCAGATGGATTTCCGCGGCTCCGATATCGCGCTCGTCGCAAGCGGGATGGCCGAAGCCTTCCCTGACATTCACCGGGAGCTTTTCAGCATCGATGTATCGGGCGATACGGTAGTCGTCGAACTGGCCATCCGCGGCACGCATCGCGGCACGCTTATGACGCCGTCGGGCCCGCTTGCCGCAACCGGAAAGGTCATCGACGTCCCCTGCTGCGATGTCTTCAGGATGAAGGACGGGAAGATCGCGGCTTTCCACTGCTACAATGCGTCCTCGATCATGCAGCAGCAGCTGAGCTGACACTTCATGCCAAGGCGGCCCGGGAGGCAGCATTGGGCTCGAAGCTGACCTGCGATGCAACGCAGCATCATGTGCTATGATGTCTTGTCAACGTCGGGTTGTCGATGTGGGAGGGCGTGGTGGATTGGAGGATTCATCATGGAAACACCAAACTTACCCGCCATCCGCGCACTGCGTCCAGCCTGGAACAAAGGCCGGATCGTCGGCCAGAAAAGACCGCTTAAGCCCAAACATGTCTGGGCTATCAGGGTGCGGCTGGAGCTGGCCGAGAACCACCGCGATCTGGCCCTTTTCAATCTTGCCATCGACAGCAAACTGCGCGGCTGCGATCTGGTGAAGATGAAGGTGGTCGATGTCATGGCGTCAGGTCAAATCAAGGAACTCGCGTCAGTTCTGCAGAGCAAGACCCAGAAACCTGTGCGCTTCGAAATCTCTGAAGGCACACGTGCATCGCTCGTAAGGTGGATGCGGGAGCCGCTAATGGTCGGATCCGAATACCTCTGGCCTGGGCGTTTTCACGAACGGCTTCACATCTCGACCCGCCAGTACGCGCGTATTGTCCGTGACTGGGTGACATCCATTGGTCTGGAGGCCAGCGCCTATGGCACGCACTCGATGCGGCGAACGAAGGTGACCCAAATCTATAAGAAGACGGGCAACCTTCGGGCAGTCCAGCTGTTGTTGGGCCATACCAAGATGGACAGCACTGTCAGATACCTGGGCGTTGAGCTTGAAGATGCGCTGGCTATCGCCGAAGCTATCGAAATCTAAAGGCATGGGCCGTCTTCACGGACGGCCCAAACCGGCCATTGATCGCGCTTTCAATCGCTGCGGTGCGGCTGCACCAGACCGGCCATTCCTCCATCGTGCAGCATTTTCAGATGGTGAAGGTCGGTAGAGCGGACTTTTCGGACGGTCGTTCAAAGCCGGGTGGCGATCTGTCTGGCATGAACTGGTTCTATCAGCCACGAACATGCAACTTCCCATGCAAGACGCGCCCTGCGCTCTTCTTCATCGCCCCCTCGCAACGGCTCGATATCAAACAAAACCAGGTCGCGGCGGCATTCATCCCAGTCGATCAGAGAGACACGCCCATCCGGGCATCTGATCAGGTTTCCGGAGTTGAGATCACCATGGATGACGGCATACATCCTCTCTGAAACAGTCAGCCATGCTTCGCGGCAGCTGGACACGAGATCGATAGGCATTGCGCGCAGATCCACGTCCCCGCCATAAGATTCTTGGATTAGGTCGCGAGAGGACAGGAAGCCTGGCCGCTGCGGCACACCGGCCGTCGCGCCATGAAAAGCCAAGACAAGTGGAAGAACGGACGGAACATCTTCTGGCGAGAACGGCTCGCCTTCTACGAAGTTTTCACAGATCCAGCCATCCTCGACTAAATGACCGTTACGGCCCGCCATCTGTTCGGGAACGACGAAGCCGGTCGCCCGAGCGATCTCCTGGACCCCCGCAAGCCAGCGCATGGCCGCTTCAGGTCGCTGAGTAGACTTGAATACGAGCTCCCGCCCGAATCCGAGACCGGCCGTCTTGAACACCAAGTTCCGGTGTCCCCCAACCAGCGGAACAAGCTCAGCCGCTATGCCCCAGCGTTCGATTGGCGGCCGTTCCATCCATCACCTTTCACTCTTCCTAGCCAAACTTTGCAACCCAAAGCAGATTCTGACAATAACCGCAGTGGGCTCCTACCGGACTTGCGGCGCGCACTGCACGAGGGTCTGGTGAGCGGACGAAGCCGTTGCTCCTGCTGGGAGTAGTCACGTCCGGTCCCGACCCTTGTACGACGCTGAGCAGTTCGCTGAGCAATGTCGGAAGCGGACATTACTTCAGACCTAAGACAAGGTCATTCGGCAGCCGTTGTCCTAGTAGCCTCCAATTCTTCCTCCAAGCGACTTGTCAGGACGCCTAGGGCAATCGTGGCGGATGTAATTTGCTCGGGCGTCAGGTTTTCGGCCAGCGATCGCGCCCAAGGAGCTTGCACCGCCATCGCGCGGTCGTAGCGACGGTGACCTTCCGCAGTGAAGACGACAAGTTTTGCACGCTTGTGGCGAGGGTTGGGTTGATAGGCGCAGATGCCCTCTGCGACCAGTTCGCTGCAGATCCGCTGTACGCCCTGTCGCGAGACGCCGAGATCCCGTGCCAGTTCCGAGACTGACCGCGCCGAGCCCGCCTCCGCCACGCTTCCCAATACCTGCCAGCGCGCACTCGTCAGCCCGAGCGGCGCCGTCAATTGGTCCCCTCTTAAAATCAGACGGCTATTGGCGCGCATGATCGCGAGGATGAGCAGGGTTATCGGATCAGACGACATCGGCAGAGATACTCCAGTTCGGCGGCCATTGGAACAAACTCTCAGTCTTGACAGCATGATGTCAAGAGTCGATATATTGACAGCATATTGCCAAACTAGCTGAGCGGGGCACCAGGGTTTTCACCCTCTACCAAGCCGAACTCGCGAGGCTGGATCGGACGCCGGATAATCCAGAAGGGATGCTCGTAAGGAGCGCTTGAACGGATCAGCCGGACGCAGCCGATGGTACCTTCTGCCACCACGCGCTCATTCGAGCGCGACATCTTAAAGGAAAGACCATGACCAACGTCCTGAAAACGCTCCGGGGAGCCCATGTCGGACTGCGTGTCGCCGAGCGCGATGCCGCAGTGAACTGGTACCGGGAAAAGCTGGACATGCACGAGACGAGGGCGTTCGATCTCAACGGCATGAATTTCACCGAGATGGCGCTGGCCGGCGATCCGACCTTCCGGATCGAACTCGTGTCCGGTCCGGGCGCAGAGGGGGGCCCCAAGAGTGACGACCTCTACACGAGCTTCGGCTCGCAGGGCTGGCATCATCTCGGCCTGTGGGTCGACGACGTCGATGCGGCCGTCGAGACGCTGCGAGATCGCGGCGTGACGGTCACGCTGGAGCCTGTCGACAACGATGACTGGAAGGTTCGGGTCGCCTTCCTAGTGGACCCCTGGAACAACGTGATCGAACTCCTCCAGTCCAAAGTCTGAGCTGAACGTCTCGTTGCCTCTGCGCTCTACCGTCTCTATGGAACTTCATGGCCGGTTTGCGGACAAAGTGAACTTTCGCCGCAACTCTTCCAATGGCTGCGCCCGCCCTTGGTATTCCTGCGTCGAACGGTGATACCATCACCGTCGCTAAAGCTTGTGTGAGGAACCCCATTGCATGATTGGTTACATCACCGTTGGTGCGGACGACATGTCACAGGCCGAACGTTTCTACTCAGCGTTCCTCCCAGCGCTCGGCTACCGGCTCGAAAAGTATCATGGAGACCTGAGCTACATCCTGCCAGCAAAGCAGAATGGGCCCTCTGCTCAGCCGGATTTTTACGTGAAGTCCCCCTTCAACGGGCAATCCGCTACCACTGGGAATGGCGTTATGATTGCGTTTAAGGCTCAGTCGCAGAAACAAGTTCGTGACCTACACGCCGCCGGACTTGCGGCAGGCGGCTCCGACGAGGGCCAGCCCGGTTTTCGGGCGTCGTATGGACCTCAGTTCTATGTCTGTTACCTTCGTGACCCACAAGGAAACAAGATCGCACTGTTCTCCAGTGACCCGAACGAACCTGGCCGCGATGGATAACGTTGAAGCTGACATTCGTGAGGAACGCAGCATCAAGAAGTTAGGGCTCACTGCCGACCTTCGCTGCACTTGCAAACGAAATCAGCGTCAAACCGGAGGGCGAGCGGCGGCACTGCGGACTGAACGGACTTTCACCCCACACCACGAGAAGGTTCGCCTCCTAGCATGCACGTTCATAGCGAAATTTTGTCCGAAGTGGCTTTGGCTGATTTCAGGCCAAATGAGCCTGGAAAGGTGGTATGTGAACCATGAACCTGCAAACTCAGACTTGATCACTTTTGCCCATGTCTATCGAAGTCGTTCTGAGCGGCCTCTTTCGCTGACTTGACTTGCGCACTCCAGCCAACAAGCGCGGCCACTTGGGACGCAAAGGAACGACCGAGCGGCGACAATTCGTATGTGACGCTGGGTGGAACTGTCGGTGTCACGTGCCGCAAGACATGGCCGTCGCGCTCGAGCCGCCGCAAGGTTAGGGTCATCATGCGCTGCGAGATGCCGTCCAGTGACCGCTCCAGCTCGCGATACCGACGCGGGCCAACCGAAAGCTCCGCCAAGGTCATTACGGTCCATTGCTCACCCAATCGGTCGAGCACAAGCCTGAGTCCGCAGTCCACGTGATCGGTGGAGCCACAGGGTTCCAACGAAGCGTAATGGCGAACATCTGTGTGCGTGACGGACATGTTTGTGCCTTCTTATGCGCGGGCTGCGACTTCCCTACGTTACCGGAGAACGTCGTAGGAAAGGAAGTTCAATGATACTCGTGACCGGGGCCTCTGGCCAGCTTGCGTCAACACTGGTGTCCGCGGCAAGAGCGGTGGGAGTTGCGGTCATCACCGCGAGCCGGTCTGCGGATGCCGACCGGCAGATGGATTTCGACAGGCCGGAAACGCTCGATTTTGGCGGCGTGGAGACACTGTTCCTGACATCGGCAGGCTATGCGGAAGATGATGTCGTCATCCGACGTCATGGGGCGGTGGTGGCGGCTGCGCGCGAACATGGCGTCAGGCATATCGTGTATTCCAGCCTGAGCAACGACAGTGACCACCTCGGGTTCGCCTTGGCCCATCGCTGGACAGAGGGTGCCATCAAAGACAGCGGGTTGGCCTGGACCATCCTTCGCAACGGGCTTTACGCGGAGCTTATCGGCAGCTTGGCCACCCCAAGCGACGGAAGCATTACAGCACCTTTCGGACAGGGTCGCATCTCTGCCGTTGCCCGGGCGGATCTGGCGGAGGCGGCGCTTGCGGTATTGAAATCGCCCGCGCCTCACGCCGGACGGTGCTACGAATTGTCGGGAGAAACAGCATTTTCCGTGTCGGACATCGCTAAGTCTCTCGGTGTAGCCTATACGCCGTTCTCTTTTGCCGCAGAGCGGGAGAGGTTGTCCCAGCTGCCCTTGCTGGCGTTTCAGGCACCCATGTTGATGTCGATCTACGCCGCGGCAACAGGTGGGTTTCTGGAAACCCAAAAAACCGACCTGAAGGGCCTTTTACCTCAACCTCGGGACGCCTTCGCCATTGCCTGCGCAGTCGCTCAGGGTGAAGTACAGATACTCTAGGGCGCAATAGAACAAGCATATCCTTTCAATTCCGACTATTGTTGCTGAGACGGCAGAACTGCCCCTGTAAAAGGGGCGGTTCTACAAATGGTCGACATTTAAAGTAACTGTCGGCCAGGATAATTTTTCGGACCCTCAGTTGTCAAAGACAGCTATAAACACCTTCGCCGTGTCGACGAATTCCTGAAATTTACAACGTCGCGCCTTGGACCTTTCGGCGAAGAAGTCATGGTTCCAGCTGAGCACCGTGTCAGCGAGCGACCAAGGCTACGCACTTCTATGCAGATGCAGCATTTGTCAAAGAGGGCTCACTGCCGACCTTCGCTAAACTTGCAAACGAAATTAGCGTCAAACCGGAGGGCGAGCGGCGGCACTGCGGACTGAGCGGCCGTCCGTGCATCTATAATCAAGGTCTGCTTTTATTCATCTGACGTAGTGACGTTGCCCCCTGCAGCTAATCCAGTTTGAGATAGACTCTGGCCCAACCGAAAGGAC